>CAMPHR010000089.1 GCA_946886075.1 uncultured Novosphingobium sp. | reverse complement strand
GGCATCGCGAAGAATGGCGCGAAGCTGGTGACGGCGGTGGCGACGGCGCAGGTGCCCAAGATCACCGTGCTGATCGGCGGCAGCTTTGGCGCGGGTAACTACGGCATGTGCGGTCGCGCCTATCAGCCGCGCTTCCTGTTCACCTGGCCCAATGCCCGGATTTCGGTGATGGGCGGCGAACAAGCTGCGTCGGTCCTCGCCACCGTCCATCGTGATGCGGCCAAGTGGTCGCCCGAAGATGCCGAAGCCTTCAAGGTGCCGATCCGCGAAAAATATGAGCATGAAGGCAACCCCTATTATGCCACCGCGCGCCTGTGGGATGATGGCATCATCGACCCCGCGCAAACCCGCGACGTGCTAGGCCTCGCCTTCGCTGCAACGCTGAACGCGCCGATCGCCGACCGGCCAGAGTTCGGCATCTTCAGGATGTGAGGGCCATGATCCAATCTCTCCTCATTGCCAATCGTGGCGAAATCGCTTGTCGGATCATTCGAACCGCCCGGCGTCTGGGCATCCGCACCGTCGCGGTTTACTCCGATGCTGATGCGCAGGCGCTGCACGTCCGCTCGGCTGACGAGGCGGTGCATATCGGGCCGTCGCCGGTGCGCGAGTCCTATCTGCTAGGCGACAAGATCATAGCCGCGGCCAAGCAAACTGGCGCTGAGGCGATCCACCCAGGCTATGGCTTCCTCTCGGAAAATGCCGAGTTCGCGCAGGCCGTCACAGACGCTGGCCTGATCTGGGTCGGTCCCAATCCCTCCTCCATCACGGCCATGGGCCTGAAGGACGCAGCCAAAAGGCTGATGAGCCAAGCGGGCGTGCCTACCACGCCCGGCTATCTGGGCGATGACCAATCACCGGAGCGCTTGAAGTCGGAGGCCGACGCGATCGGTTATCCTGTCCTCATCAAGGCGGTTGCTGGCGGCGGCGGCAAGGGAATGCGCAAGGTCGATAACGCTGCCGACTTTGCCGACGCGCTGCTCTCCTGCCAGCGCGAAGCAGCGTCGAGCTTTGGCAATGACCAGGTGCTGCTGGAAAAATGGGTTACCAACCCGCGCCATATCGAGGTGCAGGTGTTTGGCGACAGCCATGGCAATGTCGTCCATCTGTTCGAGCGCGACTGTTCGCTCCAGCGCCGTCACCAGAAGGTGATCGAGGAGGCGCCCGCGCCCGGCATGGATGCGGAGACGCGCGCTGCGGTCTGCCGGGCGGCGGTCAACGCGGCAAGGGCGGTCGATTATGTCGGCGCAGGCACTATCGAATTCATCGCCGATGGATCGGAAGGGTTGAAGGCCGACCGCATCTGGTTCATGGAGATGAACACCCGGCTGCAGGTCGAGCATCCCGTGACCGAAGAGATCACCGGGCAGGACCTGGTCGAATGGCAATTACGTATCGCTTCGGGCGAAAAGCTGCCCAAGAGTCAGGGAGAACTGTCGATCAACGGCTGGGCGATGGAAGCGCGCCTTTATGCCGAAGACCCGGCCAAGGGCTTTCTGCCATCGATCGGCAGGCTCGATACGTTTGAGTTGGGCGATGAGAGTGTCCGCATCGATACCGGCGTTGAACAGGGTGCGGAAATATCGCCTTTCTATGACCCGATGATCGCCAAGGTCATCGCTCATGGCCCTACTCGGGACGCCGCCCGCTCGGCCCTGACGCAGGCTCTCGATGAGAGCGCAGTCTGGCCGCTCAAGACCAATGCAGGCTTTCTGGTGAAAGCGTTAAAGCATCCCGATTTCATCGCCGCGCGGCTCGATACGGGACTGATCGGCCGCGAAGGCGAAGCGCTGATGCCGCCCGCCCGGCCAAGCGATGACGCGCTGGCGGATGCCGCAGCCAGCTTGACGCGGTGCGGCGGTCTTGCGGGCTTTCGGCTCAATGCGCCGGTGCGGAGCGAAGGCACCTTCCTGCTCGATGGGGAGGCGGTGACGATCAGCTATGATCCGCGCCGGGGCGGTGAGGGCGCGGACGATGTGCTGGTGGCGCAGGGTGGCCAGGTATGGCGTCTCACGCCGTGGCGCGCGGCTGGCGCTGCGGGCGCGGATGCGTCGGACGGTGCGATCCTTTCGCCCATGCCGGGCCGCGTCATTGCCGTTGCCGTAGCGGCGGGTGAAGCCGTCACCAAGGGACAGAAGCTGCTGACGCTGGAGGCCATGAAGATGGAGCATAGCCTGACCGCGCCGTTTGACGGCACCGTCGCACAACTCAATGCTCGCGAGGGCGGACAGGTAAGCGAAGGGACGTTGCTGGTGAAGATCGAGAAGGGGGAGGGGGCCTGATGGCGGGCAAGTTCTTCGACCAATGGTCGATTGGCGAGACGCTGCGCCACGAAATCCGGCGCACGGTGACGGAGACGGATAATCTTCTATTTTCCACGATGACGCACAATCCGCAGCCGCTGCACATCGACCTGGAAGCCGCGAAGGCGAGCGAGTTCGGGCAGATCCTCGTCAACGGCACCTTCACATTCGCGCTGATGATCGGCCTGTCGGTCGGCGACACCACGCTCGGCACACTTGTCGCCAATCTCGGCTATGACAAGCTGCTGATGCCCAAGCCCGTATTCATCGGCGATACGCTGCGCGCGGAAACCGAGGTGACGGACCTCAAGCCCAGCAAGTCGCGTCCGGGCGCAGGCATAGTCACTTTCGCACATCGCTTGATCAACCAGCGCGACGAGGTCGTATGTCAGTGCTTGCGCATGACGTTGATCAAAGGCAGCGAGGCTTGAACCTACG
>CAMPHR010000088.1 GCA_946886075.1 uncultured Novosphingobium sp. | reverse complement strand
CTCTGAAGCGTTCTACCTGTGGCCATCATGGCCTTAGGAGACGTGTCATGGGATTGTCAGAATTTGATCCCGCCGCTCGCGAGCGAGTATCTTGGAACGCCGGACGCAAGGTGGGGGCGAAGCGCGCGCTCAAACCCCGTCAGATCTGGGCCGTCCGTTTCTTCCTCGACCAGCATGGACGCATTCGGGATCGGGCCCTCTTTGATCTCGCCATCGATAGCAAGCTGCGCGGCTGCGACCTAGTGAAGATCAGAATCAGCGACATAGTTTGTGATAGGAAAATTCGAACGCGAGCCACCGTGGTTCAGCAAAAGACCGGAAGGCCAGTTCAGTTTGAGCTGATGGACGATGCTCGCGCCAGCCTCCTCAAATGGCTCCAACTCCAGGGTGGATCCCTGGAGGACTACGCCTTCCCCAGCCGCACCGAACACGCGGCCCACATCAGCACACGGCTATATGCCCGCCTTGTCGATGAGTGGGTCACAGGAATTGGCTTACCCGGTGAGGATTATGGCACCCACTCCCTGCGGCGGACCAAGGCATCGATCATCTACAAGGCGACCGGAAATCTCCGGGCCGTCCAGATCCTGCTCGGGCACACGAAGATTGAAAGCACAGTGAGATACCTGGGTGTGGATGTCGAGGACGCCCTCACGTTGGCAGAGGGCACAGAAATCTGAGATTGCCTGGCTCCTTGCCCCCGCGAGGAGCCAGGACCTATATCGCGTCGGCTCTGCGCCCCTTCTGACCCTTCAAGGAGAAAATGCCCGTTCCTGAAAGCGGACGTTACGAGTCACGCGTGCTTGTCAGTTCGCAGGGCCACCTGCATTTCGAACGACGCCCCTCGCCTTGGTCATGCGCAAGAGAAAACGACACGCTCAGTTGAATGGCATTCGACCTGTGTGAAGTATTCTACCTGCGCCGACGATGCATATAATCTCTCCCTTCGTCCTCAATCCCCGGCCAGGATCATGTCGGCGGCCTTTTCCGCGATCATGATGATCGTCGCGTTGGGATCGCCAGTGGTGATGCGCGGCATGACCGATCCATCGACGACCCGCAGCCCCTCCATCCCATGTACCTGCAGCCGCGCATCCACGACAGCAAGCGCATCTTGCCCCATGCGGCAGGTTCCGACCGCTTCATAATTGACGTTGCAGGTGCTGCGGAAAAAAGCGTCCAGATCAGCGTCGCTCACGCAGGCATCGCCGGGCGCATATTCCTGTCCCCGAAAACGGGCATAGGCGGGCTGCGCCAAAATCTCGCGCGCGATCCGGATGCCCCGGCGCAGTGCATCCCGATCCCGTTCCTCTGCAAGATAATTAGCATTTATGAGCGGCTGGTCCGTGGGATCCGCGGAGCGCAGTTTCAATTCGCCCCGGCTTTCCGGCCGGGTGAGGATCACCAGCTTGGTGAAGCCATGCTCGCGCACCGGCCTGCCGCCCGCGCCCAGCAGCATCGGCAGGAAATAATATTTGAGGTCGAGTTCATCATGCCCCGGCGCGCCCGAGCGCAGATAGGCAACCGCATCGGTGCCGCTGCTCGCCAGCGGGCCGCCGCGCGTAACCATGTAGCGCAAGGCTGCCGCCGCCATACGCACCGGACTGGTCGCGAATTTATAATCGGAGACGGGCTCAGGACAGCCGATCTGGACCTGCGTGCCGATATGGTCATGGAGATTCTGGCCGACGCCCTTGAGGTCGATGACGGTGTTGATCCCAAGCGATTTCAGATGATCGCCTTCGCCAATGCCGGACAGCATCAGCAACTGGGCGGACTGGAATGTGCCCCCGCTCACGATCACTTCGCGGGCGGCGTGGACCTGGCGGGTCTCCCCGCCCTGTCGATATTCGACGCCGACAGCGCGCTGGCCGCTCAAGAGCAGGCGGGTAACATGCGCTCTTGTGCAGACGGTGAGGTTTCGCCGCCCCCCCACCGGATGCAGATAGGCAACGGCGGTGCTCATCCGACGGCCGTTGCGGATGGTATGTTCAGAGGGCCCAAATCCTTCTGGCGCCGCGCCATTATGATCGTCGCTATAGGGATAGCCAGCCTGCTGCGCGGCTTCGATCCACGCCCGCTGGCCGGAGTTGCGGATCTCCGCGCGCGTCACCGGTAAGGGGCCGCTGCCGCCATGGAAATGGTCTTCGCCATGGGCACTGCACTCGGCGCGCGTGAAATAGGGGAGCACCTCTTCATAGGACCAGCCGCTGTTGCCGAGGCTCGCCCAATGGTCGAAAATCTCGGGACTGCCACGGCTATAGCACATGCCGTTGATGGAACTGCTGCCGCCGAGCACCTTGCCCCGCGCATCAGCCAAAATGCGATTGTCGAGATACCGCTGGGGCGTGGTCTGATAGTGCCAGCTTGCCATCCCACCTTGCAGCATCGGGAAGAAACCGGCTGGAATATGGATCAGGGGGTTGCGATCGCGCCCGCCCGCTTCGAGGAGGAGGACCCGAACGTGCGGATCGGCGGAAAGCCGGTTGGCAAGAACGCATCCCGCCGATCCCGCGCCCACGATAATATAGTCAAATTCCGTGCCTGATTGCATGTGGTCGCTCCAAGAGGAGAGGAATGGAAATGCGGGGGAAAGTGGGCGCTATAAGGCGTGTGGCAGCAGGGCGACGGCCTTGATCTCGACGATCGAGCCGGGATGGCCCAGCGCGCTGACGCCGATCGCAGTCCAGCAGGTGTTCCCGCCCTGCATGAACGCCGAC
Organism: uncultured Novosphingobium sp.; assembly: GCA_946886075.1. Next base: position 112 of record CAMPHR010000088.1, on the reverse strand, counting down.
TTCGCGGCTATGAAACCGTCCATGTGCGCAGGATAGCAGACATGGAAAGAGGTGAGATCCACGATATCGCCAGCACCGCATCCATGGCCGCGCAGAACCTCCCCCAGCGCGG
>CAMPHR010000087.1 GCA_946886075.1 uncultured Novosphingobium sp. | reverse complement strand
TGAAACCGGGCGGCGGTGTTTGGCCAAGACTGGCTTCAAGATGATATCCTTGGGAAACGCGGCCTTTAAGAAAAAATAGACCAACTTGGTAGTCAAAAGCCCCGCCAACGGGCGATGCGATACGAAGTTCATCGGAGAGCTGCTTGAACTTCTTCGGTTCGCTAAAAAGCTCGGCCAGGCTTATCTGGGTGCCGTCCCCATCAAAGGCTTGCTCAACACTGAACGCCCTAGCAGCCAAAATGTTCGTGATTGTGTGTCCGCTGTCGAATTCATATTCGAGCTTAACCTGCGCGCCGCCGACTTTCACGTGATTGAAAAGCGGTGCATCGTTGGCGAACTGGGTGTTGCGGGGGCCAGCCTCGATCCCGACGGCGTCGACGATCGCTTGTGCCGGGCTTCCCGGAGCGATCGAACGGAAGCTGGCCAAACCGGCACCCTGTCCGCGCGAGTCCAGATAGTCGGCTCCGAAGAGGATCGAGAGGCGATCGGAGGGCTTCCATGCCCATTTTAGGTTGCCGCCCACCTGCTCCAGCCCGGCCTCTGCGGCGGTGTTCGGACCGAGGTTCTCGAAGATAGGCGTATTCCGAACGTAAGACAGATTTATGCGCGCGGCCGAATTAGGCGAGAGGGCAAGGTTGCCCATGCCTCGTACTTGGAACAGCGAGGTTCCATTTCCGGTATTGAGCAGGCCGTACTCGCTGGAAACGCGTCCTTCTGTGACACCGATTTTCGGATCATTCGTGTGAATGTTGACTAGGCCGGCAGAGGCATTTTTGCCGAACAGCATGCCTTGCGGACCGTTCAACACCTCCACTTGCGACAGGTCGGCAAAGTTGATCACCGCCATCTCTGGGCGGATCAGGGTGACGTCGTCCACAACGACCGCAACACTGGCTTCGATCGTCCGCTGAAAGCTGGACGTCCCCACCCCTCGGATCGAGAAATTGGTGCCTTGTGCGTTCGCGGCACCATTTTGAGTTGTGAGGGTGGGCGCCAGCTTGGTGAGTTCCTGAGGATTGCTGACCCCCCGGTCCCGCAATGTGCCCGCATTGATGGCGGTGACGCTGATGGGCACGTCCTGAAGCCGCTCCGCCCGGCGGTTCGCCGTGACGATGATGTCGCTCACGCCTACAGCGCTGGACGCTGCAGACGCGGCGTTTGGCGCCGTTTGCGCGAACGCCGCCGTCGCGGTGAACGGGAGCAGAGCGCTCGCAAGAAGGACTGAGCGAAAGCTCCTTTGATTCATCAACATCGACCGGTCTCCCCCAATAGGTAGTTATTCTGCTTGATATAGAACATCAATATCATATGCCTGTCAATATAATAAATACGTTCCGTTCTTGATGTCGTCTTTCTCCGGCTTGACCGGAACTAAGGAAGCTGGGGTTACTCGGCGGTCGCCATCGGCTTGCTCTGCCTGGTGCACGTTGATCGCCTTTGCTTTCAATCAAGGGCGCAACAAGACAGGCGTGCGTTCGGCGGCGCCAAAGCGTCGATCGACCGCACCCTTTCGAGAATTCTCAAACTTCTATGTCTACGAGTGCAATTTCAATTCTAAATAATGTCGTTGGGGGCGGAGCCTCAGTCGCGACCTTACTTTGTAGTCAAGGCCGAACTGGGCGTCCAAACACCCCAGCCGCCGCTGCCGCCTAGGCGGTCGCTGTAATCATCGCCTCGGCCTGACCGATGTCACGGATGAACACAGCCGCCTGGTGGGGGCTGGCCGAACCGATATTTGAGAAATAGACGTTGAGCGATGCCGACCTTCGGTCGAAGCTGCGTAAGCTTGCGCAGCGGCGCCGCCGGTTTGGCTATCGTCGGCTGCACATCCTGCTGCTGCGAGAGGGGGTGGTGATCTCCGCTTGGGCAGAGGACTACAATCAGGAGAGGCCGCACTCATCCCTGGGATACGAGACCCCAGCGGCGTTCGCCGATGAATAAATAAGCAATGGCCTGCTTCGCTACGCCCTACGAGCTCCGCTGCGCAGGCCATTGCTCAACCCGCGCTCATGCGCAACAAAGCTGCCGGGCTGTATCTGAGAATCGAAAACTTGGCGTCTGAGCGTCTGTGAAGGGTCGCCAGGGACAAATAGCGAGCCCGCTACACTATTCCGGGTCAACCATCGAACCCGCCATCGCTCACGTTCCATTCCGCAATGGTCGCTATCCTTTCGCTCAATCGCGTTATAAGGACGCCTTATGCGGCGCGCCATCCATCTCCTTATCATCGTGACGGTGTTCTGGTGCGGCCTTCATCTGTCCTCCGCAGAGGCAGACATTGGTGCATCGACAGCCTTTGAGTCGTCAGTATCCGCTCAGTTGCATGGCCATGACGCGGATGACGAACGGCAGGGCAATTTATTGCATGGCTGCTACAGTCATTGTCCCGTCGCGACTGACATCACTTCCGGTCCAATGCTCTCGGCACCCGATCCTGTCCGGGCATTGTTTTTCGTAATGCCCAGCTTACGCCTTCCATCCGTCGACACGGCCCCGCCAATAGAGCCTCCCAGCGCCTGAGCACCGACGACTGCAGGACATCAGCGCCTGCACATTGATCGTTGTGCTCAGGAGAATCAGATTGACCATTCACAGCCGCTGCGCCCTGTTGCTGGGCGCCGTTCTTTTGCCTGCATCACCTTATGCGCAGGAAACACCACCTGTTTCTTCCGAACCAGAAGAGATGGGAGAGGAAATCGTAGTCCAGGCGACGCGGACCGGCCGTCGCATTCAGGATGAGCCGGTCCGTGTCGAAGTCATCGGCCGCGAAGAGATCGAAGAAAAAATCCTGATGCGGCCGGGCAATGTCGCCATGCTTTTGAGCGAGACGGGCGGCCTGCGCGTGCAGGTCACGTCGCCTGCCCTGGGTTCAGCCAACATCCGCGTGCAGGGGATGGAAGGCCGCTACACACAGCTTCTGGCCGACGGCCTGCCTCTCTACGGCGGCCAAGCATCGTCCTTGGGTCTGCTGCAAATCCCCCCGACAGACCTGGGCCAGGTTGAAGTCATCAAGGGCGCCGCCTCCGCCCTCTACGGGGCATCCGCACTAGGCGGCGTCATCAATCTGATTTCTCGCCGACCGGGCAATGAACCGGAAGCGGAAGCGCTGATCAACGCGACTTCGCGCAATGGCCAGGACATGACAG
>CAMPHR010000086.1 GCA_946886075.1 uncultured Novosphingobium sp. | reverse complement strand
CAATTTACGCATCAGTTCAGTGACTCCGTCTTTGCGCCCTTCTCGCGCAGCAGCAACGCCCGTGCAAGCAGGATCAGCACGCCGATCGTGATGGCGGTATCCGCCAGGTTGAAGATGAGGAAGGGCCGCCATTCGCCAAAGTGCAGGTCGGCATAGTCAATGACATAGCCAAGGCGGATACGGTCCACGATATTGCCGATCGCGCCGCCAAGCACGAGGCCGAGGGCAGCGACATCCTGCCGCGCCTTTTCCCGCCACATCCATACGCCCACGAAGCCAGCGATCAACATGGTCATGCCGACGAGCAGCCAGCGCATCATGTCAGTGTTGGCGTGGAGAAAGCCCATGGAAACGCCGCGATTTTCCAGCCAGCGCAGGCGGAAGATCGGCAACAGCTCAATGCCTTCGTCCATCCGGCTCTTCAGCGCGAGCGGATAGGTGACGGTATATTTGATGAGTTGGTCCAGCGCGAGCGCGACGATCGCGACGGTCAGACCGAGCGGGCGGTGATTGACAAACGGCATCAGCGACACGCCACATGCATTTTGGGTGATGAAGGTGACACGAAAAATTCCCTGAAAAGTGCCATCATTATCCGGTTCAATTGCCGCCACTCGGCAGGCCATGGCCTATAGCCGAAGCCTGCGCATGTAGGACAGCGCCTTTTCACACCGCCAGCACTTCGTCGCAGCGATTGCAGAGCGTGCCGTCTTCCTCAACCTCCGGCAGCAGCCGCCAGCAGCGGCCGCATTTGTGCCACTCGCTGGGTTTAACGATGATGCCGTCGCCAACGCCCGTTTCTATGCGGGCGACGATGGCGATTTCGGCGAAGTTCACACCGTCACTGGGAACGCTCATGCCCATGGCTACATCGGCTTCCAGGCTGGAGCGGATGACCTTTTCGCGGCGGAGGGGTTCGATGGCTTCGTTGACCTGGTCGCGCTGGTTGCGGAGTTCGGACCATTTGTCATCCAGACCTTGGTCGAGCCAAGCCGCATCGACTTCCGGCCATTCGAGGAAATGGACGCTTCCCGAAGGGTTTGCGTAGCGGCTTTGCCAAACTTCCTCAGCAGTGAAGGGGATGATCGGCGCGGCGTAGCGGACCAGCGCGTGGAACAGCGTGTCCAGCACCGTGCGGTAGGCGCGGCGCTTGGGGTCGCTCTTCGCGTCGCAGTAGAGGCAGTCCTTGCGGATGTCGAAGAAGAAGGCCGACAGGTCGCTATTGGCGAAGTCGAACAGCGCGCGGGTGTAGCGGCTGAACTCCAGCCAATTTTCGCTGTCTGCGCTCTTGTCGACTACCGCCTTCAATTCGGCGTCAAGCTTTGCCAGCAGATGGAGCATGTAGCGCTCCAGTTCCGGCATGTCGCTGACGGGCAGCTTTTCCTCTTCCGAGAAATCGGAAAGAGCGCCGAGCAAATAACGGAATGTATTGCGAAGTTTCCGGTAGGCGTCGGAGGAACCGGCCAGCACTTCCTTACCGATGCGGACGTCGTCGAAATAGTCGGTGCTGGCAACCCACACGCGCAGGATGTCGGAGCCGGATTCCGCGATGACCTTGAGCGGATCGACGACATTGCCGAGGCTCTTCGACATTTTGCGACCCTGCCCGTCGAGCGCGAAGCCGTGGGTCAGGACGGCATCATATGGCGCGCGGCCACGGGTGCCGCTGCTTTCGAGCAGGGAGGACTGGAACCAGCCGCGATGCTGGTCGGAGCCTTCGAGATAGAGGTCGGCGCGCACGCCTTCACCATAGCGGCCTTCGACAACGAAGCTGTGGGTGGAGCCGCTGTCGAACCAGACGTCGAGAATGTCGTTCACGACCTCATAGTCGTTGAGGTCGTAATCGGGGCCAAGCAGCGCCTGATGATCGGCACCGAACCAAGCGTCGGCGCCGCCAGCCTTGAAGGCTTCAACGATGCGCTGATTTACTGCCTTATCAACAAGATATTCGCCAGTCTTGCGATGAACATAGAGGGCGATGGGAACGCCCCAGGCGCGCTGGCGGCTGATCACCCAGTCGGGGCGGCCCTCCACCATCGAGCGGATGCGGTTGATCGAACGCTCAGGGACCCAACGGGTGTTCTCGATCGCGTCGAGCGCGGTGCCGCGCAGGGTCGCGCCGTTGCCTTGGCGCGCGAGGATGGCCTCTTCCTCGGCGCAGCGCGGGACGATGTTGTCGCTGACCGGGCGATCCATGGGGATGAACCATTGCGGGGTGCAGCGGAAGATGATCTTCGCCTTGGAGCGCCAGCTATGGGGATAGCTGTGCTTGAAATCGTCGGAGGCGGCGAGCAGGCCGCCTGCCTCGCGCAGGTCGGTGCAGATCGGGCCGTCCTTGCTGACGAATTTCGGGTTGATGACAGAGCCCTGGCCGCCGAGCCAGGCCCAATCCTCGCGATATTTGCCGTCATTTTCAACGGCGAAGACGGGGTTGATGCCATGGGCTTTGCAGAGCGCGAAGTCGTCCTCGCCATGGTCGGGCGCCATGTGAACGAGGCCGGTGCCCGCGTCGGTGGTGACGAAGTCGCCTGCGAGGAACGGGCGGGGCTTGGCGAAGAAGCCGCCTAGAGCGTGCATTGGGTGACGGGCTACGGCTCCGGCGAGTTGCGAGCCTTTGACCTGTCCAACAACCTTCAACTGCGCGTTCAGTTTAACTTCCGGCTGCGTGCTCCTGTCACGAAGGTCGTTGTTTATGCGAGCACGAAATGGGGCAACGAGTTCGCTCGCAATTAGCAAGCGCCGGAAGTTCAATGTCTCCATCAACGGGTTACGGCGCTGTTCGAGCGAGAGGTTGCCGTCGCCAGAATCTGAAACGCCGAGGCTGACCTCAACAACTGAATACTCAACCTCCGGCCCATAGGCCAAAGCCTGGTTCACCGGGATCGTCCAAGGCGTAGTCGTCCAGATTACTGCATGCGCGCCGACCAGCTCCGGCGCGTTGGGCGCTTCGACAATCTCGAACGCCACGTCGATCTGGGTCGAGACGATGTCCTCATATTCGACTTCCGCTTCGGCCAGCGCGGTCTTTTCGACCGGGGACCACATGACGGGCTTGGCACCGCGGTAAAGCTGGCCGCTTGTCGCGAACTTCAGCAGTTCAGACACGATGGTAGCTTCGGCGTCGAACTTCATGGTGAGGTAGGGATCGTCCCAGTCGCCCATGACGCCAAGGCGCTTGAACTGCTCCTTCTGCACGCCGACCCATTTGTCCGCATAGGCGCGGCACTGGGCGCGGAATTCCTGGGGCGGAACTTCGTCCTTGTTCTGCTTTTTCTTGCGATATTCTTCTTCGATCTTCCATTCGATCGGAAGGCCGTGGCAGTCCCAGCCGGGGACGTAGGGCGCGTCCTTGCCGA
>CAMPHR010000085.1 GCA_946886075.1 uncultured Novosphingobium sp. | reverse complement strand
GAAAATCGCGGCCCGGATCGCCTGTCGCCGGTTCGACCTTGATGACCTCGGCGGAAAGGTCCGCCAGCAGGGCCGCGGCTCCCGGTGCCGCAAGCCAGCTTCCCAGCTCAACCACCTTGAGACGCGGCCCTGTTCCTTCTTTCATCCTCAGCGATCCTTCAGGCGGTGGCCGCCGGAGCGGGCGCGACGAGGCCGAGTGCGCGGCCGGTATTGTCCCGCATGATGAGGCGCAGGTCTTCGTCCGTCAGCTCGGGCAGATGGTCGACCAGATCCGAGGGCATATGGACGCCTTCGGGGTGAGGCCAGTCGGACCCGCCCAGCACGCAGGTCGCGCCCAGCGTCTGAACCAGCGCGGCGATATCGTCTTCGGGGAAAGGTGAAACCTTGATGTGGCGCTTGAACACTTCGCGCGGACGCTCGCCGATATTGCCGAACGGCCAGTCGTCCTTGCCGGACATGCGCGCCGCCCGATCCATCTTGCGGACCATCGGCAGCACCCATTCCGACCCATATTCCAGCACGAACACGTTGATGTTGGGGAAACGGCCAAAGAGATTGTGGGTGACGAGGGCCATTAGCGTGTCGCCGATCGCACGGTCGCCGAAGCAGGTGGCGCGCATGAACGGCGTCCAGCGGTGCAAGGGCCGGGTATGGCTCTCGCCCCACAGCGCCCCATAATATTCCGCTTCGCCAGTGTTCGCGAGATGATAACAGACGGTAGCGCCGGCTTCGTTGATGCGGGCCCAGAAGGGATCGAAGCGCGGATCGGCGGGGGAGAGGTTGCCGCGGACCGGCCCGGCGCGCAGATGAATGAGCTTAGCTCCGCGTTCCAGCACGCGGTCGAGCTCGCGGCAGGCCCATTCCGGGTTTTCGAGCGCCAGGCATGGCGCCGCGAACAGGCGGCCATCGGCGCCGAAGCCCCAATCTTCCTCCAGCCACATATTATAGGAGGTCAGGTTGGCTCCCAGTGCTTCGGGGTCGCTGGACAACAGCCATTCCGCGCCGATTTCGAGCGAGGGGAGCATGATCGCCGCTTCAATATTGTCGTTGTCGAGATATTTGAGGCGAACGTCGCGGCGACGGGATTCTGGCAGGTCGTCGGCAGTGATCATGCCTTGGGCGAACCACCCTTTGCTGCCATGCCCGCCGGACTTGTAATATTCCAGCATCGCGCCCGGCTGACCGGTCGAATGGGTCGGAGCCGCGCCATAATAGGTCACCTTGCGATCGCCGAACATGACCCGGCCCGTGGCTTCACCTTCGCGGCGGACAACCTGAATGGCGCGACCTTCATCGATCCACTTGCGCGGCAGATGGCGCGTGAAACAGTCGTCGGTTTCATAGAAATGCTGATCGGCGTCGATCATCTTGAAGGGGAGCTTGTTCATCGCCACTGCGCCTTTTCCTCGCATTGAATACCAAACGACCGGTAGATTACATCGGTAAGAAGTATTTTGCAAGGGTCAATCAGGCGATGGCGTAATTGCCGGTAAACGTTAGCCGTTCAGCGATAAAACGGCGTAAAATATGGATATTAGGCAGCCTTCGATTTAGCACCCGCCCTGGTTGGGAGCTAATCAGGTGCCGACTCTCGATTGCCAACCAAACGACCGGTTTACAAATAACGCTCTTGCGGTTAGTTGGAGGAATGGAAGCTGATTCAGAGAATGAGATGGCTACGAAATCGTCACACCCACGCCAGTCGCCCTATGCCGGAGAAGTCCGGCCTGACCGTTCCGAGGCTCTTCTCGTTGACCGGTTTGAGAGTCTTCTTGATACGGTCGTGCGACGTCTCGCTGACCGCTGTGCGCGGGCCGGAAGGCTGGACGCAGATGCGCTCGATCGCGAGCAATCGGCCTGTTATGAACTGGCCTTTGCCAGCGCTGAAATCCTCGCGGCACGGCAGTTTTTCCTGGCGACCTCGGTAAGTGCCAGCGCGCTCGACGCCGGACTGGCTGCTATTTATGTCGCCGATGTTCTCGTTGGGACGCTTGACCGACTGGAAAGAATTGCGCGCCATCTGGATGTAGCTGTCAATGACATAGCGGCCCTGCGCCATTCGGCGGAATGGCGAGATATGCTGGAACAGGGCGGCTTTGGGGTCCAGGAACGGCTGGGCACCGCGATTTGCACCGGTGACACTTTCGGCGACGTCGAAATGTCGTCCGACGCGCGGATGAGCTTCGACAGCTTTGCCCGCTTCGGTGCCGACGTCGTCCGCCCACTGGCCGAAGAGATTCATCGCCAAGACCTGATCGTTCCCGAAGCGCTGCTAGGTCCGATGCGCGACATGGGTATTTTCGGGCTCGGCGTATCGGCACGTTTTGGCGGCACGGCACCTGACGATGGCGCAGACAATCATGTCATGATCGCCATTACAGAGGCGCTTTCGGAAGCATCGCTTGGCGCTGCGGGCAGCCTGATCACGCGGGCGGAAATATTGGCGCGCGCCATGGCGGCTGGCGGTACGGAGGACCAGAAGGGTCGCTTCCTACCCGGTATAGCGGCGGGCGCGCCCTTGTGCGCCATCTCGATCACCGAGCCCGATTATGGGTCGGACGTCGCCAGCCTGTCGCTGCGGGCCACGCGGACGGAGGGCGGCTGGCTGCTGAACGGCGCGAAGACCTGGTGCACCTTCGCCGGGAAAGCCGGGCTGCTGATGGTCGTCGCCCGTACTGGTGAGAAAGATGCGGGGCATAAGGGCCTTAGCATCATGCTGGTCGAGAAGCCTCCTTTCGAAGGGCATGATTTCCAGCACGAGCAGTCCGGTGGCGGGCGGCTAACGGGTCATGCGATTCCGACGATCGGCTATCGTGGGATGCACAGTTTCGATCTGGCCTTTGAAAATGTCTTCGTGCCCGACGATCACCTGCTGGGCGGAGAAGCGGGGCTGGGTAAGGGCTTCTATTACACCATGGCGGGGATGACCGGTGGGCGGATGCAGACCGCCGCGCGGGCGTGCGGCGTAATGCGCGCCGCAATCGAGGCTGCGCGCAGCTATGCCGGGGAACGCAAGGTCTTCGGCCGTGCCCTCAGCGACTATCCGCTGACGCAGGCGAAGATCGCGCGCATGGCGGCGCGCTTTGTCGCCTGTCGTCACCTGACCTATGCGGTCGGAACTTGGCTGGACGAGGGGCGGGGGCAGATGGAGGCCAGTCTGGTCAAGCTGCTCGCCTGCCGGTCGGCCGAACTGGTGACGCGCGAGGCGCAGCAGATTCATGGCGGCATGGGTTATGCCGAGGAAATGGCGGTCAGCCGCTACTTCGTCGATGCCCGCGTGCTGTCGATTTTCGAAGGAGCCGAGGAAACGCTGGCGCTCAAGGTGATCGCGAAAGGATTGCTGGAGCGCGCGCTTCTCGAACAGGCCCAACCATCCGGCGATGCGAGCTGA
>CAMPHR010000084.1 GCA_946886075.1 uncultured Novosphingobium sp. | reverse complement strand
CAGGCGCTGCTGGCGGCGAAGGCGGGCGCGAGCTTCATTTCGCCCTTCGTCGGGCGCCATGATGATAATGGCTTCGACGGCATGAAGCTGATCGAAGATATCCGCCTGATCTACGACAATTATGCGTTCGACACGGAAATCCTGGTGGCGAGCGTGCGGCACCCGATCCATGTGCTGGAAAGCGCGAAGATCGGCGCGGATGTGATGACCGCGCCGCCTTCTGTCATCAAGGCGCTGTTCAACCATGTGCTGACGGACAAGGGGATCGCTGGTTTCCTGGCGGATTGGGAAAAGACCGGGCAGTCGGTTCTTTAAGTTCAAGCAAACTCCCTCCGTTCGCCCTGTCCGAACGAGTCACCTGCCTCGTTCGAATGTCGAAGGGCTTTCCTGTCTCGCCAAGAAGGGAAGGGCTTCGACAAGCTCACCCCGAACGGGGAGGGGGCGTTTGCAACCTCTGACAGTGTGCATCATTCTCTCCATGAAGGAGAGGTGCGATGTTCGTCGCGGTTTACTGGTGGCGGGTGCATCCGGGAAAGGAAGCGCAGTTTCGCGCGGCTTGGCGGCGCGGGACTGACCTCATCCGCGAAAAATATGGCAGCTTAGGGTCGCGGCTCCACCGGGACGCGGACGGGCGCTTTGTCGGCTATGCGGAGTGGCCGGACGAGGAGACGTGGCGCGCGGCGTTCGACCAGAAGATGGTCTATGACGAGCCGGAAACGCGGGCCGCCTTTGTCGATGCGATCGCGGAGGTGCCAGCGGACGCCGATCCGATCTTCACCATGACGGTGACCGACGACCTGCTGATGCGGGCGCGGCCGGATGACAGTCCGCTCGATGGCGAATAGGAATGGCCTCGACGCTGCTGGGGTTCTTGGGGCTGGGGATTTCTGGCCGCTACGATCCTGATCGCCGGGTTGTTGATGCTGCTGCTGGGCTGGCGCTTGTAGGGGAGATGGCGACCCCGACAGGATTCGAACCTGTGACCATTCGCTTAGAAGGCGAATGCTCTATCCAGCTGAGCTACGGGGCCGCACCGGCGCTTCGATAGCGGGGCTTGTGCTCGCGCGCAATCATGCCTGCCATTGCATTTGTGCGGCGGCCCGATATGCAATGGCGCCATGACCGATTTGGGGGTTCGGAAAATCGATGCGCAGGCGCTCTCCGGGCGGCCCATGCGCTATTTCGATTTCTTCATCGCGGCGTTTGTCGCCATATTGCTGCTGTCGAACCTGATCGGGGCGGCGAAGCTGTCCACCGTTGGTGGCTTCACATTCGGCGCTGGCATCCTGTTCTTTCCGCTTGGTTATGTGCTGGGCGACGTGCTGACCGAGGTTTATGGCTATGCCCGGGCGCGTCGATGCGTATGGGCCGGGTTCGCGGCGATGCTGTTCATGGCGCTGATGAGCTGGGTGGTGGTGAAGCTGCCGCCTGCGGAAGGTTGGCCGGACCAGAAGGCCTATGAAGCGGTCTTCGGCAATACGTGGCGCATCGTCTTTGCTTCGCTAGCTGCGTTTTGGGCGGGAGAGTTTGCCAACAGTTTCGTGCTGGCCAAGATGAAGCTGCTGACGGAAGGGCGGCATCTGTGGATGCGGACGATCGGGTCCACCATCGTGGGGCAGGGGGTGGACAGCCTGCTCTTCTATCCGCTGGCCTTTATTGGCGTGTGGAGCAATGCACAGGTGCTGACGGTGATGGTCACCAATTGGCTGATGAAGGTGACTTGGGAAGCTGTGTTGACGCCGTTGACCTACCTGGTCGTCAACAGGGTCAAGCGGGCCGAGGGGCTGGACGTCTATGATGAGGGTACGGATTTCACGCCGTTCCGAACACGGATCTAGCAAACCTCTGTTCCCGTTCGCCCTGAGCTTGTCGAAGGGCTTTTCTGCTCTTGGAGAAGAAGAGGGCTTCGACAAGCTCAGCCCGAACGGATGGAGGGGTAATGAGCCCGCACGAAATAGAGGCCGTCTGGCGGAGCGTTGAGGCCCAGGGCTGCGCGGTCCTTCGCATCACGGGCGGCGCGCATGTCATCGATCGACCAGCGGCCCATGCCGACCAGCGCGAGGCAGCCGACCATTGAGCGGACCTGATGGTGGAGGAAGGATCGTGCTTCGGCATGGATGGCGATGCGGTCGCCTTGGCGCTCCACGTCGAGGCGGTCGAGTGACTTCAACGGGCTTTCCGCCTGGCAGTGGGCGGAGCGGAAGGTGGTGAAGTCGTGGCGGCCGACTAGCAGTTGCGCGGCTTCCTGCATGGCATCGGTGTCGAGCGGCTGGATGACGCGCCAGACTAGGCCATGCTCGAAGGTCAGCGGCGCGCGGCGGTTGGCGATGCGATAGACATAGGCGCGGCCAACGCAAGAAAAGCGGGCGTGCCAATCGTCGGCGACGGTTTCGCAGGCGAGGATGGCGACGGGGTCGGGGCGCAGGCGAGCGTTCATCGCCTCCATCAGGCGGAAGGGCGGGATCGGCTTTTCAATGCTGGCGTGGGCGCGCATGGCGAGGCCGTGGACGCCCGCGTCGGTGCGGCCGGCGGCGTGGATGATGGCGCGCTCTCCGGTGATGGCGTGGATGGCGTCTTCCAAAGCCTGTTGGACACTGGGGCCGTGCGCCTGCCGCTGCCAGCCCATGAAGGGGCGGCCGTCAAATTCCACGGTGAAAGCGAAGCGGGTCATAGGGGAGCTTGTATCGTCCTACCCCTGCCTATCGTCATCCCAGCGGAAGCTGAGATCTCAGGCCATGTGGCACGCCGCCTCCCGAGATCCCAGCTTTCGCTGGGATGACGAGATTGAGGTGGCGCGATCTTAACCATCGACGTGTGAGCCTGCGGGCATGTCGTAGCCGCGGAGGAGTTCGCCTGGCGACATGGCGCCCTTGCCTGCGCGTTGGATCAGGGTGGGGCGGATGGCGCCGTGGCCGCAGGCGATGAGCAGGCTGTTGTCGAGCAACTCGCCCGGCGGACCTTCATGCTCCTCGACATGGGCGGCGAGGATGCGGAAGCGTTCTCCGCGATATTCGAGGAATGCGCCGGGCATTGGATTGAAGGCGCGTATCTGCCGTTCGACCTGATGCGCATCGCGAGTGAAGTCGATGCGGGCTTCGCTCTTGTCTATCTTGGCGGCGTAGGTGACGCCGTCTTCCGGTTGCGGCACGGGCGGGTGCGCGGAAAGGTCGTCCAGCACCTCGACCATCAATTCCGCGCCTGCCTGCGCCAGCTCGGCGGTGAGCGTGCCTGCCGTCTTGTCCTCGATCGGCGTCACATGCTTGGCGCGCATCGGGCCGGTGTCGAGGCCCGCTTCCATGTCCATGATGGTGACGCCGGTCACATTGTCGCCCGACAGGATCGCGCGCTGGATGGGCGCGGCGCCGCGCCAGCGGGGGAGCAGCGAGGCATGGATGTTGAGGCAGCCGGAGCGGGGCGCTTCCAGCACGGCGCGCGGCAGGATGAGACCGTAGGCGGCCACCACCGCGACATCGGCGTTCAGCGCGGCAAAAGCTGCCTGCACGTCAGGATCCTTGAGCGAGACGGGCGTGCGCACCTCTATGCCCATCTGCTCCGCCTGAGCCTGAACGGGGGAGGGGCGCAGCGCCTTTCCGCG
>CAMPHR010000083.1 GCA_946886075.1 uncultured Novosphingobium sp. | reverse complement strand
CTGCGCCTCCGACAACCAAATCAAATCATTCAATGGCAGCGCCTCCTCGCGCCGCTATTGAATCAACCAATCAGGCCGTTCGCAAGCAATTTAATAGGTCCTGAGCGTAGCCTGGCGTGCGGCAGACCGTCGGGAAGATTACCGGCCGAGACGCAGATGAGGCGCCGCCGCAGCGATATCAGATCGTCGCCGCCAAAGGCCGACGCGTCGAGCGAGGCGCTCCAGTGGGGGCCCTGGGGCCGTAGACGTCCTCCTGCGTGACGGCCATGCAGAACACCCGCTCGCGATTGGGTTTGGCGATCTCAGGACGGGCTATCGCCTGCTGCATCGCCAGTCCGTAGCTTTGCGGCTCAGTCTCCGGAAGGCGCCAGGCGCGAGCAGCTTAACGCCTTCGCCGACGAAATTAATGGCCAAGCTGTCGGCAGAAGGCAGCATTGCCGTCAGGTCGCCATAGATGACGAGCCCGGACATTTCGCTTCCATGCCCATCATGATCGTCTGTCCCCCAGCCCGGATTGACAGCGTAGAGGTCAACGGCAGCAAAACCGGGCTAGCAGGGGATGGGCTCTGTTGATGCCCGTATCGAGAAGACACACGGCAACCGCTTCGCGATTATCGCCTAGCAAGATGCGCTCTACCGCCGTCTCGATCCATCCATGTTGATCGTCCCGGCCCTCCTTGCCCGTGAAGTAGGAGGCATCGTCGCGGCCGAGCCGCAATTCCGCAACCGCATCGGTATTGGCTACCACTTGAGCGACCTGCGCGCGATCACCATAGAGAAAGACCACCTCGCGCTCAGCAAAGCGAAGCCGCCCTTCACCAATCAACAGAGCGCGGGCGCGTGCCTTGGTTTCGAGATTGTGCACCCGGTCGGGCCAGCACCAGCACTACCACCAGGTCTGAACGGCCGGATCCGGGATCGGCCTTCGGTCCACCCAGAGGGACTCGAGGCTGTTCGATGGCTGCGAAGCGTGCCTGATGCGGGGCACACCGTTGACCCCGCGTTTCACTCGATATTCGTCGAGCTTTTCGGTGAGAAAGGTGCGCGCGGCGCAACTGGATGCGTCGGTGAAGCTGACCACCTAAAAGGCCGCTTACGAGTAAATGCATCGACTGACTGAATGACCGAAATGGAGCACATTGCCGTCCTCTGGCTCTCGATTATTTATGATTTGTGACCGGCAGCTTCCTTGGATCTGTTCCTCCGAAGCTGACAGTCAGGAAAGTCCCCCGAACTGCCCCTTGGCTATCGCAAATCTCAGGAAAAGATGGCGCCTTGCTCGCGCGCCTCTCGTGTCGCATAGCAGGCCGATGGACGATGCAATGGCAAAGACGATCCTGGCGGTGCTTGAACGCACCCCGGAATGGATAAGGCATGACCTTGTCGCAAAGGATGCGGCTGTCCGCGCGCGTGCGGAGGAGACTCTTACAGCGATGATCGCCGGTAGTTTGAGCCAAGCCAGCAGATCAACCTAACTGCCGGTGTCGAGCTCAATGTCCGGCACAGCGGACCATGCTCGCGAGTTTTCGGGCTTCTTTTGGTCCAAAGGCTTCGCAACGCAGCCCCCATACGTCCCGCAAACTTACTCTGCTTGGTGCTCGGCCCGTTGTTTCTCGTCGGCGATGCTCTCGCCGCGGGCAAGCCGGCGCAGCACGGGATTGAGGAACATCATGTAGCGGTCGTCTTCACAGAGGTGAAGCGTATCAGGATGCCAGTCAATCAGGCCTGAGGTCAGCAACTGGCCTCTTTCGATCCGCGAGAGCTGGGATGCCGGGACGCCGGACAGCTTGGCCAGAGCGGCCAAGGTCAACTCCCTTTCCTTCCGAAAATGCCGCAGGGCTTTGCCCATCGCGGCCTGTTTGTCGCCTCGGGGCGTATCATCGAAGACGCTCGCCCGCCGGCTCGTTTCCCCCTTGACCGCTAAATCCCGCATGTCGATATTGAAAGCATCGATCAAGCTCTCGAGCGTTGCGGGGCTGGGCAACGCGCCGCCGTTCTCGATCCGCGACAGGGTGCCCCGGCTGATGCCGACATCATGAGCGAGCGCCTCCTGCTTCATCGGCATGGCTTCGCGCAGTTGCTTTATGATCCTGCCGATGTCGGGCTTAAGATGACTATAGCCTCGCGGCAGGCGATAACGACAGGTGGCTGGATCGAGGGGCATTTATCGGCTCCGATCTAATTTGTGCGGTTGATGCACGCCTTAGAAGCGCCGTCCTAGAAAATCCCTTATGAATCGGCGAAGTCTTCAGCCTGGTTTTTTTCATGCGTATCACGCCGCGCTGACGCTTTGCGTCCACCAGCCTTATTCCGGACGAAAGACCCAGCGATCGGTTGACAGGCGGCTCAGGCCCTTCTCATGACAAGGGAAGAGGATCACTCCCCCGCTCTGCGCAGCGATCGTGATCTGTACTCCGGCGCATGTGCAGCTGACGGGATCGATCGGCAGCGGGAGCTTGACCTTCTATTGGACAGTCTGCTCGCGTCCCTCGCACGACAGGTCTCTGCCTCCTATATCGAGCGTCTGGGAGGACTGGAATGACCGAATCTGCGATTGGCTATGGCCGCAAGAGCTTTGACGACCCTGAGCATCGACCAGGAACATCTGTCCTACATGCGCAAGCTGTTTACCGCGCACGACGTCATCCTTCACACCGTCGCGGCAGGCCGGATCGACGACCTTACCTTTGCCTTCAAAGGGATTATCGGCGAACAGCAGCGTGCGCGCATCGCCTATACGACACGTCGGGGCCTTAAAGGCAAAGCCACCCGTGGCGGCGCGACCGGTGGCAAGATCCTGGGTTATGTGAAAGAGGTACTCGGCCTCGATGCGTCCGGGCGCCCAACCGACCACCTTATCATTTGTGAAGAAGAGGCCGCATTGGTGCGGCGCATCTTCCAGCGATATGCTAATGACACAGCCTCAAACAGATCTGCAAGATCCTGAACGCTGAGGGTATCCTCTCCCCTCGCGCACGGGAGCGCGGCAAATATAATGCCGGCATCTGGAATCCGTCGACCCTGTGGGGTGACGTGAAGCTGGGCGAAGGCATTCTCAACAACGAGATCTATATCGGGCGGCGGATCTTCAACCGTCGTAAATGGGTCGAGATCCCGAACGACAACCGCGGTTTTTCTCGCCGCCCGCGCCTCAATCCGGAAAGCGAATGGGTGGTCCGCGACGAACCGGATTTGCGCATCATCGACCAGGATCTGTGGGACAGGGTGAAGGCCCGCCAATCCGAAGCACGTGCCGCGCGTGACGTGAGGTTCAATCTCACCGGCAATCCGCTGGCCGGCGCCAAGCGGCCCGCTCATTTCCTCAGCGGGCTGGTGCGCTGTGGCGTTTGTGGTGATGCTTTCGTCAGTGTCGGCGGTCGCTGGCGGTGCAAGGCCGCAGGAAGACAGGCTTGCTCCAACAATTCCATCCTGAGCGAACATCTCGAACAGCGGGCTCTGGCTGGGCTGCGGGACCGGCTGCTCGCGCCCGAGATCATCAGCCGTTTCGCCGTCCATCTCCAGCGCGAACTCGATGCACAGCAGCGCCTCGCCCATGGTCGGCGCGACGAACTGGAATCTACGCTTGTCGATGCAAAGCAGCGTGCAGCTAAAATCCTCCAGCGGATCGAGGAGGATGAATACGCGCCCCCGCTCGCTCACTGCAAGGCTGAAGGAACTCGAGACTGAAGAAGAACGGCTGGAAAGCGAACTCACCGCTCTGCCGGAACGGACGGTGATTCGCCTCCCCGCCAATTGCGATGCGATCTACCGCGCAGCCATCGCTGAACTGGAGCAACATCTGGCGACGCGTGACGCCAGCGCGTCGCGCAACGCGATCCGCACGCTGATCGAGGCAGTGGTGGTGCATGGCGGTAATGGCCGGGGTGGCAAGGATCGCCGTCTGGAACTGCACGGCGACCTGTTCCGAATGCTGGAGTTTGCGGAAGCAGCAGCAAGCGGTGGGGATAGAGCATCCCAGAAACAATCACGGCCCCAGCAGATTTCTGCTCGGGCCGTAAGTGGTACACCGTTGGTTGCGGGAGCCGAGTTCCACCGCTGCAGAACTCGCTTTTCCTTGAACGGGTATGTTATCCGG
>CAMPHR010000082.1 GCA_946886075.1 uncultured Novosphingobium sp. | reverse complement strand
TTTTCAAAGGCCAGATCGAAGCTGTGCATCCCGCGATAGCCGATCGTCGGGATCGCATGCCCCGTCAGCCGCCCCTCACCGGGCTGTTCGTGCTGGAAATCATGCCCCTCGAAGGAAGGCTTTTCGACCAACATGATGCTTAGGCCCTTATGCCCCGCATCCTTATCCCCGGTCCGGGCGACGACCATCAGCAGCCCGGCTTTCCCGGCAAAGGTGCACCAGGTCTTCGCGCCGTTGAGCAGCCAACCGCCCTCCGTCCGCGTTGCACGTAGCGACAAGCTGGCAACGTCCGACCCATAGTCCGGCTCAGTGATGGAGATCGCGCAAAGCGGCGCGCCCGCAGCGATGCCAGGAAGGAAGCGAGCCTTCTGGTCCTCCGTACCGCCAGCCGCCATGGCGCGCGCCAATATCTCCGCGCGCGTGATCAGGCTGCCCGCAGCGCCAAGCGATGCTTCCGACAGCGCCTCTGTAATGGCGATCATGACATGATTGTCGTCGCCATCGTCTGGCGCCGTCCCACCGAAGCGCGCCGACACGCCCAACCCAAAAATGCCCATCTCGCGCATCGGACCAAGCAGCGTTTCGGGGACGATCAGGTCGTGGCGATGTATCTCTTCGGCCAGTGGGCGAACTACGTCGGCACCGAAGCGCGCAAAGCTGTCGAAGCTCATCCGCGCATCGGCCGACATTTCCACTTCACCAAATGTATCGCCAGAGTAGACTTGCGCGCCCAACCGTTCCTGAGCCCCAAAGCCGCCGCGATCCAGTAGTTCTCGCCATTCGGGGGCATTGCGCAGGGCCGCTACGTCATCAGCGACGACATCCAGATGACGCGCAATTCTTTCAAGCCGATCCAGCGTCCCTACGAGAACATCGGCGATGTAGATTGCAGCCAATCCGGCATCGAGAGCGTCGCCGCTCGTTTCTGCGGTAGCGGCGCAAAATTGCCGTGCTGCCAAAATTTCGGCGCTGGCAAAGGCCAGTTCATAACAAGCCGACTGCTCGCGATCGAGCGCATCCGGGTCGAGCCTTCCGCTCGGCGCGCAGCGGTCAGCAAGGCGCCTTACGACCGCATCAAGAAGGCCCTCAAACCTATCGACGAGAAGAGCCTCGTTACGATCAGGCCGGACTTCTCCTGCATAAGGCGACTGTCGTGGGTGCGACGATTTCGTAGCCATCTCATTCCCTGAATCAGCTTCACCACTCCCACTAACCCCAGCAACGCGATTTGTAAACCGGTCGTTTGGTTGGTGATGGATTATTGCCGTTCTGATTCGCACGATTAGGGGGGTTGGACGACTGTCTTCCGAACCGCCATTCGCTTCATTGTTCTATATTTTATATGCCTTTCAGACCTTTTCCCCCCATGGTCGGATTTTTGCCTGATTGCTCCTTGCGAACTTATCTCAATCGATGTAATCTACCGGTCGTTTGGTATTCAATGCGGGAAAAAGGCGCAGTGGCGATGAACAAGCTCCCTTTCAAGATGATCGACGCCGATCAGCATTTCTATGAGACCGACGACTGCTTCACGCGCCATCTGCCGCTTAAGTGGATCGACGAGGGTCGTGCCGTTCAGGTCATTCGCCGCGAAGGCGAGGCCACAGGCCGGGTCATGTTCGGCGACCAGAAGGTAACCTATTATGGCGCGGCTCCCACCCATTCGACGGGGCAGCCGGGCGCGATGCTGGAATATTACAAGTCCGGTGGCCACGGCAGCAAAGGCTGGTTTGCGCAGGGCATGATCACCGCCGACGATCTGCCCGAATCCCGCCGCCGCGACGTGCGCCTCAAATATCTCGACAATGATAATATCGAAGCGGCGATCATGCTCCCCTCGCTGGAAATCGGCGCAGAATGGCTGTTGTCCAGCGATCCGGAAGCACTGGGGGCCAACCTCACCTCCTACAATATGTGGCTGGAGGAAGATTGGGGCTTCGGCGCCGATGGTCGGCTGTTCGCAGCGCCCTGCCTTGCGCTCGAAAACCCGGAATGGGCCTGCCGCGAGTTGGACCGCGTGTTGGAGCGTGGCGCAAAGCTTATCCATCTACGCGCCGGGCCGGTGCGCGGTAACCTGTCCCCCGCCGATCCGCGCTTCGATCCCTTCTGGGGCCGGGTCAACGAAGCCGGGGTGACCGTCTGCTATCATCTCTCAAACACCGGCGAGGCCGAATATTATGGCGCGCTGTGGGGTGAAAGCCATACGCGCCCCCTCCATCGCTGGACCCCGTTCATGCGCGCCACCTGCTTCGGCGACCGCGCGATCGGCGATACGCTGATGGCCCTTATCACCCACAATCTTTTCGGCCGTTTCCCGAACATCAACGTGTTCGTGCTGGAATATGGCTCCGAATGGGTGCTGCCGATGGTCCGCAAGATGGATCGGGCCGCGCGCATGTCCGGCAAGGACGACTGGCCGTTTGGCAATATCGGCGACCGTCCGCGCGAAGTATTCAAGCGCCATATCAAGGTATCGCCCTTCCCCGAAGACGATATCGCCGGACTGGTGCAAACGTTGGGCGCGACCTGCGTGCTGGGCGGGTCCGACTGGCCCCATCCCGAAGGCGTGCATATGCCTTCGGATCTGGTCGATCATCTGCCCGAACTGACGGACGAAGACCTGCGCCTAATCATGCGGGACAATACCGGCCGCGCGCTAGGCCTCGTCGCGCCCGCACCGGCGGCCTGAAGGATCGCTGAGGATGAAAGAAGGAACAGGGCCGCGTCTTAAGGTGGTAGAGCTGGGAAGCTGGCTTGCCGCACCAGGAGCAGCGGCCCTGCTCGCAGACTTGTCCGCCGAGGTCATCAAGGTCGAACCGGCGACAGGCGATCCGGGCCGCGATTTTCTGGGCGCGATGGGGAGCGACAAGAGCAGCCCTACCTTTTCGCTGCTCAATCGCGGAAAGGACAGCATCGTCCTGAACCTCTCAACTTCGGATGGTCGAGACGCGCTGGACGGATTGCTGTCCGATGCCGATGTCTTCATCACCAATTTGCGGCCAGGTTCTCTGCAACGCCTGTCGCTTTCTCCCGAAGCGATAATGGAACGCTTCCCCCGGCTTATCTACGCCTCCATCACCGGCCTTGGCCTGCGAGGGCCGCAGAGCGACACCGGCGTATTTGATGTGGGCGGCTTCTGGGCGCGCAGCGGACTTATGCACCAGATGCTGGTTCCGGGCGGAACGCCACCCGTTCCCACTGGCGGTTATGGCGACATGGCGATGGCGCTCGCAGCCTATGCCGGGATCGTCTCGGCGCTGCTCCGGCGGGAATGGACCGGCAAGGGCGGCATCGTCGAAACCTCCCTCCTTCAGACCGGTGCCTACATCATGAGCGGGGATCTCGCCGTGCAAGCCGTCCATGGCGGCATGGGCGCGCAGCAACCGCGCACCGACTGTCGCACACCGATGGTCAACAGCTATCAAGCGAGTGACGGGCGGTGGTTCTTCCTGACTGAGATCGATTCCCGGCGTGGCTTCGTTCGGCTCTGCAAGGCCATCGACCGCCCTGACCTTGCCGCCGACCCGGACTTCGCAACCGCCCGGTCGATCCGCCAGAACCGCGCGGCATTGATCCCTTTGCTCGACCAGTTGTTTTCGGCGGAGCCCCTGCCCCACTGGCAGGATCGCTTCGCCCACGCGGGCGTGTTATGGCAGAAGATCGCATCGCCCGATGAGGTGCTGGCGGACCCGCAGCTTCATGAAAACGGCATGCTCAGCCCGATCGTGGATGGCGAAGCCGTCGTGCAAATGGTGCCCAGCCCTTTCACCATCGACAGGCAGCCGCGCCCCGTCATGCACGCGCCCCGGCTTGGGGAACGCCATTCCTGCCAGCCCGCCACCACCTCCCTGGCAGCACCGGAGTAAAACCATCCATGCCACGCGGCAATTTCTTCGAAGATTTTCATGTCGGCCAGCGTTTCCAGCATCCGCTGCCCCGCACTGTAACAGATGCAGACGCAAGCCTTTATGTGACGCTTACCGGCGCGCGCAACCCGGTCGCGTCCTCCGCTCCGCTAGCGGCAAGTCTTGGACATCAGGCGCGACCTCTCGATGATCTGCTCGTCTTCAACATGGCCTTTGGGAAGACGGTGGCCGACATCTCGCTCAATGCCGTCGCCAATCTGGGCTATGCGGATGTGCGGTTTCTCGCCCCGGTTTATGACGGGGACACGCTTGCCGCCACATCCATCGTCATTGGGCTGCGCGAAACGAGCGGTGGCGATAGCGGCGTCGTCTATGTCAGGTCGGAAGCGGTAAACCAGAACGGCCAGC
>CAMPHR010000081.1 GCA_946886075.1 uncultured Novosphingobium sp. | reverse complement strand
TGGGTCGTTAACGGCTGGTCCGCTCTTGGTTGCCGCTGCGCTCGGTATCTAGGTCACGAACTGGGTGTTGGCAGCCGAACAGCTTAGGCGGGCATCAGTCCTGGGATCCCTGGGAGGAACGATCTCCGGCTGGCCGAATGCGTTCAGGAGCGATGCAAAGCTACCATTGTCTTCGACTGGTAGAACAACTTTGAGGCCCTTACGGCGCGGTTGGCGCTTTGCGCCGCCTGGGTGACGAACATGACGATCCGTTGTCGCGGCCTACTTCTTTATCTGGACCCAGCAGTTCAATATCAGCGATCACTCTATTGTCTTTGGCTTTAACGCGAACCGCCTTGTCGGTCAGACGCGCCGCTGCCCACCCGTCATCTCATGGAACGCTCGCACTACTCGTCACCGTTCGTTTGCGCCAATGAAGCGGGCAGTAGTTCGGGCCCTCGGGGACACCCCCTCGGGCCACCCGCCACTCCTCGATTCCATCCCAGCCTGGCACAGCGTCCACCACAGGGTTGAAGTAGCCCTGGAAGGCGCATTCTGTCGTTGAGGCAGAAACCCGTTGAGATGAGGACGAGGGATGAAAGCTGGACTGTCGCGGCGTATGCAGATCCTTCGGGGCGTTGCAAGTCGGTCTGAAGTGGCCGAGTCCGCACCGCAAGATCGTCGGCGCGACCCCAGGCAACTGCCGCCTGTTGGTATGGGCCGTCCTCTCATCGGCACAAGCTCTTCCTTGGCGATCAATGTTTCAAGGACCGGCATTGCCGTACGCACCGACATAGAGCTGGGCATAGGTGACAGCGTTCCCGTCAAATTTGCAGGCTTCCCGGTGAAGGGTGCCCGCATCGTTTGGGCAGCCAATGGGCTTGTGGGCTTGGCTACGGCAGCGTCCGATCGAGCCGGGCAGGATTAAGGGGCTCTTGAATGGGAACCATCATCGAACCTGATGCGATGATAGGACGCCGGCAATATCGGCGCGCCGAAATCGCTGCGAAAGTGGATTGTCGCGTCAAAGGACGTTCAAAGGATGCTGTTGCCCGCGACGTGTCCTTGACGGGATGCCTTTTGCAGTGTCCCGCTGGCTTCGCAGAGCAAGGCGATGCGATCGAAATCTCGTTTCGGCAGGGACTTCAAATCCAAGGACAGGTCATGTGGCGCCAGGGGCTGAACGTGGGCGTGCAGTTCTCGAGCCAAATATCGAGCTCATTGATTGCCGCGTTTACGTCGCAATCCGGCCGTCAAGAACACCGGCAAAGGGCGAGACTTCCTGCATCCGGAGCGCGTAGGAGCCATGTTGTACGGCCTGGCACGAGACGATCTCTGGCTTTTCATTTCAATCCGTAATGGACGACCACTTGGAATGATCGCTTCCACCCGTTGTCCGACATCCGTAGCACTCAGCGCAGACTGGCAGCAACTGGGTCGTCAGCGGCTGGGCCGCTCCAGGAGCCAGCGGCGCTCGGCATCCAGGTGACGACTTGGGCTGGGATGCGGACATTAGAGCACGGGCCATGATATAGCGATGGCGATGCAGTTCTAATGGACCTGGTATGGATCAGGCTGTCTGGATGGGAGCCAGCACTTGCGGCAAGTCAGAGCAGTCTCTCTTTGGTCATATCTGGATGTTGCAAACTTCCTCCAGATCGATGGATTGAAGCTGTTAGCCGAAACGGGGATTTCCCCGTCCGATCTTCACGATAGCGAGACCCGCCTGCCCGCTGACGCCGCGGTCGATCTTCTGGAGAGGTCTGCGGCCGTCGCCGAATGCGACAGTCTGGGAATCCTAATGGCGCAATGTCGCTCTTATGCCAGCCTCGGGCCAGTGAGCCTTCTTCTCCAGCACCTCGATACCGTGCGCAACGTGATCGATGCGCTGATATCGTTTCGCCGGACGCTCAATGACGTGCTCCTCGTCGCTCTGGATAATGCCGATGATACAGCGCTGGTAACCTTCGATTTGATTCCTCCTCACAGCCGTCCGCAGGCCGCCAATCTCACTATGGGGCTGGGGCTACTGGCGCTCCGGGGCGCTTCGGGCGGTCGCTGGTCACCTGAGGCAGTCCATTTCACCCATGGAAGGCCAAGAGACGTAGCGCGCTTCGAGCGATTTTTTCGCGCGCCGCTGCAATTTGACAGTGTGTTCAATGGGTTTTCGTGCCCCTTGACCTCCCTCGCCATCGAACTTCCGCTGGCGGATAGCGCGATGGCTCATAACGCCTCTCGTCTGCTCAGAAATGTGGTCTTGCCCCCAGAGAGCGCACCCGCATCGGATCATGTAAGACAGACCATCGCGCTCAGGCTTTCAGGCGGACGGGTGTCGCTCCAATCTGTGGCCGCACAACTGAGTTGCAGCGCACGGGCCCTTCAACGCAGCCTGGAGGCCGAAGGGCAGACATTTGGGGGGCTTCTCGAGGAAGTGCGCCGGGAGGCAGCTCGGCATTATCTTGCCGGATCGACCATGTCGGTGACGGACATCGCGGAGCAGCTGGGCTACACGACCCCCACTTCCTTCGCCCGCTGGTTTCGCGCGCAGTTTGGAACGACCGCGCGAGAGTGGCGCGCGAACCAGCAGAAGCACGCTGCCGGCCGTTCTTGATAGCGTGATCTGCGCCTAGTCCGCAGGCCCGTCTGCGTCATCCTCCAGCCCGCCAGGCAAACTTTCTAGCTGTGGCCCCAGCAGGTCGCCTATGGACCAGGACTCGACAAAGCCGTCTCGATGAACCCAACGGGCCGCCAGAGATGCTTCTATCGCTAAACGAATGGCGTCGGCCGTGTGCATGGCGCCAACCTTGTGCATCATGTTCGCACGATGGACTTCGACAGTTCGGTGGCTTATTCGGAGCTCGCTTGCGATCTCCTTATTGCTCATGCCCTGAGCCAAGGCCAACAGAACCTGTCGTTCCCGTCCGGTCAGCGCGTTCAGCTGTCGGCGCGCACGCATCTGGCGCTGTCTGAGCGGCTGGATCCGCTCCCCGATCTGGATAGCCCCGGAGACCGTTTCCCAAACGGCCGCTGGGTCGCCGGCCCAATCGACGTAATCGATCGCCCCTGCCATCATGGCACGAACCACGCGACGAGCGCTCGGCATTTCAGATATCGCAACGATCGGCGACCAGCACCCAATTATGGACAGCTGGCATTTTAGCTGTTCGATTATCTCCCCGTCATCCCAAACCAGCAAGACATCTGCTGTCGTGAGGTCTCGCAAAGTTAGCTCGCCGACTGTCCCGACAGGCTCAACGTGCAAGTCTTCGCGTGCGGTAGCATGGCAGATAGCCGCTCGCATTTGAGCAGCGCCTCCAACCAATATCGCGACATGGCGCGGGCGCACGTCGCCTGTCTGGGCGGAAGTCCGGGACATGGAGAGTGAGCCTTCCCAAAAAGCGTTCCCAATAAGGGAAGTGCCCTGGGACGACTTTTCCGATCGCGACACGAATCTTGCAGATGCCTCCTGAACCCGATCAAGTTCCTGAGCACTCATTGTTCCGGTTGCTCGGATGCGAGGGGTTACCGTTCCTTTACAGGCATCCGGTAAATTCCCCCAAGCAATTGAACGGAGAGATCAGGTGGAACGGCGGTCCAAGTATCGTGCGCTGACGAATGTCGTCATCAGGTGCCGAGTCCCGGCGACTCCTGAGGAGGCGACAATTCAGAACATGACAACGGACGGTTGCATGATCTCGACCCTGAATAAGTCACTTGAACGTGGAGCCACGGTTCTCCTTCACCTGAGCGATAGCTGTCACGCAACTGGGCGGGTCGTATGGGCAGATGGAAAGAGTGCCGGGATCAAGTTCGAAACGCAGGTCGCAACTTCGGTGGTGAAACCATTCCAGCGCGATCACACG
This sequence comes from uncultured Novosphingobium sp., assembly GCA_946886075.1. The sequence goes on along the minus strand of CAMPHR010000081.1, from coordinate 642 downwards.
GCGGCCGTCGGCATAAGCTTTCCTTTCAAGGAACGCATTTCCCAGACCCATTAATCGTCTGCGCTGGGATGGGAAGCTCTGCAGGGAAGCGCCTGCCCTTGTCTACTCGGTTGGGTGAGGGTTGTCGGGTATGGGGCAGTTCGCCGCCCGTCCGTTGCTAGGTAGCGCCGCGGTCGGTCGCTAGGTCAACAGGTAGGTGGAACGCCGGCATAGGCAATGCATGCCCGCGCCGAGCGTCTGGCTGACCATTTCGTCCTGGCCCGCTTGAGTAACCGGCTGAATTGGGTCGCGCGCCGTGTTATGCGCGCCGCATGACGAAGCGGGTTCCAGTCCTGGTCACCGGAGGCGCCGGCTACATCGGCAGCCACGCTGTGCTGGCGCTGCGCGACGCCGGCTGGCTGGTCGCGGTGGTCGACAACCTCGTCACCGGCTTCCGCTTCGCTGTTCCCGAAGGCGTTCCGTTCTACCAAGGCGACATTGCCGACACGAACCTGGTCGCGAGAATCGTCGCCGAGCAGGACATTCGCGCGATCATGCACTTCGCCGGCTCCGTGGTGGTGCCCGAATCGGTCGAGGACCCGCTCAAATACTACGACAACAACACCGGGCGGACCCGCGTACTGATGGCAGCGGCGGTCGCGG
>CAMPHR010000080.1 GCA_946886075.1 uncultured Novosphingobium sp. | reverse complement strand
ATGATCGCTGTGCCCACACCTTCATGTCCGCCATCTGCATCGCTGCAACTGTCATCTTCTGGCTCAATTAATGAGTCCTGAGCCTAGTGCTTAGAAATCTCGAGCCCTTCGAGCTGATTCTTCTCCCGCCATTTCGTCAGCTCTTCGAAATAGCCCATGGTGCCCCCGGCGTAGGGCGCGTTGCGCGCCATCTTGGGATCACCGATCGATCCTTCATTATTGTAGAAGCCAGGCGTGCATTCGGTGGAGAATTTTGCGCTCCGCGTAAGATGCGTGAGCAGCACGCCGAACCAGTTATCTTGGGCCTGCTCGGTCGGCTCAAACGTCCGCGCGCCCAGGTCGATCACATGCTTGATCGTATAGGCGGTCTGGATGGCGACCTGATCGAGTATCGGAACAACGTTGACGCCGGTGCCGCCTTGGATCAGGCTCGACATGATGAGGTTGGGGAACCCCATCGTATACATGCCGTGCAAGGTCGACGCCCCGTCTTTCCAGGCGTCGGTTAGGGACAGCCCATCCTTGCCATATAGCTCAAAGCCCAATCTGCGAGTGTAGCCGGTCGATACCTCGAAACCCGACGCGTAGATCAGGCAATCGACCGGGTATTCGATCCCGTTCACCACGACGGAACGCTCGGTAATCCGCTCGACGCCCCTGCCGTCGGTATCGACCAGCGTGACGTTCGGACGGTTGAAGCTCTGCAGATACTCATCATGGAAGCACGGGCGTTTGCACATGGTGTTGTACCAAGGCTTCAGCGCTTCTGCCGTCACGGGATCCTGCACGATCGCATCTATACGTGCGCGGATCGCCTCCATCCGGGCGAAGTCGTTCAGCTCATATTGATCGTCGTCCGCCGCACCGCCTTCGAAATTGACGCCGCCTGAAATCTGGGTCCAGCCGTCATTGACCAGATCTTCATCCGCTGGCTGACCGCTGACCAGCGCTTCGAAATTATCTATGCGACGCTGCTGCCATCCCGGCTGAAGGGATTTGACCCATTCGGGGTCGGTCGGCCGGTTGTTCCGCTCGCCGACGCCCGACGGCGTGCGCTGGAAGACGTAGAGCTGCTCTGCGTCGCGAGCCAGGTTAGGTACCGCTTGAACGGCTGTCGCGCCCGTGCCGATGATGCCGACGCGTTTATCCCTCAGCCGGTCCATGGGCTTTGTCGGACTGCCGCCGGTATAATGATAGTCCCAACGGCTGGTGTGGAAGCTATGCCCCTTGAATGTTTCGATCCCAGGGATGCCGGGCAACTTGGCCTTGTGCATGATCCCGCCGGCGATGACGAGGAAGCGCGCCGCCAGCACATCGTCATAGTTGGTGCGCACCAGCCAGCGTGCGCGGCCCTCATCCCAACGAACTTCCGTCACCTGCGTCTGGAACAAGGCGCGGTCATAAAGACCGAAATGCCGGCCGAGTTGCTGGCAGTAAGCGAAGATTTCCGCCGCTTTGGCGTATTTCTCCGTCGGAATGTAGCCGGTTTCCTCAAGAAGCGGTAGGTAGATATAGCTTTCGATGTCGCAGGCCGCGCCCGGATAGCGGTTCCAATACCAGGTGCCGCCAAAGTCTCCCGCGCGATCGATGATGCGAAAATCCTCGACGCCCTGCTGGCGCAGGCGGGCGCCGGTCAACAGTCCACCAAAGCCGCCGCCCACGACCACGACGTCCGTTTCTTCGGCGATCGCCGATCGTGAAAAGCCAGGCGCCACATAGGGGTCGGCGTCAAAGTCGCGGAACACCGCACCGGGATCCAGATATTGACTTGGACCATCCGCACGCAAACGCTTGTCGCGCTCAATGCGGTATTTTTCTCTCAGCGCTTCAGGGGATATCTGGATGGTAGTTTTCACATCGCTCATGAGCTCGCTCCAGTTCAAATATTCTTTATTTCAATATAGTTCCGCAACAGTCGCTTCACTGAAGCGCGTGTGTCGCGCATTCAGCCTGAACCTCGTCCCTGAGGTGGCGGCCGATCGCGAAAAAGGTTGTTGCGCCTATCAGGCACAGGGTGACGAAAGCCGTCGAAACGGTAAGGTAATCGCCGGACACATCCCGAAGCCAGCCCGCCAGGGGAGACGTCGCGAAAGTGAAGGGGATAGTCAGAAGCCCCAGCAAGCCAAGCACTTTAGGGAGAGCCTCTACCCCGAATACTTCAACCGACAAAGCGTTCATGGGCGGGAATATCGCTGCCCCGGCCAAGCCGATAAGAGTGGCGGATGCCGTAAGAGCGGGTAGCCAGCCAGTCACTGCCAATAGCCCCCAGCCAGTCGAAAATCCCAATCCGGCCAATCCGAGCGTGTTCGCAGACCCCCAGCGATCACATGCGACACCGGCGAGCAGGGAACCAACGATGCTTGCAGCGCCTGAAACCGTAAGAAGTATGGCGCCCAACTCCAAGGAAACGCCATGTTCCTCTACCGCAGGGAGCAGATGGGCGGCGCCCGCTATAGAGATCCCGCTCAATACTCCGTAAGCCAGCATCATGACCCAAAAAATCGCCGAACCCATGATGCCGCCGGGCTTGGCTTCGACATCCGGCGCATCAACTACTGAATCCTGATCCGATGCATCTAGGGGCGGTTCGACTACACTGAGGGTCAGAGGCAATAGCAGAAGGTGCAACGCGGCCAGCGAGAGATATAGGCCCGCTAAGCCAAAGCGCTGCATGATGCCAACCCCGACAACAGGGATGATGGTGCTGAACAGGGGCAGATAGGCGACCCCCGTCGCTTTGCCTCTGGCATGGGGGAACCATCCTCCCGCCAACACCGCCGGGGGCAGCGCCGCAAACAATGCCGCGCCAGGGCCGATGAGCACCGCGCATGCGAACAGCGCAACGGCTATGCTCGGGGCATAGGCGAGCAGCAGGTAGCCAGCGAAAGACACCAAGACCCCGACCGACATGACGCGCCGAAGTCCCCATCGTGCCAGCAAGAACGCCATAAGAGGGCCGAGCGCAGTCATCGTCAGGACGGTGAGCGAAAGACCCATTGCAGCCCAGCCCATAGAGGCATGGAACCGTTCCTGGAATGCCAAGACGCTCACGCCGAGACCGCCAAATGCGCAGCCTGTTCCAACTTTCTGCGCCAATGTCGCCCGAAGCAACATGGCACCCGCGCGTCCGCGCAGTCCCATCATCGGCTCTTCTACGACAGCAACTTCCGCCATTTCCTGTTTGCCTTCATGAAACCTGCGGGAGCTACGCTGCCCCCAAGTCAACGCTATAAACTGGGGTGCCTGAACAGGCGTCGTGCTTGCCCATTGATCGCCCACCAGCAAACCCGACCATGTCTCAGACGAAAGACAGGGCATGTCGTACACCCATGCCCCGCTTCCTCCTGCACTGGTCAGGCCATCGATTGCATGACCTCGATGCTATGTCCTTCAGGATCGGCGATTACGGCATAGCGGAATTGATGTTCTTCCAGCGTTTCCGCCGCTCTGACGCTGGTGCCGCCCGCCGCCAGTGCAGCAGCTACGACGCTATCCACATCTTCGACCATGAAGGCGATCGTCGCTTCCCCGGGCGTCGGGGCAGGCCTGTTCACATAATGCAGCAGGGCAATTTGATTGTCGCCCTCGCCTGTGGACAGGAATATCTCCAGATGAGGATCATCAAGTGCGAGCGCATCGAAGCGCCGAACCTCTTTCAGACCGAATACCTTGTCATAGAAAACAGCTAGTGCTTCTGAATCACTTACGGTGAGCTTGAAATAATATAAGGAAGCCTTGCTCATGTTTTTTCCTCGTCAGAGCCGAATGTCTCGGCGTAGTGCGGAATGATCAAAGACCGAATTGCATGACTTCGATCGCATGACCTTCAGGGTCTGCGATTGTCGCCCAGCGGAAATTGTGCTCTTCGATGGATTGGGCCGGCAGGATGATGCTGCCGCCTCTCGCCTGCGAAGCGGCCACCACCGTGTCCACATTTCCGACGGTAAAGGCGACTCGCACTTCACCAGGCTGTGGCGCGGGTTTGTTGATATATTCCATCAGGCACAGCTGCTCCGCCGAAGATGCCGACAGGTAAATCTCCAAATGAGGCCGCACATGTTCGGGCTTGTGAATGCGCCGGGTTTCCTTCATCCCGAACACTTCCTGGTAGAAGGGCGCCAAAGCTTCCGCATCGCCGACCATCAGCTTGACATAATATAGGGACGTTTCGCTCATCGATTTACCTCTGCGATTGAGTTGTTCACATTTACTATTCAGTTTTAAGGTCTTTCTCCGCGCCTGCCGCCGATCACTAGAATGAGTAGCGCGCGCGAACGCCATACATACGCGGCTCGCCATAAAGCGTGGCGGAGTAGAGAACGGAGGGGAAGACGTTGCTGTTTGATACGCGATAGAGTTTGTTGGCGATGTTCGTACCATACAGGCCGATATCTAGGTTGCTTCCTGCGATCTTCTTCCAGTCGAGAGAAAGATTCAGCGTACCAAAGGGCTCCAGCTTTTCGCCGGGCTGGTTCGGCGGCACCACGGTGCCCTCCGTATGCTGCGAGGACGTATGTGAGTAGATCGCAAAGAAAGAAATCGTCCCAAGATTGCCACCCAAAGACTGCTCCGCCGAGGCATGAATGCTGTAGATGTACGGCGCGACATACTGGAACGGCAGACAGGATAGGTCGGCTGTCCCGGGCGGGCTGATGAAGTTGCCCGAACAGTCCTGCACCGGTA
>CAMPHR010000079.1 GCA_946886075.1 uncultured Novosphingobium sp. | reverse complement strand
GAAACAGCCTGCGCCTTCACGCAATATGGTCATGATGTCGAACATATTGTCGGTTTCAAGGACCGGAGCGCCCATGCGGATGCCGTCGCGGGCAAGGGCGTCATCGATGATGCGGCGCAGGCCGTTTTGCGGTTCCATCGCCAGTGTCGGGCTGATCACGAGGTCGTCGGGCGTGACGATGTCGCGGCGGGCGAGGGGATGGTCAACCCCGGCATAGAGGTTGATCTGTTCCGACCAGCCATAGCGAGAGGCAAGCCCCAGCTGCTCGCCAAGCGCATAGAAGTAGGCGATGTCGACGCGGCCCTGCTCCAGCGCGGCGCGGGCTTCCTCGCCAAGATGGATGGAGAGGTCGAGCGTGATCGCAATGTCCTCATTCGCCGCTTCGAAGGCGGCGAGCGCGTCCTGGAAATGGCCGAAGACCGGCGCGGGCGCGGCAAGGACAATGGATTGGCGGTCTGTTTGGGAGGAGGGTTGCGGGGGTTGTGTCTCCGGCTCAAGAACGGCGGGCGGAGCGGTCGGCTCAGGCGCCCAACTATCCGGCTGATCCTGCGACAGGAGGGTCATCGCCTCGGCGGTCTTGCGCCCGGCGGGAGTGAGCCGCTGGCGGTCGAGCGGTCCTTCGAAGAGGCGATAGCCCAAGCGCATTTCAAGGGAGGCGATGTCACGGGCGACGTCTTCGACGGACACGCCCAGGTCGCGGGCGCAGCGCGCCATGCTGCCCGCCGCCACCATCTGCGCGAAGATATCGAGTTGGCGCAAGGAAGGCGTGGCCATGGGGGGGTGATAGTGCAATTGGCGGGCCGGGGTAAGCGGGATATTTTCGGGGGAGTCACGGTCTGTTTCCGACAGGTTGGGTTGTGGGGACAGTCCCCACCCCAACCCTTCAAGCGAGTCACGTGCCTCGCTTGAACCTGAAGGGGAGGGGCTTTTATGAGACATGTCTCCGCTCGAATCCGCTTGGCATCGGCGGTGAGTTCGGCAATCAGGCGCCATGATCAGTCGTTTGAGACGGGCAGTAGCGGGTGGGGCTGGCGAGAAGCGGGGCTTTGCGAATATCGTTCGTAACACCGGCTGGCTGCTCGGCAGCAAGGGGCTGGGCGCGGTGCTCAGCCTTGTTTATCTCGCCATAGCGACGCGAACGATGGGTCCGGCCGGGTTCGGCGTGTTCAGCCTGGTCATCGCGATTGCTCAGTTCATCGCGCGGATCGTGACCTTCGACAGCTGGCAGGCGGTGGTGAAGTTTGGGCAGGTGCCCTTGCGGGACGAGGAGAAACCTTCGCTCGCCCGGCTGGTCGGCGCGACATTGACGATCGATGTGTTGAGCGCGGTGGCGGGGATTTTACTGGCGGCGGCGATCGCCCTGCTGCTGGGGCCGGTGCTCGGCTGGAACCGGCAGGTGGCGTGGATGGGTCTGGGCTATGCGTCCGTCGTGCTGCTGGCGACACGATCTACGGCTGTGGGCATATTGCGCCTGCTCGACCGTTTCGCCGCCGCCGCTTTTGCCGAAAGCATGATGCCGATCACGCGGATGGCGGGCGCGCTGCTCGCCCTATGGTTCAATCCGACGCCGCTCGGCTTTCTGATGGCCTGGGCCTGCTCGGAAGTGGTGGTGTCCACGACCTACTGGATCCTCGCCTTTCGCTATGGTCGCCGCCACATCGGCGCGGTGAAGCCGGTCGGGATCGGCGAGGCGCGGCGGCATTTCCCCGGCATCCTGAACTTTTCGGTCGCGAGCAATATAAACCTCAGCCTGCTGGCACTGATCAACAATGTGCCGATATTCCTGGTCGGCATGTTCGCGGGCACGACGGGCGCGGGCTACTACCGGCTGGCGGCGCAATTGGGCAATGCGATGACGACCTTCTCGCAGCTCATGTCGCGCGCCATCTTCGCGGAGTCCACGCGGCACCATATGCGCGGCGGGAAAGAGGGCGACATGACCGCACTGCGCAAGCTGTCGCGGCAGATCAGCGCTGCTGCCGCTTTGAGCGCGGTGCTGATCATTCTGATGCTCTGGCTGGTGGGTGAGTGGGTGCTGGTCAAGATGTCGGGCACGGCATATCTGCCTGCCTATCCTTTGCTGCTGCTGCTGGCGGGCGCGGCAGCGATCGAGATGGCGGGGGTGAGCTTCGACCCTATCCTGATGACGATCGACCGGCAGCGGCTGACGGTGATGGTGCGGCTCGTGGAATGCGCGATATTGGGCGCGTTGCTGGTGGTGTTGTTGCCCAGGATGGGCGCGCAGGGGGCGGCGCTGGCGGTGCTGGTGGCTTCGGTGGGCGGATTTGTGATGCGCGCGGCGGCGGTGCGGCGGCATTTGAGATAGGGTGGGGCGCGGGGCTTAGTCCAAGCCGTCAGTGCTGAGGGACGTTTCTACCGTTCGCCCTGAGCCTGTCGAAGGGCTCTTCTTTATTAGAAAGGAAAGGGCTTCGACAAGCTCAGCCCGAACGGGTTTCTAGCGCAGCATTCCTGCAAACAGCGCCTGATAGTGGGAAAGCGCAGCATCTACGCCATACTCCCGCACCGCTTCCCGCGCGCGATCTGGGTCGGCGGGGCGGGAGAGGGTCCAGTCTATCGCTTCCGCAAAGGCCGCGACGTCGCCGACTGGCACCATCGGATGCTGGCCCGCATCGGCGATGATGTCGCGCAGATTGGGGGTGCAGTCTGTGATGACCAGCTGGCAGCCGCAGGCGAGCGCTTCGATCGCAGTGGCGGTGAGGCCTTCCCAGCGGGAGGATTGGAGCAGGACTTCTGAACTGCCGTAGAGATTTGCGAGCGCTTGCGGATCGGCAACGAAGCCGAGGAATTCGATGCGGTCGGCGATGCCGAGGTCGGCGGCCTGCTGCTTGAGGTCGCCCAGAAGCGGTCCCTGCCCAGCGATGCGCAGGCGCCAGTCATGGCCTTTCACCTGGGCAAGGGCGGCGAACATCGTGCGATGGTCCTTTTGCGGGACGAGGCGGCCGACCGCGAGCAACTCGCGCACTGCGCCAGGCGGGGTGGGCTGGCGATTGCTGCCTGTCTGCTCCAGGAGCGGGGTGACGGTAGGGCGCGGCAGGAAGGCGACCTTTGCCCTGATCGAGGGGCAGCCATGGCCGAGAAGATCTGCATCGTTGCTGCCCATGACGATGGTGCGGCCGCTCAGCCATGCGGTTAGTTGAAAGCGCTTCCGCCGCAACCATGGGAGGATGCCGCGCCTGCCGGGGCGGACGATGGGGTTGGAGATGCGGCCGACGGATTGGGCGGCTGTGCCCAAGGTTGCGAGAGCGACGAGGAGGTTGCTCTGATTGCCTGCCGAATAGAGGATGTGCGGCCGGTGATGCCGGATCATGCGGCGAAGCGCGGGCAGTTGAGTGAGCATCGAGAGGCCGCGGGGGAGCTCCGCAGCGGGGACTCGGCGCACTGTCACGCCCGGCGCAATCAGGGGGGCGAGCGGACCTTCGGTGCGGGCCATCCACAGTTCCGCGCCTATCCCCTGCGCCGCCAGATGATTGGCGAGCAGGATAGCAACGCGGTCGAGCCCACCGTCGCTCGGTTCATAGAGATAGATTGCGATGCGATGGCTGCGATCGAGCATGGCCCCCGGATGCAAGGGATCGTGCAAGGAATGAGATTGGCCGCTGCTCATGGTCCCCGCCTGGCGATTGACAAATGAAGTGAAATGCCGCTTGCGCGTTATCGGACCCGCGCCAGTGGTTCAATCGGCAAAAGAGCAGGGCTCATGAAGTTAATTATCCAGATTCCGTGCCTGAATGAAGAAGAGTCGCTGCCCGAGGCGCTGGCCGCCCTGCCCCGGGAAATTCCCGGTGTGGACAAGGTCGAATGGCTGATCATCAACGATGGCAGCACCGACCGCACGGTTGAGGTCGCACGGGCGCATGGCGTGGATCATGTCGTGGACCTGCCGGTCAATCGCGGCCTTGCCTATGCCTTTATGGCGGGGTTGAAGCGGTGTTTGGCGGAAGGTGCGGACATCATCGTCAACACGGACGCCGACAATCAATATAATGCCGCCGACATCCCGCTGCTGATCCAGCCGATATTGGAGCGGCGCGCGCAGATGGTGATCGGCGACCGGCCGATTTCCACCATCGCTCATTTTTCCTGGATCAAGCGCAAGCTGCAATGGCTGGGCACCAAGGTCGTGCGCATGGCGTCGCAGGCCGACATCCATGACGCGCCGAGCGGTTTCAGGGCGATCGCGCGGACGGCGGCGTTGGAGATCAACGTCTTCGACACTTACACCTACACGCTGGAGTCCATTATCCAGGCGGGCCTGTCGAAAATACCGATCACCTCGGTGCCGATCCGCGTCAATGGCGAGACCCGGCCATCGCGGCTGCTCCGGTCGATGCACAATTATGTGTGGCGGTCGATGAAGTCGATCACGCGGACCTTCTTCATCTACAAGCCGCTGATGACCTTCTTTTACCTCAGCCTGCCGCCGCTGGCGGTGGGTGCGGCGCTGGTCATCCGCTGGATGCTGCTGTTCGCTGGGGGTACGGAACGGGCGCACGTGCCGAGCCTGGTGGCGGCGTCATGCCTGCTGGTGCTGGCGGCGCTGATGTGGATCGCGGGACTTTTGGGTGAGCAGCTGCTCGTCACCCGGCGCATGATCCATGATTTGCAGCTGCGCATGCGCGACATGCCTTCCTCCTACGATGTGTTGAAGGACGGCAGCGCGCTATGAGCCTTTCGCGGCGCGACCTGCTGGCGCGGCAGGCGCTGGGAGAGATACCGAAGATATTGACGCTGCTGGACCGCACGCCGGTCAGCCGCACTTATGGCTGTTTCGATCGCCTCTACTGGCATTATCGGATGATCGATTTCCCGTGCGGGATGAGCCAGGAATTCGTCTATCCGCTGGCGCTG
>CAMPHR010000078.1 GCA_946886075.1 uncultured Novosphingobium sp. | reverse complement strand
CGCCGAGCTTCAGCTCATGGATCTCGGCGACCAATTGCCAATCGAAGCGCTCAACTTCAGGCTGGACGCGGGCGAAGCAGTCAGTCGCGAACTCGCCGACAACGGCGACACAGCCGATTTCCTATTTGTCCGCATAGGGTCGGCGGCGATGGTCAACATCGTCTCCGACGCGGCCCGGAACAGCAGGTCATAGACTAGCGCCTTGTTCTGCCACGCGATGTCGGCGATCTCGGCCGGCAGCGTGAAGACGACGTGGAAGTAGCCGACGGGGAGCAGGTCGGCCTCGCGCTCCGCCAGCCAGGTGCGCGCGGCGGCGCCCTGGCACTTCGGGCAGTGCCGGTTCCGGCAGCTATTGTAGGCGACCCGCCAATGCCCACAGTCCTCGCAGGCTTCGACATGACCGCCCAGCGCCGCAGTGCGGCAGGTCTCGATCGCGGACATCACCTTGAGTTGGTGCAGGCTGAGATGCCCTGCATGCGCGGCCCGATAGGTGGGCCCAGCAGAACGGAAGATGTCGGCGACCTCAAGGTCGGGGCGCACCGGCTCAGCCGGCGCCGGCTGATCCTGTGGGCGCCTTGCCCTCCATCAGCGCCATGAGTTGGTCGAGCGGGCCCGACACGGCGTGGATCGTCCGAGTGGATACCTTGGTGTAAAGCGCAGTCGTCTCCAGCTTAGGTGTTTAGTCCCAGCATGTGATGGTGTAAATTTGACCTCATCACAACGGAGGGAGCTATGGGCCAGGTTCTCCACGGCAGCGCCAAGACCACGCACACCATTCGAGGCGAACTACAGCGATCGCAAGCTTCGGTCGCGCACCTCGCGAAGCGATACGGGATCAACGAGAAGACCGTCTTGAAGTGGCGTAAGCGGCAGTCGGTGGAAGACCTGCCGATGGGGCCAAGGGAGCGCCGCAGCACCGTCCTCTCGCCCATGGAAGAAGCCGCCATCGTAGCTCTGCGCGTACAGGCGAGGCTTCCGTTGGACGATGTCTACATCGCGTTGAAGGATGTGATCCCGCATCTGACGCGCTCGTCGCTGCATCGCTGCCTACAGCGGCACGGGATCAGTCGCCTACCCAAAGCGGACCGCGAGAAGCCGAAGAAGTTCAAGGCATACGAGATCGGCTATTTTCACATCGATATCGCCGAACTGCGACACGAGGGCGGCAAGGCCTTTCTCTATGTCGCTGTCGATCGCACATCAAAGCTGGTCTTTGCCCGCATCTATCGCAGGGCGACCAAGATGGTGGCAGCCGGCTTCCTCAAATCCCTGATCCGCACAGTACCCTACAAAATCCACACCGTGCTGACTGATAATGGCGTGCAGTTCGCCCAGTTCGAGCGCGGCACCGGCCTGATCTTCCCGCACATCTTCGGGCGTGTCGCCCAGGAAAATGGCATCGAGCATCGGCTAACCAAGCCCTACCACCCCTGGACCAACGGTCAGGCCGAACGCATGGTGCGGACCATCAAGGAAGCGACCGTCAAATCCTTCCATTACGCGTCGATCCTCGAGTTGCGGCGGCACGTCCGCGACTGGCTGATAGCCTACAACTTCGCCAAACAGCTCAAGGCTCTCAGGTTCAAAACCCCATACGAGGCTATCGAGGAACTCTGGAAATCAAAGCCAGACATCTTTATCGTCAAGCCACACCATCACATGCTGGGACTAAACACCTAGTGTGACCCAACAGGACCTGGATCACGCGGATATCGACATCCTGCTCCAGCAAATGGGTGGCAAAACTGTGACGCAGCGTGTGGGGGCTGACGCGTTTGCGGATCCCGGCTACCTCGGCCGCCTCCTGAACCGCGCGGTGCAACTGCCGGGTCGAGATCGGGTCGGTGACATTCTGGCCCGGGAACAGCCAGCCATGCGGGATCAGGACCCCGTGCTTTCTGCCTTCGCGCCACCACACCCGCAGCAGTTCGAGCAACTGCGGCGAGAGCATGGCATTGCGGTCCTTGCCGCCCTTGCCCTGTTCGACGCGGATCAGCATGCGCTTGCTGTCGATATCGTCGACCTTGAGGTGGGCGACCTCCGACACGCGCAGGCCTGCGCCGTAGGCCACGCCCAGCGCCGCTTTATACTTGATGCCCGGCGCTGCCTGGAGCAACCGTGCGGCCTCTTCGACGCTCAGCACTTCAGGTAGTCGGGGCACAATGCGCGTGATCACCAGCACCCGCGACAGATCCCGCCGCTTGAGCGTGACATTATACAGGAAGCGCAGAGCCGACACCGTACCGTTGATGGTCGTCGGCCTGACACCGCTCTCATGTTGCATGATCTGAAAGCGGCGAAGATCGTCTTCCGTCGCCGTGTCGGGAGGGCGCCCAAGGAAGGCGGCCAGACGCTTCACATGGCGGATATAATCCTTCTGTGTATGGGGACCGAGACCCCGCATCATCATGTCGTGTTGCATCCGCTGACGCAGCGGGCTGATCGGAGCGGTGTTGATCGAGACAGTCATGGCAAGTTCCTCTTCGCTGAAGGAACTTCCAACCTCAGAGGCAACCTCGCCCCGCTAAAAGCCTATATTTACCGCATTACAGTGCCCCACGCGACCCTCCCACGAAGTGGGTTCGTGCATGGGTCGGAGTGCGCTGCCAAACGTTTACGAAGGCAGCTACTTCACATTGGCGAAGGATTTAGCCGAGTGCTGTTGCAATTGACACCACCGCATTTAGCATGATCGCGGCGATAATGCAGGGGGAGCGGAATGACCGAAGCAACGGATGGCGCCTTGATCGCTGCGGTGGCAGCTGATCAGCGTTACATCGATCTAGTGGGAAGGCGGTCGCGGCTTGGCTGGTGGTTGTCCGCCGTCATTTTCCTGGCCTTTGTCGGCTATCTGTTGCTAATCGCGTTCGATAAGGCAGCACTCGGCACGCCCATAGCTGACGGTGTAACCTCGATCGGCATTCCGATCGGCCTGGGCCTCATCATGACGCGCAGATGGCTGCAATCCTGAACGAACATCGCCTGAAGGATCGCAGCGCATGAGGGGGTGGTTGCCGGTGCTGACCGCCGCCGGCCTGACGTTCGCTCCGTTCCCTGCTACGGCAGCCGCGCTGGAGGGCGAGGCTCAACAACAGCCCATCAACTGGCTCGTAATCTGTATGTTTGTCGCGTTCGTCGGGGTGACGCTTTGGATCGCGGCTGCGCGCACCCGAACCGCTTCGGATTTTTACACAGCCGGCGGCGGCATCAGCGGATTTCAGAACGGCCTTGCCATGGCGGGCGATTATATGTCGGCTGCCTCCTTCCTTGGCATTTCAGCGCAAATTTTCACCGACGGCTATGATGGGCTTATCTATTCCACCGGCTTCCTGGTGGGCTGGCCGATCCTACTGTTCCTGATGGCGGAGCGGCTGCGCAATCTGGGACGCTTCACCTTTGCCGACGTGGCGTCATACCGCTTTGCCCAGCCGCCGGTGCGCACCTTCGCGGCGATCAGCACGCTGCTGGTCGTCAGTTTCTATTTGATCGCGCAAATGGTGGGCGCGGGACAGCTCATCAAATTGCTTTTCGGGCTGCCCTATACAGTCGCGGTGGTGATCGTCGGCGCGCTGATGATGTTCTATGTCCTGTTTGGCGGCATGCGCGCAACCACATGGGTTCAGATCATCAAGGCGGTGCTGTTGCTCGGCGGCGCCAGCTTCATGGCTGTGATGGTGTTGGCACAGTTCGGCTTCTCGCTGGAGGCGCTGTTTGCCCGCGCCGTGGAGGTCAAGGCCGGCGCAGCGCTCAATTCTGGGTCAAGCGCCGCGGATGCAGTTGCGAAGGCGCGATCGATCATGGCGCCGGGCAATTTCATCAAAGACCCCATATCCGCAATATCTTTTGGGTTGGCGCTGATGCTTGGCACGGCAGGCCTTCCGCATATCTTGATGCGTTTCTTCACCGTCCCTGACGCGAAGGAAGCCCGCAAGTCAGTGCTGTGGGCAACCGGCTGGATCGGCTATTTCTATATTCTCACCTTCATAATTGGCTTTGGAGCCATCGTGCTGGTGGGCACGCAGCCCGCTTATTTGGACGAGGGAGGTACGCTGCGCGGCGGCGGAAACATGGCGGCCATTCATCTGTCCCATGCGATCGGCGGCAACGCATTCCTTGGCTTCATCTCGGCCGTCGCTTTCGCCACGATATTAGCCGTCGTCGCGGGCCTCACCCTCTCTGCCGCATCAGCCGTGAGCCATGACCTTTACGCGACTGTGCTCAAGCATGGCCGGGCAGATCCGCGCGATGAACTGCGGATATCGCGGCTCACCACGCTCGCGCTGGGGGCGCTGGCGGTACTGCTGGGACTGCTATTCGAAAAGCAGAATGTGGCTTTCATGGTCAGCCTCGCCTTCGCGCTGGCGGGTTCGGGTAATTTCCCGGTGCTGATCCTCTCGCTTCTCTGGAGCGGCTGCACGACGCGGGGCGCTGCGGTGGGTGGGACGATCGGCCTGCTGACCGCCTTCGTTCTGACGCTGCTGTCGCCTGCGGTCTGGACGAGCACCTTCAACCTTGGCCCGGCGCCCTTTCCCTACAGCTCGCCTGCGAATTTCTCAGTGCCTGCGGGCTTCCTTGCGATCTGGCTGATATCGCGGCTTGATCGCTCATCGCGGGCGGCAATCGACAGAGCGGGCTATCCCGCGCAGCGCGTACGGGCGGAGACCGGCATCGGCGCTTTTGCTGCCAGCGAGCACTAGTCTGTTAGGCCGCGGATGCAATGGCGCTTGTTGAAGACGCGGGGACGGTGGTGAATGTCCGCTTCCGAGCTCGTGATGTTCGCCGCTGAAAGACCACAATGGGTCGTCTCCCCTCGCGCGTTTGTCCTCCGGGCCGTTGTGGTCCGGAGAAAAGTGTCATGGGATTATCAGGATTTGGTTCCGCCACACGCGAGCGAATAATGGGACGATCCGTCAGCTTATGGCGCTCGTATGCAATCAGCTCGCGCCGTTCAGGTTGGTGCGATTGAACTATCAGCCATGCGCTGCTCCTGGCCAATGCTATTTTCAAAG
>CAMPHR010000077.1 GCA_946886075.1 uncultured Novosphingobium sp. | reverse complement strand
TTGAGGTCGTTGTGGCCGAAAGGCCGTGGAAGTTCGAGTCTTCTCGACCGCACCATCTTTCTCTTACAGGGCAGCCAAGATACTGGCTCCGCGACGCCGAGCAGGCGACCGCGTTGCCTTCAGATTTTCCCAAGCTCGTTTCGGACGAACAGCCGCGCAAGGCTTTCGCGCCGTGGCAGTCCCGTCGCTCCCTGGGACAGTCCATCTTTGCCCTCCCGGCGCGCGGCGCGGCGGGCGAGCAGGTAGCTGGGGTCCAGCAGGGACAGAAAGGTAAGCGCAGGCGCGAGGCTGGGCCAGCGCAGCTGGAGCAGGCGCCGCCTATATTGGAGGCGCGCCCGCGTTCCCCGCCTCAAGGCGCGCGGTACTTCGATGTCGAGCAATCTGGCGGCGGTCAACAACTGGGTGCGCATCGCGTTTCGAGCATAGCCCGAGCGGAAGAGCCGGTTGAGTTCGTCCCAGTCGGCCTTGCTAAATTCGCTGGCGAAGGACTGGATGTCGAGCAGATGGCGCAGGTCGATCCGGCCGCGCAGATAGTCCCTGCCCTTTAGCTGGTCGTGCAACAGGAGGATCGCGGTGCAGGCTACCGGTGATGGCAGCAATATGATGCCGCCCTCCAGGTCCAGCAGGGCCGCGTCCTTCGCGAGATCTTCGAAGCGATAGAAGAGCGTGTTGATGCCGCCATATTCCGAATGGAGATCGATGGTCGCCGCGTCCTGCGGGCGGGACAGGACGGCCGGGACGCCGGGCTCGAGATCGCTCGTTCTGAGACGATAGCCGATGCTGCAAAGCTGATCGATCATCGACATGAAGCGACCGGCGGGAACCATCAGGTCGATGTCCGCCAACATGCGCGCGGCCCACCGTTCAGGTGGCGTATGGGCGAGCCAGGCGGTGCCCTTCAGCAAAATGGGCGAGACACCAGCGGCGTTCATGATGGCGGCGGCTTCGTCCAGCTGCGCCATCAGCCGTTCGTTGCGCTCTCCGTTACGCTTTTCCATCTCGCCGAAGAATATCGCGACATCGGTAGGAAGTTTGGGGAAGAGGCCCGCCTCCCGGAGGCGCGCGGACACGGCGGGCGTGCACAGGGTCTTGTTCGCCAGCCCGATAACGCGCGGCCAATCGGCATGCGCGGGCACCTGGCCGCGCAGGCAGCGGAGAAGGGCATGAAGATGGTCAAGCCGGGCCACAAAATGCACCGAGCAGGGCTGCGGCCTCATCCAGGTCGTCATATTCCAGCACGCACGTGCGGGCCGCGCCGACGGTGCGGATCAGTATGTCGATCGCGGTCCGGTCAGCCTCTCCGCTGGAGGAGGCGGCTTCCGAGAGGAGATGTTTGACGAGTGCAGCGGCATGTTGCGGGATGAGTTTGGCCGGGGCGCCCCTTGTCCGCCGCAGCTTGACGATCCAGCCGACCGGCAGCGGCTCATCTGCCGATGGCGGCAGGTCGAGATAGCGGACGCGCCGTCCATCAGGCCGCCAGTGGATCAGCGGCTGAAGCCGGCCCGGATAACGCGCCGCCATCATCGGCCATGCGCCCGATTTGATCGTCGGCAGGAAAGGAAGGCCCAGCACCCGCCCATCGGGCGCGAGCATGCTGATGTCATCGCCATGATAGGCAAAGCCGCTGCCGATCAGCCAGGAAATCAGCGTCGTCTTGCCTGCGCCTGGCTGTCCGCTGAGCAGCAGCGCCTTGCCATGGCGGCTGACGCAGCCTGCGTGCATGGCGAGGGTCCAGCGGGGATCATCGATAATGTCCTGAACGATCTGCGCCTTGACCAGCGTGGCGGCCTGGTTGAATTGCAGCAGTGCAGCGGGGCTGCCATCGCGGCTGAACAGGCAGAGGTCGTTATCTCGCCAGAGGTCGTAGGTTGCGCAGGCCTTTTCCGCCGCCCCGTCCGTGTGCAGATGGGTGAACAAAGGGGCGACCTGCCGCGCCAAGGCCTCGTCATGATAGCGCAGCGCGAAGACCCGGGCCCCGATCGACACGCCTTGCACCAGGACCGGTGGGCATGCGGGCGGCCAGGTGGCGGCGTGGACCAGCCCCGACTGGGACCAGTCCGCCAGCACCTTCTGGAGCATGGCCGAGGGATGGCTGATACCCCGCTCTGCGACTTCCTGCGCAAGCTGGGGCAAGGATATGCCGTCTTCCAGGCGGCAACCGATATAGCCCGCAATCTGGTTCAGTTCGAACAGGGCGTGCCGGGACTGCGAAACGATCATCGGCTGGTCGCCGATGAAGGTCATGGAAGTCCCGGGGGTAAGGCGCAGCATCAATTCCGCCCTTTGCGGGCGCTCCGCCCATTCGCCATCTGATCGCCGGACTTGCGTGCTCAGGGCTTCTTGCCCTTGCCGCCGCTGCCGCCCTTGTTCCCCGGATTGCCAGGGCTAGTGCCGGGGCCGTCATTGATCGGCGGATTGCCCGGAGGCTGGGGATCGGGGCCGTTGCCGACACCGTTATTGCCCTTGGGGCCCTTGCCACCGCCACCGCCACCGCCTGAGGCGGCGATCGCTGGTGAGGACAGGGACGTCGACAACATGATCGTCATCGCCGGCGGGACTGTCGCTGCGAAGCGGCCGCAGGTTTTCAGAAAATTGCGGCGGTCTTCGGCCGCGGCTAAAATGGTCGGTTCCTCTGCCAAGGGTAGCCTCCTCTTGTTCCAGGGTTGAGGCACGCTACCATCGGGGCCGATTCCGCCGCATTGCTATGGTGGGGTATACCAGAAGGTATAAGCTTTCTGCCTCCCCACCACGGCTTGTTTATCATCGGCTTAGCTTAGATCGCCCTATTCCGAAGCGGGCAAATAAATCTCGCTCCCCTTGTTTTTGAAGGCCTCGCTCATTTCGGCCATGCCTGCTTCGGCATCCTCGGCGGCAAGGAACTGGTCGCTGGGCTGGTTCTGCTTGGCGGCGAAGTCACGCACTTCCTGCGTGATCTTCATCGAGCAGAATTTGGGACCGCACATGGAGCAGAAATGCGCCGTCTTAGCGCCCTCGGCGGGGAGCGTCTGGTCGTGATATTTCTCGGCCGTGTCGGGATCGAGCGACAGGTTGAACTGGTCGCGCCAGCGGAACTCGAAGCGGGCGCGGGAGAGCGCATCGTCGCGGACCTTGGCCGCGGGGTGGCCCTTGGCGAGATCGGCGGCATGGGCGGCGAGCTTGTAGGTGACCACGCCCACCTTGACGTCATCACGGTCGGGCAGGCCCAGATGCTCCTTGGGCGTGACGTAGCAGAGCATCGCCGTGCCATACCAGCCGATCATCGCCGCGCCGATGCCGCTGGTAATATGGTCATAGCCCGGCGCGATGTCTGTGGTGAGCGGCCCGAGTGTGTAGAAGGGCGCCTCGCCGCAAGCTTCAAGCTGCTTGTCCATATTCTGCTTGATCTTGTGCATGGGCACATGACCCGGCCCTTCGATCATCACCTGCACATCCTGTTCCCAGGCGCGCTTGGTGAGTTCGCCCAGCGTGTAGAGTTCGGCGAACTGCGCTTCGTCATTGGCGTCCGCGATCGATCCGGGGCGCAGGCCATCGCCGAGCGAATAGGCAATGTCATAGGCCTTCATGATCTCGGTGATCTCGTCGAAATGCTCGTAGAGGAAGGACTCCTTGTGGTGGGCGAGGCACCATTTCGCCATGATCGACCCGCCGCGCGAGACGATGCCGGTGACGCGCTTGGCGGTCATCGGGATGTAAGGCAGGCGCACGCCCGCATGGATCGTGAAATAATCGACGCCCTGCTCGGCCTGTTCGATCAGCGTGTCGCGGAAGATGTCCCAGGTCAGTTCCTCGGCAATGCCGCCGACCTTTTCCAGCGCCTGGTAAATGGGAACGGTGCCGATCGGCACGGGCGAGTTGCGCATGATCCATTCGCGGGTGTCATGGATGTTGCGGCCGGTGGAGAGGTCCATCACCGTGTCGGCGCCCCAACGGATCGACCAGACGAGCTTATCGACCTCGCTCGCCACGTCAGAGGCGACGGCGGAATTGCCGATATTGGCGTTGATCTTCACCAGGAAATTGCGGCCGATCGCCATCGGCTCGCTTTCGGGGTGGTTGATGTTCGAAGGGATGATCGCGCGGCCACGGGCGACTTCCTCGCGGACGAACTCCGGGGTCACATAGTCGGGGATCGACGCGCCCCAATCCTGGCCGTCGCGGACATATTCCGCGAGGCGGGCGCGGCCTAGGTTTTCACGCTCGGCGACATATTCCATTTCCGGCGTGATGATGCCGCGACGGGCATAGTGCATCTGGGATACGTTCATGCCGGGCTTGGCGCGCAAGGGGCGCTTTACGACATGGGGGAAAGGCTGGACGCCGCCGCTGCGGTCGGGGCCTTTGAGGCCGTTATCCTCAGGTTGGATCGTGCGGGCGTCATATTCTTCCACATCGCCACGGCCGATGATCCAGTCGCGACGCAGCGCTGGCAGGCCCGCCATGATGTCGATGCGGGCGTTGGGATCGGTGTAGGGGCCAGAGGTGTCGTAGACGCGGACGGGCGGCTCGCCGCTGCCCGGCTCTAGATCGATTTCGCGCATGGCGACTTTCAGCGGGCCGACATGGATCTTGCGGCTGCCCCGGATGGGGCCGGTGGTGACGCGCATTTCTGTGCGGGCAGGGATGTCGGCCATGTGGGTTCCTTTCAGGCGATGACGGTTGCGCGGCCAGTGAGGCCAGCGAGGAAGAGGAGGATGCCGAGCAGGATCGAAATACCTGCCCAAAGGCGCGTGAATCGGACCGCCAGTCGGCCTATGCGGAGGAGCGGCGCAGGAGTCGCAAGCAGCAACGCGCCTTCGAAAAGCGCGACATAGCCGATCAGGCTGACGATGACGGCCAGCGGATCGGTCCAGATGCTGTGGATGAGGACGAGCGCAGCGCCGACCACGAAGACGGGGAAACCAAGCGCCATGACGAGGCCGGGCGAGCGGTCCAGATCGTCCATCATGGCCCGCCAGCGGGACGGCGACACAAGGCCGCCGATGCCGACGATGATCATGTAGAGGCCGATGGCTTCGGCAAGGCGCAGGGTGAGGATGGAGATGGTGTCCATGGCAGCTCCGTCCTCCTCTACTTCGCTTGAGCGGAAGGAGGATGCGGACATGCCGTGACAAGCCGTCCCTCCCTACGCCGGTCTCATCCGGATCAGGTTCAACGGGTCGCAGCCACATCAGCCGCCTCTCAACCGCCTGTGAGCGGTCCCCCGGGGATGCAGTGTCGATAGCGCAAATGTGACGGAGGCGCCAGCCCATTGCGCTGGACATGGGGCGAGCTTTGCCGCTTTTATGGCAGGCGATGAAGCATCATGATCTGTCGACCAAGGAAGGGCGCAAGGCGCACCGGCATGAAATGCGCATGGTGGCGGTGCGGCCGAGGCGTTGGGGGCTGTGGCTGCTGACCGCCGGGTTCCTGCTGGTGCTGACGCCGTCCGCGCTGGACGTGCATAGCCTGTTCGGGCTGTGGCCGCCGATGCTGGGGGCGATTTGCGTGATGATCGGCGTGCCGTTGCTGGTGGCGAGCGTGGTGCTGAAGC
>CAMPHR010000076.1 GCA_946886075.1 uncultured Novosphingobium sp. | reverse complement strand
CATGCCGGTAATTCAGGGCAGCCACGGAGGCTGCCCTGATCCTGCTCATGCGGCGTCTTGGAGCCACGGTGCGAACATCGCCATGCTCGCTTCCGCTTTCTTGTGCTGCGCCCTAAACAGCCGCGCCCGGTAGGCGCTCAGTTCTGGGAGATAGAGCGCGCCCGGCCGCGTCTCCTCAACCCGGCGGAGGATGCGGTCTTTGACGACATGCAGTTCCGTCCGCGGATCATGAAGCTTACGCCAATGGGCCAGCAGCAAAGCGGTGCTGATTACGTCATTCTCCACCACGCTTCGCACAAGATCCCACCGCTTCTGGTTGATCAGCGGAGCAACGGCATAGGCCGGAACCGTGATCTTGGCCGGAATGTCGAGCGACGCCAGCACCTCGGCCAGATGAATCGGCTTCATCTTGAAGGCGCCTGTCGTGGTGCGTACCAAATCAAGGTGCCGGACCGGATCGTTGCCCCCAAAACCCAGCCAGCGCCATCCTGGAGGATAGGTCAGGCCGTGGCGCTTACACGCCATGGACATCAATGGAACATCATGGAGCATGCCTGCCCATGAACATAATTCCGCCGCGTCCGGCGCTGCAGCCAATGCGTCGATGATACCGCTCATGACGCCTTTTTCGTCCAACTCAGGCGCGCTGAGGGTGGTGAAGCTGGCGACGTCAACATTGCCATCATCATGCTCGACCAGGATCATGATGGCTGCAGCCACGATGGTCTGGAAGATCCACCTGGGCGTTTGGAGCGGGTCCGCGCTCCGTTCGCAACTGCGCCGCGACGGCTTACCGGGCGCAGGCGCCCAGCGTTCCATTGCCATATAACGGCGGTGACCGCTTTCATCGGTGACGGCGCTTTCGATGTCGATGATCACCCAGCTGCGGGGCTTGGGCTGGAGGGCATGTGTATTGTGCATGGAAATTGCTCCTGAAATATCCTGATTGGGGGGAGGCAGCCGACGGCGGCAGCGCCGTCGGCTCGAAGATCAGCTAAAACTGGATCACCACCGTCTCGGACGGTTCGGCATAGGTGGGCATATACTCGCCGCCGCGCGGCATGATGCCGCCGCCGTCGAGCATTTTATCGAGACGGGCATGTGGGGAGTGGATGATCCGCTCCGCCGCACGGCGCTTGCCAAGTTCCAGCCGCCGCCCCGGCATCCCTGCCCGGCGTTCAAGAAACAGCCGGTCGTTTAGCACATAATGCTCGTCCCGCGCTTCGCACATCAGGATGAGCGGAGCCGTCTCATTGGCAGCATAGAAGCTGCATTTCCGAATGATGTCGACAGTGTGGGGCTGCCGCAGAGCCAGCACATATTCGCTCGGCCGCTCATGCTCGAGCGCATGCCAGGCACCGTAGATCACGTCGCGGCTCCTGATCTGGGCAAGCCGGGCAAGGTCCATGCCGACCTGGATATCGACAGGCCCTCCCGACGACCATGACAGGGTGTGGCAAGCCGGAGCAGTGAGTGGGTAGCCCATCTCCGCCCGGATCGAGAGCATATGGTTTTGCAATGTAACGTTCGTGATAGTCATTTCATTTCCTTTGAAGGTTCAGCCTGGGGCTGGAGCCATTTTTCCACTCTGCCGTGGGGCTCATTCTTCTTTTCATCTGTTGGGGATTGAGCGTGCCGCGGAGGCCGCACGCTCCTCAGCATTCAGCGGTGACGCTGATGCCATGTAACGGGGCGAATGCGTGGATAGGGGCCAAAGGGCGTGATCTCACGCTGCAGCCAGAGGCGCTCTTCGTCCAGTTCGTCATAGGTCACCTCGATCCACCAGACCTTGGCGGCAACGTCCCAGCGATAGCCGCGCGCCTTGAGCAGCGAACGCTTGCCAAATCCAGCACCGGTCGCCTCCAGCCGCACAGTTTCCCGTTCAGCGTTGGCGAGTAACGCGCCCAACACCGTCTGATCGCTTGGCAGACGCCAGGCCAGCAGATGGATGAGGCTGATCACATCGTTGAGCGCGCGGTGTCCGTCATTGAAGAAGCCGATCTGCATCAGCAGATGCCCCAGCGCCCGGCCATCCAGCCCCGCATCCTTCAGCCAGTCGAAATCACGCAGACTGCAGGCCCAAGCGGCGTCCTTGGTGGAGGGCAGAAGCTGCCTCAGGAAGCCGGCATCGAACGCGCAATTTTGGGCAACGAACACGTCCACGGTCGCGAATATCTGCTGGAGCGCATCAAGATCGATCGCTGTTCCTTTAACATGCTCATCGGTAAGCCCCGTCAGCATGGTGATGCGGGCCGGGATCGGCATGCCAGGGTCGCAAAGCGACTGGCCCTTACGCACAATATCGACGATCTCGCCGCGGGCATCGACCGCCAGCACGACATAGGCGATGTCGATGACCTGGTGGAGCAGCGGATCAATGCCGGTGGTCTCAACGTCCACCACCGCCACCTGCCGAATCGGCGCGACCGGATCCTTGGCCAAGGGGAAATCCTCAAGCCTTCCGACACGGCGTAGGATCCTGATGTCCCAGTCCCCGCCTGGTGGCGATGGTTCAGGTCCGGCAGCGCCGCTGCCTGCAATATTCAATTTTGTCATGGTCGATATCTCCTGTTATCGACCGAGCCGAAGAGAAACCATTTTCCCCTTCATCAACTCGATCACAGGAAGCGCCATCGGTGCGGTTTTCCACGCATGCTGCATGGCTGATCACCAAGATGATCTTAGAATAGCTAGCGGCAGTACGATGTGCCGCGCGGCGAGTCTCAATGCACAACAGCTGCATCTCGCATCCCATATGCAGCAATGTGTGAGAACTTATGCGTGCATATGCTCACCCGATTGGCCAGATTATACCCAGTTGCAAGTGTAACTTACTATTCCGAGGATCTTAGCCCCGAGTGTGCACAGTTGAAGGGTGGGGTGCCAAAGATCAGCGCGCGACTGTAAGCGTGGGCTGGAGGCCGCAGATCAGGCGGCTTCAGCGATCGCCTTCTGATCTGCCTGCCAGTTCCAGGGCATGAGTTCATCCCACCGCGCAGCGGGCCAGTCGCCAGCGATCTTGGCGATGACATCGGCGATATAGGCCTGTGGTTCAAGGCCATTGAGCTTTGCGGTCTCGATGACGGAATAGATGGCGGCGGCGCGATCGCCGCCTGCTTTCGATCCGGCAAACAGCCAGTTTTTACGGCCCAGGGCCACGCAGCGCATGGCGCGCTCCGCGATGTTGTTGTCGATCTCCAGGCGCCCATCATCAAGGAAGCGCGTGAGCGCCACCCAGCGCTTGCGGCCATAGGCGATCGCCTTGGCCATCTCGGACTTGGGGGAGAGGCGACGCAGGGCATCGTCAAGTGCCTGGCGCAACTCGTCGATCAATGGCTGGGTGCGGTCCTGCCGGCTTCGTCGTCGGATATCGGGTTGCTGGCCTCGAACCTCTGCCTCGATCTCATAGAGCTGGCCGATGCGTTCCAGCAGATCAGTGGTGAGCGACGTTGGCTTGGTGGCGTGGATGTCGAATATCTTTCGCCGGAAATGCGCCCAGCAAGCAACCTCGGTGACCCGGTTCGTGTCGTAGAGCTTGTCATAACCGGCATAGCCATCGGCCTGGAGAAAGCCTGTGAAGTTGGCTAGCTGCCGCTGGGGATGCGCGCCGGTGCGGTCGGTGGTGAACTCATACCAGACGAGCGACGGGGTCGTGGCGCCGGAACTGCGATCATCGACGGCGTAGGCCCAGAGCCTGCCGGTCGCGATCTTGCCCCGGCCCGGATCAAGCATGGGAACCGGGGTATCGTCAGTATGGATCTTCGAGGCGGTCAGGCCGACCTCGCGGATACGGTTGATGATCGGGTCGAGCAGCACGGATGCTTGTCCCACCCAGCCTGCCAGCGTCGAGCGGTCGATCTCGATCCCCTGCGCAGCCATGATCTCGGCCTAGCGGTAAAGCGGCAGATGATGATCGAACTTGGAGACGACGACGTGGGCCAGCGTGCCGAAGGTCGCCTTGCCCCGGGCAATGGCTTTTGCCGGCGCAGGCGCCTGCACGATCTTCTCGCAGGACCGACAGCTATACTTGGGCCGGATGGTTCGAACGACGCGCCACTGCAACGGCACGGCATCGAGCATCTCGTCGCTATCCTGGCCCAGAGGCCGCAACGCGCCGCCGCAGTCGGGACAGGCGCAGTTGCCCTGCTCGGGTTCGATCCGCTGCTCTTCGCATGGCAGATGGGCGGGCAGTGCCCGAACCGGCGATGGCCGATCGATGGCTACTGGACCGCCTCGACGCGCGGCGGCCACAATGGCCTCGCCTTCGAGCTCTTCAAGCGCCAGTTCAAGCTGTGCGATCTGGGTATCGAGCTTCTCGGACGACTTGCCGAACTGCATCCGCTTGAGGCGCGCGATCTGCACGCGCAGCGTGTCGATCAGGATGTCACGGGCAGAAATATCGGCGTGGGCGGCCGCCAAAGCAGCTTCGAGCTCGGCGATCCGAGCGTCTTTGTCAGCGGTGGAAAGGCCTGCGTCCGACACCACGATCCTATAGCGGAACAGCGGCCGCAATGCCAGAAAAAGCACCGGAAAATGGCCGTTTTAGCCCGCGAGTGACGGGGTAAAATGCGCTCCGGCCGCCGCCAGTCAATGCCTTCCAACAGCATGGAAAGCTGGGCCGCGGTCATCACCACCGACCCGGTCTTGGTCGATGGCCACACGAACCGGCCCCGGTCCATCCGCTTGGAAAACAGGCACATGCCCTGGCCGTCATACCAGAGCAGCTTCACCAGATCGCCGCGCTTGCCGCGAAAGGCGAACAGCGCGCCGGAATGCGGGCTTTGCTCCAGAACCTGCTGCGTCATCACGGCAAGGCCGTCAAAACCCTTGCGCATGTCTGTCGCGCCGCAGGCCAGGAATATCCGCGTTGAGGGCGGCAGCGGGATCATCGCGTCAGGATGCCGATCACCCGCGACAGGGCATCGGCATCGACCGTGGCGTCCACGCTCACCCTGATGCCAGACGGAAGCTCGATGCCGATCACCCCGCCGCTGCGTGCCGCAACCGTCGGCGCGGGCAAGGCTGGCTGCTCGCTGATCTGCACCTCCGCAAATGCCGACTCCGCCAGCTTGCGCACCCCGGCTAGCTCACCGGACATCGCCTGCCGCCGCCAGGTGTAGATCGATCCGCTGCCAACATCATGACGTTCGCAGGCCGTGCGCACGCAGCCATCCGGGCCGAACGCATCCCGCAACACCGCCAGCTTTTGCTCCACCGTCCAGCGCCGTCGGCCCGACACCCGGCTAACGACCTCAATCCGACTACTCATACGACCACTCGTATGAGTGCTTGCTGCACCGCTCGCTGAAACCTCGATCTCGTCCGACATCCGCCACCCCGTTCAAAGAGCGGCAATCAGCCCGTCAAACGCAAGGCGGGCAAGGCGGCCATCAGACCTCGCTTACGCGCGACTTAGCCTACGCGCAGCGATGCCAGCAGCTACATATCGTTAGATGACAATCCAGCGGGCGGTCCATCCCTGCGTCGACCTCTCAACTGATATAAGCGTTGTACGCGCCCTGCCAATACCACAACGTTGATCATCGGAAGAACAATAGCATCATTCCTTGGATGTTAACTATAGTGAGCCTTGACTACTATAAAACATATTCCATCTAATAGGAGGAGGAGATCAAATATATGAGTGAACAAAACATTTATTTAAGTCCTGTTATCGCAGGAATGGCCCCAGACCTCCGGCCGAAACCTTTGCCTGCATGTGCATCCTGTCCAGTTTCTGTGTGGATGCAGATGAGATCCAATGTAACCGCCCGATTGTTACCGCGATGGTTGTGCCTTGAAGCGGGCAGCGAGGTCG
>CAMPHR010000075.1 GCA_946886075.1 uncultured Novosphingobium sp. | reverse complement strand
TGACTTCCGACAGCGGGTTGGTCTGGTCCATGAACTGCGACAGCTGCGAGGAGCCAAAGAATTCACGGACGGCGGCCACTGCGGGCTTGGCGTTGATGAGGTCGTTCGGCATCACCGTCGACACATCGACGCTCGACATGCGCTCCTTGACGGCGCGCTCCATGCGGAGAAGGCCAACGCGATACTGGTTTTCCAGCAGCTCGCCCACGGAACGGACGCGGCGGTTGCCGAGATTGTCGATATCGTCGATCTCGCCCTTGCCGTCCTTGAGGTTCACCAGTTCCTTGACGACGGCGAGGATATCCTCGACGCGCAGGGTGGTGACGGTGTCTTCGGCATCGAGGTCGAGGCGCATGTTGAGCTTCACGCGGCCCACGGCCGAGAGGTCATAGCGCTCAGGATCGAAGAAGAGGCCAGCGAACAGCGCTTCGGCGGTTTCCTTCGTCGGCGGTTCGCCGGGGCGCATGACGCGATAGATGTCCGACAGGGCCTGGTCGCGTTCCTCGGCCTTATCGGCCTTCAGCGTGTTGCGGATCCAGGGACCGGTGGTGACATGGTCGATGTCGAGCAGCTCGAGACGGTCGATGCCCGCCTTGTCCAGCTTTTCGAGATTTTCAGGCGAAACTTCGTCGCCAGCCTCGATGTAGATTTCGCCCGTGCTCTCGTTGATGAGGTCGAAGGCGCTGTAGCGGCCATAGACTTCCTCGGTCGGGATCAGCAGGGTTTCAAGGCCGTCCTTCTCCGCCTTGTTGGCGGCGCGGGGCGAAATCTTGTGACCAGCGGCGAACACGACTTCGCCCGACTTGGCGTCGACGATGTCGAAGGCGGGCTTCTGGCCGCGCCATGCTTCGGCGGTGAAGGGGATCTGCCAGCCGCCTTCGCCGCGCAGGAAGGTCACCTTGTTGTAGAAATAGCCGAGCATGTCCTCGGGCGTCAGGCCGAGCGCATAGAGCAGCGCCGTCACCGGCAGCTTGCGCTTGCGGTCGATACGGACGTTGACGATGTCCTTGGCGTCGAATTCGAAGTCGAGCCACGAACCGCGATAAGGAATGACCCGTGCGGCGAAGAGATATTTGCCCGACGAGTGGGTCTTGCCACGGTCATGGTCGAACAGGACGCCCGGCGAACGGTGCATCTGCGACACGATGACGCGTTCGGTGCCGTTGACGATGAAGGTGCCGTTCTGCGTCATGAGCGGCATGTCGCCCATGTACACGTCCTGCTCCTTGATATCGAGAACGGAGCGCGTTTCGGTGTCCTGGTCGACTTCGAACACGATCAGGCGCAGCGTGACGCGCATCGGCGCCGCGTAGGTGATGCCGCGCTGACGGCATTCCTCGACGTCGTACTTCGGATCTTCCAGCTCATAATGGACGAAGTCCATCTCCGCCGTGCCCGCGAAGTCGCGGATCGGGAAGACCGAGCGCAGGGTCTTTTCCAGGCCCGAGACATACCCGGTCTTGGGGTCAGAGCGGAGGAACTGCTCATAGCTCTCCCGCTGGACCTCGATCAGGTTCGGCATCTGCACCACTTCGTGGATGTCGCCGAATACCTTTCTGATGCGCTTCTTCGCGCCGGTATTGCTGATCGGGGGGAGAGCTTTGGTCGCCATTGCGTTTCCTGCCTGTAGTTCGTCGCATTTATCCGCATCGCAGCGAAAATTCAGTCTGACGGGACGAGCAAAAGCGCTGATTCGCGCCTATGCCGCCACGCAAAAAAGTGCGGGCCGGGACTGTCCGATCCGCACTGTCAGCACCTTGTGACCCGCCGTATTTCGCCCAATCCCGCCGGTTTCGCGCGCTATTCGAAGCCGGTCCCCGGGCGATCCAGGGGACGGTCCTCAACCGCCCGAAGGCTAGTCAAAGACCGGATTTTCAAAAGGCCATATAGAGACAAGGCCGCCCCTTGTGAAGGGGGCGAACGTCAGAACAGCCGGGTCAGTTCGTAAAAACCCGCACCGATCAGCGCTGCTGCCGGGAGGGTGACGACCCAGGCGATGACGATGCCCGACGCGACGTTCCAGCGCACCGCGGACAAGCGGCGGGATGCGCCGACGCCAACGATCGCGCCCGTAATGGTGTGCGTTGTCGAAACGGGAATGCCGAGATGCGTCGCCATGAACAGCGTGATCGCGCCGCCGGTTTCCGCGCAAAAGCCCTGCGCCGGAGTGAGGCGGGTAATCTTCGACCCCATCGTGTGGACGATCTTCCATCCGCCGAGCAGCGTGCCGACCCCCATCGCCGCCTGACAGGAAATCACCACCCAGAAGGGCACATGGAAGCCGCCTTCCAGCATGCCCTGCGAATAGAGCAGGACGGCGATGATCCCCATGGTTTTCTGCGCGTCGTTGCCGCCATGGCCGAGCGAGTAGAGCGAGGCGGAGACGAGTTGGAGCTTGCGGAACACCCGATCAGCGCCCTGGGGCGTGAAGCGGCGGAAAATCCAACTGATGATGAGCACCAGCAACAGCGCCAATATCAAGCCGATTGCCGGAGACATAACGATGGCGGCGCTGGTCTTGAAGACGCCGCTCCAAACCACCGCGCTGAGGCCCGCCTTGGCCGTGCCGGCGCCGAGCAACCCGCCGATCAAGGCGTGGCTGCTGGAGGATGGTATGCCCAGCCCCCAGGTGATGAGGTTCCAGGCAATCGCGCCCATGAGCGCGCCGAATACCACCTGCGGGTCGATGATGCTGGCATCGACAATGCCCTTGCCTACCGTCTCAGCGACATGAAGGCCGAAGAAGAGGAAGGCGATGAAATTGAAGAAGGCCGCCCATGCGACGGCATATTGAGGCTTCAATACGCGCGTCGAGACAATCGTGGCGATCGAGTTTGCGGCGTCATGCAGGCCGTTCAGGAAGTCGAACGCGAGTGCAACCCCGATTAGGGCGACGAGCAGCGGGAAAGCGAGATGGGCTTCCATGGCGGGTTAGGCTTTGTCCTGCATGGATCGAAACGAACGGCTGCGATAGGTAGCCCGAGATCAGGCGTGATCGATGACCAGGCCGGAGATTTCGTTGGCGACGTCCTCGAAACGATCGGTCACCCTCTCCAGATGGGCGTAGATTTCATTGCCGACGACGAAGTCCATCGGGTTCCCCTGACGCGCTTGATTGTAGAGCGCCTTGAGGCCCGCCTCATGGAGAATGTCGGCATGGCCTTCGAGCTTCACCAATCGCTCCGTCAGGTCGTGGAGCCGCACGGAGTTGAGGCTGAGCGAGCGCAGGAGCGGCATCGCCTCTGCCGTGATGCGGGCGCATTCTACGATCAGTGCGCTCATGTCCTGCATCTGCGGGGCGAAATCCTTCACCTCGAACAGGGCGATCGCCTTGGCGGTCTGGTTCATCTGGTCGATGGCGTCATCCATCACGCCGATCAGGCCAGTGATGGCGCTGCGATCGAATGGGGTGACGAAGATGCGGCGCACGTCCTGCAACACTTCGCGGATGATGTCGTCCGCCTCATGCTCTCGCGCTGAAATCTCCTGGATATGCGCATCCATGTCCGGGCCGCCCTTCAGCAGCTTGGCAAGCGCATCGGCGCCCGCAACCAGGGTTGTCGCATGATCCTCGAACTGTTCGAAGAAGCGCCCCTGCTTGGGCATCAGCGCGTGAAACCACCGCAGCATTCCAGTCCTTTCGCTCTGCCATTCCTTGACCCGCAGCAGCATTCGGATGAACAAGCCGGGATCACGCGGCGGTTCACGAAAGGCCGCGATAATGGTTTGAAGATCGGGTTCGTCGACGGCCTTCGCGGCCTCTGCGACCGGAAACCAGCGCAGTTCCCTCTGCCCCTGTTCGGGCCATTGCGATAACTGGCCGGTCACCGCAAGTGGAAAAACCTCTACCGTCGCCTCGCGCGAGCCACCCTTGCGGCGGCGCTTGTCATAGCGGTAGCGGCCGAGCGGAGCGGGGCAGGCGATGCCGTGGATGCCCGCTTCTTCATAGGCTTCAAGCTCGGCTGCGCGGTGCGAGGCCATGCCCTTGATGCGGTTGCCCTTGGGGATCACCCAGCGGCGGGTTTCGCGCGATGTGATCAGCAGGATGCGCATCGACCCGTCGGGATCGGTGGCATAGGGCAGGGCGGCGATCTGGCGCATTACCAGTGCGCCGCCCAAGTCAAAGCTGTAGTGTGCCCCTCATCCATGTCTGCCTTGTAACGAAAACGTCACATGGTGCAATCAACCAGGTTGCTCAGATTGACAGTCGGGCGGTTACGCGGATGTCGCGACCGGCGAGCGGGGCGAAATCCTTGAGCACGCTGGCATGGCGCCGCGCTTCCACGTCGAAGATGTTGTTGGCGCTGACCGTTATGCTCGTCCGGTCGTTGCCGCTGAACGGCTTGAAGGAAAGCGACGCGTTGATCAGCGTGAAGCCGCTCGTTCGCGTTTCCGAAGAGGCGATGCGATCCTGCGCGAAGCTATGCTCCACCTCGCCGCGCAGCGACACGCGGTCATCCTGCAACTCCAGCCCGCCCAGCAGGCGGAGCGGTGGGATGCGCGGCGCGGGCCCTGACCCGGTGATGGTCGCGCGGACATAGTCGGCGACGCCGTCGAGGTTCAGCGCATAGCGGCCGAGCTGCGCGAGCTTGACCGCTCCTTCAGCCTCGATGCCCCAGTAGCGAGCGTCCGCCTGCGCATATTGGAAGCATGGAAATTCCAGTGCCGTCCCGCCATTGGCCGCTTGGCAAACACTATCATCGACGATCGTGTCGTAGATATAGCCGTCGAACCAGTTGTGATAGGCGGATAGCGACAGGCTGTAGCCTTCGCCCTTGCCCCGTAACGTGCCTTCGACGCCCCAGCTTTTTTCAAGCCCGAAGTCGGGGTTGCCAAGCTCGAACGCCTGCGTCCCGGCATGATTGCCGCGTGCGAACAGCTCTTCAGCAGACGGCGCGCGTTCAGTCCGGGCGAGGTTCAGGCCCAGCCGCCAACCGGGAAGGACCTGCTGGCTGGCGCCGATGGACCCGGAAATGGCATCGAAGCTGCGACGCTGGCCCCCGATGAAAAGATCCGCGTCCGGGTCTGAGCGGAGCTGGGTCTTTTCATAGCGTGCGCCCGCTTCGAACCGGGTGT
The DNA here is from genome assembly GCA_946886075.1 of uncultured Novosphingobium sp. The sequence continues at coordinate 1,500 of CAMPHR010000075.1, read as the reverse complement.
CGCCAAGATCGACCGACTGAAGCGTGAAGAAGCCGAGCTGCTCGGTCTGATTCCTGGGCAGGAACTTTTCCTCGCCATCGGCCGAAAAGCGGCGGGTGAAATATTGGACGCCCGACGCGCCGTCCCAGTTGCCGCGGCGGGACTGGATGAATTCCAGTCGGCTTTCCATGGATTGGTTGCGGAAGGTGGTGCCGATCTCGCCTGTGGGCTCGATTTCGTCATGCCGGTAGGTCGCCCATCCGGCGCGCAGGCGGATGCTGTCGAGGAATGGGCCGTTTACGGCGACCTCACCGCGAAGATCGGCACGGGTCTGCTGCATGGCCAGCGTCACATCCTCATGGGAATGCCCGTGATCATGGTCATGGTCATGATCCTCCTCATCGCCATGGTCATGGTCGTGGGCTTCGGTCACGTCGATACGCGATGGTACGCCGTAGCGGTTTTCGCTGTGCGAAACGGAAAAGCCCAGATTGCCGCGGTCGCCGACATAGGCGATGCCGCCTGCTACTTCCCAGGTTTCCGCCGCCGTATTGGGCAGCTTTCCGCGCAATCGGCCGTCTTCCCGGATTTCCTCATCATCGGACTGGGCAGCGATCGCGCGCAGAGGAGCTGCGAGGATATAGCCTCCCGTCCGCAGATCGCCGGTCTTGGTGTGGCTGCCATCGGCATGTGCGACGAAGCCTCCACCGATCGGCACCTCGATCTCGCCAGCGACCGTGCGCTCATCGGCTGCGCTGCCATAGGTGGTGATGGCATCCACATGCACGGGCTCATCGGGCACGCGGCGGGGGATGCGGCTGTCGATCACATTGACGACGCCGCCGATCGCGGAGGAGCCGTAGAGCAGGGCGGCGGGACCGCGCAGGACTTCGATCCGATCAGCGGTCAGCGGATTGATCGCGACCGCGTGGTCGACCGAGGTGTTCGATACGTCGAAGCTGCCGATGCCGTCTGTCAGGATGCGAACGCGCTCGCCCTGGAAACCGCGCAGGACTGGGCGGGAGGCGTTGGGGCCGAAGGATGTGGCGGAGACGCCGGGCTGACGGGCGAGCGTTTCGCCGATGGTGGGGCGCAGGTCGCGGGTCAGCTCGGTTCCTGACAGAACCGAGGTGCCGGACAGGATATCGCCCTGGCGGCGGGGGATGATAGCGGTGACGACGATGTCGGCCTGCTGGTCATGATAGGCTGGCTGCTGGGTGGATGTGGTTTGGGCGAGGGCAGGGAAAACAAGGCAGATCGGGGCGATGGCGCAGCTGGCTCGGAGGAGCGGCAGAGGGGAAGTCATGAAGGAAAGCCTCGATTAAAACGGTTTGCGGGATGCGCCGTATCTTAAATGTTATAACGTATCAATTGAGAAGTTGTAGGACGTGGGTCGGCTCGTCGTGGAGTTGAGGCGGGTTGACGGAGCGGCATCGGTCGCAGTTCCCCACTGGCGTGAGGCGTGAGGCGTGAGGCGTGAGGCGTGAGGCGTGAGGCGTGAGGCGTGAGGCGTGAGGCGTG
>CAMPHR010000074.1 GCA_946886075.1 uncultured Novosphingobium sp. | reverse complement strand
CGCTGCTGCTCCCCTATGAGCAAGCGCTGACCCGGCAGGATTCGCTGACCGGCGATTGGTACGACACGTCCGCGCATATGCTCTGGATCGGCGACCGCACGCGGTTCGAAGGGTCCGCGCATGTCGAGTATCTGCGCGGCATCGGCAATCCGATCGGCATGAAGTGCGGTCCGAGCCTTGAGCCCGACGCGCTGATCCGCCTGCTCGACATCCTCAACCCGACGCGGGAAGCTGGGCGCATCACGCTCATCACCCGCTACGGCCATGACAAGATCGAGGCGGGCCTGCCCAAGCTGGTGCGCGCTGTGCTGAAGGAAGGCCATCCGGTCGTCTGGTCCTGCGACCCGATGCACGGCAACGTCATCAAGGCGGCCAATGGTTACAAGACGCGGCCGTTCGACCGCATCCTCGCCGAAGTGCGCGGCTTCTTCGCCGTGCATCGCGCCGAGGGCAGCTTTGGCGGCGGCATCCATGCCGAAATGACCGGCCAGAATGTGACGGAGTGCACAGGCGGTGCCATCGCCATCACGGACGAGGGCCTTGCCGACCGCTACCACACCCATTGCGACCCGCGCCTCAATGCGGCGCAGAGCCTCGAACTCGCTTTCCTGCTCGCAGAAATGCTGAACGAGGAACTGAAGGAACGCCGCGCCGCGGCCTGAACCCTTCGGACGCTACAGGAACATCCCGCCGGTTGATCCCGGCGGGATTTTTCGTGGCGCTGCCCGGCCTGTCACATCAGCGTCACTAACCTATGATTGTCCGCTTGCTTTGGCGGGTCAAAGCCGTAGCTTTCACCCATGGCAAAGGAACCGGCATTGGCGACCATCGCCGTCTACAGCCTCAAGGGCGGAGTGGGTAAGACCACTTTCGCGATCAATCTCGCCTGGGCGTCCGCCGCGATTTCGCGACGACGCACCTTGCTCTGGGATCTCGATCCCCAGGCTGCGGCGAGCTGGCTCATATCCACCGACCGGCAAAGCCGCGACGCAGCGCAAGCGATCTTCAGCAAGGATGTGGAGGTCCGCAAGCTCATCCAGCCTTCGACGGTGCCGGGGCTAGACCTGATCGCCGCCGACACCTCCCTGCGCAGCCTCGACCATCTTTTCCGGGAAATGGATAAGAAGAAGCGATTGGCCAAGCTGATCGACAGTCTAGGCAAGGATTATGATCGCATCATCCTTGATTGTCCGCCGGGCCTTACGGAAACCAGCGAGCAGGTGCTGCGCGCCGCCGACATGATCGTGATCCCGGTGATCCCTTCACCCCTGTCTCAGCGGGCTATGGGCGAAGTGGCGCGCTATCTCGTCCAACGTGGCGGATCGCATGCTCCGATCATGCCGGTTTATTCGATGGTTGACCGGCGACGCGCCCTGCACCGGAAGGCGTTGGAAGAACAGCCCGGCTGGCCCGCCATCCCGATGGCCAGCATGGTCGAGCAGATGACGGTGCAAAGGAAGCCATTGGGCGCCTTCGCGGCATCCTCGCTCCCAGCGCAAGCTTTCGCGGGGCTGTGGACGACGATCGAACGTCAGGTACTGAAGACAGGCTAAGAGCGCTACTTAACCCCCGTTCGCCCTGAGCTTGTCGAAGGGCTCTACTTCCCTGAAGAGAAGTGAGGGGCTTCGACAGGCTCAGCCCGAACGGAAGTGAGGATATGCCTTAACGGGTTCCGGATCGAACGCTCCGATCAAGCGGCAATATCATAAGGCCTGATTTCACCCGTCAGATACAGGTTCCGCGCCTTCGACCGGCTCAATTTACCCGAGCTCGTTCGCGGCAAGGTGCGCGGCGGTACCAGCTCGACAACGCAATTCATGCCCGTGATCGCCCGTACCCGCTCACGAATCTGGTCGCGAAGCCGGGTGCGCTCGTCATTGTCGGACGTGCGGCAGTGCACCAGCACCGCAGGCGCTTCCTCGCCGCCCGGCGTAGTGATCGCGAAGGCGGCGATGTCGCCCTGTTTGAAGCCCGGCAACTGCTCCACCGCCCATTCGATATCCTGCGGCCAATGGTTCTTGCCATTGATGATGATCATGTCCTTGGCGCGGCCGACGATATAGAGATAGCCATCGCTCAGATAGCCCATGTCGCCCGTGTCAAGCCAACCGTCTGCCATGCAGGCGTCGGTCGCTTCCTGATCCCGGAAATAGCCAACCATCAGCGAAGGGCCGGTGGTCCAGACCTTGCCGATCTGCCGCTCGCCTAGCGGCGCGCCATCTTCGTCGCGGATTTCCACGATCATGTCACGCGCGGGCTTGCCGCAATTGACGATGGAGCGGAAGCGCTGCGGGCGGCCCTCGGTCGCGTCGCCGCCTGACAGGTCGGTTTCCTCGACCAGCTCGACAATGATGCCCTCGCCCGGCGGCATGATGGTGACGGCGAGCGTCGCTTCAGCGAGGCCATAGCTCGGCAGGAACGCCTTGGGCGAAAAGCCCGCATCGCCGAACGCATCGACGAAGCTCTGCATCACGTCCGGGCGGATCATGTCCGCGCCATTGCCCGCGAGCCGCCAGCGCGACAGGTCGAAACGATCCTGCGCCTTGGTCTGGCTCGACATGCGCCGCGCACAAATATCGTAACCGAACGTCGGCGAATAGCTGATCGACGTGCCTTCATTGCGGCTGATCAGGTCCAGCCACGCCAGCGGACGGCGGGCGAAATCCTCGGTCTTCATATAGTCGGTCGACACCTGATTGGCGACGACCGACAGGAAGCAGCCGACCAGCCCCATGTCATGATACCAAGGCAGCCAACTGATGCAGCGATCGCTGTCCTGCACCTGCATGCCATGGCTGTGCGCGGCGAGGTTGGAAAGCAGCGCATGGTGCGTCACTGCAACGCCATGGGGAAAGCGGGTCGAGCCGCTGGAATATTGCAGATAGGCGATCTCCTCGCCCTTGGCCTGCGGCAGCTCCGACGGGACCACTTCACGCGCGATGAAATCTTCGAAAGCGATGCTTTCGACATTCTTCTGCCGCCCGGACTCGCCCGCCATTTCTTCCAATTCCTTGGGGAAGAGGAACAGCATCGGGTCGCAACTGTCCAACTGCACGTTCAGCTGGTCGATATAGCTTTCCTTGCCACCAAAGCTGGTCGGCAGCGGCAGCGGCACCGGCCAGGCGCCCGCATAGATGATGCCGAAGAACAACTGGGCGAAATCGGCACCGGTCTCGGCCACCAGCGCTACCCGGTCCTCAGGCTTTACGCCATGGGCGATCAGGCGGTGAGCGCAGGCGATGGCGTCGTTGCGCAATTCCGAAAAAGGATAGGGCCGCGCCAGATTGCCGCGTGCATCATGGAAATTCAGCCCCCGCGCCCCCTGCGCGGCGTAGTCCAACGCCTCGCCCAGCGTGTCGAAATCGGAAAAGCGCCGGGGAAGGACGTCATTGGTCGGCGTCGGTGCCATCATGCTTTGCGAACCCGTCATATTGGTTTCACCCAATGTCAATCTTGTCATCCGGCGGGCCGCTACCATCTTTGCAGCAGCAATGCACCGGATAGTTGCATTCCAGCTTGGCCTTCTACAGCATAAGGGGCGGTAAAATTCCGGCCCCACTGTGGCATAATCAAGGCGGCAGATGCATAAACCATTGCCATGAAGATGCCGACATGACCAGCAAACGCCCCCGCCCGCCGCTGGATAGCGACAGCCTGCGCGAATTGGCCCTGCGCTATGTCAGCCGTTTCGCCACTAGCCGGGCGAAGCTGCTGGCCTACCTCAATCGCAAGCTTCAGGAACGCGGATGGCATGGCGAAGGGCCGCCCGCGCCAGATCAACTGGTCGAGCGGCTGGCCGAGTTGCGCTATGTCGATGATCGCAGCTTCGCCGTCATGAAAAGCGCTGCGCTCACCCGCCGGGGCTATGGTGCGCGCCGGGTGGCGCAGACGCTACGCGCCGATGGAATAGCGGATGTCGATCGGGAGGAAGCGGACACACAGACTTCCAACGATAGCTGGGACGCAGCCGATCGATTTGCCCGGCGAAAACGCCTGGGCCCCTATGCGAATGCGCCCGCTGATCAAAAACTACGGGACAAGGCCATCGCCGCCTTTTTGCGCGCGGGGCATAGTTTCGAAACCGCGCGCCGCTGGACCGAAGCTGCTCCCGGTGAACCGCCTGAACGGGAGCAGTTCTAATCCCCAGCGAAATCTGTGGCACTTGTCCGCACCTATCGAGTAGCACCGGAGGATGAGGATCACTCTTACCCTTCTCCTTGCCCTGATCGCTGGCTGTTCGCCCACCCAACCAAAGGGGGAGAAAACTGCCAGCACCGCCGCGCGGCAGGCTAATCTGCTCCCGCTCGAAATTCGCACGACAAAGGCCCGCCACCGCTTTTTCGTGGAAGCCGCCATTACGCCGCAGCAGCAGGAAAAGGGCCTCATGTTCCGCAAGTCTCTGGATGCGGATGGCGGCATGCTCTTCCCCATGGCGCCGCCCCGCACCGCCAGTTTCTGGATGAAGGACACGCTGATCCCGCTCGACATGCTCTTCATCCGCACCGACGGGACGATCGCCCTCGTCGCCGCCAATGCCGCCCCCTATTCCCGCGTGCCCGTGTCGGCCGGGGTGCCGGTCGCTGCGGTGCTTGAACTGCGTGGCGGGCGCGCGGCTGAACTCGGCATATCCGAGGGTGACAGCGTAGGCTGGGGAAGCTGCGTCGATCCCGCAAGCAAGACCCATGGCGCGCTTGATTTCTGCCCTTCGCGCGGGCGCTGACGCCATATCCACCTTGCCAATGCCCTACAGCAGGCGCTAAGCGCTTGGCGCATGGGAATCCTGGCCAAGATCTTCACCTGGTGGAATGGCGCGACCATCGGCACCGCATTTTACACCTCCCGCAAGGGTAAGAAGGTGGGCGAAGACCATCAGGGCAATATCTATTATGAAGGCGGCACCGACGTTCACGGCCGCACGCGCCGCTGGGTGATCTACAACGGCAATAATGACGCCAGCCGCGTGCCCGCGGAATGGCATGGCTGGTTGCACCACACCATTGAAGGCACGCCGGAAAGCTTCCTTCCCGCGCCCCGCATTTGGGAGCGTGATTTCACGCCTAATGCCACTGGCACCCCCAACGCTTACCGGCCGACCGGCGCGCTGGAAAAGGGCGCTCAGCGCCAGCGCGCGACCGGCGACTATGAAGCGTGGAGCCCCGACGCATCATGATCCCGCGTTCGGCAGGGACGGTCCTGCCGCTCCTGCCCCTCGCCTTGCTGCTGTCACTTGCGGCCTGCGGCGACGATGATATCCCCACCGAAAATCGGACCGGTCCGGTGAAGATCGAGGGGCAGAAGATCCGCAATGGCGGGTCCGACGCTTTGCCGGGCACGCCCATGGCTGAACGGGTTGCGGTGATCGGCCTGCTTAACAAGCGTAACGGCATCACCACTGACCTGAGCATGAAGCCAGGTGACGCCCTGCGCGTGGGGGACGCGATCGTCCGCCTCCAAGCCTGCGAGACGACAGCGCCGTGGGAGAATGTGCAGGAAACGGGCGCCTTCATTCAATTGGATGTGCGCAGCACCGCTGACAATAAATGGCGCCGGAATTTTTCAGGCTGGCTTTTCAAGGAGAGGCCCGACCGTAACGTCGTACAGCACCCGATTTACGATGTCTGGGTGAGAAGTTGTACGATGTCATGGCCGGAAAGCGGCCCAGACACGGTGAAACTGGGCAGCAAAGGCGAAGCACCAGCGGCCGCTTCTCCCGCGAGCGGGGCGAATGCCAGCTCGGCCCAGGCGCCCGAACCGCCAGCCAATGCCGATGAGCGTCCTGCTCCGAGCGGCACCTCGCCTAGCGCACCCGCCAGCAACGCAAGATAGTCCTTCTGGCTGATCTCTATCGCGCCAAGGGACCGAAGATGTTCGGTCATGAACTGGCAATCCAGCAAGGTGAAACCTGAAAAGCGCATCCGCGCGGTAAGCCACGCCAAGGCGACTTTCGACGCATCTGTCCTTCGCGACACCATGCTTTCGCCGAAAAAGGCCTGGCCTAGCGCTACTCCATAGAGTCCGCCCACCAATTCGTCGCCGTCCCAGACCTCAATCGAATGGGCAAAGCCAATTTCGTGCAGATGCCGGTATGTCTGCTCGATCTCTCCGTTGATCCACGTCGAGGGCCGATCCTCCGCTGCCTGCGCGCACAGAGACACAATCCCGCCAAAGTCGCGATTCGCGGTGACGCGAAACCGCTCCCGCCGGATCGTCTTGGCCAGCGAATGGGACATGTGAAAGCCGTGAAGCGGCATGATGGCCCGTCGCTTGGGCTCAATCCAATACACCTCCTCCGCATCTCGATCATCGGACATGGGAAACACGCCGATGGCATAGGCCTGCAACAGGACCAGAGGATCAATCGTCATTGTGACCAGACTAGCGAGAGGCGGGAGGCGGCGCCAGAGGGCGGGGCGTTCTCATTTTACCTCGCATCTGTGGAAGGTAGGTCGGAATGGTTGATTGCAGACCTTCTCCCTCTCCCCTTCAGGGGAGAGGGCCCGGGGAGAGGGGAGCTACGGGAAATCCGCGCGGGGGGGGCCCCCCCCCCCGCCCCCCCCCCCGCCCCCCCCCCCCCCGGCGCGGGGGGGGGGTGGGCGCAAAAAAAAAACCCCCCCCCCCCCCCCCCCGCCCCC
>CAMPHR010000073.1 GCA_946886075.1 uncultured Novosphingobium sp. | reverse complement strand
GCAGCTTGATCGCCTGCTGAAGCTGCGGCGTCATCACCAGCGACTGGCTTTGCCGCAGGTCGAGGCGGGGCGCGAGCGACATCAGCCGGTGCCTGTTTCGTCACGCCGGAGAGAGGGGCGCCGCAAGATCATTTCAGAGCGAGAAATTCTCGCCCAGATAGAGGCGGCGCACTTCTGCATTGGCGACCAGTTCGGTCGGGCTGCCGGTGAAGAGGACCTGCCCGCCATAGATGATGCAGGCGCGATCGACGATCTCCAGCGTTTCGCGGACATTATGGTCCGTAATGAGGACGCCGATGCCACGTGTCTTGAGCTGCTTCACAAGGTCGCGGATGTCCGCGATGGAGAGCGGGTCGATGCCGGCAAAGGGTTCGTCGAGCAGCACGATGGACGGATTGGCGGCCAGCGCACGGGCGATTTCGCAGCGGCGGCGTTCACCACCGGACAGCGCCATGGCGGATGAGTTGGCGAGCCGGGTGAGGCCGAATTCATCGAGCAGCTGGGCAAGGCGGGCTTCGCGGGACGCCTTGTCGGGTTCTGCCAGTTCCAGCACGGCGCTGATATTCTGGGCGACGGTGAGGCCGCGGAAGATCGAGGTTTCCTGCGGCAGATAGCCCAGGCCCAGGATCGCGCGGCGGTACATGGGCAGGCCGGTGATGTCCTGGCCATCAAGGATGATGCGGCCATGATCGGGGCGCACGAGGCCCATGACGGAATAGAAGCAGGTGGTCTTGCCCGCGCCGTTGGGGCCGAGCAGGCCGACGACCTCGCCCTTGCCCACGGTCAGCGAAACATCGGTGAGGACGGTGCGCTTGTCATAGCTTTTGGCGATGGAAATGACGGAGAGCCCATTGCCCGTATCCTGCGCGGCCATGCGCGTTGCGGCGTCCTGCCTATCCTGAATTACGACATCGTCCATCACTCATCCTTGCTGCGACATGGTTAACGCCGCGTAAAATAGCGGCGGGGCCGAGGCAATTGGCAAGCTTTGTGCATGGGATGGGCTTCGGGGCAAGTGGAAAATCGGCAATCCCGGCATGAAGGCGGTTCAATGCTTGATTTAGCGGGCCGCAGGGGTCAGTGCTGCATCAAGTGCAGGATCGCGTTGAGCAGCGGGAAAACTACACGCCGCTGTACAATTCGATACCATGAATGGGCGAGGAATGAGGATGACAGATGCCGGTACGGCCGAGGGATGGGCGCGCGCGTTGATCCTGCAACCCGTGGAATCCTTGATGGAGCAGGCGGAGGCGATGACGCTGGCGTCGTTCGGCGCGACCGTCAGCTATTCGCGCAAGGTCTTCATCCCGCTGACCCATCTGTGCCGCGACGTTTGCCATTATTGCACCTTTGCAAAAGCGCCGCGCAATGCCGGGGCGCCCTATCTGTCGATCGAGCAGGTTGTGGATATTGCGCGCGCGGGCGAAGCGGGGGGGTGCCGGGAGGCGCTGTTCACGCTGGGTGATCGGCCGGAGGACCGCTATGCGGTGGCCCGGTCGGCGTTGGAGGCCATGGGGCATGGATCGACGCTGAGCTATCTGCGCGAGGCTGCTGCGGCGGTGCTGGCGGAGACAAGCCTGCTGCCGCATCTCAACCCCGGCATCATGGACGATGATGAGCTGGCGATGCTGCGGCCGGTGGCGGCGTCGATGGGGCTGATGCTGGAAAGCACGTCCGATCGGTTGTGCGCCAAGGGCGGGCCGCATCATGGGTCGCCCGATAAGGTGCCGACGGTGCGTCTGGAGGCGATCGAGGCGGCGGGACGGGCGCGCGTGCCGTTCACAACTGGACTTTTGATCGGCATTGGTGAGGCGCGGATGGAGCGGATCGAGGCGCTGCTCGCGATTCGTGACGCCCATGCGCGGCATGGCCATGTTCAGGAAGTCATCATCCAGAACTTCCGGGCCAAGGCGGACACGCGGATGGTAGGCCATGCCGAGCCGCCGCTGGAGGAGCATCTTTGGACGGTCGCTGCGGCGCGGCTGATCCTGGGGCCGGAGATGACGATCCAGGCGCCGCCGAACCTTCAGCCCGATGGGCTGGCTGCGCTGATGCGAGCAGGCGTCAATGATTGGGGCGGCGTGTCGCCAGTGACGCCAGACCATGTGAATCCGGAAGCGCCCTGGCCCCATCTGGCGGCGCTCGGCGCGGCGACGGCGGCGGCGGGGCGCGTGCTGACGGAAAGGCTGGCGGTGGGGCCGCGCTATGCGAAGGAAGCCGAGCGGTGGCTGGAGCCCGCAATAGCGTTGAAGGTGCGCCGGGCGGTCGATGCTCGGGGTCTGCCTGTCGTCGAGCGCTGGCGCGCGGGAACGGGCGAGGTACCGCCGCCGCTTCCTGTGGTCGGGGAGACGATGCTGAGCGGGAGGATCAAGGCGATCCTGGAGAAGGCGGCCGAGGGGCACGGATTGGATGAGGGCGAGATTGTCACGCTGTTCGAGGCGGACGGGTCCGATGCGCGCCTGGTTATGGATGCGGCCGACGCGCTGCGCAGGGAGGTGGTGGGCGACGCCGTCACCTATGTCGTCAACCGCAACATCAATTATACGAATATCTGTAGCTACAGGTGCGGCTTTTGCGCCTTTTCAAAGGGTACGGCGAAGGCTTTACGAGGTCCTGCTTACCGGCTCGATCTGGAGGAAATGGGACGGCGCGCGGCCGAGGCGCAGGCGCGGGGCGCAACCGAAGTGTGCCTGCAGGGTGGCATCCATCCCGATTATGACGGCCACACCTATCTGTCGATCGTGAAGGCGGTGCGGGAGGCTGCGCCGGGCATCCACATCCATGCCTTCTCCCCGCTGGAGATCGCCCATGGCGCGTCCACGCTGGGGATGGAACTGGAGCCCTATCTGGCGATGCTGAAAGAGGCGGGGCTGTCGACCCTGCCGGGCACGGCGGCCGAAGTGCTGCATGAGGAGGTGCGCGCGATTATTTGCCCGGACAAGGTTTCGGCTGATGAATGGATTGCGGTGATGCGGGCGGCTCATCGGGTTGGCCTGAAAAGCACCGCGACCATCATGTTCGGGCATGCGGATGATTATCGTCATTGGGCAAGGCATTTGCGCGTCGTGCGCGCGCTTCAGGAGGAAACGGGCGGCTTCACCGAGTTCGTGCCGCTGCCCTTCGTCCACATGGAAGCGCCGATGTGGCGGAAGGGCAAGGCGCGATCCGGACCAAGCTTTCGCGAGGCGATGCTGATGCAGGCGATCGCGCGCATCGCCCTGCATGGCGCCATTCCGAACATTCAGGCGAGTTGGGTGAAGCTGGGGGAAGGGGGCATCATCGCGGCGCTGAGCGCGGGCGTCAACGACCTTGGCGGCGTGCTGATGGACGAATCCATCACCCGCGCGGCGGGCGGGGCGAACGGGCAGTGTTTCGATGCCGATCGCATGCACCAGACTGCGGCAGCGGCCGGGCGCTTTGCCAAGCAGCGTACTACGCTCTACGGAGAGGTAAGGCAGAAGGTGGCGGCTTGATCTGCCGCGCCAAAATGTGCCGGTGATGATAGGGCGTGGAATGATTGAAGGAATGGAAGCCGAGCGGCCGCTGCGTTTGCGGTCCTTGTTGTTCGTGCCCGGTGACCGGCCGGAGCGTATGCGCAAGGCGCTGAAAAGCGGCGCGGATGCTTTGATCCTGGACCTTGAGGATTCGGTCGCGATCAGCGCGAAGGCGGCGGCGCGAGAAGAGGTCGCGGCGTTCCTGAAGGAGGCGGCAGCAAGCGAAACCACCCTGTTCGTTCGCGTCAATCCGCTTGACGGTGGCCTTACCGATGATGATCTCGACGCGATCTCTGAAGCACGTCCGGCGGGGATCATGCTTCCCAAGGCGGAGGGGGCCGCATCGATCCGGGATCTGGACAAGCGGCTGCGCGAGCGCGGAGATGATTGCGCGCTGATCCTGCCGATCGCCACGGAAACGCCAAAGGCGTTGTTCCGCCTGGGCGAATATGCCGATGTGGCCGAGCGGCTGGCGGGCCTTACCTGGGGCGCGGAGGATCTGCCCGCTGCGGTTGGCGCACTGACGGCCCGGCACGCCGATGGCAGCTATACGTCCCCTTATGAAATGGCGCGCGCGCTGACCCTGTTCGCGGCCAGTGCGGCCGGGGTGCTACCCATCGAGACGGTCTATCCGGCGATCCGCGATCTGGAGGGGCTCGCCGCTTATGCGCAGCGAGGCGCGCGCGACGGCTTCCTGGGCATGATGGCGGTGCATCCCGATCAGGTGTCAGTGATCAACGCTGCCTTCACGCCTTCGGAGGAGGAGGTCGCCCGCGCGCAGGCGGTGGTCGATGCATTCGCCGCCAGTCCGGGTGCGGGCGTGCTGACGCTGGACGGCAAGATGATCGACCGGCCGCACCTTATAAAGGCGCAGGCGCTGCTGGCTCGCTGCTAAACCCGGCCAGCCCACTTGACTGCCATCCTCCCATATGGGAGAGGCGGGCATGGGTTCTCTTTGGGCCGATCAGAATGAGCTGTTCCTGCCCCTTGTGGACGGGATCCATGAAAGCCCGCCTTTCAGCGCTTTCATCCGCAATCTCGTCAGCCGTACCTATGCGCGGCGGGCGTTCCTGATCGTTTCGCTGGCCAATGCCATGCCCGAGCAGGAGCCAACGGTCATCCACATCGCTGCGCCGCGCGCGTCGCAGGAGCCGCCGCTCGATTTCCGGCGCCTGGATGCGTTGCGCCTGCATCCTTACGGATCGCTGCGGCCGGGGCGGGTCTATGCGCTCGATGAGATGCTCAATTACGATGATGCGGGCGAGCTGACACGGCAGCGCGAGGCGCTCAATGAGATGAACATCCGCTATGGCCGCTGGTTGCGCGTCGCGGCGGGCGGCGTTGCCGACGCGCATTTCCTGCTGGTGCGGGAGCGGGAGGATTTCTCCGCCTCCGCCGTGGCGGTGCTGTCGAGCATCGCGCCCCATTTCGCCGCCGCCCTACGGACGCTGGTGGCGTTGATCGAGGCGCGGTTGCAGGTGGCGATGGCGCAGGGGGCCCTGGCCCGGCTGGGCGTGGCGCAGCTGGCGTTCGATTGGGGTGGCCGGGTGATGGCGGCCGATCCTGCGGCGGAGGCGCTGCTGAGCTTTACCGTGAAGCCGGGACCCAGTCCGGAGCGGCGGTTGCAGCTGCTGCCGGACACGACCCATGCGCTCAACCGGGCTTGCGCGGAAATGGCGTCGGCACTGCCGGGCGCTACCCGCGTGATCCGTATCGATGAGGGCAGGGAGATCGACCTGCTGCTGCGCAAGTCCGACTTGGCATTGAGCGAACCTTCCGCCCTGCCCGCGGTGATCGGCATCGTGCGCATGCCCCGGCGCGAACCCGCGAACGCGGCGGTTGGCACCCTTGCCGCGCTGCACGGGCTGTCGGGCAGCGAGGCGGCGCTGGCTCATGCGCTGAGCCTTGGAGACAGTATCGTGGGCGCGGGCGAGCAGCTGGGCCTGACCAGCGAAACGGCGCGCAATTATTCCAAGCGCGTCTATGAGAAGACCGGTGCCAAGGGGCAGGCGGACCTAGTGCGGTTGATCCTGACGGGGTTGGCGCCCTTCGCCTGATGATGGGGCGATCGGAGGCAATTTCCATGGTCCTGAAACAGCAGGAATATGTCTCATTTCCTGCAAGTTTCGCGGTCTCTTGTCTGGCGCTTCACTGGAAAAGTGATTAAGGGGCCGCCCAACGCTACGCATATCAATCTAGGAGGGGCAGGCGACCATGAGCAGCAACAAGGCAGCCCTGGAAGGCATCCGCGTCATCGACATGACACGCGTGCTCGCAGGACCCATCGGCGCACAGATATTGGGCGACCTGGGCGCGGACGTGATCAAGGTGGAACGTCCAGGCGTCGGCGACGATGGGCGCGTCTATGGCTTGGCCGAAGTGAAGGGCAAGGATGGCTTGAATGTCCGCCAGGCGGGCTTCTTCGCGGCGGCGAACCGCAACAAGCGGTCGGTCACGCTGAACCACAGCAAGCCGGAAGGACAGGAAATCCTGCGCAAGCTGGTGCAGGGCGCGGATGTGCTGATCGAAAATTACAAGGTGGGCGACCTCAAGCGTTTCGGGCTGGATTATGAGAGCCTGAAGGCAATCAACCCGCGCCTCATTTATTGTTCGGTGACCGGCTTTGGCCAGACCGGCCCGATGGCGGCGCGACCGGGTTATGATGGCTTGTTCCAGGCAACCGGCGGGATGATGGCGGTGACGGGTATTCCAGAAGGTCAACCGGGCGCGGGTCCGCTCAAGGCGGGGCCGAGCTTGGTCGATTTCATCACCGGTCATAATGTGGCAATCTCGATTCTAGCCGCGTTGCAGCATCGTAACCAATCTGGTGAAGGTCAGCATATCGATATCGCCCTTCTGGATAGCTCCGTGGCGATGATCAGCCATATCATGCAGGATTATCTGCTGAGCGGCGTCACGCCGCCCCGCCTTGGCAATGGCGGCAATGGCGGTGGTCCGGCGGATCTGATCCATACCAAGGATGGAATGCTGTACCTGACTGCGGGTGGCGACGAACATTGGCGTCGTTTGACTGTGCTGATGGGACAGCCCGAACTCTATCAGGACCCGCGTTTTGACGAGAATTTCAAGCGGGGCAAGCTCAACCGGCTGGAGTTGATGGACATCATCAATGAATGGAGCCGGGGCTTTACGTCAGAGGAGCTTCAGGCGAAGTTCGACGAGGTGAGCATTCCCGCCGCGCGCTACAATGAGCTGCCGGAGGTTTGGGAAGATCCGCAGGTTCAGCATCGCGGGCTGCGCGTGACGACGCCGCATCCATGGGCGGAGGCTGGTTCGGTAGATCTGATCGCGAGCCCGCTCGCCAATATGTCGGAGTCTCCAGCGACGATCCGCCGTGCGCCGCCGCTGCTTGGCGAGCATAGCGCCGAAGTGCTCGGCGAACTGGGCTATGACGAAGCGCGCATTGCCGAACTGCAAGAGATGAAGATCATTTAGAGCGGAGCGTTAATTTGGTCTCACGACCCGTTCGGGCTGAGCTTGTCGAAGCCTATCTCTTCTAAAAGGAAGTAGAGCCCTTCGACAGGCTCAGGGCGAACGGTACAGTTGGAACTGATTTACAGCGCCGAGCTAATCACCCGGCGGTTTACGCGGGGCTCTTTGTCACCCTCTTGGTTCACGTGGCATTTGGAGTGCGCGTTCGGATATGATGTTGCGTTGGATTTGGTCTGTACCGGCGTAGATGGTGT
>CAMPHR010000072.1 GCA_946886075.1 uncultured Novosphingobium sp. | reverse complement strand
ATGCGGATAGCGCTCCACTGCTCCCCCTCCCGCTTGCGGGAGGGGGAGCAGTGGAGCGCTATCCGCATCTTGCGGAGGTGATGACCATTTTCTCGTCGTAGCTGACGGTTAGGCGATCGGGGCGGAAGTCCATGGTCATGGCCATGCCGGGGGCACCCCAGCGTAGCGTGCGGGCGCCGGAAGCTTGTAGCAGCTGCGTCCCGAGGTCGGCGGTCGCGGTCTGGCCGATGAAGCGGTCCAGGCCCTCGTTGCGGCATGGGCCCTCGGCGGTGGCTGGCGTGGTGGCGGGACCTTGCCCGTCAGTGGCCGTGCAGGCCGCCAGCAGAAGAGGGATCATCAGCGCCGCTGCCCGCATTATATTTGCTCCTATTCCGTCCGCGTCATTTTAAGGCGGCCGCCCTTGACCGCGAAGGCCAGGCGTCCTTCGACGAGGTCAACGGCATCGCGACCGAATTGTTCATAGCGCCAGCCTTCCAGGATGGGCAGGTCCTCGCGCACGCCAGCGGCCAGCGCGTCGAGATCGTCGCCGCGGGCGAGGAGGCGGGCGGCGACGTTGATGTCGCGTGAGCGGATCTTGAGGAGGAGCTTCAATAGATCCGCGACCAGCGCGCCGTCCTTGCCAAGGCCCGGGCGCTTGGGATCGCGTTCGGGCATCTCGTCCTTATCCAGCGGCGCGTGGCTGCCGAGTGCCGCCATCAGGCGCGCGCCGATGTCGTTGGTCTTCCAGGTGGCGGACAGGCCGCGCACCTTGCCAAGGTCTTCCTGAGACCGGGGAGGGTGGCTGGCGATGTCGGCCAGCGTCTCATCCTTGACGATGCGGCCACGGGGAAGATTCTTGTCCTGCGCTTCGATCTCGCGCCACGCGGCGAGTGCCTTGAGGCGGCCGAGCACATCAGCCTTGCGGCTGGCGATGCGGACGCGCTTCCAGGCCTCATGCGGCTCGTTCACATAGTTGGAGGGATCGCAGACACGCTCCATTTCCTGGTCCAGCCAGTCGCCACGGCCGGTCTTGCGCAATTCCTCCAGCATCATCGGGAAAATCTGGATCAGGTAGGTGACGTCGCCGATCGCATAGTCGATCTGCCGCTTGTCGAGCGGGCGGCGGCCCCAGTCGGTGAAGCGCGCGCCCTTGTCGAGCTGCACGCCGAGCCATGCGTCGACAAGGTTGCCATAGCCGATCTGCTCGCCAAGGCCCAAGGCCATGGCGGCGATCTGCGTGTCGAACATGGGGTGCGGCGTGCGGCCGGTGAGATTGTAGATGATCTCCAGATCCTGGCCACCGGCATGAAAGACCTTCAGCACATCCTCATTGTCGACCATCAGGTCGAGCAGGGGAGTCATGTCGAGGCCGGGCGCCTTGGGGTCGATGGCGGCGGCTTCGTTGCTGTCGGCCACCTGGACGAGGCAGAGGTCGGGCCAATAGCTGTTTTCGCGCATGAATTCGGTATCGACCGCGATGTAGGGCGATTTGGCGATACGGGCGCAGAATTGGGCAAGTGTCTTGCTGTCGGTGATCAGCGGATGGATTTGCATATGGTCTTCGATCTTATTATGGGCTGGCCCGTCGCTCACGGGCTCGTCAATGCTTGACAAGACCGCCCATAGCGGGGCTGCGGCACTTTGTCATTTCCGTAAAACGAAGCTGAAAGATACAATCGCCATGCACGCCTATCGCACTCATACTTGCGGCGCCCTGACTTCGGCTGAAGTTGGCAATGAAGTGCGCGTGTCCGGATGGGTGCATCGCAAGCGCGATCATGGCGACCTGGTCTTCATCGACCTGCGCGATCATTATGGCATGGTGCAGATCGTCACCGAGGTGGACGGTCCTGTCTTCAAGGTGATCGAATCGTTGCGCGCCGAGAGCGTCGTGACGGTGACCGGCAAGGTGGTGGCGCGCGCGGCGGAAGCGGTGAACCCGAACCTTCCCACCGGCGAGATCGAGATCAGGGCGCTGGACGCGGTGCTGCTGTCCGCGGCGGCCGATCTGCCGCTGCCGGTGGCGGGCGAGCAGGAATATCCCGAGGATATCCGCCTGCGCTACCGCTTCCTCGACCTGCGGCGCGAGACGCTGCACGGCAATATCGTCAAGCGGACCAAGGTCATCTCCGACATGCGCCGCCGGATGGAAGGGGCGGGTTTCACCGAATATTCGACGCCGATCCTGACCGCGAGCAGCCCGGAAGGCGCGCGCGACTTTCTGGTGCCGAGCCGCATCCATCCGGGGAAGTTCTACGCCCTGCCGCAGGCGCCGCAGCAATATAAGCAGCTGCTGATGGTCGCAGGCTTCGACCGTTATTTCCAGATCGCGCCTTGCTTCCGTGATGAAGACCCGCGCGCTGATCGCTTGCCGGGCGAGTTCTACCAGCTTGACCTCGAAATGAGCTTCGTCACGCAGGAAGATGTGTGGAACACGATGGAGCCGGTGATTGCCGAGGTGTTCGAGCAGTTCGCCGAGGGCAAGCCGGTGACGCCAGCGGGGAGTTTCCCGCGCATCGCCTATGACGAGGCGATCTTGAAATATGGGTCGGACAAGCCGGACCTGCGCAACCCGATCCTGATCCAGGACGTGACTGAGCATTTCCATGGGTCGGGCTTCGGCATCTTTGCGTCGCTGGTCGAGAGCGGCAGCGTCATTCGCGCGATTCCGGCGCCGGGCGCTGGCGCGGGCAGCCGGAAGTTCTTCGACGACATGAACAATTGGGCGCGCGGCGAGGGCTATTCGGGCCTTGGCTATATCAACATCAAGGATGGCGTGCCCGGTGGCCCGATCGCCAAGAATCATGGCGAAGAGCGGACGGCGAAGCTGATCGAGGCGCTGGGCCTTGGCCCCAATGACGGCGTGTTCTTTGCGGCTGGCAAGGAAAGCCAGGCTGCCAAGCTGGCGGGTCTGGCGCGTATTCGCGTGGGTGAGCAGCTGGACCTGATCGACAAGGACCGGTTCGAACTGTGCTGGATCGTCGATTTCCCCTTCTACGAATATGATGAGGAATCGAAGTCGGTCGACTTTGCGCACAACCCCTTCTCCATGCCGCAGGGCGGGATGGATGCGCTGGAGAACCAGGACCCGCTGACGATCAAGGCGTTCCAGTACGACATGGTCTGTAACGGCTATGAGATTGCTTCGGGGTCGATCCGTAATCAGTCGCCTGAGCTGATGGTGAAGGCGTTCGAGAAGGTCGGCCTGTCGCAGCAGGATGTCGAGGAGCGGTTCGGTGGGCTCTACCGCGCGTTCCAATATGGCGCGCCGCCTCATGGCGGGATGGCCGCTGGCGTCGATCGCATCGTGATGCTGCTGTGCGGGGCGCAGAATTTGCGTGAGGTGACGCTGTTCCCGATGAACCAGCGCGCCGAGGACCTGCTGATGGGTGCGCCGAGCGCGGCTGAGTTCAAGCAGCTGCGGGAACTGCATGTTCGCGTGGTGGAGCCGCAGGCGAAGGCCTAATCGCGCTACCGTCATCCCAGCGGAAGCTGGGGTCTCGGTCGAGATCGCACTTCGCCTCCTGAGATCCCAGCGTTCGCTGGGATGACGGGGCAGGGGCGGGGTAGCAGATTTGACTTTTGCGGTCTTCGCGCGTTGCCTTCCTCATCTGGACAGGAAGGATGGCGCGCATGGCGATCGACCTTGGCGACTACGAGAAGGGCAAGCCTTTCAAGGGCGACTATGAGGCGGAGCTGGCCAAGCTGCAGGAGCGGCTGGCGAAGATCCAGGTTGCCCATGTGATCCATGACCGGCGCAGCGTCATCCTGTTCGAGGGATGGGACGCGGCGGGGAAAGGCGGGATCATCAAGCGGATGACGGCGCAATGGGACCCGCGCTATTATCGGGTCTGGCCCATCGCGGCTCCTACCGCAGAGGAATGTGATCATCATTTTCTCTGGCGCTTCTGGACGCGGCTGCCTGCGGGGCGGAACATCGCCGTGTTCGACCGCAGCTGGTACGGCCGCGTGCTGGTGGAGCGGGTGGAGGGCTTCTGTTCCAAGGGCGAATGGAAGCGTGCCTATGATGAGATCAACGCCTTTGAAAAGCAGCAGGCGGACGCGGGCACCAATATCGTCAAGCTGTTCATCCACATCACCCAGGAAACGCAGGACAAGCAGCTGGCCGAAAGGCTCGACACGCCGTGGAAGCGGTGGAAAACCGGCGCGGACGACTATCGCAACCGGGCGCGGCGCGGCGATTATCTGGACGCGCTGGGCGACATGTTCGACAAGACCGACAACAAATATGCGCGCTGGCAGGTGATCGACAATAATGATCGCAAGGCGGGGCGCATCGACGCGCTCAAATATGTGGCGAAGACGCTGGAGAAGCTGGTGCCGATGGACTTCCCAGAGGCAGATCCGGAGGTGGTGAAGCTGGCGCAGCAGGCCTTTGGTTATCGGCCCAAGTGAAAATCCATATAAAACAGTAAGTTGTAAAAAAACTGTCATTAAAACCTAACTGCTCATTTACCATTGGGGCGGTACCAGTGCCGCATGTACGCGCCCATGATGCTCGACCCTTCCCCAAGCTTGCCGCACCGGCAGAGCCTGCCCTTTGTCACGGCGAGCCCCTCCATTCGGCTGGGGCAGCCGTTGAGCGAGGCGGTGGAGCAGTTTCAAGAGAACCCGTCGCTGCGCCTGCTGCCTGTGCTGGATGATGCGGACCGGCCCAAGGGCGCGATCTATGAGCGGGATATGCGGCAAATCCTGTTCAATCCGTTCGGTCACGCGCTGCTGCGTAATCCGAGCTTTGGCGGGCGGCTGGATGACCATGTGCGGCCCTGCGCATCGGTCGAGCGGAGCGCGACGATCGAGATGCTGATCGACCTTTATGCGGCGCAGGGGCAAAAGTGCGAGGGGCTGATCGTCGTGGAGAACGGCCACTATGCGGGCATGGTCGGTGGGCAATTGCTGTTGAAGCTGGCGGCGGAGCGCGATGCGCGCGTGGCGGTGGCGCGGGCGGAGCGGCTGGAGCGGGTGACGCGGGAAAGCGGCCTCTTCCGTGACGACATCGCGACGCTGATTGCTGACCTGGTGAACATGGCGGACATGTTGTCGCGGCTGGCGAGTGATGCGGCGGAACGGGCGGCGGATAATGGGCAGGCGGCGGCTGGCATGGCGGTGGCCGCGGCGCAGACGGCCGATAATCTGACGGGGATCGCTGGGTCTGCGAATGACCTCGGCCTCCTGTTCCAGTCGATCGAGGAAGAGGTGCGCCAGGCGGGGGCTGCGATCCGGGCGGCGGTGGAGCAGACGCGGCTGGGGTCGGCGCAGACGGAGCAGCTGCGGGTGCAGGCCGATGGCATTGGCGAGGTGACGGCGTTGATCGATGCGGTGGCGCGGGCGACGGCCACGCTGGCGCTCAATGCAGGCATCGAGGCCGCGCGGGCGGGGGAAGCGGGGCAGGGCTTTGCCGTGGTTGCGCGGGAGGTGAAGCTGCTGGCCGGGCAAACCCGGGAGGCGGCTGCTGAAATCGCGGGCCGGATCGATCATATCCGGTCGACGGTGGGCCATGTCGCGCAGGGCCATGGGCTGATGGGATCGGCGATCGAGAAGGCGGATCGGCTGTCCGCATCACTGTTCGACGCGGTCGCCCGTCATGGTGCTTTTAGCCGGGGAATCGCGGCGAGCATGTCGGAGGCGGGCGAATCCAGCGATCATGTGCGGGTGAGCGCCAGCCAGATCAGCAACAATGCGAGCGCGGCAGTCGATGGGGCGCAGGCCATGCGCGAGGCGGCGGGACAACTGGCGGCGGAGGCGCAGCGGCTGGATGCGCGGGCCAGCCTCTTTATCGAGGCGATCCGGCACGATTGACGCACCCCATGCCGAGTACGAAAATGGCTGGCATGCCGCGCAAATGCAGCTAACCTCTCCATCCAACAAGAAGGAGAGGAAAGCCATGCTCGTGATGTTCGTGGGCGCCGACCGGACGGAAACCGCCATCAATGCCGCGCAGGTCACCTTCGTATCATCCGTCACCGACGGCACCCGCATCCGCTTTGGCGAAGGCCGCAGCGTCACCGTGGTCGAACCGATCGCGCAGGTGATGGAGGATTTGAATCAAGCCTTGCGGCCGCACGAATAGCGGCGCGCCCGCGCGCACGGTGCTTCACCGATGCTTTGCGTCTGCCTGAGAAGCATCCTATACTGGCTGCTTGATGCCAGGACTCAGGACAGCAATGAAATCCAATTTCTTCCGGGGCGCCGTTGCCCTTGGCGCGCTCGCGCTCATCCCCGCCACCACGGCCGCGCTCGCGGACGGGGAAGCGAGCAGCTACAAGGCGCTCGACGAGTTCATGGACGTGTTCCAGAAAGTCCGCAGCGACTATGTCGAAAAGGTCGATGACGAAAAGCTGATCAAGGGCGCGATCGACGGCATGCTCGCCAGCCTCGACCCGCATTCCAGTTTCCTCGACGCGCGCGATTTCCAGAATCTGCGCACCCAGACCGAGGGCAGCTATGGCGGCCTTGGCCTGTCGGTCACGCAGGAGGATGGTGCGGTCAAGGTGATCGCGCCGACGCAGGATACTCCGGCCTGGCGAGCGGGGATCAAGGCCGGCGACTATATCACCCACCTCGACGGGCAGCTGATCTATGGCGGCACGCTGGACGAAGCGGTCGACAAGATGCGCGGTGCGCCCGGGACATCGATCAAGCTGACCGTCGTTCGTGCAGGCCGCGACAAGCCGATCGAAGTGACGCTGACGCGCGAGATCATCCAGCTGAAGCCGGTGAAGTGGGAAGTGAAGAACGGCGTCGGCGTCATCAATATCGTCAGCTTCTCCGCCAACACGGGTGCGGACATGCGGCAGGCGATCCGCAGCATCGACAAGAGCCTTGGCCACAAACCGACCGGTTATATCCTCGACCTGCGGTCCAATCCGGGCGGGTTGTTGGATGAGGCCGTGTCGGTGAGCGACGCTTTCCTGGAGCGCGGCGAGATCGTATCGCAGCGCGGCCGAGCGAAGGGCGATGTCGAGCGTTATTATGCCAAGCCGGGTGACGATGCGAAGGGGCTGCCGATCGTCGTTCTGGTCGATGCGGGTTCTGCTTCGGCGTCCGAGATCGTCGCGGGCGCGCTGCAGGATCAGCATCGCGCGCTGGTGATGGGTGAGCGCAGCTTCGGCAAGGGCAGCGTGCAGACGATGTTGCCGCTGACCAATACGACTGCGCTCAAGCTGACGACGGCGCGCTATTATACGCCGTCGGGTCGGTCGGTGCAGGAAGGCGGGATCGAACCTGACGTGCGTGTGCCGCAGCTGTCCGATCCCGATTACAAGAACCGGCCGAAGTTCCGCGAGAGCGACCTGCGCCGTCACCTGATCAACGAGATCAAGACGGACAATGCCGCGCTGGAGGAGGATACGAAGGAAGATCCCCGCTTCGCCATGACGGCGGAGGAGCTGAAGAAGAAGGGTGTCGAGGATTTCCAGCTGGATTATGCGCTGAAGACGATTGCGCGGCTGGCGGCGAAGCCGGGTGCGGTGGTCGCGCAGGCGCAGCCGGTGGGGAAGAAGGTGGTTCGGTGATTTGAGTGGTTGGTTTTTAGGGTGAAGGGTACTTCCTCCCTCTCCCCTTCAGGGGAGAGGGCCGGGGAGAGGGGGATGAGCAACCGTCGCCCTTAGTCCCCTCTCCCGCCTTCGCTACGCTCGGCACCCTCTCCCCTGAAGGGGAGAGGGGA
>CAMPHR010000071.1 GCA_946886075.1 uncultured Novosphingobium sp. | reverse complement strand
CAAGGCGGCACGGTAAACCCCACCGGGAGCAAGACCGAATAGGGGCGGCGCGCAGCTTTTGCTGCTAGGCCAGTTTCGGCTGAGACCGCCCGGGTTGGTTGCTTGAGGGACGGAGCAATCCGTCTCCTAGAGGAATGGCCGCCCATCCATGGCGACATGGTGGACAGGACCCGGCTTATAGGCCCTCTGGCACGTAGCAAGTAGCAGCGTCATCCCAGCGAAGGCTGGGATCTGAGGCGATGTTGCGCGACCTGTCCAGAGATGCCAGCCCGCGCTGGCATGACGGTAAGGGCTTTCAACCGATCGAATTTTAACCGCCGGGGTGGCGTTCTGCCTGCGGCTTACCTAATTTGGACCGATGGCAAGAAGCAGCCGATCAAATGACTGGGGCTTTCCCCGCTGGCGCAGCTATGGCGCATCGCGCGAGGCGCAGCAGGTGCGCATGTGCGACCGCTATGGGTGCGACAAGCCGGGCGATTGCCCTGCGCCCAAGTCACCGAATAGCCGCGAGCGTTGGTATTTCTGTTCCGAGCATGCGGGCGAATATAACCGCAATTGGGACTATTTTCAGGGGCTCGACCAGGAAGAGCGGGAGCAGCGCGAGCGTGCCGAACGGCGCGATGCGGGTGGCTTTCAAAGCAGCGCCTATCATGGCTGGGGCGGACCCGGCGACGGCAGCCGGTCGCGGGACGAACTGCATGCGCTCAAGGCTCTCGATCTGGAAGATGACGCCGATTTCGAGGCGGTGAAGAAAAGCTGGCGGCGGCTGGCGAAGGAAAATCATCCCGATGTGAAGCCGGGTGACGCGCAGGCTGCCGTCCGCTTCCACACCATCCAGGCCGCCTATGAAGTGCTGCGATCGGCGGAGGAGCGGCGGACATGGAAGCCGCGGGAGACCGTGGATTGAAGGATCATGTCCGGTCGAACTGGCAGAATGCCGTGCTGGTATGCCGCAAATGTTCAAAGAAGCTCGATGGCGGCTTTGGCGCTGACGGGGACGAGCGGCTGGCCAAGGCGCTTCGCAAGCGCCTGTCGCTGAAGAAAGGGCGCAAGGCGGCAGCGGGGATCGTCGAAGTAAATTGCCTTGGCGTTTGCCCCAAGGGCGCCGTGACGGTCGTGAATGGCGCGCAGTCACGCGATTGGCTGCTTGTACGGCGGGACGCTGACCTGGACGAGGTGGCGCAGAGCCTGGGGCTTGTCCCGCAGGAGAGTGGGATCAGCTAGCCTGCTTGAGCGGCGGTTCGAGCCCGGCTTGCGTGATCAGGGGCATCAGCAGTTCTTCTTCCTTGCGCATCCGATTGATCATCATTTCGATGATCTGGCGGCTTTCGCGGCAGAAATCTGGCCATTCGCGCGCGATGCGATCGTCGCTCCAGCGCGACATATAGTGGGAGAAGCTGAGCGCCAGGGGCTCCATTTCCACCTGAAGCCGGGCGGCGGTTTCCCGCAGGCGAACATGCGCCTGCCGCTGCATGGCGGGGTAGAAGAACTGATCTTCCAGAGCGAGGTGCGACATCAGCTGGCGGGCGAACTGCCAGCGCAATGTACCGAGCTGGCGCGGCGTGGCGTTGTCAGCGATCAACTGCAGAAATTCGTCCGCTGTGACGTCGAGCGCGTCATGCTGGCTTTGTAATTGCTGCAGATCCATAGGCTGTTTCCAAGCATCGGACAGGTTGCTTATCCCGCAGCACCGTTAATAATCTGTTCTAGCTGAGCATTTTCACGGATGCCGTCCGCTACCCCATGAGGGCGGCAGACGGCATCGGCAAGCATCAGCCCGGCTGATCGGCGCGGCTGGCGCCTTCGCCGTCGAGATTCTGCGCGACGAAGTCCCAGTTGATTGCGTCCTTCAGCAGGCGCTCAGCATAGCTGGGGCGCAGGTTGCGATAGTCGATATAATAGGCATGTTCCCACACGTCGAGGATCAGCAGCGGCTGATGGCCTTCATGCGCGACCGGGGTGTCGGCGTCATGATAGCTGGTCACTTCGAGCTTGCCGTCCTTCAGGATCAGCGCGGCCCAGCCGCTGGCGAAGTGGCCGACGGCTTCGGCCTTCAGCTTGTCGAGCAGGGCGTCGACCGAGCCGAAGCCTTCATTGATGAGGTCGAGCAGCTGGCCCGAGGGCTGCCTCTTTTCCGGCGACAGCGAGTGCCAGTAGAAGGTGTGGTTCCAGATCTGGCCGACCTGGTTGAACAGCGCGCCCTTGCTGCTCTTGATCAGTTCGACGAGCGACTTGCCCTGCTGCGCGGGGTCGGCGGCGATCAGCTCATTGGCCTTCACCACATAGGCATTGTGGTGCTTGCCATGGTGATAGTCGAAAGTTTCGGCCGAAAGAATGTCGCCAAAGGCATCCTTGGGATAGGGCAGATCGGGCAGAACAAAGGCCATGTCGGAACTCCTCGGGTTCATGGATGGATGGCGGCATAACGGACATGCCGCCGGAAGGGTCCCGGCCCCGTAGCAGCCTTATTGCACTGCGGAAAACAGGATATTTTCGTTTCTCTCCATGGAAATATCCATGTGACAGCAGCGTAACGATGGCTTAGACTTATCGGTCAGGTCGTGCAGAAGCAGCGGCCGATAATAGGGGACGGATCAATGGCAAAATTCTTCGGTAATTTGCATCTTGTGCTTGTGGTGGGGCTGGTCCTTGCCCTGGCCGTTATTTTCGCGGTTCCGGCGAATACGATTCCCGAACAGGCGGTGTTGCGGTGGCTGCACCTGTTCTTTGGCATCACATGGATTGGCCTGCTTTATTATTTCAACTTCGTGCAGATCCCGACCATGCCGAAGGTTCCGGCGGAACTGAAACCCGGCGTGTCCAAGTTCATCGCCCCTTCGGCGCTGTTCTTCTTTCGCTGGGGCGCGGCGCTGACGGTGCTGACCGGGGCGATTATTGCCTGGCGCAGCGCCTATCTGGTGGAAGCGCTGACGCTGACGCCCGGCTTTGTGCTCATCGGGATCGGCATGTGGCTGGCGCTGATCATGGCGTTCAACGTGTGGTTCATCATCTGGCCGAACCAGAAGAAGGCCCTGGGCATCGTTCCCGCCGAAGATGCGGCGAAGGCCAAGGCCGCGACCACCGCGATGATATTTTCGCGGACCAACACGCTGCTGTCGCTGCCCATGCTGTATTGCATGGTGAACTTCAACGGGGGTTGAATTGGAGTGACGGGCGGGGCTGGTTGAGGCTGGCTCCGCCTTGCGCGTCCACAACAACCCGTTCGGGCTGAGCCTGTCGAAGCCTTTTGCTTTTTTCAAGAAGTAGAGCCCCCTTCGACTGCCTGCAAGCAGGCGCTCAGGACAGGCTTCGACAAGCTCAGGGCGAAATTAGACGTCCAGCTTTAAGCGCGCATCACCCCTGCGGCGGGGTGGTCTCGCCGATTTCCTCGCTGTCCACCGCGTTCCCGATCGTCAGGCCATGGCGCATCAACATGGGAATATTCGCGAGGGCGAAAAGCAGCGATACCACCGTGACACCCCACACCTTGACCGCCAGCCAGGCGTCGAAGCTCATCGAACGGCGCATCACTTCATTTGCGACCGCCATGCTAATGAAGAAGAAGCCCCAGTTGCGCGACAGCTTGCGCCAGCCTTCTTCGGTGAGGCCGTCATAGGCGGCTTGCAGCAGATATTTGAGCAGCGCCTTTCCGCGCAGCAGCCCGCCGAACAGCATCAGGGCGAAGAAGCAGTAGATGATCGTCGGCTTGATCTGAATGAAGCTTTGATCCTGGAAATAGATGGTGAGGCCGCCGAAGAAGAGGATGAGCATCGCCGACAGCCACAGCATGGGCGATACGCGGCCAAGCTTTACCTTTGAGATGATGACGGCGATCACGATGGCGGCCATGAAGGCAGCGGTGCCGAGGCTCATCGCGGTGATCGGGTTGCCGGAGCCCCAGATCCAGCCCGCGCCTTTGTAGGTCAGGAAGAAGACGAGCAGCGGGCCGAAGTCGAGTGCGAGGCTGAGGTTGCCGCCGTGATTGGGGGAGGGAGACGCCTTGTCCTGGGCCATGATGGTTCCTTCCGTTCGCCCTGAGCTTGTCGAAGGGCTTTGCTTTTCTTCAAAGAAGAGAAGGGCTTCGACAAGCTCAGCCCGAACGGTTACTTTCTGATCTCACCGCGCATAGGCTGTTCCCGCGATTGCGCGCGCCATGTCGCCGGGGTCGAAGGGGCGCAGATCCTCAATCTTTTCGCCGACGCCGATCGCATGGATGGGCAGGCGATATTTCTCCGCCGCCGCGACCAGAACGCCGCCGCGCGCGGTGCCGTCCAGCTTCGTCATGACGAGGCCGGTGACCTGCGCGACTTCCTTGAACACCTCGATCTGGCTCAACGCATTTTGTCCCGTGGTGGCATCCAGCACCAGCACAACGTCATGTGGCGCCGCCGGGTTCAACCGGCCGAGGACGCGGCGGATCTTGGCGAGCTCGTCCATGAGCTCGGTCTTGTTCTGGAGGCGGCCGGCGGTGTCGACGATGAGGACGTCGATGCCGGTGGCGGTCGCCTGCTTGACCGCGTCGAATACGATGCCGGCTGCGTCGCCGCCTTCCTTGCCCGCGACGATGGGGATGCCGAGGCGATCGGCCCAGACCTTTAGCTGGCCGATGGCGGCGGCGCGGAAGGTGTCGCCCGCCGCCAGCATCACGCCATAATCCTGCTCCAGGAAATTATTGGCGAGCTTGGCGATGGTGGTCGTCTTGCCCGATCCGTTCACGCCGATGACCAGGATCACTTGCGGGCGAGGGAAGGCTTCGATCTCCAGTGGGCGCGCCACCGGGGCGAGGACTTTCTCGATTTCCTCCGCGATGATTTCGCGCAGATAGTCTTCGGTCAGTTCGCGGTTGTAGCGGCCTTCGGACAGGCGATCACGCACGCGGGCAGCCATGGCGGGGCCAAGGTCGCTGACGATCAGCGCTTCCTCGATCTCGTCGAGCGTCTGGTCATCTAGCGCGGCCTTGGTGAAGAGGCCGGTGAGGTTCTCGCCAAGCTTGTCGGAGGTGCGCTTCAGGCCGCCGAAGAGGCGGTCGCGCCAGCTGGTGCCGGGTTCAGTCATTGCCGAGCCTCTTGCGCGATCAGCACGCCATTCTCAAGGGCCGTGATGGTTGCGGGCGTGATGGAAGAGGGCGGCTGGGGCGTTTCGAAGCGCACCGGGGCGAAATTTTCTGCGTGGCCGGAGGTGCCGTTGCGCTCGACCAGCACGGATTGAGTGGTGCCGATGAGGCTTCGGAGCCAGCTGTCCCGTTGCGCCTCGCAGGCGGAGCGAAGGCGGGCGGCGCGTGCCTTTATGGTGGCGCGGTCGAGCTGAGGCATGCGGGCGGCGGGGGTGCCTGCGCGCGGGGAGTAGGGGAAGATGTGGCCGTGGACGATGGCGCATTCTTCCACCAGCTTCAGGCTGTTTTCGAACATGGCTTCGTCTTCGGTCGGGAAACCGGCGATGATGTCCGCGCCGATGCTGATGGCGGGGCGGGCGGCTTTCAGGCGCTCCACGATGCGGACGGCGTCGGCGCGGCTGTGGCGGCGCTTCATGCGCTTGAGGATCATGTCGTCGCCTGCCTGGAGCGAAAGGTGCAGGTGCGGCATCATGCGCGGTTCGTGGGTGATGAAGTCGAACAGGCGGTCGTCTATCTCTACGCTGTCGATGGACGAGAGGCGGAGGCGGGGCAACGCGGGTACTGCTTTGAGGATGCGTTCGACCAGCAGGCCGAGCGAGGGCGAGCCGGGAAGGTCGGGACCGTAGCTGGTGACGTCCACGCCGGTCAGCACGATTTCCTGATAGCCTGCGTCCACAAGCTCGCGCGCCTTGTCGATGACAGCGCCAGCGGGGACGGAGCGGCTGTTCCCCCGACCATAGGGAATGATGCAGAAGGTGCAGCGGTGGTCGC
Organism: uncultured Novosphingobium sp.; assembly: GCA_946886075.1. The sequence continues at coordinate 1,863 of CAMPHR010000071.1, read as the reverse complement.
AGCCATTTTGCACCTCGAGGAAGGCGCGGGCATGTTCGGCAAAGGCGCTGGCCATGTGCGGCGCGGTGTCGCGGACGGCCATGATGTCGGAGACTTGGACTTTCTGCGTCAGTTCCCCCCATTCCGTCACCCCAGCGGAGGCCGGGGTCTCGGGCGGTAGGGCACGGCGTTGGGCCTGAGATCCCAGCGTCCGCTGGGATGACGGGTAGTGGGAGGGGTCGAGCTTCTCGCGGTTGCCGATTACCGCATCGACCTCGGTCATGGCGGCGAAGGTTTCGGGCTCGGTCTGCGCTGCGCAGCCCGTGACCATGATCCGCGCCTCTGGCCGGTCGCGGCGGGCGCGGCGGATGGCTTGGCGGGTCTGGCGCACGGCTTCGGCGGTGACGGCGCAGCTGTTGATTACGACCAGGTCATCCTGACCGCCTGCCATCTCGCGGATCGCTTCGCTCTCCGCGATGTTGAGGCGGCAGCCGAGGGTGATGATCTGCGGGCCGCTCATGCTTTAAAAGCGCGTCCAGTCGGCCTCGCCATCGAAGACGTGGGTCGCCGGGCCGGTCATCATGATGTGGCCGCCGGGTTGCCAGTCGATGACGAGGTCGCCGCCGGGGAGGGATACGCGCGTGGGGCCGCTGACCAGCTTGCGGCGCACGGCGGCGACCGCGGTGGCGCAGGCGCCGGTGCCGCAGGCGCGGGTGAGGCCAGCGCCGCGTTCCCAGACGACCAGGCGGATATGATTGTCGCCAACGACCTGCGCGAAGTTCACGTTGACGCGGGCGGGGAAGAGCGGATCGGTTTCGATCAGCGGGCCCAAATGGTCGAAGTTCACACCGTCCAGATCGTCCACGAAGAAGACGACATGCGGGTTGCCGACATTGACGGCGGCAGGCGCGGGCAGGTCTTCCCAGCTGACCGGCATGGCGAGCGTGTCCATGGCGTAGGCGAGCGGAATGGCGTCCCAGTCGAGCCGGGGCGCGCCCATGTCGACGCTGGCGCCGCCATCGACTCCTCTCGCGTCGAGCAGGCCCGCCTTGGTTTCGATCAGCACGTCGCGGCCGACGAACAGGGGGACGCAGCGGGTGGCGTTGCCGCAGGCTTCGACTTCGCTGCCGTCGCTGTTGAAGATGCGCATGGAGACGTCGGCGCGGTCGGACTGGCCGATGAGGATGAGCTGGTCGCAGCCTATGCCTGCGTGGCGGTCGGCTATGGCTTGGGCGCGGGCGGCGGTCATTTCGACGGCGTCCTCGCGCGCGTCGATCACGACGAAGTCATTGCCCAGCCCGTGCATTTTGGAGAAGCGTCCCATAGTGGCGCGCATGTAGGGGGTGTGGGAGGAAAAGGCCAGAGTTGCCCTTCATCCGTCATCCCAGCGAAGGCTGGGATCTCGGGCCAGGGAGCGTGACTTCTCCTGAGATGCCAGCCTGCGCTGGCATGACGGTAGAGGGGCGGTCTGTGATGGTGCCCCTTACGTCATCCCGGGCTTGAGCCGGGATCCCGCTTGCTTGCCCGGATCAAGCGGGACCCCGGATCAAGTCCGGGGCGACGGGTAGTGATTGCATCCCTCCCCCCTTTCCGCTAAGGGGCCTCCTGCAATCAGGCGGCTCGCCGTCTGATACCCTGACAGATCCATGGGGCTCACAAGGGAGCACCGGATGGACGCTGGCCGGCGAGGTTTCGTCCGCCGGCGATTTTGTCGTTTGGCGGGGTGGCGCAGTTTTCCGGGCTTTTCGGCCCAAATGAGGTGATGATGTTCGATTCGCTAAGCGATCGTCTGAGCGGGGTATTCGACAAGCTGCGTGGGCGCGGTGCGCTGACGGAGGACGATGTCCGCGCCGCGATGCGCGAGGTGCGAATCGCGCTGCTGGA
>CAMPHR010000070.1 GCA_946886075.1 uncultured Novosphingobium sp. | reverse complement strand
CGGTCGTGGTCAGCCTGACTTATAAGCAATTGCATCACCAGCCCCCCGACGCGCCGCCGCCGCCGAAGCTGCCGCCGCCGGAAAAACCGCCGCCACCGCCGCCTCCACCCCAGCCTCCGCCGCCTCCGGAACCCCAGCCAGAGCCCATGCCAGGACCCCAGATGATCACCGGCGCGCCGCCGCCCCGGCGATAGCGCTTGCCCCCGCGGGCGCGGGACAGAAGGGGCAGCAGGACGAAAAAGACAAAGAACATGATGACCCAAAAGCCCAGGATGCCGCCGCCGCCGCCATCCTGCTGGCGGGCTTCGGCCTCTGCCTGAGCGGCGCGGGCGCGCGCCTGATCGGGGGGTAGGGCGAGCAGGGAAGTGATCTGATCGATGCCTGCGTTAATCCCGCCAGCCATGTCGCCCGCCTTGAAGCGCGGGGTGATGGCGTTGCGGATGATCTGCGAAGAGAGGGCGTCCGTCAGTATGCCTTCGACGCCATATCCCACCTCTATCCGGACCTTGCGCTCATTGGGCGCGACGATCAGCAACACGCCCTGGTTGGTCTTGTCACCGATGCCCCAGGCGCGGCCGAGGCGGTAGCCATAGTCGGATATGTCATAGCCTTGCAGGTCTGGGATGGTGGCAACCACCAGCGATCGCCCGCTCGCCTGCTTCTGTGCGATCAGCTTTTGACTGAGCGCCTGTTCCTGCGCGGGGTCGAGGATGTTGGCGGCATCCACGACGCCCTTGTCGTCGAACTTGGGGAAGCTCTGCGCGCTTGCGGCCGGAGCCAGCCCGAGCGCCCCGGCGAACAGTGCGAAGATCAGGATCAGGCGGCGAAGCATGGCTGGCGCTTAGTTGCCGAAGTCGACCTTGGGCGCTTCTTCCGCCCCCGGCGTGGTCGCCTGGAAGGGCGTCATCGGCTTGGCGCCATGGATGATCTTCGCGCCGATCGCGTCGGGGAAGGTGCGAATGCGGGTATTATAGGCGCGCACCGCCTCATTATAATCGCGGATGGCGACGGCGATGCGGTTCTCCGTTCCTTCGAGCTGCGATTGCAGGTCGAGGAAATTCTGGTTGGTCTTGAGGTCGGGATAGGCCTCGACCGACGCGAGCAGTCGCCCAAGGCCTTGGCTCAGTTGCGCCTGGGCCTGCTGGAACTGCTGGACCTTGGCGGGGTCGGAGAGGTCTTCGGCATTGACCTGGACTGAGGTCGCCTTGGCACGGGCCTCCGTCACGCGGACCAGCGTGTCCTGTTCCTGCTTGCCAGCCGCCTTCACCGTGGCGACCAGATTGCCGATCAGGTTGGAGCGGCGCTGATATTGCGCCTGCACATCGGCCCATTTGGCCTTCGCGGCCTCTTCGGCAGTGGGCACGCTGTTGATGCCGCAGGCCGACAGGGCGAAAGCGGTCAGTAGAGGGAGGAAAAGAGCAGGGAAAAAACGGCGCAGGATCGTCATGGAACATCCTTCGGCTTTGTTACGATGTCGGAAATAGGTGGTTGTGGATGCAGGCGCAACGGCTCATCCTGATAAACACGCAATCAGGGCAAGGGGTTCGCACATGGGACTGATTTCCGAATTCAAGACCTTCATCAACCGGGGCAATGTCATCGATCTGGCAGTCGGCGTGATCATCGGCGGCGCATTTGCCACAATCACCAAGTCGCTGACCGATGACCTGATCATGCCGGTCGTTGGCTTCCTGTTCGGCGGAGCGGACTTTTCCCGTTACTTCATCCGGCTCGGTGACGTACCCGCCGGGTTCAAGGGGAATCCGGAAAGCTATGCTGACCTTAAAAGCGCGGGCGTCGCCATGCTGGGGTGGGGCGAGTTCCTGACCGTGCTGGTCAATTTCCTGATCCTCGCTTTCATCATATTCCTGCTGGTCAAGGCGGTGAACAAGCTGATGCCGAAGCCTGATGCTGCGCCTGCCGCGACGCCGGAAGAGGTGCTGCTGCTGCGCGAAATTCGCGACAATCTGAAAAAATAATTCGTTTCTGCGACGAAAGGAGTGTGCGGCGGGAACCATCTGCCGTGCGACCAGTTGATCGCGGTCAGAGTTCGGGGTGCATTGCGCGGCCGGAACTCTTGCCGAATGACGTCAGCCCCAGGGGGGCGCAACAGGAGAACACGCCGTGAAAACCATCGTCTCAGTCCTTGGCCTTGCCAGCTTGGTCGCGCTCGCTGCGTGCGATTCCAAGCAGGAAAACAAGGTCGAGAACGCATACGAGAATCAGGCGGACGCCATCGACAACCAGGCCAGCAACATGGAAGCCATGGCTGACAACCTGTCGGGCAATGCTGAGGCTGCTGCTGAAAACGCTGCTGACGCCCTGGAAAACAAGGCCGAAGCCACTCGCGAAGCGGGTGAACGGGCTGCTGATGCCGTCGAAGAGAAGGCGGATCACTAAGCTTTCGCTTCCCAAAGCAGGAAAGGGCGTCGCGATCATGATCGCGGCGCCCTTTTTGCTGGCCCCTCAACGTCTTTAACGGCCCTTTAACCACGCCCTGCCCATGGTGCCGTCGCGCGCATCCGTGAAGGCCAAGGGAATGGACGAGCTACTTCAGGAATTTATAGCCGAGACGCAGGAAACGCTGGAAGCTCTGGCGGGCGAAGTCGTCGCTTGGGAAGCCGATCCGGGCGACCGCGACCGGCTCGATGCCATCTTCCGCTTTTTCCATACGGTGAAGGGCAGCTGCGGTTTCCTCAACCTGCCGCGATTTGAGCGGCTGAGCCATGCGGCCGAAGATGTGCTGTCCGACATACGCGCGGGCAACCGGACTGCCGATCCTGCGACAGTGAGCGCGGTGCTTGGCATCATGGACCGGATCGCCGAACTGGCCGAAGCCGTGGCGATCGGCGCGGCGCTGCCCGACGAGAATGACGATTATCTGATAGGCGCCCTTGCCGAACGTGAGGAAGGCACAGTTGTCGAAGAGCTGGCGCCCGCCATCGAGCCGATCCGGCAGAACGGCGTGCAGGCCGTGCCCCGGACCATCCGCCTGCCGCTGTCGCTGATCGATCAGTTGATGAACGGCGTGTCGGACATGGTGCTGGCGCGCAACGAGCTGTCGCGCAAGCTGCGCGAACGGTCGAGCGATGTCGAGCTGGAAAGCGCTTTCGAACGGCTTTCCACCTGCGTCGCCGACATGCGCGATTCGATCTCCAAGACGCGGATGCAGCGCGTCGAGCGGCTGTTCACCGCCATTCCGCGCATGGTCCGTGACCTGGGGCGTGAGCTGGGCAAGCGCATCGACCTGGTCCTGGAGGGCGGCGACGTCGAAATGGATCGCGAGATGGTGGAAATGGTCGTCGATCCACTGACGCACATCGTGCGCAACAGCATCGATCATGGCATCGAGACGCCCGATGAACGCCGTGCGCTCGGCAAGCCCGAAGCGGGGACGCTGAAGCTGCAGGCCCGCCAGTCGGGTAATCAGATCGTCATCGAAGTCAGCGACGATGGGCGCGGCATCGACACGGCAAGGCTGGTGGAAAAATCCATCGCGAGTGGCAAGCTGACCCGTGAGGGCGCCGCCAGGATGAGCGAGAGCGAAAAGCTGGAGCTGATCTTCCAGGCCGGGCTATCGACCGCGCAGCAGGTCACCGCCATTTCCGGCCGGGGGGTCGGGATGGACGTGGTGCGCGCCAATGTCGAGCGGATCGGCGGCATCATAGCGCTGCACAACCAGATCGGACGAGGGCTGCGCATCGTGCTGCGCGTGCCATTGACGCTGACGATCATTCCGGGGCTCATCATCCGTTCGGGCGGCCTGCACTTCGCCATACCGCGCGCGGCTGTGGTCGAGATCCTGCACGACAATAATGAAACGCTGCACATCGCCGAAGTCGGGGGCGCGAAAATCGCCACGATCCGGGCTGTCCGCCATTCGATGATCGACCTGGAAGATGTGCTGGGCATGGAGAAGGTCACCCAGCCGGGGCCCCGCGCGATCATGGTCGTGCGATCCTCAACCGGCGTGCCCTTTGCGCTTGGTGTCGCTGCTGTCGACAATCATGAGGAACTGGTTATCCGTCCCGCCTCTCCGCTGGTCATGGCAACCGGCGTCTATGCTGGCATGACGTTGCCCGACAATGGCAAGCCGATGCTGCTGCTCGATGCCGCTGGCCTCGCCAACGCCGCTCGCTTGCCGAACATCGTGGATGATCGGGCGAGCTACCAGGCGGAGGAAAGTGACGAGGGGGCTGCGCGGGTCGAGATGGTGTCGGCGCTGCGGTTTGAGGAGCTTTCGGGCGAGAGGCGGCTGATCAAGTTGTCGCTGGTGGAGCGGGTCGAGGATGTCGATGCCGCGCTCTTTGGCCGGTCTGGCGGTCATGCCTTCGTCCGCGTGGATGGACGCCTGGTGCCGGTGGCGAACGGAGCACATAGCTTCACGACCGATCATGTATCGGCATTGCGCCTGCGCGACGGCAGCCAGGAAGCCTGCTATCCTGTCGCCGCGGTCCTGGACATCGTCGAAATGCCTGCAGTGCCCGACATGGTCGCCATGCAGGGCGCGCTGAGCGGTGTCGCGCTGGTCGAGGGCGAACATCTTGAAGTGCTCAATCCCTTCGCCCTGTTCGCTTCGCTGCCGGGTGCCCCGATCGTGGAGCGCCGCCGGGGACGGTGCGTGCTGGCGGACAGCGAGGATGGTTGGACGCGCGAGATATTGGCGCCCTTGCTGCGTCAGGCGGGACATGACGTCCTGTTGGGCCTGCCACAGGATGACGCGGTCGATCCGGCCGATGTCGTCCTTTGTTCGGGCGGCGACCTGTCGCAGGCGGCCGACATATTGGGATGCCGCATCGTGCAACTGCGCGCTTCCCCGAGGCCCGCTGGGCCGGAGGATGGCAGCATCTACCGCTATGACCAGGACGCGCTGATGGCGGCCATCACCGGCGCGCGGCGTTAAGGAGGGGTATTCATGGAACAGCTTTACCTTCTCGCAACGCTTGCCGGTACCCGGGTCGCCGTTGCGGCGCATGAGGTCGAGGCGGTCGTTAAGCTCGCCGAGATTTCGCCTGTTCCCGGCATGCTGCGGCATGTGGCGGGGCTGTCCGCGCTGCGCAGCCGGGTGCTGACCATCATCGACGTGCCTGCGCTCATCCACGGCACGCCTACGCCTGCCGACCAGCGCGGGCTGGCGATCATCGCCGACATCAGTGGCCATAGCTATGGCCTGATGGTGGATGCGGTGCATGATATTTGCGAGGTGCCTGAGGGCGACCTGCCGCTTCGGGGGCAGCTGGACCGCGCCTGGGCGCCCTATGCCCGCGCGATCGTGGAGCAGGATGGTCATCCACATCTGCTTGTCTCGCTGGCAAGCTTCATCGAAACCGGATCGCTGGCGCAGGCCGCATAAATTCGATCCCTTGTTTACCAATTACTTGGCTTTGGCAGCTAATCCTTCCTTTACGAGGAAAATCTAAGGGACGCTTCATGAAAAACTGTCTGGTAGTCGATGATTCCAAAGTCATCCGGAAAGTGGCACGGCATATACTTGAATCGCTCGACCTGTCGGTCAGCGAAGCGGTCGATGGGCAGGATGCGCTGACCCAGTGCGAAGCAGCCGCCCCGGACGTGGTGCTGCTGGACTGGAACATGCCGGTGATGAGCGGGATGGAATTCCTGCAGGCTCTTGCCACCGCGAAGGTTTCGGCACGGCCCAAGATCATCTTCTGCACCACCGAAAACGGCATCAGCCATATCAAGGCAGCGGTCGATGCGGGCGCTGACGAATATGTGATGAAGCCGTTCGATCGCGAGACATTGGAAAGCAAGCTGTCGATCGTCGGCGTCATCTAGAAGACCGCTGATCATTTCGCTTCCATCCTTATTGCCGGAAAGTCCTCCCATGTCCGCCGTCACGCCAATCCTGGCCAGCCAAAGCAGACCACAGGTCCGCGCCATGGTTGTCGACGATTCGGTCGTGGTGAGGACGATGATCGCGCGGATATTGAACAGCGACCCGGCATTTTCTGTGGTTCACAAGACGAACAGCGCCGAGCAGGCGCTAGGCTATCTGGCCGCGCATGAGGTCGATCTGGTCCTGTTGGACATCGAACTTCCGGGCCAGAGCGGGCTTGCGGCGCTTCCGGCGTTCCTGCGCGCCAATCCGCGGGGAAAGGTGGTGATCCTTTCCGGCAATTGCGAAGAAGGCAGCGGCGCCGCCATCGAGGCGCTGGCGCTGGGAGCGAGCGACATTTTCGCGAAACCCGGCAGCGGCAGTTTCGGCGAGCAGTTTCCCCAGGCGCTGATCGATCGCCTGTCGCGCCTGTTCGGCGCGCATCCGCAGCTAACGGAAGAAGCGCCGCCGGTCCTGATCGCCGCGAGCAAGCCGAGCGCGCCCCTGGGCTGTTTGGGAATTGGCGCATCGACGGGGGGCATTCATGCGCTGGGTCAGCTGTTTGCCGGGATGACCGCGCCGTTGGGCGTGCCGATCCTGTTGACGCAACATCTGCCTGTCAGCTTCACATCCTATTTCGTCCAGCAGCTTGCGCGGATGACCAGCCTGCGGGTCAAGGTCGGCGAGCAGGGGGAGTTGCTGAAACCCGACACCGTTTATGTTGCGCCGGGTGACGCCAATTTGCAGGTTCGCCGCGGGCTCTATGGTCGGGTGACGGTTGCGCTTAATTCGCAGCGCACGCCCGCGGGCAACCTGCCCGGCGTCGACCCGATGTTCACGAGCATGGCCGAGGCCTATGGACCGGGCGCTGCAGGCGTGGTGCTGACCGGCATGGGGCGTGACGGTACGGTGGGGGGACATCATATCGTCGCCGCGGGCGGATGGATCGTGGCGCAAAATGAGGCGAGCAGCGTCGTCTGGGGAATGCCGGGGTCAGTGACAGGGGCGGGGCTCAGCTGCGCGTTGCTGGACCCCTATGCCATCATGGATTTCGTCGCGCGGCGCGGAAAAAGCAGAGGTTTGACACATTGACCCTATCAACTGATTCATCCTCGCGTGGTGCCGCCCGCATCTTTTCCGGCCTGCTTGAGGCGCGCACCGGCCAGATCCTGTCGGAAAGCCGCGCCTGGCGCATGGAAACGGCGTTGAAGCCCGTCATGAGGGCCAATGGCGTCGCCGACATGGACGAGCTGGCGACCCGGCTGCTGGGCAATCGCGACCCGCGGCTGGAAGAAGAAGTCGTCAACGCGCTGCTCAACAATGAAAGCAGCTTTTTCCGCGATCTTCAGATTTTCGACATGATCAACCGGCACATCCTGCCATCCTTCGCGGAGAGGCGCGACCGGGTGCTGCGGATCTGGAGCGCGGGCTGCTCGACCGGCCAGGAAGTCTATTCGCTGGCGATCCAGCTTCGCAACGATGTGGCGCGCTGGCGCGGTTGGCGGATCGAGATATTGGCGACCGACATTTCGACGGCAGCCATTGATCAGGCGCGCAGTGGTACCTTTTCCCAGATGGACGTGCAGCGCGGCCTTGCCGTCGGCGACCTCATCAAATGGTTTGAACCGGCGGGCGACAACTGGCGCGCGAGCCCGGAACTGCGCCGGATGATCGATTTCCGTACCGACAATCTCTTTGATCCAAGGGCGCCTTCGGGTGACTATGATCTGCTGCTTTGCCGCAACGTCCTGCTCTATTTCACGCCGGAGCGGCGGCAGGAGGTGTTCCGCCTGCTGACCCGCCACAGCCATGACCGGTCGGTCCTGCTGCTGGGCGCGGGGGAAACCGTGATTGGTCATAGCGAAGATTTCATACCGCACCCCGATTTTCGGGGCGGCTATGGCCGACGTCCGGACACGGGGCATGGGGGTAGCGAGAGCGTTCGCCGCGCGGTTTGACGCGGCCAACCTGTTCACCGGTTCGTCGGGTTCGCGATCCGCGCCAGTCGCTTGCGCTTGATCGGCCGTGCGCTCTCCGCCATGGTTGGTGGAAGCTGCGCATGCTGGTGGATGCGGTCAGAACAGGTGGTGAATACGGCTTTCCGATGAGCGACATTCCGATGATCGAGACTCCGTCGCCCAATTTCGACGACCGCAAGCTGCCCATCTCCATGCTGGTGCTGCATTATACCGGGATGCCGGACGCGCAGAGCGCCATAAACTGGCTGGCGAGCCCGGAATCCAAGGTGTCTGCCCATTATGTCGTCACCGAAGAGGGCGAGATCGTCCGCATGGTCGATGAAGGGAAGCGCGCCTGGCATGCTGGCCGGTCGCACTGGCGGGGCATGGATGACGTCAATTCCGCAAGCATCGGGATAGAGATCGTCAATCCCGGGCATGAATGGGGCTATCGCGCATTTCCCGATGCGCAGATCGGCGCGCTGATCCCCCTCATACACGACATCGTCAAGCGGTACGGCATCACGCGCGGCAATATTGTCGGGCATAGCGACGTGGCGCCTGCGCGAAAGCAGGACCCGGGGGAGCTGTTCCCATGGGGGCAATTGGCCCGGCTGCGGCTGGCATTGCCGCGACCGACGCGCAACCTGATGGACCCGCTCTGGTCGGACAGTGCCTTCATGCTGGCGCTTGAACGGTTCGGCTATGACATTGCCGAGCCGCAGGCGGCGGTCGTCGCTTTCCAGCGGCGGTTCCGGCCTGAACTGATCGATGGCGTCATCGATGGCGAATGTCGCGCAATCCTGCTGGCGCTGTTGCTGCCCAAGCCCAGGGGCGATGAATAAGCGGGGATGACGGACTGTCCGCAGCCGTGTATAGCGCGCGGTGCCAGAGGGCCGGGCGGCCGCGGCGTGGCGGGTAACTTCCACGGCGAGGAAAGTCCGGGCTCCACGAAATAACGGTGCCGGCTAACGGCCGGCTGGAGTGATCCAAGGGACAGTGCAACAGAAAGCAGGTCGCCTAAGTCTTCGGACTAAGCCTTCGGGCGGGCGAAATTGAAAGGGTGCGGTAAGAGCGCACCGCGCCTGCGGCAACGCAAGGCGGCACGGTAAACCCCACCGGGAGCAAGACCGAATAGGG
>CAMPHR010000069.1 GCA_946886075.1 uncultured Novosphingobium sp. | reverse complement strand
GATCGGGGCGGTCGAAAAAGTTCAGCCCGCCGCTCGATTTATCGAGGAGCTTAAAGCTCAATACCAAGCGGCTATCAGCGCCTTCCAGTCACAGGAACGCCCTTAATTCGCGCATGAACCCGTCGAATTGATCATGGTGCAACCAGTGTCCGGCATCAGCGAATTCGACTAGCCGCGCGTCCTGGAAATATGCAGCCCTGCCGTCTTTCATCGGGTTGGATGCCCAACTGTCGAGACCGAGGCAAAGAAGGACGGGGCAGCTGATCCGTTGCCAGAATTCCGGCAGGTCTTGATCCGTCAGGTCCTGAGGGGGGAAGTGCCGGAGGTAGGGATCAAACTTCCAGCCGTAACTACCATCTTCATTGCGATTGACGCCATGCGCGGTCAGGTGCAGCGCCTGCTCACCCGACAGATGATCGTTCCGTTCCCGCATGCGGGCGACTGCGGCCTCCAGCGTTGGATAGTTGCGTGACGGCTTGCGAACGCTTGCGCGCCGTTGCTCTATCCAGTCGCGCCAGCGGTCGGGAGCCGGGCGCGCAGTCTTCTGCTGGAGAGCTTCGGGTGAAAGGCCAAGTCCTTCGATGGCGACGAGGCGTTCTACACGTTCCGGGAAGAGCCCCGCATAGCGCAGGGCGACAGATCCTCCGAGCGAATGGCCGACTAAAATGGCCTTGTCTCGGCTGACCAAGTCAACCAGCTGAGCCAGGTCATAAACGAAATCCGCCATCGAATAGGTCCCCTCCGCTGACCAGGCGCTGTCGCCATGGCCCCGCAGATCAGGGACGACCACATGGAAATCACGTGCCAATGCCCGCGCTGTCCAATCCCAGCTCCGCGCATGATCAAGCGCTCCATGAACCAGGATCAAGGTGGGCGCTGAACGATTTCCCCAGTCGATATAATGTAGGCGGGTGCGCAGCGATGTGAAGAAATGCGAGGTCGGGCTCAGTGGAGCGATATGGTCGGCATGTTCGCTGAGAGGCGTGGCGAAAGTTGGTGTGATGTTCATGTCCTCAGGCGCGCTCCCCGATTCTGGACCGGCGGTACCATAACGCAGCTGTTATAACAGATTCCTTGGCGGAATTGATGACGATAATGAGAAGTGAGAGGGTCCAGTCGTGCCAATCTGGGAGCACGGCAGGTAATATCTACCGCGCTCAAAAGTCGGCGGATTGGCCGAACGGAATGATGCGCTCAGCAGAGCAATCCTGGCGCGCTATGGACAGCATTCGGGCTAGTTCGGCCTGTCTGAAAGGTTTGTCGAGGCGCAGCCGCTTGGTGGCGTGCGGCGGCAGTTCGGCATAGCCTGTGATGATAATCACCGGCAGGCCGGGATGGCTCTCATCCAAGGCGTCGGCCAACTGAGCGCCTGTCATATGCGGCATGGCGTGATCCGTTATGACCAGGTCGACCTCGCCTTCAGCCAGCATGCGCATCGCATCCGCGCCGGAGCCCGCCTGAAATACGGTATGCCCTAATTCTTCGAGCATGCCCGCCGTGTTGGTCAGCACCAGGTCATCATCATCGACTGCTAGAATGACTAATGGCTGATCGCTCGTGGCCAATGGAGATTGCCCCTGATGCTCGTCATCGATCGCATCTTCTTCCTCCGTGGCAACGGGCAGCCAGAGCGAGACCGTCGTGCCACTCCCGCGCTCACTTGAGATGATCAGCGACCCACCGCATTGTTCAGCAAAGCCGTGGACCATCGAGAGGCCAAGGCCGGTTCCCTTGCCGATGCCCTTGGTGGTGAAAAATGGCTCCCTGGCGCGGGCCAACGTGTCTTCATCCATCCCTTCCCCTTCATCGATAACGGAAAGGCGGATATAGTTGCCGGTGGGCAGGTCCGGCCGCTGTTCGGTCTGTAGATGAGCTTCGCTGCCCTCGACAATGATCCGGCCGCCGCCCGGCATCGCGTCACGGGCATTTACGGCCAAGTTCAGCAATGCAAGCTCAAGCTGCGCCGGATCGGCATGGGCTGAACTGAGCGACAGGGGAAAGCGGGTCTCGATCGTAACGGTTGAGCCGAGGGTCGATTTCAGCAATCCGGCCATGTTCCGGACAAGGGCGATACAATCGACGCTGCCTAGCTTCAATTCCTGACGTCGTGCGAACGCCAGCATGCGCTGGGTCAAGGTGGCGCCCCGATCCGCCGCCGTCATCGCATTGTCGATGTAGCGAGAAATGTCACCGCCGGTCTCAAGCCGTTGTCTTGCGAGGTCCAGACTGCCGACAATGACCGCGAGCAGGTTATTGAAGTCGTGGGCGACCCCGCCCGTCAACTTGCCGATCGCGTCCATCTTCTGGGATTGAAAGATAGCTTCGCGCGCTTCTTCAAGCGCCAGTTGCGTCTCCCGCCGCTCAGTGAGGTCGCGCGTAATCTTCGCGAAACCAAGTAGCTCGCCCATCGGGCTGCGGATGGCGTCGATGACGACATTGGCCCAAAAGCGCGAACCATCCTTGCGGATGCGCCATCCTTCCGCTTCAAAGCGGCCTTCTCGTGACGCGGTCTCCAAAGCGCGGGAGGGGATGCCCGCCATGCGATCTGCTTCGGAGTAAAAGCGGGAGAAATTCTGACCCAGGATCTCGTCGGCGGTATAGCCCTTGAAGCGTGCAGCGCCCGCGTTCCAGCTGGTGATGGTGCCCACAGGGTCCAGCATGTAGATCGCGTAGTCGGTTACGCTTTCGACGAGCAGACGAAACCGCTCCTCGCTCGCCTTCAATGCTTCTTCCGCCGCTCGTCGCTCTGTCAGGTCGCGCGTAACCTTGGCGAAACCTATCAGGGTGCCAGCAGGATCGCGGATGGGATCGATGACGACGCTGGCCCAAAACCGGCCGCCATCCTTGCGCACACGCCATCCTTCGGCCTCGAACCGACCCTCCCGTTCCGCTGTTTCGAGCGCGAGAGCGGGAATCCCCGCCGCCTGATCTTCCGGCGTGTAAAAGCGAGAAAAATGCTGGCCGACGATTTCATCGGCTTCATAGCCCTTGAACCTCCGAGCGCCAGCATTCCAGCTGACGATCGTGCCATTGGTCGAAAGCATGTAGATTGCGTAATCAGTAACGCTCTGGACAAGCAGTTCGAAGCGGTTTCCAGAGACCTCCGGCGCCGCCGTGCTCATAAATTCCCCATTTTGTTCTATCTTCTCGAATCCATCAAACACTCGGGATGGTTCATCGTTCCGCGCACGCGCGGTTGTGTAAGGCCGAATGGGCCATGCCGCTATTAACTAAAGCATATTTTTGAACGATCGGACCAGGCCAAGCTGTCTTGCTTCAAGTGCAGCGTAGCAGGTCGTTGACCTTCTGGCGCGCTGCGGCTAATCCCCGGCGGCGATGCGGGTGTAGCTCAATGGTAGAGCATTTGCTTCCCAAGCAAGTGACGAGGGTTCGATTCCCTTCACCCGCTCCACCGCGCTTCCCGACATCAACCCACCTGCCGCTTGGCAAGCTTTCGCGCGAGAGTTCGTCGGTGCATGCCTAGACGGCGTGCGGCTTCGGATATGTTGAAATCGCTGTCCTTCAGCACCTCATGTATATGTTCCCACTCCAGCGTCTTGATTGATGTCGGACGTGGGGCGAGAGGCGTTGAGGGATCGCCTAAGGATTTGGCGAACGCCGCTTCTATGTCATCCGTGTTCGAAGGCTTGGCGAGATAGTGCGACGCGCCGAGCTTGATCGCCTCTACGGCGGTCGCGATGCTTGCGAAGCCGGTGAGGACGACGATCAGCATGTTGGGGTCACGGGCGTGGAGCGTCTGGACGCATAGCAGGCCGGACTCTGCGCCAAGCTTGAGATCGACGACCGCATAGTGGGGCCGGTGCTGTTCGAGAAGGATCAAGAGTGCTGCGTGGCTGTCGGCCGTCAGGACTTGATAGCCGCGGCGTTCGAAGGAGCGCTTGAGCGTCTTTGCGAAAGCTTCATCATCCTCGATGAGGACCAGGAGACGGTCATTCGCCATCGGGTAACTCCTCCTCCAGTCCGACGGTGCTCAAGGGCAGGCGGAGCAGGACGAGTGCGCCGCCGTCTGCGCCGTTGCTGGCGGAGACGTTGCCGCCAAGCTTCCGAACGACGTTGACGACCAGGAAGAGGCCGAGGCCGCTGCCTTGCTTGCCTTTGCTGGAGCGGTAGGGCTTGCCGAAGTCGGCGAGCATCTGTTCGCTGAAGCCCTTTCCATTATCGCGAACGGCGATGTTGAGGGACGTGCTGTCGCGGCCGATCAGCAGATCTATGTAGGTGGCGCCAGCTTCGCGGGCGTTGTCGAGCAGGTTTGTGATCGCTTGGCGAATGACGGGATCGGCGATGATGCGGGGATAATCGTGGGGGCCGAAGTCGCAGCGGAGGGGAATTCCGGGATTGGCGGAGCGCCAGCTTTGGGCGATTTCGAGAATGAAGTCGCGAATTGGCGTGACTTTTGGAGCTTCGCCTCGGGCCTCTCCTGAAGAAATGAGAATGCCTGTCAATATCTGTTTGCAGCGTTGGACGGCTGCTTGCATTTCACCGACCTCCTCGAGGAGCGAAGGGTGGGCGCTGACTTCGGGCATGTGGCGCCAATCGCCCAGTACGACCGCGAGCTGGGAGAGGGGCGTGCCGAGTTCATGAGCGGCGCCTGAGGCGAGGAGGCCCATGCGGACGATATGTTCTTCCTCCGCCGCCTGCTGGCGTAGCTGGGCGAGATAGGCTTCGCGAGCCTGAAGGTTTCGGGTCACCCGGCTCATGAAGAGGACGAGCAGGACCGCGATCATGGCGAGGCATATCCAGGTGCCGAGGATGTGCAGGTCGAAAAGGCGGCCTTCGAGCGCGTCGGTGAGCTCCAACGGCTGGTAGACGACGGACAGCATGGCGGCGCAGAGCAGCGAGAGAAGGACGATGCCCCAAATGCTCCAGCGATCGAGCAGCACCGCGCCGAGCGCCACCTGAAGCAGGTAGAGCGCGATGAAAGGATTGGTCGCGCCTCCGCTCAGGTAAAGCTGGGTGGTGAGGAGCAGCACGTCGAAAACGAGTGCCAGGAATAGTTCCGCATGCGCAACGTCGGTCCGGCGGCGGAGCGTCGCGAAGGTGGCGACATTCACGGCGGCCGCGATCGAGGCGACGAGCAGCATGGCGGCGACAGGCAAGCGGATGCCCATGCCCCAATGGACGAGGAGGATGGTGGCGACCTGGCCCGCTATGGCGATCCAGCGAAGCTGGGCGAGAAGCGCCATATTCTTGCGCCCCGCAGCGTCCGCGGGCCATTGGCCGGGCAGCAGGCGGGCACCGGTGGACAGCCACCGCTTCAAGACCGTCTTTCCTTCCATATTTGGCGCATGACGAAGATGTAGGCCGCAGCCGCCATCGCCGCCAGCGCGAACCATGTGAGAGCGTAGGAAAGATGGCTGTTGGGGAAGGTCAGGACGGTCAGGCCGCCTACAGGCAAGGATGATGGCGGGCCGCTGCGTTCAGCATCGACGAAATAATTGGCGACGGGGGCGTGAAGCTGCCGCGCGCGGGCAATCGCGACCACATCGCGCGAATACCATCGGTTTGCGGCAGGATCGTTGGCGCGCAGGAAGCCGCCGCCCGGTTCGCTGAGGCGCATGAGACCGGTCACGCGGACTTGACCGGCCGGTCTGGAAAAGCGGGTGCGTGCCTCAGGCGGCACGAATCCCCGGTTGATGAGCAGGGTGAAGCCGCGATCGGTTATGAGCGGAGTAAGCACCCAGAAGCCCGCCCCGCGAACCGTCGCAGCCTGAACCAGTGTGGAGCGGTCATGCAGGAACTGGCCGGTTGCAATCACGCGGATGTAGGCGTCGTCGTCGCTGGCCGAAGTGGGGGCGGGGACGGGGGTGGCGTGGACGCGACTTTCCACCTTTGCGATCAGGTCGCGTTTCCAGTCTAGGCGATGCACTTGCCAGACGCCAAGGCTGACCAACCCCGCGACCGCCAGGACTGCGGCCATCGAGAAGAGGATCAGGAACCCCGCCGAGCGACGGCGGGGTTGGGGCTCTGTCACGGCATCTGGCTCATGTCGTGCGCGCTCATATCCATTTGCGGCATCATATTATGATTGAGATGATACATGACCCAGATGGACCCGGCGAGCGTGATGACGACCAGCACGATCGTGAAGATCAGCGCCAGCATCGTCCAGCCGCCTTCCGAGCGGGTGTTCATGTGCAGGAAGTAGATCATGTGGACGAGGATCTGCACGACAGCGAAGCCAAGGATGACGAAGGCCGTCAGCTGCTTGTCGCCCAGCACGCCGGTCATGACCAGCCAGAAGGGGATGGCCGTCAGGATCACCGACAGGCCGAACCCGATCATGTAGCTGCCGAAGGTGCCATGGGCGTGGCCGTCGCCGTGATGGGCCCCATGGTCGGCATCGTGATGTTGGCCGTGCGCGCTCATCGCAGCATTCCCATGAGATAGACGAAGGTGAAGACGCCGATCCAGACGACGTCGAGGAAGTGCCAGAACATGCTGAGGCACATCAGGCGGCGCTGGTTGGCAGGGATCAGGCCCTTTTTGGCGACCTGCGCCATCAGCGTCACCAGCCAGATAATGCCGAAGGTGACGTGCAGCCCATGGGTGCCCACCAGCGCAAAGAAGGCCGACAGGAAGCCCGAACGCATCGGGGTCGCGCCTTCATGGATGAGGTGCGCGAATTCGTAGAGTTCGATGCCGAGGAAGGCGAGACCGAACAGGCCGGTGATGGCGAGCCAGCCCTGCGTCGCTGCCACCCGGTTCTTTTCCATCGCCAGCATGGCAAAGCCATAAGTGATGGACGAGAAAAGCAGCATTGCGGTGTTGAGCGCCACCAGCGGCAGGTCGAACAGGTCCTTGGGACCCGGCCCCGCCGCATAATTGCCGCCCAGCACCGCATAGGTCGCGAACAGGCAGGCGAAGATGAGGCAGTCGCTCATCAGGTAGATCCAGAAGCCCAGCATGGTGCTGGAGCCTTCCGGATGATGGGGCTCATGCTCCAGGTGGAAGAGCGGATTGCCGTCCTTGTCGAGGAAAGCGGCGTCTACAGTGGGTGCGCTTGCCATGTGCCGTTAGCCCTGCATCGCGAGGCTTTGCGTGCGCTCGCCTTCTGTGCGCTCGACCACATCCTTGGGGATGTAGAAGTCGCGCTTATAGTTGAAGGTGTGGCCGATCGCGACGGCCAGGATGCCGCTGAAGCTGAGGCCAGCAAGCCACCACATGTACCAGATCATGGCGACGCCGAAGGCCACGGAGAGGGCCGACAGGATAACACCGGTGCCGGTGTTGCTGGGCATATGGATCGCTTCATAGCCGGAAAGCGGACGCTGATAGCCGCGCTTTTTCATGTCCGCCCATGCGTCGCCATCATGGATGACGGGGGTGAAGGCGAAATTATAGTCCGGCGGCGGCGAGCTGGTCGCCCATTCGAGCGTCCGGCCGTCCCAGGGATCGCCGGTCGTGTCGCGCAGCTTGTCGCGGTTGATGATGCTGACGGAGAACTGGATCAGCATGCAGGCGATGCCCGCCGCGATCATGAGGGCGCCAAGGGCCGCGATCTGGAACCAGATTTGCAAGGACGGATCATCGAACACGCGCATGCGGCGGGTGACGCCCATCAGGCCGAGGATATAAAGCGGCATGAAGGCGACCCAGAAGCCCACGACCCAAAGCCAGAAGCTGCGAACGCCCCAGGTCCGGTCGAGCTTGAAGCCGAACGCCTTGGGCCACCAATAGTTGATCGCCGCGAACAGGCCGAACAGCACGCCGCCGATGATCACGTTGTGGAAGTGCGCGATCAGGAACAGCGAGTTGTGCAGCACGAAGTCCGCTGGTGGAACCGCGAGCAGCACGCCGGTCATGCCGCCGACCACGAAGGTCAGCATGAAGGCGACCGTCCACATCATCGGCAGTTCAAACCGGATGCGCCCCCGATACATGGTGAACAGCCAGTTGAAGAGCTTGGCCCCCGTCGGGATGGAGATGACCATCGTCGTGATGCCGAAGAAGCTGTTGACGCTGGCGCCCGAGCCCATGGTGAAGAAGTGGTGCAGCCAGACGAGATAGCTCAAGATCGCGATGACGACCGTCGCATAGACCATCGAGGAATAGCCGAAGAGGCGCTTCGACGAGAAGGTCGAGGTGACTTCGCTGAACACGCCGAACAGCGGCAGGATGAGGATGTAGACCTCCGGATGGCCCCAGATCCAGATGAGGTTCACATACATCATGGGGTTGCCGCCCATGTCGTTGGTGAAGAAGGCCGTGCCGACATAGCGGTCAAGGCTGAGCAGCGCGAGAACGGCGGTCAGCACGGGGAATGCCGCGACGATCAGGATGTTGGAGCAGAGCGAGGTCCAGACGAAGATCGGCAGCTTCATCATCGACATGCCCGGCGCGCGCATCTTCACGATGGTCGCGATCAGGTTGACGCCCGATAACAGCGTGCCGATGCCTGCTATCTGAAGGCCCCAGATATAATAATCGACGCCGACCCCTGGACTGTAGGCGATACCCGACAGCGGCGGGTAGGCGAGCCAGCCCGTGCGCGCGAATTCGCCCACGAACAGCGACATCATGGTGATGACCGCGCCCGCCGTCGTCATCCAGAAGCTGAAATTGTTGAGGAAGGGGAAGCTGACGTCGCGGGCGCCGATTTGCAGCGGGACCATATAGTTCATGATCCCGGTGATCATCGGCATTGCGACGAAGAAGATCATGATGACGCCATGCGCCGTGAAAATCTGGTCATAGTGATGCGCGTTGAGATAGCCTTCGGAGCCGTTGAACGCCCATGCCTGTTGCAGGCGCATCATGAGGGCATCGGCGAAACCGCGCAGGAACATGATGAGGCCGAGGATCATGTACATGATGCCGATGCGCTTGTGATCGACGGTCGTGAACCAGTCGCGCCACAGCCAGCCCCACAGGCGATATTTGGTGACGACGCCAAGGATCGCGACGCCGCCGATCACGACAGCGACGAAGGTGCTCATGACGATCGGCTCATGGACCGGCACTGCGCTCCAGTCGAGGCGGCCGAAGATCAGTTTCCAGATGCCGCTATTTTCGGATGCGGGATGAGGGGACATGG
>CAMPHR010000068.1 GCA_946886075.1 uncultured Novosphingobium sp. | reverse complement strand
CCCCCCCCCCCCCCCCCCCCCCCCCCCCCCCCCCCCCCCCCCCCCCCCCCCCGCAGCAGTTGTGCTTTAAGTCCCCTCTCCCGCCTTCGCTGCGCTCGGCACCCTCTCCCCTGAAGGGGAGAGGGAATGAGTTATTTACCTACCCATTCACGATCGTCCCGCCGTTCGGATGCAGGACCTGGCCGGACATGTAGCTGCTATCCTCGCAGGCGAGGAACAGGAAGGCGGGGGCTACTTCGTTGGGTTGGCCGGGGCGGCCCATGGGGACGGACTCGCCGAAATGTTCGAGCTTTTTGGGGCTTGCGCCGCCTGACGGGTTGAGCGGGGTCCAGATGGGGCCGGGGGCCACGGCGTTGACGCGGATGCCGTCTTTTACGAGATTTTCCGACAGGCTGCGGGTGAAGGCGGTGATGGCGCCTTTGGTGCTGCTATAGTCCAGCAGTTCCGATGAGCCCTGATACATGGTGACGCTGGTGCAATTGACGATCGCCGCGCCCTTCTTGAGGTGCGGGCGGGCGGCTTGGGTGAGGAAGAACATGCCGAAGATGTTGGTTTGAAAGGTGCGCCGCAGCTGTTCTTCGGTGATGTCGGTTATGTCCTGGTCGGGATGTTGTTCACCGGCATTGTTGACGAGGATGTCGAGGCGGCCGAAGCGGTCGATCACCTGTTTGACGGCGTCGTCGCAGAAGGATTTCTCGCCGATGTCTCCGGCGATGGTGAGGGCCTGTTGGCCTTCGGCTTCGACGATCTGGGCGGTTTTCTTCGCGTCGTCATGTTCGCAGAGGTAGAGAATGGCGACGTCGGCGCCTTCGCGGGCGTAGAGGGCGGCGACGGCGCGGCCGATGCCGCTGTCAGCGCCGGTGATGAGGGCGACTTTGCCAGCGAGGCGGCCTGAGCCGGGGTAGCGGGGTTCCCATTCGGGCTTGGGCTCCAGCTTGCTTTCGTGGCCGGGCAAGCCGTCTTCGTGGATCATTTCCTCATGATTGTCGGACTGGGTGTCGGGCATGGCGCATCTCCTTTTCCCGGCCAACACATGGGCAGGGGAGATGGTTCACGCCCGGGCGATGCAGCGTGCGAGATCGGGTGAACGGGTGGCTTTCAGTGCCCGGCTGAGCCGGTTGCGCTGCGATTGTCCCAGATAGCGATGGGGGCATCGGTTCCGGGTAGCTCCATGCGCACTTCGGCAAGGGAGACGGCGAGGACGCAGCGGGGGCGCTGTTCAGGTCCGAGCGGCTGGGTGCAATGGACGGGGCCGTTGCCGGGCACCTGCTCGATACGGCCGATGAGGCGGAGCCTTAGCCCGCGCGCGGAGGTGAAATCTTCCGGGGCGAGCCGCAGCACCTTTTCGAAGGGGCGGCCATGGCGCCACAGGTCGTTGCCGTCATTCTGGCCGAATTGCGCGAGGGCTAGGGTGCGGTCAGGTACTGGCTTGGGGTCTTCCGGCTGTTCGGGAGATGGAGCTTCGGGCGCGGCGGGGCATTCGTCGCTGGTCGACCAGGGGCGGTCCATCCAGAAACCCTCGGCATCATGGCCTTCCCCTTCGGCGGGAAGGGCGAAGTCGGCGGCTTTCCACGCGATCGGCATGACGTGGACGCGCAGCACGCCTGCCGCTTCGTCATAGCGCCAGCGCATGGGGGCGGCGCTGTCCTTGGCGGCTGGGCCGGAGCAGCCGAAAGGGAGAGCGAGGTCGAACCGTTGGCCCACGACGCTCGCGACATCTGGCGGGAGCGGCTTGCCTGACGAGAGCGCATCGGCAGTGCGGCGGGCAAGGTCGGCCATCTCCGCGCGGCCCCAGAGGCGGGGCGTTTGCGGCTGGACCGGGAAGGGCGGGGGGATGACTGCGACGGGCGCGGGAGCGGGCGGCGGAGCCTTTGGCGCGGTGGCGCGGCCGAGCAGGAAGCCGCCCGCGCCGATGGCGATGAAAGCGGCTAACCCCGCGGCTATGGCGAGCCGACTGGTCCGGGCACTGGGTTCACGCATAAGCCATTGATAGCAAAAAAGGCTTGTCGCTCCAGAGGATAATCGGCCTTTTTGCGACTTGCTGCGTTGACAGGGGCGGCAGCAGGCACGAGGCAGGGGGCGCATGACGATTGACCAAGTTCTGACGCTGCTGGTGCTGGCCGCCGTCGTCGCCGCGCTGATCTGGGACAGGGTGCGCGCCGATGTCGTCGCCCTGTCGGGCGCGGCGGTGCTGCTGATGACGGGCGTCGTCCGGCCCGTGGATGTGCAGGGGGCCTTTGCAAGTCCCGCGATCATCGCGCTCGCGTCGCTGTTCGTCATTGCCTATGCGCTGGAGCTGTCGGGCCTGCTCGACCGGGCGATCGCGCTGGCGGTGTCGATGTGCAAGCGGATGGGCGCGACGGGCATGTGGCTGCTGCTGTCGATGATCGGCGGGGTGTCCTGCTTCCTCAATTCCACGCCGATCGTCGTGCTGGGCGCGCCCGTGGTGCGCGATGTCGCCAATGCGCTGCGCCTGTCGCCCAAGCGGTTTTTGATGCCGCTGTCCTACATCACGATCCTGACCGGATGCTGCACGTTGATCGGTACGTCCACCAACCTTCTGGTGGACGACATGGCGAGCGTGACGGGGCAGCCGCGCTTCGGCATTTTCGAGATCACGCCCGTCGGCGTGCCGATGGCGCTGGCGGGCGGGCTGTACCTGTTCCTGTTCAGCAAGCGGCTGCTGGGCGGGCGGCATGAGGCGGAGGAGCGCGAAGGGGAAACGGCGCCGATCGATGCCATGCATGTGTACAGCGCGCAGGTCGGCGACCCGGCGGTGTTTGCCGAGCCCCGGCCGCTGAAGCCTGCCAAGGCGGCGATCGCGCTGGGTGTCTTTGCGGCGGCGGTGGGATTGGCGGCGATCGATGTCGCGCCGATCGCGGCGAGCGCCTTTGCCGGGGCCGTGCTGCTGATTCTGCTGCGGGTGATCAGCGCGGATGAGGCCTATAGCGGGCTACGACCGCAGATCCTGATCCTGATCGCGGGCATGGTGGTGATCGGCATCGCGATGGAGCAGAGCGGCCTTGCGGCGGATGCCTCACGGATGCTGATCGGGAGCGTGCATGGGCTGAGCCCGCTGATCGCGCTGGTGGTGCTGTATCTGGTGACGATGGTGCTGACGGAGCTCTTGTCCAACGCGACGGTCGCGGTGCTGGTGACGCCGGTCGCGGTGGCGCTGGCCGATAGCTTGGCGGTCAGTCCCCGGCCGTTCCTGGTCGCGGTGATGATGGCGGCGAGCGCGGCCTTTGCGACCCCCTTTGGCTATCAGACCAATGTCATCGTCTATCAGATGGGCGGCTATCGCTACATGGATTTCGTGCGGGTGGGGTTGCCGCTCAACATCATCACCTGTGTTGTCGCCGTAGCTGCGATCAGCGTGTTTTTCCCGTTCTGACCGGGCCGGGGGCGAGGCGCAGGACGAGGTAACCGGCGGTGGCTGAAACGAGCGAACCCAGCAGGATGCCGAGCTTGGCGGCGTCGCTTTCATGAGGGTGCTCGGCAAAGGCGAGGCCGCCGATGAAGAGGCTCATGGTGAAGCCGATGCCGCAAAGCAGCGCCACGCCATAGACCTGGCGCCAGCTGGCATGAGCAGGGCGGCTGACCCAGCCGAGGCGGGAGAGGAGCCAGATCGCGCCGAATATGCCGACCTGTTTGCCAGCGAAGAGGCCAAGCGCGATGCCGAGCGGAACGGGCTGAGCCAGGTCGGGCAGGGCGAAACCGGTCAGGGCGACGCCGGCATTGGTGAAGCCGAACAGCGGGACGATGGCATAGGCGACCCAGGGGTGGAGGCCATGTTCCAGCCGGGACAGGGGCGAATGCTGGTCATCGGGCGCCGCGGGGGTACGGCGGAGCGGGATGGTCATGGCCACCGCGACGCCCGCCAGCGTGGCGTGGATGCCGGATTGGAGGACGCAGAACCAGACGAAACCGCCGATCACCAGATAGGGCCAGAGGCTGTTGACGCTCATGCGATTGCAAAGGGCGAGGCAGGCGATGCCTGCGACAGCGAGCGCGAGGGGAAGCAGGCTTAGCTGTCCGCTGTAGAAGAGGGCGATGATGAGGACGGCGATGAGGTCGTCGATAATCGCGACGGCGGTCAGGAAGATCTTGAGCGACCCCGGAACGCGGCGGCCAAGCAGGGCGAGTACGCCGAGCGCGAAGGCGATGTCGGTTGCGGCGGGGATGGCCCAGCCGCGCATGCCGGTCGCGTCTCCCCTGTTGACGGCGATGTAGAGGAGGGCGGGCATGGCGACGCCAGCAACCGCCGCGACACCGGGCAGCAGGCGGTCGGGCCATCGAGCGAGCTGTCCGTCCAGAACCTCGCGCTTGATTTCAAGGCCCACGACCAGAAAGAACAGCGCCATCAGCCCATCGTTGATCCAGTGGAGGAGGCTGAGACCCCCGAGATCGATGTGGAGCGCATGAAAATATGTGGCCGAGTGCGCCGAGTTGGCGACCAGCATGCCCAGAATCGCGGCGCCGATCAGGATGATGCCGCCAGCCGCCTCCGCCGCAAGGAAGGCGCGCATCATCGAGAGGGGGC
Source organism: uncultured Novosphingobium sp. (assembly GCA_946886075.1). Next base: position 4,776 of record CAMPHR010000068.1, on the reverse strand, counting down.
GGGTGATAAGGGGAGGAACGCTCATGGGAGGTTCCTAGCGGGCATGGGGAGGAAGGGCCACCCCGCCCGCTGGCGGCGTTCGACCGTTGGAGAGATCGGGGGGGGGGCTGGCTCCAGCGGTTCGCTATCGTCGATGTGGGCGCGGTTGAGATATGGACGGGGCATGATGGCATTCTTGGCCAAGGTGCATGACATTCGCCAAGGGTCGGAAGCCTCATGCGTCAGGTCGGCGCCGCCTCCGCCCGCGTTTCGCCGGGCTCCGTGCGGCGGGTAGGGACATCCCCCGATTGCATTTCGCGCGAGCCTTTGCCTGGCAATCAGTGGGTTTCGGCGCGCAGGCGGTCTGCCAGTTGCTCGATTTCGAACGGTTCGAGCACCCAGGTGCGGGTTTTGCGGCCTAGCCGGTGGATCGGTTGGGTGAGGAGCACACGCGCCTGTTCGCGGGCGTGAGGTTTGAATATCGCGAAATGTTGGGCGCAGTCCCGAATGGTGCCGATAATCGGCGCGCGTCCTTCAAGATCGATCAAGGTCGCAGGCTGATCCCAGGGAATCGCGGATGTGGGATGATCGGTCATGGCGCAGCTCCCGGTTTGATCGTCGTCCCTATCGGATTTGGGGCGAATGGGAAGCTGGAAAGCGGCCGCTCGTCCTCGCGCCAACTGACGCTGTCTACCGGCGACGGTAGCGGAAGTACCAGACTTCGTGGCCTAGGCGGCGGGCCTTGGCTTCGTAGCGGGTTTCGGGCCAGCCGCCGGGGCGGGTGAGGAAATCCTTTGGCTCGCTGGCCAGCCAGTCGAAGTCCGGGTGGCCATTCATCACCATCATCGCCCAGCGTAGATAGATGGGGTGATCGGTGCCGAAGCGGAATTCGCCGCCGGGCTTCAGTTTGCGCGCGATCATTGCGACCGGGCCGGGGTTCATCATGCGGCGCTTGGCGTGGCGCGCTTTGGGCCAGGGGTCGGGGTGGAGGAGGTAGACGAAGCTCAAGGCTCCATCGGGGATGCGGGCGAGGACCTGAAGCGCGTCACCCATATGGATGCGGACATTGCCGAGCGCCTGGTCGCGGATATGGCCTAGCGCAGTGACGACGCCGTTGAGGAAGGGCTCTGCGCCGACGAAGCCGTGGTCGGGGAGGAGGTCGGCGCGATAGGCCATATGCTCGCCGCCGCCGAAGCCGATTTCGAAATGCAGCGGGCGGTCATAACCGAAAAGGTTGGCGGCGGTGATCTCGCCTTCCTCCGGGACCGAGACGGCGGGGAGCAGCGTATCGACCAGCTCCTGCTGACCCGCGCGGAGCTTGTGGCCCGACTGGCGGCCGTAGAGGCGGTTGAGCGTGGTAGGGTCGCCGGATTTGTGCGCGGTCATGGGCGGGCGCTTAGCCGGGCGGGGCTTTAGGGGCAAGCGGGCTATTGCGCCGGGCGGTTGGCGCGTGAGGAGGCGACGATGCCGAGCAGGATGAGAGCCATGCCGGCGAAATGATAGCTGTGGAGCGCTTCGCCCAGTAGCAGTGCGGCGAGGAAGGCGCCGAGCAGGGGTTGAAGGCTGATGAACTGGCCCGCCTGCGCCGCGCCGATCTGCGCGACGGCATGATTGTAGAGGAAATAGGCGATGATCGAGGGGAAGATGGCGACATAGGCGACGCTGGCGATGACGGTGGGCGTCCAGCGCAGCGGGTGATCGTGCCACTCGCCGACTGCGAGAGGGGCCGTGACGATGACGCCGATCAGGAAGCTCAAGGTAAGGAAGGTCGTGCCGCTGAGCGGCGGGCGCTTTCGCAGGAGGGACGTGTAGATGGCCCAGCAGATGACGCCGAGCAGGATCAGCGCGTCGCCCCGCCCGAGGCTGAGCGTCGCCAGGGCGTGAATGTCTGCGCGGAAGATGATGAGGATTGCTCCGGCGGCGGCCAGAAGTACCCCGATGATCTGGACCGGGAGCGCACGGGTGCGGAAGAAGAGGAAGTTGCTTCCCAGGACGAGGGCGGGGATCGCCGCCTGGATGAGCAGCGCGTTGGTGGCGCTGCTGGTGCGGAGGCCCGAATAGAGGAGGGCGTTGAAACAGCCGACGCCCAGGACGCCGAGCAGGATGAGCATCGGCCAATGGCGGCGGATGGCGGGCCATTCCGCTATCATGCCGCGCAGGGAAAAGGGCAGCAGCAGGAGGGCAGCTCCGGTCCAGCGGAGGAAGGCGAGGGTAAGGGGCGGGATTTCACCCCGCATGGCGCGCCCGACCAGCGCATTGCCTGCCCAGAGCAGCATGACGAGCAGCAGCATCAGGTAGATGCGGGAGCGGGGCGAGGCTGTCATGGTTGCCGCAACTGACCTGTTTTTAGGGGCGGGTCAAATGGGTTGGGGGAGCTGGGCGCTTGGTGGGGAGATCTGGCGCGCCCGGCTATCGTGCCTTGTGGGGCGACAGGGCCTGTGCCGCTGTAACTGGTCAAGAGAAGGGGAGGGCTTCTACAGGCTCAGCCCGAACGGGGGTAGGCATTGTTTGCCGCATCAAGCTGTTGGCAAGCTTGCTCGCGCTTATGCGAACATCGTGCAGGGTCATGCTGGCTGGACTGGGCTCCGGCGCTTGGCAGGAGCCCAGTTGATTGCTTGGCTTAGAGCGCGGCCTTGAGCTTTTCGGCGAGGTCGGTCTTTTCCCAGGGGAAGAAGTCGCCTTCTGCCTTGCGGCCGAAATGGCCGTAGGCGGCGGTGGGGCGATAGATGGGCTTGTTGAGGCCGAGATGGGTGCGGATGCCGCGGGGGGTGAGGCCGCCCAGTTCCTTGAGCGACTTGATCGCTTCTTCGATCTTCGCGTCATCGATGCTGCCGGTGCCGTGGGTATCGACATAGAGCGACAGCGGTTCGGACACGCCGATGGCGTAGGCGAGCTGGATCGTGCAGCGGCGGGCGAGGCCGGCGGCGACGATGTTCTTGGCGAGGTAGCGGGTGATGTAGGCCGCCGAGCGATCGACCTTCGTCGGGTCTTTCCCTGAGAAAGCACCGCCGCCATGGGGCGATGCGCCGCCATAGGTATCGACGATGATCTTGCGGCCGGTGAGGCCCGCGTCGCCGTCAGGGCCGCCGATTTCGAAGCTGCCGGTCGGGTTGATGTGGTAGACGGTTTCGTCGGAGAGCAGATCGCCGGGAAGGACTTCGGCGATGACGCCCTTCACATAGTCCTTCAGCTCCGCTTCGTTGGCGCCCTCGTCATAGCCCTTGGCATGCTGGGTCGAGACGACGATGGCGGTGGCGGCGGTGGGCTTGCCATTTTCGAAGCGTAGCGTGACTTGGCTCTTGGCGTCGGGCTCCAGGAAGGGCGCGCGGCCGGAGTGGCGGTCATGCGCCATCTTGGCGAGGATCTTGTGGCTGTAGTCCAGCGTCGCGGGCATGAGGTCGGGCGTTTCGTCGCAGGCGAAGCCGAACATGATGCCCTGGTCGCCAGCGCCTTCATCCTTGTTGCCAGCGGCGTCCACGCCCTGCGCGATGTGGGCGGACTGGGCGTGGAGATTGTTTTCGAAGCGGAAGCTTTCCCAGTGGAAGCCGTCCTGTTCGTAGCCGATGCGCTTTACCGTTTCGCGGACGGTACGCTCAATCTCTTCCTGCGCGCCGGGGGCCCATTCGTCGTTCTCGTAGACGCCCTTGCAGCGGATTTCGCCAGCCAACACGACCAGCTGCGTCGTGGTCAGCGTTTCGCAGGCGATGCGGGCTTCGGGGTCCTTCGACAGGAACAGATCGACGATGGCGTCGGAAATCTGGTCTGCGACCTTGTCGGGATGGCCTTCGGACACGGATTCCGAGGTGAAGAGATAGTTGCTGCGCATGGGACTCCCGTTAGCAGGATGGCTTCAAAAGCGACATAAAGAAAAGTTTATGTGCCCTATTAGCTCCTGCCTCTACGGATGGCAATGGCCAGTCCGGCTAACAGCGCCGTGAACAGGATGGGCGCCCAATTGCCAAGGCGGGCGAACAATGTCGGGGGGAGCGCGGGGGGGAGCGCGCCGTCGAGATATCCGGCGCGGTGGAGGCCGAGCGCGCTCAGGACGTGGCCGCGGGCGTCGATGACGGCGGAGACTCCGGTGGGGGTGGAGCGGATAATCGGGATGCCCTCTTCGATGGCGCGCAGGCGGGCTTGCGCGAGGTGCTGGACGGGCCCCCAGCTGCCGAACCAGGCGTCGTTGGAGGGGTTGAAGAGGAAGGCGGGGCGGTTCTTTGCGTCGATCACCTGGCCGGAAAAGATGATCTCATAGCAGATCTGGACGCCCATCTTGAGGCTGGGGCGACCGAGTGTGGCGGGCAGGGTTAGGCTTTGCGGGCCGGGGCCGGGCCAGAAGTCGGCGTCACCGGGAACGAGGCGGGAAAGGCCGATCGGCTGCAGTAGCGCGCGCATGGGGAGATATTCGCCATAGGGGACGAGGTGCGCTTTGTCATAGCGGCCGAGCAATTGCGCCTGGGGCGAGACGACGAAGAGGCTGTTGTTGGCTCCGGCGAGGGCGTCGGTGGTGACGCCGTTTTTCTCGACCTGCTTGAAATAGACCTTGGTCGCGCCGGTCATCAGCAGGTCGCCGGGGCCGAGCAGGCTGGCGAGGCGCGCGCGCCATTGCGGTTCCATGTCGAGATAGGCGGGGATGGCGGCTTCAGGCCAAAAGATGAGGCGCGGGGCGGGGCGGGGGGTGCCGGAGAGGGTGGCTAGGGTGCGGAAGTGGGCTTCTTCCAGCGCTGGCGAGTATTTTTCGTCCTGGCCGATGTTGGGTTGGACTATGGGGATGCGGGGGGCGCCTGCTGGCGTGGGGGG
>CAMPHR010000067.1 GCA_946886075.1 uncultured Novosphingobium sp. | reverse complement strand
AAGAAGTACGGCAAGGCCAAGGCTCGCCGCAGCTTCCAGTTCTCGAAGCGCTAAGCATCAGCTACAAGCAATTTTTGAAGGGGCCGGTTTCCGGCCCCTTTTTTTGTGTCTTGCCGTTGCGCGAGCGTACCGACGGCAACCTTTCGCTAATCCAAGTTGTTGACCTGCCGTAGACCACCACAGGAGGACGATATGGGTGAACTGACCGACAAGCTGAAGGCAGCAGGTAACAAGGCTGCGGGCGCAGTGAAGGAAGCTGTAGGCGAACATCAAAATGACGCTGATCTGGCAGCAGAAGGCCGCGCTCAAAAGGCGAAGGGTACGGCGCAGGATGTCAAGGGCTCGGTGAAGGGCGCTCTCGGCGACAAGATCTGAGCTAGACCAAACGAAGAAGGGCCTCGCCATCGGCGGGCCTTTTTTCTTAGCGAGGTGGTTCAGCGACAACCGATGGCACGACCTCGTCTTCCACCGAGAGAAGATAAGACCGCACGTCCCGTCGCAACTCGCCCGCGCAAAGATAGAGCGCGATCACGTTGGGAATGGCCATCAGGAAAAAGCTGCTGTCCACAATGTCTACCACGCGCCCCAAATCTATGGCGGCAGCGGGTGGCAGGGCGACAATGTAGAGGATCTTGTAGCTCCACTGCGCTTTCGGACCGTGGCCGAACAGATATCCCCAGGCTTGCAGCCCATAAAAGCCCCACGCGACCAGCGTTGAATAGGCGAACAGGACGACGACAACCGCCAGCAGCCAGGGAAACCAGGGCGACACTTGCGCGAACGCGGCCGACGTGATGGCTATGCCTTCCAGCCCGGACGTCCACGTGCCTGCGACGACGAGCGCCAAGCCACCGATCGCGCAGACGATCATCGTCCCGAGCAACGGTTCGAGCAAGGCCACCAACCCCTCCGATACAGGATGCCGCACACGCGCCAGGCTGTGCGCCATGACGGCAGACCCGACACCTGCCTCACTTGCGAAGACGGCCCTCCTCATCCCGGATACGAAGGCGCCGACCGCGCCGCCCGTCGCCGCGCTGCCACTCCAGGCCCCATGCCATATCTGCGCCAAGGCTTCCGGGATCGCCTGCGCATGCATGACAAGAATGGCGGCCACGCCCACCAGATATACAGCGACCTTGAGTGGAGTGAGCCGTTTCGCAACCTCGCCAAGCCATGCCGCGCCGCCAAGCGTCACCAGCGCCACCGCTGCCGCCAGCAACACGCCATAGGCCCAGCCGTTGGACAGGCCGGTCACCACCTTCACCTGCGCAAAACTCTGGTTGACCTGCACCATCGGGATTGCGCCGAACAGCGCGAAGAAGGCGTAAAGGCCGCCGAGTGTCAGACCCAGCCGGGGCCAGCCACGCGCCGCGCCGATGGCTTTCAGCACATACATTGGCCCGCCATGGACATGACCATGCTGATCGAAAGTCCGATATTTGAGGCCCAGCGTCACTTCCGCCATCTTCACCGTCATGGCGAACCAGCCGATTACGAACATCCAGAGGATAGCGCCTGGCCCGCCCATCGTCAGCGCCACCGCCACACCTGCGATGTTGCCAAGGCCGATCGTCCCGGCAAGCGCTGTCGTGAGCGCCCCCCATTGGCTGACGTCACCCTTTGCTTCGCCCGCGCCCGGTTGCGTTCGCAGGATGCGGACCGCGCGCCCGACGGCGCGCACATTTGGAAAGCCGAGCCAGACAGTGAAGAACAACATGGGCACGGCAAGGTAGAGGACGATCAACTCAATCCGGGTGCCGAGCACGGGCACCTTGAAGAAGACCGCACGTGAGAGCGCGTCCACCGCTGCATTGAACCCGTCCACCTGCTATGGAATGACGGCTCTGCGGTGGAAAGTCGAACAAAGATTGCTATGGACCACCGCAGCTTAGAGCCGCATCGCAGGACGGGAAATATGAGCAGGCGTTATTTCGGCACGGACGGGATCAGGGGACGGACTAATCAATGGCCGATGACAGCCGAGCTGGCGATGAAGGTCGGCATGGCTGCGGGCAAGCATTTCCAGCGGGGTAGCCACCGGCATCGGGTGGTGATCGGCAAGGATACGCGCCTGTCGGGCTATATGGTTGAAAACGCTCTGGTAGCAGGTTTTACCGCGGTCGGCATGGATGTCGTTCAATTCGGTCCTATCCCGACGCCTGCCGTTGCGTTGCTTGCCCATTCGATGCGCGCCGATTTGGGCGTCATGATTTCGGCCAGTCATAATCCCTATGCCGACAATGGCATCAAGCTGTTCGGACCTGACGGTTACAAGCTGTCCGACGAAGACGAGCTGAAGATAGAGGCCATGCTGGAGCAAGATATCCCTCTCGCTGCGTCATCCGACATCGGCCGCGCACGCCGCGTGGAGGATGCACGTGGCCGTTATATCCATGCAGTCAAATCCAGCTTTCCAGCCGATCTTCGACTGGACGGCCTGAAGATCGTTATCGATTGCGCAAATGGCGCGGCTTACCAGGTCGCGCCCTCGGCTCTTTGGGAGTTGGGCGCCGAGGTGATCGCGATCGGGGTGACGCCCAGCGGTACCAACATCAACGATGGGTGCGGCTCGACTTCTCCCTTGTTGTGCCAGGAAACAGTCGTCTCGTCCGGCGCGGATATAGGGATTGCGCTTGATGGCGACGCCGACCGGCTGATCGTTGTGGATGAAAAGGGTCAGATCGTTGACGGCGATCAGATCATGGCGCTGATCGCGAGCAACTTCGCTCGTGACGGATTGCTGCAAGGCGGAGGCTTGGTCGCCACGGTCATGTCCAACCTGGGTCTCGAACGCCATCTTGCGGCGCAGGGGATCGGCCTGGAGCGTACCAAAGTCGGCGATCGCTATGTTTTGGAGCGGATGCGGGAAGGAGGCTTCAACGTCGGCGGCGAGCAATCCGGGCACATGATCCTGTCGGATTACGCGACGACCGGGGACGGGACGGTCGCGGCGCTGCAAGTGCTGGCGGCGCTGGTCCGCTCGGGCAAGCCCGCAAGCGAGGTGCTGCACCAGTTCGATCCCGTCCCGCAACTGCTCAAGAATGTCCGCTTTTCCGGCGGAAAGCCGCTGGAACATGAGGAGGTCAAGCGCGTGATCTCGCAGGCCGAGGGGGAGCTTAATGGCTGCGGCAGACTGGTCATCCGCCCGTCCGGTACCGAGCCCGTCATCCGCGTGATGGCTGAAGGGGACAGGGAGGATCAGGTCAAGGATGTCGTCGACCGGATCTGTGAGGCCGTGGCGAAGGTCGCGGCCTGATGCTCGACATGCGTCCCGATTGCGAACGGTGCGGCGTGGACTTGCCTGCTGGTGAGCCGGGCGCGTTCATCTGCTCGTTTGAATGCACGTTTTGCGCTGTCTGCGCGGAGGCGTTGGATGACCGTTGTCCGAACTGCGGCGGGGAATTGATGGATCGCCCGACCCGTACAGGCGACGCGCTTGCCCGTCATCCCGCCTCCACCGAGCGTCATTACAAGGGATGAAGCCCGCGCGGATCTTGATCATCGCTGGTTCCGATAGCGGTGGAGGTGCTGGCATTCAGGCAGATATCCGCACAGTCACGCTGCTGGGTGGGCATGCCATGACCGCTGTGACGGCGATCACGGCCCAGAACACGCAGGGTGTGCAGGGTGTGCATGCGGTGCCTGCGGCCATGGTGGTGCAGCAGATGGAGAGCGTCATTGGCGATATTGGTGTCGATGCGGTCAAGATCGGGATGATCGGTTCGGCTGAGACTGCGGAGGCTGTCGCCGATCGGCTCGCGCAACTGACCAATGTGCCGATCATATTCGATCCCGTCATGGTCGCGACCAGCGGATCGGTGCTGGCCGATGAGGCGACGATCGCGGCTTTTGAGCGGTTGATGGCGCTGGCGACCTTGGTGACGCCGAATATTCCGGAGTTGGAGGCGCTGGGGGGCGAGGAGATCGCGATCCGGTTTGATACGCATGTGCTGGCGAAGGGCGGACATGGCGAGGGCGCGATGCTGACGGATCGGCTGATTGGGCCGCGCGGTTTGGTGAAGTCGTGGAGCAATGCGCGAATTGAAACGATTCATACGCATGGGACAGGGTGTACCCTTGCCAGTGCTATTGCTACTCAGTTGGGGCAGGGCGGAAATCTGATAGAAGCCGTTAAATTTGCTCGTAAATATGTACGGGAGGCATTGACGTTGGCGCCGGGGCTGGGGCAGGGGCATGGGCCGATGGGGGCTCCGTTCGGGTTTCATTTGCATGCCTGACTTTGCACATGAGCGGCTGCATCACCCCGGTCTGGTCGCGGGCGTGGATGAGGCGGGCAGAGGGCCGCTGGCGGGGCCAGTGGTGGCTGCCGCCGTCATCCTGCGGCAGGAGGATTGTCCGGACGGCCTGAATGACAGCAAGCAGCTGACCGCCGCACGTCGCGCGGTGCTGGAGGGTGAGATCAAGGCGCGGGCGCTGTGCTGGGGCATTGGCGTGGCGTCGGTCGATGAGATCGATGAGATCAACATCTTGTGGGCGACGATGCTGGCGATGACGCGCGCGGTCGAGGCGCTGGCGCATGATTGCGCGCATGTGCTGGTGGACGGCAATCGCTGCCCGAAATGGCGATGGGCATCGACGGCCGTGGTCGAGGGGGACGCCAAATGCCTGTCGATCGCCGCCGCGTCGATTTTGGCCAAGGAAACGCGGGACCGCATGATGATCGAGGCGGCGGCGGCGCACCCTCATTATGGCTGGGAAAGCAACAAGGGCTATGGCAGCCCGATGCATCTGGCGGCTCTACGGGAACATGGCCCGACGCCGCTGCATCGACGCAGCTTCGCGCCGGTCGCGCAATTGGTCTTGCTGTAGGACTTCGCTGAACGGCCGCCAGATTGGCCGACTTAGACATTCAAGGGTAAGCCCGACGGCGGCTGGTTTTTGCGGTCACAAGATCGACCGGTGGCAGCTGGCGCTCTCAGTCCGCATCGGGCGGATCGCGGCTTCTTAGAGCGTGACCGTCTTACACGGAGCATCTGCATCAGGGCCATTTCCGCCACCCCCAGGCCTGCCCCCAAGGTCTCGTTGCCTCGATATCGTCAGATAGAAGCGGGACCCCGGAGCAAGTCCGGGGTGACGATCACTCACACTTGACCATGCTCCAGCCTGTGCCACTGAGGGATTAAGAAACGCGAGTGGCAAGCCGCTTGTTGGCTGGCGTTTCCGTGCATTATGATTAAGAAAGACTTAATGCGCGTAATGCCGTTCCTGCTGGCGCTTGTCGCTCTAATCTCTATTTGCCCGACGCATGAAGCGGCGGCGGAGGCCGCGGTTGCGGATGGGGAGGCGCTTCAGCCCGGCGGCTATCGTTGGCTGGAAGAAGGGCCTTTCGACGGACCGCTTTACCTGATCATCAGCCTTCAGCGGCAGATGGTGCATGTCTACAGCGGCGATCGGCTGGTTGGACTAGCGAGCGTGTCCACGGGTACGCCGGGGCACCGGACGCCGACGGGAGAGTTCCCGATCCTGCAAAAGCGGGAGTGGCATCGATCCAATCTCTACAGCAACGCGCCCATGCCTTTCATGCAACGGCTGACCTGGGATGGGGTGGCGCTGCATGCGGGGCATAATCCCGGATATCCGGCGAGCCATGGGTGCATCAGGCTTCCGACTGGCTTTGCCCGGACATTGTTCGGGATGACGCAGCTTGGCACGCTGGTTCGGGTGAATGCGGATGAGTTGGGGCCTGCCTTGATGCTGGATCGGCTGGTGATGGATGATCCGGGGACGGCGGTGGTGACTTTCACGCCCCGCGCCACGCCGCCTGTGGTGGAGCAGGCGAAGGTCGAGTTGGCGGCGAGTGAAATACCTGTGCTGGCGGTTGATCCGAGTGTGTTTCGGCCGAGGTTGCGGCGCTGGTAGAGTTGGTGTGGAGGTGGCGGGCAGGGCTAGTGCGTTCGCTCCGCTCAGCCTGAACGGTTATTGATGTTGCGCTGATAGCAGGCCTTTGCTGCTGCACGGACTATATTTGCTGAAGAGAAGTGGGGGGCTTCGACAGGCTCAGCCCGAACGGGCTTGGGTTGTTGGCCTGAGGCTCAGGGCGGCCAGGTTAAGAGCGTTTGCGATCCTTAGAGGGTGGTCGTTTTACACGGAAGCATCGGCACTAAGGTTGATTTTCCGTCACCCCGGGCTCGACCCGGGGTCCCGCTGCCTCGGTAGCGTCAGATAAGAAGCGGGACCCCCGATGAAGTCCGGGGTGACGATCACTCAAGCATAATCATACTCTAAACCGCGCTGAGTCCCGCGTCGGCGAGGCCGCGCCATAGGTGGAGGGCTTGGACGCTTTCCTTCACATCATGGACGCGCACCATCTGGGCGCCCGATTGTGCGGCGCGGAAGGCTAGGGCGATGGAGCCTCCCAGGCGGTCGGGGGCGGGGGCTTCATTGGAGAGCGCGCCGATCAACCGCTTGCGGCTTCCGGCGAAGAGCAGGGGGACGCCGAGGCCCTGGAAGACGGCGAGGCTGTTGACCAGCGCCAGATTGTCGGCGAGCGACTTGCCGAAGCCGAGGCCTGGGTCGACCATGATCCTGTCGCGTGTGATCCCTCCGGCCACGCAGGCTTCAATGCGGCTTTCGAGCATGTCGAAGACGTCGGCGATGACGTCGCCATAGCCGCTTGGGTTGTCGTGCGGGTCGTCGCCGGAGGATGGGGCGTGCATCAGGATGATGGGGCAGGCGGCGCGGGCCGCGACTTCCATGGCGCGGGGATCATGGGCAAGGGCACTGACATCGTTGATGACCTTTGCGCCTGCTGCGAGCGCTGCCTCCATCACCGTGGCCTTGCGGGTGTCGATCGAGACGGGGACGCCTGCAGCTGCGAGCTTTTCGATGACCGGCACGACGCGGGCGATTTCGTCGCCTTCCCAAACTTTGGGGGCTTTGGGGCGGGTGGATTCGCCGCCTATGTCGATCAGCGCTGCGCCTGCGGCTGCCATGGCGAAGCCAGCGTCGGCTGCGGCTTGCGGATCGTCCATATGCTTGCCGCCATCGGAGAAGCTGTCGGGTGTCACGTTGAGGATCGCCATGACCTGCGGCGCGTCGAAGCGGATGGTGCGATCGCCTAGTGCGAGCGGCTGGCGTTGGGCGGAAATATTGGCGGCGAGGCGCTGGGCTCTTTCGGCGAGCGCGTCGGGGAGGGTGGCGATGGTTTGCGCGAACTGGGCGACCGGGATTGTGGTTCGGGCGAGGCGTTGGGAGCCTTGGAGGGCGGTTAGCTCATAGGCCTGGAACCAGATGAGGCCGTTGGCCATGCGTGCGGCTGACCCATCGGGCAGGCCGATGGGGGAGGGGACGAACCATGTTGGCTTTAGGTACAGCCGGGCGTTCTGGGGGACGGTGGAGAGGGTCATTGATGGTCTCGTTCACGCTGGGCCTGTCGAGGGCTTTTCCTCGTTAAAGGAAAGTAAGGGGCTTCGACAGGCTCAGCCCGAACGGAGGTTGGTTTGAATTTTGGCGTCTGATTATCTCAGGGCTCGTTTGCCAGCAGGTAGGTCTGGCGCAGGGTGTCGATGGGCTTTAGCGCGCCGTCGACTTCATGGTGCCAGAAGGTCCAGCCGTTGCAGCTGGGCGCATTTTGCAGGGTCGCGCCGATCTTGTGGATAGACCCCGTGTCCGTGCCGACGCTGAGCGAGCCGTCCGCGCGCACGGTGGCTTGCCAGCGACGCTTGGCGTCGGTCAGGATGGCGCCGGGCTGAAGATAGCCGGTTTCGACGAGCGTGCCGAAGGCGACCTTGGGCTGGCTCTTGGCGCTTTGCATGATGGTGAGGGCGGATTCGTCGAGCGGCAGGGCGGCTTCGATGCGTTCCATCGCGACTTCGATATAGCTGTCTTCGCGTTCGATGCCGATCCATTTGCGGCCGAGGCGCTTGGCGACCGCGCCGGTGGTGCCGGTGCCGAAGAAGGGATCGAGCACGACGTCGCCGGGCTTTGTGCAGGCCAGAAGCACGCGGTAGAGCAAGGATTCGGGCTTTTGCGTCGGGTGCGCTTTCGTGCCGTTACGCTTCAGCCGCTCCTGACCGCCGCAGATTGGCAGCACCCAGTCGGAGCGCATTTGCAGCTCGTCATTGAGCGTCTTCATCGCCTTATAGTTGAAGGTATATTTGGCGTCCTCACCCTGGCTGGCCCAGATCAGCGTTTCATGCGCGTTGGTGAAGCGGGTGCCCTTGAAATTGGGCATGGGGTTCGACTTGCGCCAGATGATGTCGTTGAGGATCCAGAAGCCTTCGTCCTGAAGCGCGGTGCCGACGCGGAAGATGTTGTGGTAGCTGCCAATGACCCATATGCTGCCATTGGGCTTCAGGATGCGGCGGGCCTGCGCCAGCCATGCCTTGGTAAAACGGTCATAGCTGCCGAGGGTGTCGAACTTGTCCCAATCATTGTCGACGGCATCGACCCGGCCGCCTTCGGGCCGGAACAGGTCGCCGCCCAGTTGCAGATTATAGGGCGGGTCGGCGAAGATCATGTCGATGCAGGCGTCGGGCAGCTTTGCCATTTCGGCGATGCAGTCGCCGCGCAGCAGGCAGTTTGCCGGGACGTTGACCGCCTCTTTTTCGATCGGCGCAACCGCCCTTTTACGCCGCGGCGCGACGCGTTCCATGACACCCATTATGTGACCCCCATTCGTTTCGAGGACCAGCGTTGAGTCGTCGAGAGTCCGGCGTCAAGATCAACGGCTTAGCCGTAGAGCCTCAGACAAAAGTTAACAGCGCGAGAACGAAAGAGGTAGACACGACATGTTGAGTCCGGATTTGCCTCCGGGACTCAATATGAGGTGGTGTGACTCAAAAGACTCAGCTGCTGGACCCCGCCAACTTTTTTTGGTTAACGTCGCTTCGACCCCTTAAAAACGGTCTCCGCTTGATCTTCTCATAATCATTTGGTTATGAGTTCGCAATGAACGATCCTGTTTCAAGTGGCGACCGCTCGGCGGCATGTGACGAACTTTTCAAGGCGCTTTCCGATGGGACGCGGCGCGCATTGCTTGAATATCTGGTGAAGGAGGGGGAGCAGAGCGTGCATGCGCTGACGGCTGTATCCGACGTGTCGCAACCGATGGTGTCGCGGCACCTGGGCAAGCTTAAGCGTGCGCGGCTGGTGACAGCTCGGCGTGCCGGGCGGGAAACCTATTATGCGGCGCGGGTGAAGGGCTTGGCTCCGGTGGTCCAGTGGATGGCCATTTACGGGGCGCTCTGGTCACAGCGCTTTACCGCGTTGGAGGAGTTGGGCGAGCCGGCCTGATGCAGCGTCTATCCTCTTTTTCCCTTGCATTGCGGGCCTAAATAATGATCGAAGGCGCGGTGTCCATG
>CAMPHR010000066.1 GCA_946886075.1 uncultured Novosphingobium sp. | reverse complement strand
CCGAGATTTCGGGGTGGTTGCGCAGGATCCAGGCGATGCCGTCGGGCTTGTCCTGACGCTTCGACACCGGCGTGTAGCGCGGGCCCTTCGTGCGGCGGACGGGCTCGGGACCCTTCAGCATCTTGAGGCGATAATCGGGGTTTGCCTCGCCCTTGTGGATCTCATCCATAGTGATTTCATGGGCACGAACCGGGTCGCGGCCGGTATATTTTATGCCAGCCGTGTCATCGGCGATCGCCTGCACTTCCAGGATATGCAGCCCGCAAAATTCCGCGATCTGATCAAAGCTGAGCGCGCTATTGTCGACCAGCCAGCTGGCAGTCGCATGGGGCATGAGAGGCTGGGACACGAGGATTCTCCGGCACTAAAAACAACAAGGGCCGCCCAAGCAGGGCGGCCACGCCCGTCCTGAGATAGTGCAAGAAGCCCCGTGGAGCAAGGAAAAGCGTCAGGCTGCGCTGTCCCTCGCGGCGGGATCGATGCAGTGGAGGCCGGTCAGAAACTCATCAGCGCTGCGAGCCCAGCTGAAGCGGCGGCCATGGGCGGCGCAGGCGGCGCGGTCGCACAGGAGAGCGGCGGCGATGGCGTGCTCCAGGTCATCGGACAGGGCGCCGCTTGCCTGTGTCACGATGTCGATCGGGCCGCTGACCGGATAGGCCGCGACCGGCGTGCCGCACACCATAGCTTCGATCATGACAAGGCCGAAGGTGTCGGTGCGGCTGGGGAAGACGAAAACGTCCGCTCCCGCATAGGCGCCCGCTAGGTCTTCGCCGAACAGGGGGCCGAAGAAATGCGCGTCGGGGTATGCGACTTCAAGCTCGGCCCTGGCGGGCCCATCGCCTACGACCACCTTACTGCCGGGATGCGCGTTGCCGAGGAAGGCTTTGAGATTCTTCTCGATCGCGACCCGGCCGACATAGAGCTGGATCGGCCGCGGCAAGTCGGCGAACAGCACAGGCGGCTCTGCTTTAGGGGTGAAGGCGGCAAGGTCCACGCCCCTGCCCCATGGGCGCACCTGCGCCAGGCCGTGCGCGCGCAACTGCTGCCGTACCGATCCGGTGGACACCAAAACCGCCTGGGCAGGGCCGTGGAACCAGCGGATATAGGACCAGAACCAGCGGGCAGGCAGCCCCGTTCGACGCGAGACATAATCGGGAAAGTGGGTGTGATAGGCGGTGGTGAAGGGCACGCCGGTCCGCAGGCACCACCGCCGGGCGGCGAGGCACAGCGGCCCTTCGGTCGCGATATGGACGGCGTCAGGCTGAAAGGCCGCGATCGCCTGGCCAACCACGCTCGACCGGACGAAGGCGAGGCGGATTTCCGGATAGGTCGGGCAGGGAAAGGAGCCGTAGAGATCGGGCGAGATGATCTTGACGGCATGGCCCCGCGCCTCAAGCTCCGCCTGAATGGTCTGGAGCGTTCGGACGACGCCATTCACCTGTGGCGACCAAGCGTCGGTAACGATGACGATGCGCATCAAGCGGCCATCTTCGCTTGATCGGTGGCGGTGCGCGCCGCCACCTCATCGGCCCAGTGCAGCACTTCCATCCGGCCGTCAAAATGCTCGACCAGCGCGGTGCAGCCTTCCACCCAATCGCCGTCATTATAATATTGGATGCCGCCAATATCGCGCATTTCGGCATTGTGGATATGGCCACATACCACGCCATCGACGCCCCGCGTGCCCGCCTGATGCGCGACGACTTCCTCGAAGCGGGAGATGAACTCGACCGCATTCTTGACCTTGTGCTTGGCCATCTTGCTGAGCGACCAATAGGGCAGACCCATGCGCTGCCGCACGGCGTTGACCACGACGTTGAGGCGCATCAGCAGCGTGTAGGCCGCGTCCCCGACGAAGGCGAGCCAGCGATGGGCGAGCATGATCGTGTCGAACTCGTCCCCGTGCAGGACGAGGAGCTTGCGGCCATCGGCGGTTTCATGGATCGCCTTCCGCTTGATTTCGACCCCGCCAAAGCTGAGGCCGGTGAACTGGCGGAACATTTCGTCATGGTTGCCGGGAATATAGACGACGCGGGTGCCGCGCTTCGCCCGCTTCATGATGCGCCAGACAACGTCATTATGGGCGGCGGGCCAGTAGAAGCGGCGCTTCAATTTCCAGCCGTCAATGATGTCGCCGACCAGATACATGGTCTCGCTATCGACACTGTCGAGGAAGTCGATCAGCATCCGGGCATTGCAGCCGCGCGTGCCGAGATGGATGTCCGAAATCCAGATGGTGCGATAGCGGCGACGCTTCCCCGGTCGCTCCGGCGTGTCGAAGGATTGGGCGCCTTCGTCCATGTCTGCCAAGAAAGGCAGGCGTGTGATGGCATTCATGATGCGAGCCTTTGGAGCTGTTGTCCTCGGGACCGAATCCTTAGCCGGGCATTGTTACAAACCCGCAGCGAATGTGACGGAAATGCTACGGTTTTGCTGGATATTCAGGCTGTGGCGGCAAGAGAGTGAGTGTCTATACAAGGCATCCCGCTCCCGCAGGCGTTCAAACGAGGCACGTGACTCGTTTGAAGGGTTAGGGGTGGGAAGCGAGCGAAGCGAGCATCCGGGTGCCGTTGACGATAAGTTCCGGCGTTGCGCCTGCCCACCTCCCAACCCCCTCCCGCCTGCGGGAGGGGGAACAACTGCTTTCCAGCCGAACCGGCCCTCAAACCATCAAGACGATCTTGCCGAAATGCTCCCCAGCATCCATCCGCGCATGTGCCCGCGCTGCTTCGGCAAGTGAGAAGCGCTGGTCCATGGCTGGCCGCAATGCGCCTTGTTCAACGAAGCTCCAGACCTCTCGAGCGATTTCATCGGCGACCAAGCTCTTGAAAGCGGATGAGCGCGGCCGCAGCGTCGATCCGGTCAGCGTCAGGCGTCGGGACATCACCGCGGGGATGAAAATCTCCGCCTTCGCACCGCCCAGCACTGCGATCGACACATGGCGGCCATCTTCGGCAAGGCATTGGAGGTTGCGCGGCACATAGCTGCCGCCCACCATGTCGAGCACGGCTTGCACCCCCTGTCCGCCAGTGATGCGCTTCACCTCCTCGACAAAGTCCTGGGTGCGGTAGTTGATGGCGTGGTGCGCGCCCCATGCCCTGGCCTGTTCGCATTTCGCGTCGCTGCCGCAGGTGACAATGATGGTGATGTCGAACAGGCGGCAGAGTGAAATCGCCATGGTGCCGATGCCGCTGGTGCCGCCATGCACCAGAACCGTGTCACCGCCAACGACATAGGCCCGCTCGAACAGGTTGGTCCAGACGGTGAAAAGCGTCTCGGGCAATGCCGCCGCCTCGACAATGTCATAGCCGTTGGGAACGGGAAGGCACTGCCCGGCAGGCGCAACCGCATATTCCGCATAGCCGCCGCCAGCCAGCAAGGCGCAGACACGCTGCCCGACCAGTTGCTCGGCATTGCCGCCCGCCGCCACGATGGTCCCGGCCACCTCCAATCCGGGAATGTCCGAAGCACCCCGAGGCGGCGGATATTTCCCTTCCCGCTGCAGCACGTCAGGCCGGTTGACGCCAGCCGCCGCTACCTTGATCAGCACTTCATCAGCCTTTGGAACGGGAACCGGCCGCCGTTCCGGCACCAGCGCCTCCGGGCCGCCCGGCACGGGGATGGCGATGGCCGTCATCTCGCTCGGTAACGCTGCCTCAACCGCCATGAACGCCATCCCCGAGCAACAATATCTTGCCGCAGCTGAAATTGGCCAGCGGCTCAAGCACCTTATTGACAGAGCCGCCCCGGCGGTCAACATTGGCGTATATGGACATGGACGACGATCTGCCTCGCAAGATTGATGATCCGCTGGCCCAACTGCTTCGACAGGATTTGGGTCCTTTGTCCCTTGCCGATCTGGAAGAGCGCATCAGGGCGCTGGAGGGTGAAATCGCCCGGACCAGATCAAAGATTGAAAGCGCCGTTAACCACAAATCAAGTGCCGAGGCGTTATTCAAGCGATGAACCCGCGCCCCGCCCCCTGCGGCCCTGAACAGGGCTTCACCGGGTTCGGGCAGTCTGGCAATTCCGGCGATCAGGGACCCCTCCTTGATCCGCCGTCGAGCAATGCCGACATATGGTTCAAGTCAGCCCTCTTTGGGGCTCAGGAGTAGAATAGAAATGCCATCTTTCGCACCCGCCCTTGAAACCACGTTGCACAACGCGCTGACCCATGCGTCGGAGCGCCGCCACGAATATGCGACGCTGGAGCATCTGCTCCTCGCGCTGATCGATGACGAGCATGCTTCGAAGGTGATGCAGGCGTGCGGGGTGGAGATTGGCGAACTGGGCGACGCCGTCACCCAATATCTCGACAGCGAACTCGACAGCCTGAAGGTGGAAGGATCGAGCGACCCCTCCCCCACCAGCGGGTTCCAGCGCGTGGTCCAGCGCGCCATCCTGCACGTGCAATCTTCCGGAAAGGACGAAGTGACGGGAGCCAATGTGCTCGTCGCGCTTTTCTCCGAGAGGGAGAGCTACGCCGTCTATTTCCTCCAGCAGCAGGACATGAGCCGCCTCGACGCCGTCAGCTATATCAGCCACGGCGTCGGCAAGGGGACTGCCGCTCCTGAGCAAAGCGCTGCAAAGGGCGCGCCGGAAGAAGAAAAGAAGGCGCAGGACAGCAAGGGCAAGAAGGATAGTGCCTTGGAGCAGTTCACGGTCAACCTCAATGAGAAGGCGATGCGGGGCAAGGTTGACCCGCTGATCGGCCGCAGCGCCGAAGTCGACCGGACGATCCAGATCCTGTGCCGCCGGTCGAAGAACAACCCGCTTTATGTGGGCGATCCGGGCGTCGGCAAGACCGCGATTGCGGAGGGCCTCGCGCGCAAGATCGTGGAGGGTGAGGTTCCGGATGTTTTGAAGGAAGCGGTGATCTACTCGCTCGACATGGGCGCGTTGCTCGCTGGCACCCGCTATCGCGGCGATTTCGAGGAGCGGCTGAAGGCGGTCGTCACCGAGCTTGAGAAGATGCCGCACGCGGTGCTCTTCATTGACGAAATCCACACCGTCATCGGCGCTGGCGCGACCAGCGGCGGGGCGATGGACGCGTCCAATCTGCTGAAGCCTGCCCTGTCAGGCGGCACGATCCGCTGCATCGGCTCCACCACCTACAAAGAGTTCCGCAACCATTTCGAGAAGGACCGCGCCCTGCTGCGCCGGTTCCAGAAGATCGACGTCAACGAACCTTCGGTCGAGGACACGATCAAGATCTTGGCTGGCCTGCGCAGCGCCTTTGAGGAGCATCACAACGTCAAATACACCCCCGACGCGATCAAGGCGGCGGTGGAACTGTCAGCGCGCTACATCAACGACCGCAAGCTGCCGGACAAGGCGATCGACGTGATCGACGAAGTCGGCGCGATGCAGATGCTGGTGGTACCATCCAAGCGCAAGAAGACGATCACGCCTAAGGAGATCGAGCAGGTCATAGCGACCATGGCGCGCATTCCTCCCAAGACCGTCTCGGCAGACGACAAGTCGGTGCTGGAGACGCTCGACACGGATCTGAGGCGCGTCGTCTTCGGCCAGAACCGGGCGATCGAGGTACTCTCCTCCGCGATCAAGCTGTCGCGGGCGGGCCTGCGCGATCCGGAAAAGCCGATCGGCAGCTATCTCTTCTCCGGCCCGACCGGCGTCGGCAAGACGGAGGTTGCGCGCCAGCTTGCCAATCTGCTCGGCATCCCGCTCCAGCGGTTCGACATGTCGGAATATATGGAACGGCACTCCGTCAGCCGCCTGATCGGTGCCCCCCCGGGCTATGTCGGCTATGATCAGGGCGGTCTGCTCACCGACGCCGTCGATCAAAATCCGCACAGCGTGCTGCTGCTGGACGAGATCGAAAAGGCGCATCCGGACCTGTTCAACATCCTGTTGCAGGTGATGGATAATGGCCGCCTGACCGATCACCATGGCAAGACGGTGGATTTCCGCAACACCATCCTCATCATGACCACCAATGCCGGTGCATCGGACATGGCGAAGGAAAGCATCGGTTTCGGCGAATTGACCCGCGACGATGTGCAGGAGGATGCGGTGAAGAAGCTCTTCACCCCGGAATTCCGCAACCGTCTCGATGCCATCGTTCCCTTCGGCTATCTGCCGCCAGAAATCGTGGCGCGGGTCATCGACAAGTTCGTGCTGCAACTCGAACTGCAACTAGCGGACCGCGACGTCCACATCACACTGGACGACGAGGCCAAGGGCTGGCTTACCAAGAAGGGCTATGACAAGCTCTATGGCGCCCGCCCGATGGGCCGCCTGATGCAGGAGAAGATCAAGCAGCCGCTGGCCGAGGAACTGCTGTTCGGCAAGCTCGTCCATGGCGGCGAAGTGCATGTCCGGTTGAAGGACGAGGCCCTGGCTTTCGAAATCACCCCGGCAGCCCCGAAAAAGGGGAAGAAGGGTGGCAAGGCGAAACCGGCCGAACCGGCCAAGTAAGCGACCGGGCAAGACATAGGAAAGGGCGGCTCCCTAAGCCGCCCTTTCTTTTTGCTAGAGCCTGCAACCGTATTCCTTCCCCCTCCCGCAAGCGGGAGGGGGTCAGGGGGTGGGCCAGCGCAACGCCGGAGGCATTTCCCTAACCGCCCCGCCACTCAAATTCCCGATAGCCCCCACCCGCATCATTTGCCACTCTCCCGATACAACACCAAGGGAGTCTCCCATGCCCGCAGACATCACCTTCTACACCAATCCCATGTCCCGGGGTCAGATCGCCCGCTGGATGCTGGAGGAGGTCGGCCAGCCCTATGACATGACCATCCTCGATTATGGCACGACGATGAAGGCGGCAGATTATCTCGCCCTCAACCCCATGGGCAAGGTTCCCGCCATCGTGCACAAAGGTAAGGTCGTAACGGAAGCCGCCGCGATCTGCGCCTATCTGGCTGACACGTTCCCGGAAGCAGGCCTCGCCCCGCCCTTGGACCAGCGAGCGGACTATTACCGGTGGCTATTCTTCGCCGCTGGCCCGGTGGAGGCGGCTGTTTCCAACAAGGCGCTCGGTCTCAGCGTACCTGAAGGCCGCGAACGCTCCATGGGCTATGGCACCTATGACCAGACGATTGCGACATTGGAAAAGGCAGTCTCTGGCGACCAATGGCTTTGCGGAGACCAGTTCACCGCCGCCGATGTCTATGTCGGGGCCCAGGTCGACTGGGGCCTAAGCTTTGGCACCATCGACAGTCGCCCCGCCTTCGAAACCTATGCCGCCCGCCTGCGCGAACGCCCCGCCTACAAGCGGCAGAAGGAGCTGGACGGCGCCCTCATCGCCCAAATGCAGAAACCTGCCTGATACACTCCCAGGCTCCCACATAGCAAAAGGCCCGGCGGATCGCTCCACCGGGCCTTTTCAGTTCGTCTGCAGCCGTGCAATCAGTCGCGATTGCCCATGAACCGCAGCAGGAACAGGAACATGTTGATGAAGTCGAGATAGAGGTTCAGCGCCCCCATCACCACCGACTTGCCCATCATGTCGGTGCCAGCAACATGAGCATAGATGCTCTTGATCTTCTGCGTGTCATAGGCGGTCAGACCCGCGAACAGCAGCACGCCGATGAAACTAATCACCATGTCCATGGCGCTCGACCGCAGGAACAGGTTGATGAGCGACGCGACCAGCAGGCCGACCAAGCCCATGATCAGGAAGGTGCCAAAACCCGACAGATCCTTCTTCGTCGTGTAGCCCCACAGGCTGAGTCCCGCAAAGGCCGCCGCCGTCGCGAAGAAAGTCTGCGCCACCGACGTGCCGGTATAAACCAGCAGGATCGACGAGAGCGACAGCCCCATCGTCACGGCATAGGCCCAGAACATGCCCTGCATCGCAACCGTCGATAGGCGGTTCATGCCAAAGCTCATGATCATCACGAAGGCCAGCGGCGCAAACATGATCACATATTTCAGAATGCCGGGACCCGTCAGGATCTGATAAGCATAGCCGCTGGACGCGAACAGCATGGCGACAATGCCAGTCAGCAGAACGCCGCTCGCCATATAGTTGTAAACCGACAACATGTAGCGGCGCAGGCCAGCGTCGAAAGCCTCGCCGCGCGCCACTGTCGCCCCGCCGAAACCGGCTATATTCGATCGGGGGTCAGACCAATTGGCCATGAGATAGTCTCCTTCGCCGGCGCTCTTTCGCCGATATCGCTATTATCGCTACATATGGCAGCCAATTCAAGGGAAGAGCGACCAGCCAGTGCCTATGGCGAAGATAAGCTGGACGGCGCCTTCTCCCGCTGGCGCCATGCCGCTGCTGTCTTATATCGGCAGCATGCATCGCCTGTTCGTCGCCATTCGTCCCCCGGAACATATCCGCACGCACCTGCTGTCCATAATGGGCGGGGTTGCAGGCGCGCGCTGGCAGGATGACGATCAACTTCACTTGACGCTACGCTTCATTGGCAATGCCGATCGCCACCAAGCCAATGACGTTGCCGAAACGCTGGCCGCCATCCGCTTCAGCCCGTTCCAGATCTCTCTGGCAGGCCTCGGCCAGTTTCAGCGCAAGGGACGTACCGACACAATATGGGCGGCGGTTCAGCCCCGCGACCCGTTGGAACAGCTTCACCGCAAGATTGACCGGGCCGGTGTCGCGGCGGGCTTCCCCGCAGAGGAACGCGCTTACCTGCCTCACATCACGCTCGCCCGCTTTGGCCGGGGCGGCGGTGATACGGAAGGCTTCATCCTGCGCCATGCAGGGCTCCCCAGCCCGTCTTTCACAGTCGAGGCGTTCGCTCTGTTCGAAAGCCATCTGACGCAAAGCGGCGCACATTATGAGATCGCGGCAGAATACCCTGCCAGTTCGGCCCATCTTTAGACAGCGTATGTCCGTGCTGCCTTGCGCCCTGTAGCCGGGTTGCAGGAGGGATAGGGTGAGCAGCGGCACACGCCTTGTCGAGATCGAGGCGGCAGCGTAGCGGTCGAGCGCGGGGCCGTATCCGACCGATCCCAAGCGTCGGGGGGTGGAGTTAACCCGCCGACAATATCCCGCAGGCGATCCGGCCACCTGCATTGCCCGCAGGATCACTCTTGTTATCGTCCGCCTGCGCATGAACCACTATCGCAGCGCCGTCTGCATCAAGCACGACATTAGCTCCCGTCCGCAGCGTTGCGCCAGGGATCACGAATTCCATCTGGCCGGTACCGTCCGCACCCGCGATCAGGTTCGGCATGTCGCCCATATGCATGCCCGCAGGATTATCCCTGCCATGCTGCCGGGCAGTGGGATTCCAATGCCCACCTGCGCTCGTGAAATCGGGCGGCGTGCAGGTTCCAGTCATGTGGATATGCACCGCATGGACGCCGGGCGTGATCCCCGTTGCTCTCACGGCGACATGCAAGCCGTCGGCTGCTTCCCTCACCATGGCGTCGCCGCGTCGCGAACCATCCGCAGCCAGGAGAACAGCGTTGGCGCTGGAGGTTCCCGCTGACCCACTGCTGACCGAACTCGCGTCGGTGCTCGCGCATGCAGGAAGACAAAGGGCCGCGGGCGCGAAGAGGATTGCAGCACGTTTCATGATCAAATGCACTCCCGATGAAGCATGGCTGGCGAACGCAGCAAGACGATGTTTGTTGCGCACATAGTTCAGAATGCCAACCGCTGTTATGACTGTCTGTGGCGAGGTGCTTCCCTCCATCGCTACGCGACGGCCATCTCGGATCTTACCAGCAAAGGAAAAGGGGCCGGTCTCTCGACCAGCCCCTCAACCTTGTTCCATCCCGAAAGATGGAAATCTTGCTTACTGACCCGAACCCGGACCGTAGGTGATTTCCACGCGACGGTTCTGCAGTTC
>CAMPHR010000065.1 GCA_946886075.1 uncultured Novosphingobium sp. | reverse complement strand
GCCCGACGAAGGGCGAAATGAAGCTCGCGCCCGCCTTCGCCGCCAGCAGCGCCTGATTTGCGGAGAAGCACAGCGTCACGTTCACCATCACGCCGTCGCTGGTCAGCGCCTTGCAGGTCTTGAGGCCATCAATAGTCAGCGGCACCTTGATGCAGACATTGTCCGCGATCTTCCGCAGCACGGCCGCTTCCTTCATCATCGTCTCATGGTCGAGCGCGACGACCTCGGCCGACACTGGGCCATCGACGATGCCGCAGATTTCCTCGACCACTTCTACGAACTTCCGGCCCGACTTGTGGATCAGCGACGGGTTGGTCGTCACGCCGTCCAGCAAGCCGGTGGCGGCAAGGTCACGGATTTCGTTGGTGTCGGCGGTATCGACGAAGAACTTCATGGGTCTGCTCCGGGGCGGGATGTGCGAATCGGCTCCCCTTTAGCGGCTGATCCCGGCTTTAGCCATTATTGCCAGCGCCGGGCTTTACGGAAACAGCTCCGCAACATTATGAGCGCTGCACCTTTCCAAAGGACCCTTGCATGCCCATCCCTATGTTCGGCCGTGGCGCTCTGACTGCATTCGCCCTGGTCACATTTGCCTCCAGTTCCGTTGCGCAAGCGGCCGAAGAGGAAACGCAGCTATGGATCGGCGCATCGGCAACGATGAAGGCCAGCCCTCATGACATCGTCGTCATAGACATCGGCCACCGCTTCCGCCGCGATGAATCAGGCGGCGAACAGCAACTCGCCCGCATCGCGCTTGATCATTCCGTTGCGGAACATGTCCAGGTTGGCGGTGGCTTTGCCTTCTTCCATTCGGGTCCTGAACAGGAATTGCGCACATTCCAGCAGCTGACCTTCACCCACAGCATCTGGCAAAGCCGCACCCGGCTGGAACAGCGCTTCTTCGACACTGCGGACGAGGCAAGCTGGCGCCTGAGGCAACGGATCCAGGCCGCCATTCCTCTGGATGCCGCAAAAAAATGGACGCTGGTTGCTGCGGGCGAGCTTTTCTTCCACCTCAACCGCGCCAGGCCCAGCGACAAGACCGGCCTTGCCGTCATGCGTCAGCAAGCCGGGCTACGCCACGCGCTCAGCAAATCCATCGACGTCCAGGCACTCTACATGCGCCAGCAAAGCTTCCGGGATGACCGTCCCGATGCTGTCGTCCATGTCCCTTGGCTGACGCTCAACTGGAAAATCTGAACGGGCCGCCTTGCCTCCCGGCCTCGAGGCGATAGGGAGGGGCGGATGAGTTCGCGCGCCCGTGTCATCCTGCTCAACGCCGCCCTTGGGCCGCTCGACTATCGCGTGCCGCACGGCATGAGCGTGCAGCCCGGCAGCATCATCGTGGCGCCCCTCGGCCCCCGTCAGCTGGTCGGCGTGGTGTGGGAGGAGGATAGCTTCCCCGAAGTCGAAAGCGTCGGCGACAATCGCCTGCGCAACATCGTGGGGCCGGTCGATGCGCCACCGATCCCCGAAACACTCCGTCGCCTGATCGAGTGGACGGCGGATTATTATCTCGCCCCCCTCGCCTCGGTCCTGCGCATGACGCTGGCATCCATGGCGGCGCTGGAGGGTGCGCGTACTGTCATCGAATATAAGCGCACCGGCGACCTTCCCGACCGCATGACCGAACAGCGCGCCCAGGCGATGGAGCGCATTGGCGAGCGGCAGGGCCTGATCCGCGAGCTGGCGATGATCGGCGGGGTCAGCGATGCCGTCATCCGCGGCCTCGTCAAGGCAGGCGCGTTCGAAGCGGTGGAGGTCAGCATCGACACTCCCTTCCCACGCCCGGATCCCGATCATGCGCCGCCGCAACTATCCGATGGTCAGGCAAGCGCCGCGACCGAGTTCGTCCAAGCGGTCCGCCGGCGCGACTTCGCGCCCTTCCTCCTCGACGGCGTCACCGGCTCCGGCAAGACCGAAGTCTATTTCGAAGCCATCGCCGCCGCCATCCGGGAAGGTCGGCAAGTGCTCGTCCTCCTGCCGGAAATAGCCCTGACAGAGCCGTTCCTCGAACGCTTCGAAAAGCGCTTCGGCACCGTTCCCATCAGCTGGCACAGCGGCCTGCGCCAATCCGAACGCCGCCGCGCCTGGCGCGCCATTGCCGCTGGTGACGCGGCGGTAGTAGTCGGCGCCCGCTCCGCCCTGTTCCTCCCCTACCCCAATCTCGGCCTGATCGTCGTCGATGAAGCACATGAGGCGAGCTTCAAGCAGGAAGACGGCGTCCACTATCACGCCCGCGATGTCGCGGTGATGCGCGGCCTCATGGAAAAATTCCCGGTCATCCTCGCGTCGGCCACCCCCGCCATCGAAACCCGGCACCAGGTCGAGCTTGGCCGCTATCGCGAAATCAAGCTGCCCGCCCGCTTCGGCGGCGCGGCAATGCCCGGCATCGAGGGCATAAACCTCCTCACCGATCCGCCCGAACGCGGCCGCTGGATCGCCCCACCGCTCATCCGCGCGATTGACGAGACGATGGAGAAGGGCGAACAAAGCCTCCTCTTCCTAAACCGCCGCGGCTATGCACCACTGACGCTGTGCCGCCATTGCGGCTACCGCTTCCAATGCCCCAACTGCACCGCATGGATGGTCGAACACCGGCTGACCAAGCGCCTCGCCTGCCATCATTGCGGCCACGTCATCCCCTCCCCCCGCTTCTGTCCGGAGTGCAAGGAGGAAGACAGCCTCGTCGCCTGCGGCCCCGGCGTCGAACGTATCGCCGATGAGGTGAAGGCGCTCTGGCCGCAAGCGCGCACCGCCATAGTCACCTCCGACACGCTCTGGTCCCCCGCCAAGGCCGCCGAGTTCGTGAAGTCGGTCGAGGCGGGGGCGGTCGACATCATCATCGGCACGCAGCTGGTCACGAAGGGCTATCACTTCCCCAACCTGACGCTGGTCGGCGTGATCGACGCGGACCTTGGCCTTGAGGGCGGCGACCTGCGCGCGTCCGAACGGACCTTCCAGCAGATCGTCCAGGTCGCGGGCCGCGCGGGCCGGGGACAAAAGCCGGGCCGCGTCTTCATCCAGACCCGCATGCCCGAAGCCGAAGTCATCAAGGCCCTCATCGCAGGCGATTCGGAACGCTTCTACGAGGTCGAGACAGAAAATCGCCGCCGCGCCAACGCCCCGCCCTTCGGCCGCTTTGCCGCGATCATCATCTCCAGCGAAGATTCCGACGAAGCCGCCCAGGTCGCCCGCCTGATCGGCAAGTCAGCCCCCCTGATCGACGGCATGCGCGTCTACGGCCCCGCTCCAGCGCCGCTCTCCGTCCTACGCGGCCGCCACCGCCACCGCCTGCTCATCCACGCCAGCCGCCAGATCGATGTTCAGGCAGCAATCCGCGAATGGCTGGACAATATCACCTGGAAATCCGGAACACGCGTCGCCGTGGATGTCGATCCCTACAGCTTCATGTGACGGCGGAATGAATCATGTTCCCCTCCCGCAGGCGGGAGGGGTTAGGGGTGGGCGCGAGCAAAGCGAGCTCCAAGGCTTGCCCTGAATATCGACGCGAAGGTCGCAAGCCCACCCCCGGCCCTTCAAACGAGTCACGTGCCTCGTTTGAACGCCTGCGGGAGGGGAGAAGGTCGTTACTCTCCCCCACTCTCCCGCTCCAGCAAGGCCTTCTTCCGCTCCACCCCATAGGCATAGCCGCCCAGCCCGCCATCGCTCCGCAGCACCCGATGGCACGGGATAACCACCGCCAACCCATTATCCCCACAAGCCGTCCCCGCAGCCCGCACAGCGCCCGGCCTTCCAATCGCCGCCGCGATCTCGCCATAACTGCGCGTCTCTCCAGCCGGGATCGCCCGCAAAGCCGCCCAAACCGCCTGCTGGAAAGCCGTGCCATTCACATCAAGCGGCAAGTCCAAAGCCTCAGCGGGATGCTCGATCAGCCGCACAACTTGCTCCGCAAGAGCATCTAAACGCTCACCGCCCGATATGATCTCGGCCTTGGGAAAGCGCCGCCGCAGATCACCCTCATCCTCATCGAAGCTGATCCGGCACAGTCCTTTCGCCGTCGCCGCGACCAGCACTGGCCCCAGGCTGGACGCCATCGCGACATAGCCGATCGAAACGCCTCGCCCGCCATCCTTCCACGCGCTCGGCGTCATACCCAGATGCTGTTCTGCATCAGCATATGCCCGGCTCGGCGCATTATAGCCCGCTTCATAGATCGCGCTCGTCACGCTCCCTCCTTCTTCCAGAGCCACCTTCAACCGCTCGGCCCGAAGAGACCGGGCATAAGCAGCAGGCGTAAGCCCGGTCTCCCGCTTGAACAGCCGATGGAAATGATGCGGCGCGTAACCTGCTTCCGCAGCGACCACCTCCAACGAAGGGGCCGCTTCACACTCGGCGATAAACGCCTTGGCCGTCTCCACCGCCAGCCGATCCCGCCCAACCTCATCCGGCCGACAGCGCAGGCATGCGCGAAAGCCCGCCGCCCGCGCCGCCTCCGGATCGGCCAGGAAGATCATATTCTCCCGTCGCGGATGCCGCGCCGCGCAGCTAGGCTTGCAATAAATCCCGGTCGTCAGCACCGCGCCCACAAAGTGCCCATCCATGGCCCGGTCGCGCCGCTGGAACGCGTCCCAGCAAGCGTCATCATCCATGGGCGGCAGCGTCGAGGCGGAAAGGTCGGTCATCTGGTTCATCCATATGGGATAGCAGGCCCGATCAGGCCAGCCTTCCCGCCGCTTGCGCTCAAAGCATTTCTGCCATTGCCTAACCCAGGCTTTACCATATGAATGCGCCGCATATGGTCGCTTATCTCCGCTATCTCTGCCTCCTGTTCGCCCTCGCCTTGCCTGCCGCAGCGCAGGCGGAACAGCAGGACATCGCCGCCGCCGCACGCGGGGTCGTCCGCATCGCCATCGTTGCGACCGACGGCAGCGACGCCTATTTCGTCGGCCACGGCAGCGGCTTTGCCGTCGCGCCTGACAAGGTGCTGACCAACGCCCATGTCGTCGAACTGACGCGTGAGGAAAAGAACCTCGTCATCGGCGTCGTCCCTTCTGAAGGCCGCAAAAGCTATGGCGGCCGCGTCATCGCCTACTCCCCCGGCAACGATCTCGCGCTCATCCAGCTTGAGGAAGGTCACCTGCCGGTCAGCACCTTCTACGCCGGTGCCGTCAGCGATGGGCAGCATGTGACTGCGATCGGCTATCCCGGCACAGTCGATCGGGCGCAGGGCCTTGGCCTCAAGGAAATGGTAGAGCCGCTCGGCACGGTAAAGACCAGCGGCAACGTGTCGTCGGGCCGGTCAAGCCACAGCTTCGACACCATCCTCCACACCGCCCCCCTCGCCGCCGGCAACAGCGGCGGCCCGCTCGTCGACGATTGCGGCCGGGTGTTGGGCGTCAACAGCTTCGGATCCGTCTCGGACGGCAATGACGCGGAATTCGGTTTCGCCGTGTCCTGGCGAGAGGTCGCGTCTTTCCTCCGGCAGGCGGGCGTTTCCTCCCTGCGCACCGTCGTTCCCTGCCGCTCCATGGCCGAAGCCGACGCCGCCGAAGCGGCCCTAACCCAGCGCGAAGCGCAACAGAGCGAACAGTCGGAGCGCGCCCGGGCCGACGCGCGCGAAGCCGCGCTGGGCAAGGCCCGCGACGCGGCGGAACGCGAAGTCATCTCTGGCCGCGAAAATGCGATGGCAGGCGCGGCCGTGCTTCTGGCGCTGGCGGTGCTTGGGCTCGGCGCGGGCGGCCTCTTCTACAGCCAGGGCCGCGAACGCCGCGCGACATGGTCGCTGGCGGGCGGCGGCCTGCTGCTGCTGGGCGCCTTCGCGCTGTTTCTGCTGCGGCCGAGCTTTTCCAGTGTGGATGAGCGCGTGAAACTGCCCGACGACGGCAGGGTGGCGGGCAACCATGCCTATGCGTGGGAAGGCGACAATGTCTGCGCGGTCGACCTCAATCGCAGCCGCCTCACCGTGTCGGAGGCCAACGACATTCCCTTCAACTGGACCGGCACCGGCTGCGCCAACGGCAACAGCCAATATGTCAGCGCAGGCAATGAATGGGAGCGCGCCGCCGTCCCGGATTCGGGCAACTTCATCACCGTCAGCCGCTTCGACCCGGCAACGGGCACCTTGCGCGTTCAGCGCTGGCTGCCGGATGGCGATGCGATGGACAAGGCTCGCGCCTTGTTGAAGGACGGCACGATCAAGGCGTGCGGCACTGATCCCGATCTGCTCGCCCGGATCGCCGCCCTGCGAAGCGATCTTGCGTCCCTGCTGCCCGCGCAACCCAACGAACGCCTGGTCTATCATTGCCGCAAGGGCCGCCTCGCTCCCCCCGACCCTGCAAACTGATCAAAATCGCGCGGCGGAAAGCGCCGTCCAATCGTCTCCGTTCCATCCTTGTGACGGAATCGCGTTCCATGACTTGCATAGTCATAAAGCCGCTGCTAACCGGCCGGGCGACAGGGGATCGGGACGGATAAGACCGCGCCCCTCTTTTTGCATGACCGGCAAATCAAGTGCCAGTGAACTCAATGGAGGACGGTAAGCGCGTGGAGACTACCGGCGGCATTCAGGCTAGCCTCAGCGGACGCTACGCGCTTGCGCTGTTCGATCTGGCTCGGGACGGCAACGCCCTCGACACCGTGGCGGCCAGCCTCGGTGCGATCAAGGCGGCGATCGCCGAATCGGCTGATTTCAAAAGCCTCATCAACAATCCCGTGCTGAGCCGCGACGCGTCTGGAAAGACGATCGCAGCGGTGGCAGCATCCATCGGCATCGACGCGCTGACGACGAAGTTCCTTGGCGTCCTCGCCGCGAACCGCCGCCTGTCACAGCTGCCCGCCGTCATCCGCGCCTATGAAACGCTGCTGTCGAATCACAAGGGCGAGGTGCGCGCGGAAGTGACCAGCGCGCATCCGCTCGATTCGAACCAGATCACCGCGCTTGCGCAAAACCTCCGCACCCGCGTCGGCCGCGACGTCGCGCTCGAAGCCAAGGTCGATCCCGCGATCCTGGGCGGGCTGGTCGTAAAGATCGGCAGCCAGATGATCGATTCCTCCATCCGCACCCGTTTGAATAGTCTCGCCCAGGCGATGAAAGGCTGAACATGGATATCAACGCCGCAGAAATTTCGAAGGTCATCAAGGACCAGATCGCCAATTTCGGCACCGAAGCGCAGGTGAGCGAAGTCGGTTCCGTGCTGACCGTGGGTGACGGCATTGCCCGCGTCCATGGCCTCGACAACGTCCAGGCGGGCGAAATGGTCGAGTTCGCCAATGGCGTGCAGGGCATGGCGCTCAACCTCGAAGCCGACAATGTCGGCGTCGTGATCTTCGGCTCGGACGCCGAGATCAAGGAAGGCGACACCGTCAAGCGCACCGGCACCATCGTTGACGTTCCCGTCGGCAAGGGCCTGCTGGGCCGCGTGGTCGATGGCCTCGGCAACCCGATCGATGGCAAGGGTCCGATCCAGTACACTGAGCGCAAGCGCGTTGAAGTGAAGGCTCCGGGCATCATCCCCCGCAAGTCGGTGCACGAACCCGTGCAGACCGGCCTGAAGGCGATCGACGCTCTCGTCCCCGTTGGCCGTGGCCAGCGCGAACTAATCATTGGCGACCGTCAGACCGGCAAGACCGCCGTCGCGATCGATACCTTCATCAACCAGAAGGGCATCAACGCGGGCGACGATGAGGGCAAGAAGCTCTACTGCATCTACGTCGCGATCGGCCAGAAGCGCTCGACCGTCGCGCAGATCGTCAAGCAGCTCGAAGAAAATGGCGCGATGGAATATTCGATCGTCGTCGCCGCGACCGCTTCGGAGCCCGCGCCGCTCCAGTATCTGGCGCCCTATACCGGCGTCACCATGGGCGAATTCTTCCGCGACAACGGCATGCATGCCGTGATCGTCTATGACGATCTGTCCAAGCAGGCCGTCGCCTATCGTCAGATGTCGCTGCTGCTGCGTCGTCCTCCGGGCCGCGAAGCCTATCCGGGCGACGTCTTCTATCTCCACAGCCGCCTGCTGGAACGCGCTGCGAAGATGAACGACGCCAATGGCAACGGCTCGCTGACCGCGCTGCCGATCATCGAAACCCAGGCGGGCGACGTGTCGGCCTATATTCCGACCAACGTGATCTCGATCACCGACGGCCAGATCTTCCTTGAAACCAACCTCTTCTATCAGGGCATCCGTCCGGCCATTAACGTTGGCCTGTCGGTGTCGCGCGTCGGTTCCGCCGCGCAGACCAAGGCGATGAAGAAGGTTTCCGGCTCGATCAAGCTGGAGCTGGCGCAGTACCGCGAAATGGCGGCCTTCGCCCAGTTCGGTTCGGACCTCGACGCTTCGACCCAGAAGCTGCTGAACCGTGGTGCGCGCCTCACTGAACTGCTGAAGCAGGCCCAGTTCTCGCCCCTGCCCTTCGAAGAGCAGACCGCGTCGATCTTCGCTGGCACCAACGGCTATCTCGACAATGTCGCCGTCAAGGACGTGACCCGGTATGAAGAGCTGATGCTCGCCTATCTGCGTCACGACCATGCCGACGTCCTCGCCGCGATCCGCGACAGCAAGGATCTGGGCGACGAGCCCAAGGCCAAGCTGAAGGCCGCGCTCGACAGCTTCGGCAAGACGTTTGCGTAAGGGATAATCCGTCATCCCAGCGAAAGCTGGGATCTCGGGCCACAAGGGTTGAACCTGGAGGCACGAGATCCTGACTTTCGTCAGGATGACGAACAGAAGGTTCGTCATGGCCAGCCTCAAGGAACTAAAGATCCGCATCGGGTCGGTGAAATCGACCCAGAAGATCACCAAGGCGAAGCAGATGGTCGCCGCCGCGAAGCTGCGCAAGGCGCAGGCCGCTGCTGAAGCCGCGCGTCCCTATTCCAGCCGCCTCGAAGCGGTCGTCGCTTCGCTCGCGTCCAAGATCGCAGGCGGCTCGGGCGAAGGTGCCTCGCCGCTGCTCGCTGGCACCGGCAAGGATGACGTCCATCTCCTGGTCGTCGCCAACTCCGACCGTGGTCTTGCTGGCGCGTTCAACGCCAACATCGTCAAGGCGGCGCGTGCCAAGGCTGACGAGCTGATCCAGCAGGGCAAGACTGTCCGCTTCTACCTGATCGGTCGCAAAGGTCGTCCGGTGATCAACCGCACCTTCCCCGGCATGATCGTCGCGCAGTTCGACACAACTGGTGCCAAGGAGCCCGGTTTTGACCAAGCTTCCGCGATCGCGCACGAGCTGACCGACATGTATCTGAACGGCAAGTTCGACGTCGCGCACCTCTTCTATTCGCAGTTCAAGTCGGCGCTCGCGCAGATCCCCACTGAACAGCAGATCATCCCGGTCAAGATCCCCGCCGATGCGGATCGCAACGCGATTCCGGCGACGGTGGAATATGAACCGAGCGAAGAAGCGATCCTCGACGACCTGCTGCCGCGCAACGTCACGGTGCAGCTGTTCAAGGCGCTGCTGGAAAACAACGCGTCCGAACAGGGCGCATCGATGACCGCCATGGACAATGCGACCCGCAACGCAGGCGACCTCATCAACAAGCTGACCATCCAGTATAACCGCAGCCGCCAGGCCGCGATCACCACCGAACTGGTCGAAATCATCTCGGGCGCAGAAGCCCTTTAAGATCACGCACGCAAGGAAGCAGTCATGGCAACCACCAACAATGTAGGCCGCATCTCGCAGGTCATCGGCGCTGTCGTCGACGTGACCTTCCCCGATGCGCTCCCCGCAATTCTCTCCGCGCTGGAAACCAGCAACAACGGCAACCGCCTTGTTCTGGAAGTCGCCCAGCATCTGGGTGAGAACACCGTCCGCACCATCGCGATGGACTCGACCGACGGTTTGACCCGCGGTCAGGAAGTGACCGACACAGGCGCGCAGATCAGCGTTCCCGTCGGCCCGGCCACCCTCGGCCGCATCCTGAACGTCGTCGGTGAGCCGATCGACGAGCGCGGCCCGGTCGCCACGACCGTCACCGCCCCGATCCACGCCAAGGCTCCCGAATTCGTCGATCAGTCGACCGACGCGTCGATCTTGGTCACCGGCATCAAGGTCATCGACCTTCTCGCTCCGTATGCGAAGGGCGGCAAGATCGGCCTGTTCGGCGGCGCGGGCGTCGGCAAGACCGTCCTCATCCAGGAACTGATCAACAACATCGCCAAGGGCCATGGCGGCACCTCGGTGTTCGC
>CAMPHR010000064.1 GCA_946886075.1 uncultured Novosphingobium sp. | reverse complement strand
CCCCCTAACCCCCTCCCGCCTGCGGGAGGGGGAATGGCATCTAACGAAGCCAACGTCTAACTCACCGTAGACCCCCCATCCACGGCAATAGACTGGCCACTAATCCACTCCCCATCCTTGCTCGCAAGCAACGCCACCATCGCGGCAATATCCTCAACCTCCCCCAAACGCGGAGACCTTCCCCGCGCGAGCACGTCCTGCTGAAAATCGGTGGGCATGGTCTGGCGAAGCTCAGGCGTAACGACCAGCCCCGGCATGATCGCATTGGCGCGGATGCCCTGCTGCCCCCACCCGCTTGCGACATGACGCACCAGCGCGTTTATCCCCGCCTTTGCCATCGCATAGCAGGGGCGTACCGGCTCGGCCGCGATGGCCGCCGCTGAAGAGGTATAGACGATCGCACCGCCCCCGCGTTCCAGCAGCTTGGGCACGGCATGGCGCGTGATCCGCAGCATGCCTTTCAAATTGACGTCCAGCGTGCGCTCCATCACCTCGTCGGTCACAGTCAGCGCGTCGCTATCCGACATCAGCACCCGCAAATCCGCGAAATTGGCATGAACCGCGTCGATGCCGCCAAAGCTTCCAGCCGCGCCATCGATCAGCGCCGCGATCGAAGCGTCATCCGTCGCGTCGAACGCATAGCCAATCGCGCGCTCGCCCATCGCCTCGATCTCTTCGACGAGGCTGTCGATCCTGGCTTTCTCGCCCGCTGGCGCCGCCACAGCCACAGCCGCGCCCTCCGCCGCCAGCCGCAAGGCCGTACCCCGGCCAATCCCGCTGGAGGCGCCCGCCACAACGACCACCTTGCCGTCCAGACGACGGCAACCCCGCGCAAAATCCGCGTTCATCCAAACTCTCCTATTTTCGTTTCTTATACGTAATTATTGAGAGGGCTGAGCGGCTTGCAACCCTTGCCAGCCCAGCCCCAAAGCTTTCTCAACACTGATGAAACTGCTGGTCAGCGCCGCTACCGCCTGCACCCGCGTTTGCGAAGCGGTTAAGAACAGACGGCGGCTTTCCAGATAATCGATCCGCGAAATCGTACCCGCATCACTGCGCTGCCGGGCAAGCTCCACCGCTGCTTTCCCTTGCCGTTCCGCCCGCGCAAGATCCGCCAGGCTCTCCCGCTGCCGCTGGAACCGCGCCAAGGAAGCTTCCGCATCCTGCAACGCGCCCAGCACCGCAGCGCGGTAATCGGCTGCTGCTTCGTCCCGCTGCGCCTGTGCCGCATTGATCCGCGCTCGCGCCTTGCCGAAGTCGAGGAATGACCAGCTGATCCGCGGCACTGCCGCTACCGTGAACTTGTCCAGATCGACCAGATCTTCCGGCGACGAACCGCCAAGCCCGATCAAGCCGAGGAAGCTGATATGCGGAAAGCGCGCCGCATCCGCCACGCCGATCCGCGCTGTCTGAGCTGCCAGTTTGCGCTCCGCC
This sequence comes from uncultured Novosphingobium sp., assembly GCA_946886075.1. The sequence goes on along the minus strand of CAMPHR010000064.1, from coordinate 9,024 downwards.
GCCCTGATGTCGGGCCGCCGCTGCAACAGCGCGGCCGGGTCACCCACCGTTACCTGCGCAGGCGGCAGCGGCAGGGCGGTCGGCGCATCCAGCAAACTGTCGAGCGAGCCGGGCGCCGCGCCGGTCAGCACCGCCAGCTTATCCTTCAACGCATCCACTTCCGCCCGTATCGGCGCCAGTTTCGCGCGCTCTCTCTCCCAGTTCGCTTCCAGCTGCAACAGGTCGCCGCGCGCGATCGTCCCGCGCTCGAAACGCTGCCGGGTGAGCGCGACTTCCTCATCCTGCAACGCCAGCGCTTCGGCGCTGAGGGCAAGCCGCTGCTGCCGGTCGCGCAGATCAACATAGCTTTGCGCCACTTCCGCCGACAGGCTGACGCGCGCATCCTCCAGACTTGCCTCGCTCGCCGCCACATCGGCGCGGCTCGCCTCTACCGCGCGGCGGGTGCCGCCAAAGAGGTCCAGCTCCCAGCTCGCATCGAACCCCACATTGTAAAGGTCGAGCGTCGTGGCGCCACCATCTTCGGACTGGCCCGGCAGACGCGCCTTTGCATAGATCACCGATCCGTTGACCGTCGGCAGTTCCTCGGCTCGTTTTTGCCGCAATGTGGCGCGTGCCTGCCGTATGCGCGCGGCGGCGGCATCCAGGCGCGGGTTTCCGCCAAGCGCCCGATCGATCAACTGGTTCAGCACCGGATCGCCCAGGCTCGTCCACCACGGGCTTGCGACCTCGACTGGCCTGCTGTCCGCCTGTCCCCGGACGAACTGGGACGGCGGTGGCGGGGCTGCGTCTTGCGGACCCTTATAGTCGGGACCAGCGGCGCAGGCCGTCGTCAGCAGCAGGATGAAGGCAATGGCGGATCGGTTACGCATCGGCGATCTCAATGGGCGGCCACGGGTGCGGCATGCTGTGGCAATGGACGAAGTAGGAATACGAGCGGGGCACAGACGAGGATGGCGATGATCAGCATCCAGAACAGGTCGATAAAGGTCATGGTCAGCGCCTGCGTGTGGATGCTTTGCTCGATCACGCGGTAAGCCGCTTCCGGCCCGCCAAGCGCCGCCGCCTGCGTATCCACATAATTTTGCAGGCCAAGCCCGTTGGCGGCAAGATTCTCCTCCATCCTGCGGCTGTGCAGCCACAGGCGCTGGTCCTGCACCACCGCGATCCCAGCCAGCGCGAACGAGCCGCCCAGGTTGCGCGCGGCATTGTAAAGCCCCGACGCATCGGCCGCCAGCGACGTTGGGACCGACCGGATCGCTGCCTGATTCAGGAACATCATGACGCAAATGGTGCCGACGCCCCGCATCAACTGGGAATCAACAAAGTCGGACCCGGTGGACGCCGACGTCAGTGATGTTTCCATATAGGTGCTGATGATCAGGAGGGCCAATCCGACCAGCACGGACAAATGGATTGGCACGGTCCTGATCGCCCACGGCATGAACGGCATCATCAGCACCATGGGAATTCCCGAAAGCAGGACGATCTGCCCGGACTGAAGCGCGTTATAATGCGCGATCGCCGTCAGGAACTGGGGGATGACATAGGACGTGCCGTAAATCACCATGCCGATCATCATCGCCATGATGAACACCGCGCCAAACTGCCGGTCGAGCAGCAGGCGCAGGCGGATCACCGGCCGTTCCGACCGCATCTGCCCCGCCAGCAGCATCGCGAACCCCGCGACTGCCGTGATGGTGAGCCAGATGATCGTCGTGGATTCGAACCATTGTTCCCGCTCGCCTTCCTCCAGCACGACGGTCAGCCCGCCCAGCCCAAGGATCAGGCCGAACACGCCCAGCCAGTCCGCCTCGCCAATCAGGTCCAGGCGCGGCCGCTCATGGGGCAGCGCGACGAGCAGCAGGAGCAGCAGCGCAACGCCGACCGGCAGGTTGAGGAAAAAGGCATAGTGCCAACTCACATTTTCGGTCAGCCAGCCGCCCAGCACCGGCCCCATGATCGGCCCCAGGATCGCCGTCGCGCCAAAGAGGGAGTTGCCGACCGGTTGCTGGTGTCGCGGCAGCCGCGTCGCGATGATGGTCATGGCGGTGGGGATCAGCGCCCCGCCCGTGATCCCCTGTCCGATCCGGCCGCCGATCATCATCGGCAACGTCTGCGCCATGCCGCAGATCATCGAGAAGATGACAAAGCCGATGGTCGAGATGACCAGGAAATTGCGCAGCCCGAGCAGCCGCTGCAACCAGCCCGCCAAGGGGATGATGACGATCTCGGCGACGATGAACGACGTCGCGATCCAGGTGCCTTCGGTGCCGCTCGCGCCGATTTCGCCCTGGATGATGGGCAGCGCGGAATTGACGATGGAGATGTCCAGCATCGCCATCATCGCGCCCAGCGTGCCTGCCGCAACCGCGAGCCAGTCCGCCGCGCTCGCGCGCTGCGCTGTCTCAGGCTGGGCTGCGTTCACTTGGCGGCGTCCCGCCGGACCTGCTGGTTGTTCTTCAGCCTCTCCAGCTCTTCGCGAGCCGATCGCGTGTCTACCGATACGCCGACGGACATGCCCGGCAGCAACAGCTTCTTGATCGATGGATCGGCGTCGATCGCGATCCGCACCGGAACGCGCTGGACGATCTTGGTGAAGTTGCCGGTCGCATTTTGCGGGGGCAGCAGGGAAAATTGCGCGCCGGTGCCGGGCGCGAGGCTCGCGACATGGCCATGCAGCGTGACGCCGGGCAGGGCATCCACCTCGATCTCCGCCGGCTGACCCTCCCGCATCAGGCCAAGCTGCGTTTCCTTGAAGTTCGCTTCCAGATAAAGCTGCTGCACGGGCACGACCGACATCAGGCGCAGGCCCGGCTGCACGAACTGGCCGACGCGCGCGGACAGATCGCCCACCCGCCCGGCGACACTCGCCCGTATCACCATGTCGCGGACGTTGCGCTGCGCCACCTCCAGCTGGGCGCGCGCGCTCTGGCCCTGCGCCTTTGCCTGGGCGATCTGCGCCTGCAAACTGGCGATGCGACGCTCAGCGCCCTGCGTCGTCGCCCTTTGTGCCGCGACGTCCTGCGCCGCCTGCGCCGCCTGGGTGCGCAGCGTCGCCAGCTTTTCCCGCGGCTCGGCACCAGTGGCGGCGAGCGGGGCATAGCGCGCCACCTCGGCCGCGGCGAAGCGCGCCTTGGTCTGCGCCGCTGCCAGCATGGCCCGCGCCTGCTCGATCGCGGCTTCCTGTTCGCCGATCAACGCTTCGGCATTGGCGGCATTGGCGGTGGCGAGATTGATCTGCGCCTGACCTTGCGCAGCCTGGGCGGGATAGTCGGGAGCCTCGATGCGCAGCAATGGCTGGCCGGGCTTCACATCCTGATTCTCATGCACCAGCACTTCGCTGACATAGCCGGACACGCGGGCGGATACGGTGACGCTGTCGGCCTGCAGATAGGCGTCTTCGGTGCTCTGCTGATATTTGCCATATGTCTGGTGCCGCACGAACCAGAACGCCCCCACGATCAGCGCGATCACGGCGGCCGTGCCCAGAATCAGGCCCAACCTGCGCCGCTTGGGAGTGCTTGCACTATCCTGGATATCTTCGTCGGGAAGGGGCTTTACCTCGGCCCTGTCGGACAACGGCCCCTTTGCTTCGGTCATATTGTTCCTACCGTCTCGGCTTGAGGCGACGGCTTACGGTTTGCCGCAGGCGGAAGGCAAGTATTTTTCCGATGCTGGATCGGAAATGTTATCAAGTCAGCAGGAGGATCACGCCGAGCCCGACAAGCGCCGATGATCCGCTCGCCAGGCACAACAATCGAAAGGGGCATAACAGGAAAATACTGCTGTCAGGTTCCATCCTCTTCCCCATATTTTGAAAGTCGGGGTTAACGGGATCATAATCAATCCTGCTAACGAACTCCAGACAGCTTTGAACGATTGCTGTCCTTACGAAAAACAGCGGTTCGGCGCTTTTGCGCTTTCCCTATGCGCAGAATTGGCGCTATTCCACGTCGTGGAGTGATAAGAATCCGGCCCTTGGCGCCAAAATGGAGAGACCCATGTCGCAGTCATTGCTCGACCGGATTGCGCTGCACGATCTGGTGATGCGCTATTGCCGCGGATGCGATCGCCGCGACTTCGCGCTTGTCCGCAGCCTCTATCATGACGATGCGGTCGACGATCATGGAGCGATGTTCCAGGGCGGGCCCGATGCGTTCGTCGCCTGGCTGCCGGAAGTGACCGCGCATTGGAGCCTGACCCGCCACAGCATCACCAACAGCCTGTTCGTCATCGATGGCGACCATGCCGAGGGGGAGCATTATGTAGAGGCGTGGCATCGAACCCATGGGCCGGACGCCAAGCTCTTCATCGCGCTTGGCCGCTATCTCGACCGGTACGAACGGCGCGACGGGCAATGGAAGTTCAGCTATCGCAGCCTCGTCTTTGATCACGGGTCGATCACAACAGTCGATCAAGGAGCATTTGAACGGATGAGCAAGGATGCACCCAATGGCCGGGCGGATCGCGACGATCCATCCTTCCGCTACCCCCTGCTGGCGGGGTTGGGCGCATGAGGGCCGCGGTGTGGGATGGGCAGTCCCTCTTCATCAGCGACGCAGTGACGCTTCGCCCCGTCGGGCCCGGCGAAGTCCGTGTCCGCGTGCTGCGCTCCGGCATCTGTCACAGCGACATAGCGATGCTGACGCCGCATCTGCCCAATCTCCCGGTCGTCCTGGGGCATGAGGCCGCTGGCGAGATCGCGGAGCTTGGCCCCAGCGTGGAAGGCTGGTCGGTAGGTGACCACGTCTGCGTCGGCACGCAAACGCCCTGCGGACAATGCCGGGAGTGCCAGCGCGGCGAACCCCATAATTGCGACATCAATTGGGGCATGGCGCCCGGCTTCCCGTTCGAACTGGATGGGAAACCCGTCGCCTCCTTCGCCAACGTCTCCTCCTTCGCCAGTGAAATCGTGGTAAAGGCCTCGCAATTGTTCGCGATCGAGGACTTGCCGCTGGAACAAGGTGCGCTGATCGGGTGCGCCGTCTCCACCGGCGTCTGCGCCGCGCGCGTCCTGGGCCGCGTTCGGGCCGGGGACAATGTCGCCGTGTTCGGCGTCGGTGGCATCGGCGTCAACGCCATCCAGGGCGCTGCCCGCAATGGCGCCCATGTGATCGCCGTCGACGCCAATCCCGCTAAGGAAGCAACGGCGCGGCAATTTGGCGCGAGCGCTTTTCTATTGGCCGATCCCGCGCAGGATAGCGACACGGCCGCCGCGGCTTTGGCAAGCGAATTTGGCCCCATCGATGTGGTAGTCGAATGCAGCGGCGCGGTGGGCGCCATCAACACCGCCTTGCGTTGCACGAAGCGCGGCGGCCGTGTCGTGCTGATCGGCATGTCGCGCCCTGGCGCGGAAGCGGCATTGCCGCTCGGCAGCTTCGTGATGGGCGGCGAAGTTATCGCGACGATGAACGGTGGCGCGCTTCCCGAAAGGGACTATCCCGAACTCATCGCCCAGGCGCGCGACGGCCGCCTCAACATCGCCGATCAGATCAGCGGCATCTGGCCGCTCGACCAGATCAACGAAGCGATCGCCGCGCTAAAGGCGGGGGAAGTCACCCGCGCCGTCATCGATCACGCAATGTAATCTGGCGCATCGGAAGCATCACCGTCCCCGTATCGTCACTCCGGGCTCGACTCGGGGTGACAATCCCTCAAAGTTGAAGCTTCAGGCTTTCAGCATCTGCAGCAACTCCACCCGGTGACCTTGAGGATCGATCATATAAGCCGCGCGCAAGCCATGTTCGGGTACGTCGGTGGCAGGGACCTCGACTGTTCCACCGGTGGCAACTGCCTTGTCCAAGGTCGCGTCGATATCGTCCACGACAAAGCCGGTCGTCGCTTCTCCGGTGGCGGGCGAAGGCCGGTTGGGATAGCTGACCAGGATGAAATTGGGCGCGGGCGGCTGCGCGCCAGCGGTTTTGAGGATCACCTCATTCATCAGCTCTTCGCCTTCGCCGAGATTGAGATAACCCACCACCTCAAGCCCGAACAGCTCGGTGTAGAAACGTTCGGCGGCGGCAAGGTCCTTGACGATAATCTTGGTGAAACTGAAGGCTAGTGCAGTCATCCTCAACCTCTTTCATATTACGCATTTATGTGAGACAATTTCTATCTTACCGCTTGAACATGGCGTAAGATAGCGCAACTGATACGCATGTTGGAGAGAATGATGGCCGAAGAAGCAACAGCTGATATCCGGTTGTCGGCGGTTTGGCGACAATTCTGCGATCGACTGGCGCAGGCTGGTGAGGTGCTGGACCGTTCCACAGCGCCGGGCACGGCGATCGATCAGGCGGAAGGGTTGCGTTACCTGTCCCGCCTGACGCGCACGGCCCTCAACATGCTGGTCGATTCCAGCGATCCGGATTTTCCGCGCATTTTCCTGCTGACTGACGACACGATCAAGATCGGCGCCGACAATCCCGACAATCTCTACCAGCAGATCGTCGTCCGCGGGGATCGTGAATATCGCATTACCGGTAAACGGAACAGCGTGCCCTATTTCTCGATAGGGTCGAAGGCGAATCGCTATGCGATCGACGGGACCATGGCCTCGACCGGCGAGATCGAGCTTGCCGACATGCAGCTGGAACCCGACGGCAGTTTCGAAATCATCGTCAGCAAGGCGCAAAAACCCGGCAACTGGCTGCCCATGGCGGACGACACGACGCTGCTCATCATTCGCCAGACCTTCAATGACAAGCGCGCCGAAGTCGCGGCCGATGTACGGATCGAACGGATCAGCGAAGGCCCTGCCGTTCCCGCGATCCTGGCGCCGGAAACGATCGAAGCGCAGCTGAACGGCGCCGCCGCCTGGGTGCGCGGCACCGCCAACACCTTCGCCGATTGGTCGCAATGGTTCATGGAACAGCCCAATCGCATTTACGGGGGCAAGGAACAGTCGGTCTACCAGCGGGCCGGTGGCGATCCCAAAATCTGGTACGGGCATATCTATTATGATCTTGCCCCTGATGAAGCGTTGGTCATCACCGCCAAGCCGCCGCAATGCCGCTTCTGGAATTTCCAGATCGACAATTGGTGGATGGAATCCATGGACCATGTGAACCGCAAGGTGTGGGTCAATGGCGCGCAGGCGAAATATGAAGATGACGGGAGCGTCGTCCTCGTCTGCGCCGACAAGGACCCCGGCTATGGCAACTGGATCGACCTGTCCGGCCACCGGAAGGGAACGGGCCTGTGGCGCTGGATCGAGGCGACCGATCATCCCGTCCCGCAGTGCAAGGTCGTGAAGCTCTGACCGTGCCTGCTGATCTGGCCACGCGCATCGCCCTTCTGGAGGACAGGGAGGCGATACGCGACTTGATCGCGCGATACGGGCCTTTGGCGGACGCGGGCGACTGCGCGGGGGCTGCTGCTCTTTGGACGGAGGACGGCGTCTACGAAGTCGGCGGCTTCGGCAGCTATACGGGCCGCGCCGCGATCCAGGCCTTGCTGGAGGGGGAAAGCCACCAGGGCTTGATCCATGGGGGAGCCGCCCATGTGCTTAGCCCGCCCGTCATCGACCTGGATGGCGACCGCGCAACTGCGCGGACCTATTCCGTCGTCTTCCGCAAATCCGGCGACAAGTGGGAAGCGCATCGGGCTTCCGCCAATATGTGGCATCTCGTCCGCGTCGGCGCGGAATGGAAAGTGGCCCGTCGCACCAACCAGCTGCTCGACGGATCTGCCGACGCGCGGACGCTGATCGGCGGACGATAGCGGCAGGGCGCAGCAGGCCGCTGTGTATGCTTAGAGTTGATCATCTTTGCGTTATCGTCACCCCGGACTTGATCCGGGGTCCCGCTTCACCTGTTTGTTCTCGCATTTTCCGAGCCAGTAGATGACCCCATCTGCTTCGAAAATGCTTTAACGAAGGGGCGGCTCCAGCTTTCGCAAGCGCCGCCCTTCCGCTTATCCAGCTCACGCAGTCTGACGCGCCGCCACGAACTGCTTCTTCGCAAAAGCACAGGCATCGGCCATCGCTTGTTGCGCTCCCGGAAGGAAGCCGATCCATGACACGAAACCGTGCGCCATGCCCGGATAACGCTTCACTTCGACTTCCACTCCGGCCTTCTCCAGCACCGGGCCATAGGCTTCGACCGCATCGCGGATGGGGTCGCACTCGGCGCTGGCGATGAACGCGGGCGCGAGGCCCTGATGGCTTGTCGCCTTCATCGGACTGGCGCGGAAATCGTCATAATCGATTTCGTCCTTGATGTGCAGTTCCCAGAAATAATGGGCATCTTCCAGGCGGAGGACAGGACCGTTGGCAAATTCGAGGGCGGAACCTTCTTCCGGGATCGGGTGGATGCCGGGGCCATACCAGTTGATCTGCGCGGCGAGGCGCGGCGCACCGGCATCGCGGGCGAGAAGCGCGCAGGCGCTCGCCAGAACGCCGCCAGCACTATCGCCTGCAACCGCGATCAGCGCGGGGTCTCCACCCAGTTCGGCCGCATTGGCCGCGGCCCACTGGGTCGCCACCCAGCTATCCTCGAACGCCGCCGGGAACTTATGTTCGGGCGCCAGTCGGTAGTCCACCGACACCACGATGGTCTCCGCGCCCCCCGCCAGGCCACGCGCGATCATATCCTGCGTGTCGAGGTCGCCCACCACGAACCCGCCGCCATGGAAATAGACGGTGACCGGGAAAGGTCCCTTGCCCTCGGGCGTGTAGATTCGCACCGGAATCTCACCCGCCGGGCCCGGAATGGTCCGATTGGAAACAGACGCCAGCGACACCTGCGGCGGCGGCAACTGAACCGAACTCGACCGCACCGCCTCCCGCAAAGCTGGCACCGGAACGGTCCGGATCGGCGGCCATTCCGGTTGATTGGCAAACATGGCTTCCAGCTGTGGGTCCAAGGGCATTTCACTCTCCTCGTTTTTCTGTGCACTTCATTCGTTAATTAGAAAAATCTAGCTTAAAATCTACTCCTCACCCCCTTGGCTCACGTGGCATTTGGAGGGCGCGTTCGGATATGATGTTGCGTTGGATTTGGTCTGTACCGGCGTAGATGGTGT
>CAMPHR010000063.1 GCA_946886075.1 uncultured Novosphingobium sp. | reverse complement strand
AACCCTATCCCCGCCCCTCTCTTTGAAACGTCCCGCTTCACTCCCTCGCGCCCACGCGCGCCCGCCCTCGCGCGCGCATACACTGTGAACTTCGACGGAAATCCGCCATTTCTGGCGCACCACCTCAACATTCCAGTCCTACAAGCGCGCCGCTGCCGATGCGGTTCACATGCCGCTTGCCGTCGACCTCCAGCCAGTCCGGCGTCACCTCCAATCGCCGCCCCCGGATCGTCGTGCGCAGATGCTCTACCGCGATCCTGTTGCGCGCCACGATCCGCAATATGGCGAGCCCATCACCCCGCGCCGCCATCACGCTGTAGCGATCGCCGCGCAGCAGGAATCGCCAGCTGCCATTGGCGGGCAGCCACTCATTGCCCTGGATCACCTGAACCGGATCGCCATCAGCGTCGCCCATGCGCAGGCTGATCCGCGTCGCCCCCCGGCTGCGGCGCGGCGGCGCGAACATCAGGATCGGCTCGCCATCCAGCATCAGCGGAATCGGCGTATCGCGTAGCGGCCGCGATCCCCGGACGATCAGCATCGGCAATTCCGACGAAAAGGGCATCCTGTCCCGCGCGAAGTGGCGTTGGCGGACCACCGGATTGGTATGAAATCCCTGCACCTGCGCCGTGGTCAGCCGCCCCTCCTCCACCAGCGCATGGCAGGTCGGGCATAGCAATGTCGCCGCGGCAGAATCGGGAAGGCGAAGGTAGCGATAAATCGTCACGCCGCACCGGACACAGGCAAAGCCGCAGGCCTCTCGCACCGCCTCGCGCTGTTGTTCGGTTAATTCTGGCAGCGAAAGCATCACCGGCAACGCCATGAAGGATACCCTTTGCAACCGCGCCCCGCGCCATTGCGAAGCAGCGTTACCCAGCGGCATCCTTCCCCGGATACAGGCTTTTCACCGTGCCTTCAGTCGGGACATATGGTTGAAATAAATTTGCGTCAGGTCAAGGGGGCGCAAGCGCGTGTCAGCGTTGCGGCAGCAAATCCAGGTTGCGCGACGCCGCGATGTTCCGGATGCGGCCCGGCCGGGGCATCGACTTGATCGCGATTTCAGCGATGTCGCCAGCGCTGAACAGCTCGACATTGCCAACGTCGAAGATGCGCTGCCCGAAACTCTGCGTGATGCGCACGCTGCGGATGCTCGACAGGGCAATCTCCGTCCGCTGCTTGGCCAGCAGCCCGCGCTCCATCAGCACCTCACGGTCGGAAAGCGCCAGCCGCTCACCCTTCGTCCGCAACCACCAAACCCCGATTGCCAGCAGCCCGACCACGGAAACCAGCAGCAGGATGAACAAAAATGGATGCGCGCGAAACATCGCGGGATGTTCGTCATACAACCAAGCGTCGCTCATCGTCTGTCCCATGGAAGAAGGTGCCGCCGGACATGATCATGGATGCCCCGTCCGCGTCAATCCTTGGACAAGGCGTCCTTCTTGTGCGCGGCGCGCTTGCCATCGTCCGTCTCGACGATGAACTGCGGATTGTCCTTGGAAGCGGCGACCTTGTGCCCCTTGATCTGGGTCGCGCTGGTCTGCTTCTTCACCACCTTGCCATGCGCCTCGCCACCATGGCTTTTCCAGCTGACCTTGTCGCCCGCCTTGGGTTCCTGCTTCATGCCTTGATCTCCTGCCAAGCCCGAAGAACCCGGCAGGAGGACAGAGGTTGCGGCGTAAATCACCTAGGTCCGTTCGGGCTGAGCCTGTCGAAGCCTTTTCCTTGCCCCTCAAGAAGAGGAGCCCTTCGACAAGCGCAGGGCGAACGGACGGAAAGCTGGTCTAACCTAGCTCTCATCCCCCATTCGCAACGCCGCAATGAAGGCCTCCTGCGGGATCTGCACCGACCCATATTCCCGCATCCGCTTCTTGCCCTCTTTCTGCTTCTCCAGCAGCTTCTTCTTGCGGGTAATATCGCCGCCATAGCATTTCGCGGTCACGTCCTTGCGCATCGCCGCGATCGTCTCTCGAGCGATGACCTTGCCGCCAATCGCTGCCTGGATCGGAATCTTGAACAGGTGGCGAGGGATCAGGTCCTTCAAGCGCTCGCACATATGCCGCCCGCGCGCTTCGGCGGCGCTGCGGTGAACGATCATCGACAGCGCATCGACCGGCTCGTTATTCACAAGGATGCTCATCTTGACGAGGTCACCCTCGCGCGTGCCGATCTGATGATAGTCGAAGCTCGCATAGCCCCGGCTGATCGACTTCAGGCGGTCGTAAAAGTCGAACACCACTTCGTTGAGCGGCAGTTCATAAGTCACCTGCGCGCGCCCGCCGACATAGGTCAGATTCTTCTGAATGCCGCGCCGATCCTGGCAGAGCTTCAGGATGCTGCCCAGATATTCGTCAGGGCAGTAGATCACCGCCTCGATCCACGGCTCTTCGATCATCTCGATATGATTGGGATCGGGCATGTCGGCCGGGTTGTGCAGATGGCGCACCTCCCCATCCTTCATGTGCATCTCATAGACCACCGATGGCGCGGTGGTGATGAGGTCGAGATCATATTCGCGGGTCAGCCGCTCCTGGATGATCTCGAGATGCAGCAGGCCGAGGAAGCCGCAGCGGAAGCCGAAGCCGAGCGCGGCGGAGGTTTCCATTTCGAAGGAGAAGCTGGCGTCGTTGAGGCGCAGCTTGCTGATCGAGTCGCGCAGCTTTTCGAAGTCATTGGCATCGACCGGGAAGAGGCCGCAGAAGACCACCGGCTGCACTTCCTTGAAGCCCGGCAGGGGCTTGGCCGCGGGGTTCTTGACGGTCGTGATGGTGTCGCCGACGCGAGTCTGGCTGATGTCCTTGATCTGCGCGGTGATGAAGCCGATCTCACCGGGGCCGAGTTCGGGCAGTTGTTCGATCTTGGGCCGCATGCAGCCGACGCGGTCGATCAGATGCTCGGTCTCGCCGATCATGAACTTGATCTGCTGCCCCTTTTTGATAACGCCGTTGACGACGCGCACCAGGATGACGACGCCGAGATAAGGGTCGTACCAGCTGTCGACCAGCATCGCTTCCAGCGGCGCGTTGCGGTCGCCCTTCGGCGGGGGAATCTTGGCAACGATGGCTTCGAGGATATCGTCGATGCCGATGCCGGACTTGGCGCTCGCCAGCACCGCTTCCGACGCGTCGAGGCCGATCACTTCCTCGATCTCCGCGCGCACCTTTTCCGGCTCAGCGGCGGGCAGGTCGATCTTGTTCAGCACCGGCACGATTTCATGGTCATGCTCGATCGACTGATAGACGTTGGCCAGCGTCTGCGCTTCGACCCCCTGCGCGGCGTCCACCACCAGCAGCGCGCCCTCGCACGCGGCAAGGCTGCGGCTCACTTCATAGGCGAAGTCGACATGCCCCGGCGTATCCATGAGGTTCAGCTCATAGGTTTCGCCATTTTTCGCGACATAGTCGAGGCGCACGGTCTGCGCCTTGATGGTGATGCCCCGTTCCTTCTCGATATCCATATTGTCGAGCACCTGCGCCGACATTTCGCGGTCGGTAAGGCCGCCAGTGCGCTGGATCAGCCGGTCGGCCAGCGTCGACTTGCCATGGTCGATATGGGCGATGATCGAGAAGTTACGGATGTGCGAAAGGTCAGTCATGGCCCGCGCCGATAGCAGCCATTTGCGCACCTGTCAGCAGAGCTTGCAAAGACCCCGACCATCAGTAGGAAAAGGCCGCCAGCTATGGTAAGTGACGCGAGCCTTAAACGGGTCGTACCATAATAAAAATTTCATAATTCACCGCTCGAAAGGGATCTGGGGCAATGTTCAAGACGGTTTCCGCGCTTGTCGCGACAGCATCGATGCTTGCGACGCCGATGGCTGCGATGGCGCAGACGAATATGAGTTCTTCCGGCAAGACCTACAAGGATGGCACCACCAAGGGCGCCTCGTCCGGCCGCCGTTCGCAAGAGCGCGCTCAGCAGGAAATTCCCCGCTGCACCCGCCGCATCGGCACTGTCGCCATTGTCGAACCCGACAATCAGTGGTGGCGCGAACTGAACTTGGGCAGCCCGGAAGCGATCCTGAAGGTGTTCATTCAGCAGTCCGGCTGCTTCGGCATCGTCAATCGTGGCCGCGCGATGCAGAGCCGGGCGATGGAACGCGCCATGGCGGACTCGGGCGAACTGCAGGCGGGATCGAACCTGGGCCGGGGCCAGGTCAAGGCAGCCGACTATTATCTGGAACCTGACATCGTCTCGTCGAACCGCAATTCTGGCGGCGGCGGCTTCGGCGCTGCGCTCGGCGGCCTGATGGGCGGCACCTTCGGCGCGCTTGCGGGCGGCCTCAACATCAAGAAGAAGGAAGCGAACGTCACGCTTTCCATCGTCAACGCCCGCACCACCGAGGAAGAGGCGCTGACCGAAGGCTACGCGCGCAAGACCGACATCGGCTTTGGCGGCGGCGGCGGTGCCGGATGGTGGGGCGGCTTTGCTGCTGCCGGAGCCAGCGGCTACCAAAATACCGAGATTGGGCAGGTCATCGTGCTCGCCTACCTCGACGCCTATACCAAGCTGGTGACGCAGCTAGGCGGCCTGCCTGCCAACGCTGCAGCCGCCGCTCCGCGCGCGCAGTAGGGCTCTGGTGCAGGGGCTCGGCTCATCAGTGTCGGGCCCCTGTTCTTCTTTGCAGGCTAGATATCTCTACGAGCGAGAGGCCAGCATCCCCGTTAAGCCGGGCGCGACGAGACTTCCGGCTGCACCAGCGTCTTTCGACGCCGCCGACGCCACCAGGATATTATCGCCTCACCTGCAGGCCGCTCCACCAACCTGTTGATGCCCGCGCCCAGGATCAGCGCGAGGAGGAATGCCGAGAAGAAGGCAAGCCAGGGACTGTAGCCCTGCTCAGTCATTTTCAGCATGACCACAAAGCCGACATGCTGATGGATCAAGTAGAAAGAATAGCTGATCCCTCCCATCCAGAGCAGCGGGCGTGCCGCGATCCACTGCAATCGCCCCCGAATCAGCGCCGCAAAGCCTCCAAGCAGGAGGCACGCCATGACGGTGACGTCCCAACTCTCCATGAACGCGACGGAGAGCAGCGCCATCCCCGCATAGGGGGCCTGCTGCCGCCAACTCCGCTGCCCCGACCAGACGCGGTACGACAATATGCCGATTACGAAGAAAGGAAGATATCTGAGCACGAACAGCATCACGATCCGCTCGGGCATATCCGGCCACAGCCCGTACACCGCCCGAACCGCGAGCCAGAGCGCGAGCATCGGCTCAAGCCTCTTCAATCCGATCCATTTCCAAATGGATATCATGCAGAAGTAAAAGGCGATCTCCACGGTCAAGGTCCAGTAAGCGCCGTCCACCTCAGGCAGAAACGCAAAGCCTTGGAGCATCGTGATGTTCGCGATGATCGCCCCGGGCCCCACCAGCAGCTGGGTTGCCTTCGCCAAATATTCTATTGATAGCGTGAGCAGCATCGCCACCAGATAGGCGGGATAAAGCCGCGCCACACGGTTGACGACGAAATCGCTGACGCTGCCAATCCGGTCCAGCGTGAAGAAGATCGCGAACCCGGAAATGGTAAAGAACAGGAGCACCCGGTAATTTCCGCCGGGAAAGCTGAATGGCACATGCGCTGCTTGGGGAAATAGCTCGTGAAAGCGCGTCGAATAGTGGAAGACAAGAACGCATAGCGCGCCGATGCCTCTTAGGGCATCCAACTCCAACAGGCGGGTTCGGGAAGGCGGGCCAGTCACCTGGACACATTAGCAACGAAATAGCAATCAATCGGTTAAGATGGTGGAGGAGGACCCCGACAAGTACGCAGATCGGCTTGTCAGATGTCAGCTGAAGGTCAGCCTCCCTGTTCGGCGACGCGCTTCAAGCTTGCGAGTTGCTCAGCCAGAACCCTGTCGATGACTGGCGCGATCTGCCTGGGGTCGGTTCGCATCGAGCCCGCTGCTATATAGCTGATCGTCACCTCGACACCCTTGTCGGCGGGGGTGAGGGTGAATTCAAGAGTTCCGATCACCGCATCGGCTTGCAGCGGACCAAGCGCGCCGGACAATCTCAGCCGCTTATAGGGCTCAGCCAATATTGTACGTGCATGCTCCACGCTCCCCGCGCTCCCGTCCGCCCCCAGGAGCCGCTCGCGAAAGCAGCCGCCTGCGCGCGGATCCATGCTGAGGTTAGCGGCGTCACCGCTGTAGCTGTGCTCTCGGCTCCACCAGCGTGCGGGCTTGGCGACCAGGGTGTAGATCGACCGTGCGTCCCGTTTGATCCTGACGCTACTCGCTACAAAGAAGCCGAGATCATTGGCTGATCTCACCTCCGCCGGTGCTGAGGTTCCCCAAGCGAGTGCGGTGACAAGGGCAGCGGGAGCCAAGTTCGCATTCTTTTCCTCTCGTCGATGGCCGACGGAAGAAATTAGCTCAAGCCTTGGCCCCATCCAATATGGCCGCGATCGCCGCAGTCACATCATCCATGTCAGCCATGCCATCGACCCGCGACACAATGCCGCGTGCTTCATAGATCGGGAGGATCGGAGCGGTTTTCGCACGATACTCGGCCATGCGCGTCCGCACGGTTTCTTCATTGTCGTCCGGGCGGCGCTTGAACTCATGCGCGTGGCATTTGTCGCACTCGTCTTTGACCTTGGGCTGCTTGAAGCTGTCGTGATAGCCCTCTCCACAAACCGCGCACGTAAAGCGGCCAGTGATCCGTTCCACCAGCGCATCTTCGTCCACATCAAGCTCGATCACATGATCAAGCGTGCGGTCCCGATCGGCGAGAATGGAATCCAGCGAATGAGCCTGGGCCTCGGTACGCGGATAGCCATCGAAAATCACGCCGGTGCCGGGAGCGAGGCCATCCAACGCTTCCCCAATGATACCGGACACGATCTCATCGGAAACGAGTTCGCCTGCTTCCATCACGGCCTTGGCTTTGAGGCCAACCGGCGTCTGAGCCTTGACCGCAGCGCGCAGCATGTCGCCCGTCGACAACTGCACCATGCCGCGGCTTTCGACCAAACGGCTCGCCTGCGTGCCCTTCCCTGCTCCTGGAGGGCCCAGCAGAATGATATTCATGTGCGCATACTCCCCTGTTCTCGCGCTGGCGCTGATGCGCCTTTAACGGAGCCGTCCCTTCAGCTTGGCCTTTTTGATCAGATCCCCATATTGGTGGGCCAGCAAATGGCTCTGGATCTGGGTCACGGTATCGACGGTGACGTTCACCACGATCAGCAGGCTGGTCCCGCCGAGATAGAATGGTATCCCCGCCCGGGCGATCGCGAATTCCGGCACCAGGCAGATGATAGCCAAGTAAGCCGCACCGATGACCGTGATCCGCGTCAGGACATAGTCCAGATAATTTTCCGTGTTCTTGCCCGGACGGATACCGGGAATGAACCCGCCATTCCGCTTGAGATTATCGGCGGTCTCTTCCGGATTGAACACGACGGCCGTGTAGAAGAAACAGAAGAACACGATGCCGAGGCCGTAGAGCGCCATGTAAACCGGGCTGCCATGCGACAGATATTGGTTCAGCGTCAGCACGAAATCACCCAGCCTGCTTTCGCCAGCAACGGTGTTCCCGGCAAACTGCGAAATGGTGAGCGGCATCAGCAGCAGCGAGCTTGCAAAGATCGGCGGGATCACGCCCGCGGTATTGACCTTGAGCGGCAGATGGCTGCGGTCAGCCTGCATCAGTCCCTGCCGGGTCTGACGCTTAGGATACTGGATCAACACCCGGCGCTGCGCGCGCTCCATGAAGCAGATCAGCAGGATGAGGCCGACCGCCAGCGCGACGACCATCACGATCAGCAGGCCCGAAATCGACCCTTCGCTGCCTGACTTGAACAAATTGCTGAGCGTCACCGGAAGCTGCGCGACAATGCCCGCCATGATGATGAGCGACACGCCATTGCCAATGCCGCGCGAGGTGATCTGTTCACCCAGCCACATCAGGAACATCGTACCGCCGATCAGCGACACGACGGCGGCGATGCGGAACAGGAAGCCCGGGTCGACGACGGCCTGCACGCCAGACTGCGCGCCGAAGCTTTCAAGGCCGACGGCGATGAAATAGCCCTGCACGGCGGTAAGCCCGACTGTGCCGTAGCGGGTATATTGGTTGAGCTTCTTGCGCCCGCTCTCACCTTCCTTCTTGATCGCCGCGAGTTGCGGCGAAAGGCTGGCCGCGAGCTGCACAACGATCGAGGCGGTGATATAGGGCATTACGCCGAGCGCAATGAGGCTCATGCGCGAAAGCGATCCACCCGAGAAGGTGTTGAAGATGTCCAGGACACCGCCGTTGGTCTGCTTGTAGAGCTGTGACAGCGCGGTCGGATCGACGCCCGGCAGCGGCACGAAGCTCAAGAAGCGGAACACGATCAGCGCGCCCAGCGTAAACCACAGGCGCTTCTTGAGGTCGGTCGCCTGGCTGAACTTTGCCAGGCTGAGATTGGATGCGAGCTGGTCGGCTCTCGATGCCATCTTGGCTGCCCTTCAAAACATCTTGCCGGATTGAGGTACCCGGAGCGGAATCGCTAACCCCTTAGCGGGGTGATCGAACGCTGTCGAACACGGAAATTCACACCGTTCATTCTGAACTCCATCGGAGCCGAGAATGAAGGGCTTCCCGCCCGAAACACAAGGCCCCGCTCACCCATATCGGGCAGCGGGGCCATGCTTGCAAGCCTTACGGCTCAGTTCAAGCCTTCTTGGCGGCCTTGGCGCTGCCCTTCTTGGCAGCAGCCTTTTCGGCAGCCGGGACAACGGCGATCACTTCGACCTTGCCGCCAGCCTTCTCGACCGCTTCGACGGCGCCCTTCGACGCACCAGCGACGAGCAGGTTGAGCTTGGCCGTCAGTTCGCCCTTGGCGAGAAGACGGACGCCGTCCTTGCCGCCGCGAGCCAGCGCAGCGCCCTTGAGCGCCGCATGGTCGATGGTGGCGTTGGCGTCGAGCCTGCCAGCGTCAATCGCTTTCTGCAGCGCGCCCAGGTTTACGATCGCGTAATCCTTGGCGAAGATGTTGTTGAAGCCGCGCTTCGGCAGACGCATGTGGAGCGGCATCTGGCCACCCTCAAAGCCGTTGATCGCGACGCCCGAACGTGCCTTCGCACCCTTCTGGCCGCGCCCTGCGGTCTTGCCCTTGCCCGAGCCGATACCACGGCCGACGCGCATCCGGCCCTTGCGGGCGCCGGCATTGTCATTGAGTTCGTTAAGCTTCGTCATTTCGTGCACTCGCTTTCGCTATGTTCGCGCTGACTCCCGCGGCGGGAATCGATGAAGGAAGCGCCGATAGCGCCTCCGCAGAAAAACGTAAACCTCTCCCGCAAGCGGGAGAGGTAACGAGACTTGGGTCTGCGCAGCAGGCCCTAGTCGCAGTGGTGAGGGCCATCTCGAAGCATCGCGCCTCGCTCTGCCCTCTCCAACTTCGCCTAGCCGCTTGCGCGGCAAGGCTGTGTATCCACTCCCGCCTGCGGCAGAGGAGCGCGACTTAGTCGACCACCGCAACCATGTGGGGAAGCTTGGCGATGGCACCGCGGACTTCCGCAGTATCTTCCAGTTCCACCACGCGGTGCATCTTGCCGAGGCCGAGGCCGATCAGAATCTTCTTCTGGGCTTCGGGACGGCGGATCGGCGAACCGATCTGCTTGATCTTGATCTTCGCCATGTCTGTTACTCCGCAATCGCTTCGGCATCAGCCTGCGCGACTTCGGCCGAGGCACCACCACGGCGCAGAAGATCAGCGACCTTCTTGCCACGACGCTGCGCCACCGACTTCGGGCTGGTCTGTTCGCCCAGCGCCGCGAAGGTTGCACGGATCATGTTATAGGGGTTCGACGTGCCGTTCGACTTGGTCACGACGTCAGCGACGCCGAGGCTTTCGAACACAGCGCGCATCGGACCACCGGCGATGATGCCCGTACCGGCCGGAGCCGAACGAACCGTCACCTTGCCCGCACCGAAATGGCCCAGGCCATCATGGTGCAGCGTGCGGCCTTCCTTCAGCGGAACGCGAACCATCGCCTTCTTGGCAGAAGCGGTCGCCTTGCTGATGGCTTCAGGCACTTCGCGCGCCTTGCCATGGCCGAAGCCCGCACGGCCCTTGCCGTCGCCGACGACGACCAGAGCAGCGAAACCGAAGCGCTTACCGCCCTTCACGGTCTTCGAGACGCGGTTGATGTGAACCAGCTTCTCGATCAGCTCTTCACCCTGTTCCTCGTCACGGTTGCCACCGCGACGGTCGTCGCGACGGCCACGGCCGCCGCGCTCGCCACGGTTGCGATCGCCGCCACGGCCACGACCACGCCCGGGACCACGGCCCTCGGTCTGCTGCTCGCCACCTTCGACAGCGGCGGGTGCGCCCGGCTGGGCCTGGATATCGTTTTCGTCAGCCATATGTCAGAACTCCAGCCCGGCTTCACGGGCCGCATCGGCCAGCGCCTTGACGCGGCCATGGAACAGGAAACCACCACGGTCGAACACGACCTGGGTGACGCCGGCAGCAGTCGCCGCAGCGGCGACGCGCTTGCCGACATCGGCAGCGGCTTCGGAAGTGGCACCGGTCTTCCCGCGCACATCCTTGTCTAGGGTCGAGGCCGACGCCAGGGTCTTGCCCTGCGCATCGTCGATGACCTGGGCGTAGATGTGACGGCCCGAACGGTGAACGCTAAGGCGGGGACGAGCGCCCGAAACAGCCTTGAGCGCGGTGCGAACGCGGCGACGACGCCGCGCGAAGAGGGAAAGCTTTGCCATCTTACTTCTTCTTCCCTTCCTTGCGG
>CAMPHR010000062.1 GCA_946886075.1 uncultured Novosphingobium sp. | reverse complement strand
CGCCCGCCGCCCCGCCCCCCCCCCCCCCCCCCCCCCCCCCCCCCCCCCCCCCCCCGCGCCGCGCTATCATGGAAAGGACGGACTCAATATTTTGCATAACGTCCGTGTTGGTGAAGCGGAGGACGTGCCAGCCTCGCTGTTCGAGATAGGCGGTCCGTTCAGCGTCATAGTCGGCGGTCGAGCCATGCGTGTCGCCATCAATCTCAATTACAAGCATCGCAGCCCGACAGGTGAAGTCGGCGATGAACGGTCCGATCACGGCTTGGCGGCGGAACTTGACGCCGGAGAAGCGCTTCGCACGCAAGTGATACCAGAGGCGTGCTTCAGCAGCTGTTAGCTCGCGACGTAACTGCTTCGCGAAACCCAGCGATGTTCGATTCCGCACCGTCGCTCCCCTCTCCCCAGCCCTCTCCCCTGAAGGGGAGAGGGAGTTAGAAGCAGCTCAGTTCACAACGATGCAGCTCTCTCCTGCAACCTTGAGCCTGCCGCAGAGGGTATTCGCCTGCGCCCCCGCCGTCGCGCGCAGGCGGTAGAGGGTGCTGCCGCCGACCTCGGTGGGTTCGATCGCCATGGTGAGGGGCGCCAGATAGGCGAAGCGCTTCGACAGGCGCGTCCAGGCGTCACGGGCACCGGACTGGCTGCCATAGGCGCCGAGCTGGATCACGGCGCCGCCCTTGCGAACAGGTTCGGCGGCGGCTGGCCGGACATTGGTCTCGTCCGCCACCCGTGCGGTTACGCTCTGCGAGGGCTTGCCCGGGACCGGCTGGCTGGGCTTGGCAGGTGCAGTCGCGGTGACGGGCGCTTCGGGCACGCGGCTGGGGTCGATGCGGCCGTCGCGCAGCACGCCTTCGCTCGCGGCGAAGCTGGCGTCGCCCTCCCCTTCGAACTTCTTCGCGTCGGCTTCGCGCGCGGGCACCTTGTAGTCGCCTGCGGGCGCGGCGATCAGCTTGCCTTCGCCGCCGCCGGTCGAACGGTTCTTCAAGAGCCAGACACCAGCGACGACGCCGCCAAGCAGGACAAGCGCGAGCAGGATGAAGCCGAGCAGGCGGACAGGCGAGAGCCCCTCATCCTCCTCTTCCTCGATACCAGGCTCCAGCCAGGGCAGACGCTCGTCATCGTCCAGATCGAGCCGCCCCCTCGCAAAGTCGCCCATTTATCCGTGCCTCCGCCTTGGCTATTGCATTTCCGTCAACGCGGCCACGCCCATCAGGGCCAGGCCATTACGGATTATTTGCCCGATTCCGCGGCTTAAGAAAAGCCGCGCGGAAGTTAACGCCGGATCGTCCGTCAGGATGACGCGCGCGCGCGGATTGTCGTTGCCCAAATTCCACCAGCTGTGGAACGCGGACGCCAAGTCGTTGAGATAAAAGGCGATCCGGTGCGGCTCACGGGCTGACGCCGCCCCTTCTACCACCCGGGGGAACTGCGCCGCCAACTTAACAAGGTTAAGTTCCTCCGTCCCAAGGCGGGACAGGTCGGGCGCAGGAAGATCCATTCCAGCCTCCTCCGCGCGGCGGCCGAGCGAGGAAATGCGGGCATGGGCATATTGGACGTAGAAGACGGGATTGTCCTTCGACGCTTCCACCACCTTGGCGAAGTCGAAGTCCATCTGCGCGTCGGCCTTGCGCGTCAGCATGGTGAAGCGAACGACGTCCTTGCCCACTTCGCGCACGACATCGGCGAGCGTCACGAAATTGCCGGCGCGCTTGGACATCTTCACCGGCTCGCCATCGCGCAGCAGGCGGACCATCTGGATGAGCTTGACGTCGAAGCGCGCCTTACCCTCGGTCAGCGCGGCGACGGCGGCCTGGATGCGCTTCACCGTACCGGCATGGTCCGCGCCCCAGATGTCGATCAGCTGGTCGGCGGTCTGCGCCTTCTGGAAATGATAAGCCATGTCGGCGCCGAAATAGGTCCAGGCGCCGTTCGACTTCTTGATCGGGCGGTCCTGATCGTCGCCGAATTTGGTGGAGCGGAACAGCGGGAGCTCGACAGGCTCCCAATCCTCGGGCGTTTCGCCCTTGGGGGCTTCGAGGACGCCGTCATAGACGAGGTCATGCTCGCGCAGCCATTGCTCGGCGGCTTCGGGCTTTCCGGCGGCTTGCAGTTCGGCTTCGGATGCGAAGATGTCGTGATGGATGCCGAGCAGGGCAAGGTCGCTGCGGATCATCGCCATCATCGCGGCGACGGCCTTGGTGCGGAAGGGGACGAGCCATTCGCCCTCGGGCGCGCCTACGAATTTGTCGCCATAGTCTGCGGCGAGTGCCTGACCCACGGGGACGAGATAATCGCCGGGATAGAGGCCTTCCGGGATCGCGCCTACATCTTCGCCCAGCGCCTCGCGATAACGGACATGGGCCGAGCGGGCGAGCACGTCGACCTGGCCGCCTGCGTCATTGATATAATATTCGCGGATGACCTTGTGCCCGGCATATTCGAGCAGCGTGGCGAGCGCATCGCCGACTACCGCGCCCCGGCAGTGACCCATATGCATCGGGCCGGTGGGGTTGGCGGAGACATATTCGACGTTGACGGTGACGCCCTCACCCGCGTCGGAACGGCCATAATCCGCAGCCTCGGCATGGATCGCGGCGAGTTCAGCGCGCCAGGTGGCGTCGGTCAGCGTCAGGTTGATGAAGCCGGGGCCAGCGATGGTGGCGCTTTCCACCTCGTCCAACTTTTCAAGGCCAGCGACGATCTTTTCCGCCAGCGCGCGCGGGTTGGTGCCTGCGGGCTTGGCAAGGACCATGGCGGCGTTGGTCGCGAGGTCGCCATGACTCGCATCGCGGGGCGGCTCGACGGTGACGGGCTTGCGGTTGAGGCGAGCAGGGAGCGTGCCATCCGCCTCCAGCGCGTCCAGCACGGCGTTCAGATGGGCAGTGAAACGAATGTAGAGAGACAAGGCTGTTTCCTCGAAAAGCACAAGGCCCGTCCGGGCTGGGCTAAAATCGAAGCCTCATCCTTCCCTGCAAGAAGTAGAGCCCTTCGACAAGCTCAGGGCGAACGGAAGATTAAGGTTCGCTCTTAACGTGTCGCGTTATATCGGAGCTGGTCCTGGGTCAGGTTGAAACCCACGAGCAGCTCGAAGCTGGTTCGTTGCAGCGCCGCGCGGACGTCGGGCTGGGCGAAGGGATCGATCGCCGCGTCCTCGTCGCCTGCCTTGCGCTTCTGCGTGATCTTCGCCTGGATGTCGGCGGGCAGCGTGGCGGCGGCCTTATCGACATAGGAGCCCGCCTTCGCTGACGCGGTCGCGCGATACTGGCCAGCCGGGAAGTCCAGCACGACCTGACCCACGCGCTTGGCAACGATGGCGTTGCCGCCACGGACCACGGCGGAGAAGAAGGGCAGCGTCACCTGCCGCGCTGCGGTCGCGTCGGAACGGCGGGCGTTTACGGTGAAGCTCGCCTCGCTGTAGAATTGCGCGCCTTCCGAACAGGTGGCGCGCAAATCGGTGATGTTCGCCACCACGTCGATCGCGCGGGCATCGGTGCTGCCAGCCGGATTGAACAGCGTGATGTCGCCCGTATAGGCCGGGATCGCGGCGGTCGGGCAGGCCGAGCGGACAGCGACAATGCCGCCGGTGGGATCGATTTCTCCCCGACGCGAGCAGCCCGCAAGGGCAAGGGCGATCATTCCAGTCAGCGCAAGTCGAGAAAAGGTCACGAGGCAATCCCTTGGGAACAGGCTGGGGCTTCTTATCCGCACCCCGTCGCTCACGCAACCGAAAGGAATGAGCGGCGGGCGCCTCACCCCTTTCTTCCGAGGCGACATTGGCCTAAGCGGCAGGCATGACCGCCCGCCTTCCCCTGAAGCTATTGATCGCCGCGCCACGCGGCTTTTGCGCTGGCGTGGACCGCGCCATCGTCATCGTCGAAAAGGCGATCGAGAAATATGGCGCGCCCGTCTATGTCCGGCATGAGATCGTCCATAATAAATATGTGGTCGACAATCTGCGGGCGCAGGGCGCGATCTTCGTCGAGGAACTGGACCAGGTACCCGATGGCGTGCCGGTGGTTTTTTCAGCCCATGGCGTGCCCAAGGCGGTGCCTGCCAAGGCGGAAGAACGCGGCCTCGATTATCTGGACGCCACCTGCCCGCTGGTGAGCAAGGTTCACCGGCAGGCGGAGCGGCAGGTCGAGGCTGGCCGCCATATCCTGTTCATCGGGCACAGGGGGCACCCCGAAGTCATCGGCACATTCGGTCAGGTGGATGCCGGGAACATGACCCTGATCGAGACGGTGGAGGATGCCGAGAGCTTCACGCCTGCCAACCCCGATAATCTTGCCTTCCTGACGCAAACCACCCTGTCGGTGGATGATACTGCCGCGATCGTGGAGACACTTCAGCGCCGCTTCCCGGCCATCCATGCGCCCAAGGGCGAGGATATCTGCTACGCGACGTCGAACCGTCAGGCAGCGGTGAAGGCGATCGCCGCGCAGTGCGACGCGCTGTACGTGATCGGCGCGCCCAACAGCTCCAACTCCTTGCGTCTGGTCGAGGTGGCCGAACGCGAAGGCACGCCCGCCCGGCTGATCCAGCGCGCCGACGACATTGATTTCGCATGGCTGCACAATGTTCGCACGCTTGGCCTGACCGCAGGGGCGTCAGCGCCGGAAATACTGGTGCGCGAAGTGGTGGACCGGCTCGCCGCCCGCTTCGACGTGACGGAAGAGCAGGTCGAAACGGCGCGCGAGACAATCGCCTTCAAGCTGCCGCGCGAGCTGGGAGCGGCATAAGGCCATGGCAGTCTATACCCATGTACCCGCCGAAGAGATTGACGCTTTCCTGACCCGCTACGATGCCGGGCGGCTGGTATCGGCCAAGGGCATCGCCGAAGGGGTGGAAAACAGCAATTATCTGCTGGAAACCACCGGCGCCGACGGAAATGGCCACCGCTACATCCTCACTCTCTATGAAAAGCGGGTGGATGAGGCCGACCTTCCCTTCTTCATGGACCTGCTCGATCATCTAGGCGCGCGCGGTTGCCTCGTGCCGCGCTTCATTGCGGATCGTGACGGCAAGCGCCTGCAACAGCTGGGCGGCAGGCCTGCCTGCCTGATCGAATTTCTGACCGGCATTTCCGTCACTGAACCCACCGCTGCACAGGCCAAGGCAGCAGGCGCGGCGCTCGGGCAGCTGCATCGGGCGGCAGAGGGCTTCAACGGCGAACGGCGCAATGCGCTCGACATCGCGGGCTGGCATGACCTGGCAGCCAAATGCGGAGAGCATCTGGACGATATCGCGCCGCGGCTTGGCCAGCGCGTCGCCGATGAGCTGACCTATCTCGACGCCCATTGGCCCGCTGAGCTGCCGCGCGCCGTGATCCATGCCGACCTGTTTCCCGACAATGTGCTGATGCTGGGCGACGCGGTCACAGGCCTTATCGACTTCTACTTCAGCTGCACTGACGTCCGCGCCTATGACCTTGCCATCACGCACAGCGCATGGGTGTTCAGCAGTGATGGCGCGCAATTCTTCGCCGACCGATCGGCCGCGCTGCTCGCTGGCTATCAGGCGGCACATGGCCTTTCCGATGCAGAGCAGGCGGCCTTTCCGATCCTCTGCCGCGGCGCGGCGCTGCGCTTCCTCCTGACCCGTGCCTATGACTGGATCAACACGCCCGCCGACGCGCTGGTGACGCGCAAGGACCCGCTCGCCTATCTGCGGCGGCTGGACTTTTACGCGCAGACTGCCCCGGCCGAGTTGATGCAGGCGTGAGCGCGCTTTCGCAAGTCGAGATCTTCACCGACGGCGCGTGCAAGGGCAATCCCGGCCCCGGCGGATGGGGTGCGGTGATGCGCTTTGGGACCAAGGAGAAGGAAATCTCCGGCGGAGAGGCGCAGACCACCAATAACCGCATGGAGATGATGGCCGCGATCGAGGCGCTGAACGCGCTCAAGCGGCCCTGCCAGGTGACGCTCTACACCGATAGCAAATATGTCATGGACGGCATCACCAAATGGGTGTTCGGCTGGCAGAAGAATGGCTGGAAGACAGCCGATCGCAAGCCGGTCAAGAATGCCGAGCTATGGCAGGCGCTGGTCGCCGCTGCCGCGCCGCACAAGGTGACCTGGCAATGGGTCAAGGGCCATGCCGGGCACCCGGAAAATGAGCGCGCCGATCAGTTGGCCGGCGCGGCGGCCGAACTTTTCCGCGCCTGAACCGGGGGAAGCGGGCGCCGCTCCCCCCCATGCGAGGTTCAGGGATATCTTTCGACCCAATCGGCGGGATAGGGCGGCTGCCAGCGCGTTCCGGCGACCCATGTCGTGCCGCGCGGGGCAAAGCCCTCTTCGATCGTACCGACCCGTGTCATCGCATCCTTTGTCGCAGCGTCGCGACAACTGGGCACGACGGGCGAACCATTGTCCGATTCGCCCAGTTTGCCGCAAAGATAGCGCGCGGTCAGCGCGACACGGTGGCGCAACTCATCCTTGCCAGCCTTGGTGCTAAGGTCGAGGTCGGCATAGCTGACGCCCTGCGAAAGCGTCTGCGCATTATTGTACCGGCCGGTGACGGTAATTTCTTCGGTCGGCTGGGCAAAGCTGGCGCTGCTCCCCGCCATTATTAGCCCTGACAGGATCAGGACCGGTCGTGAAAAGCCTTTCATGACGGCATCCTCCTACTCCATGGATCGTGCCTGAGGACATCACAACCTTTATCACCGTTCGCCCTGAGCCTGTCGAAGGGCTCTACTTCCTTTTAAAAAAGAGGGCTGCGACAAGCTCAGCCCGAACGGGCGTGAGTGATCCAGTTAGGCACGACTTGTTAACGTGACGAACGCTGCTTCGTTCCGGCTGTGACCTTACGCGAATCGAGCGGGCGAATAGGCCGCGACATCGATCCCGCTCACCGCTTCCGCCATCGATCCACCGGTCAGCAGCGCCGATCCCAGCAACGCTGCGGCGGGCGCTGTCTGAATGCCGAAGCCGCCCTGCCCGGCGAACCAGAAAAAGCCCGATGTCCTGGCGTCGAAGCCATAGACGGGCGCGCGATCCGGCGCGAAGCTGCGCAGCCCCGCCCATTTGCGTTCCACTGCCTCCACCGGCCAGTCCACGACATCCTCAAAACGGGCAATCGCCTGCGCCACCGCCAGTTCCTCGGGCGCCGCGTCGCAGGGTGGCGAAGGCTCTTCATCATGCGGGGTCAGCCAGACGCGCCCTGCGCCTTCCGGCTTGAAATAGAAATGGGACCCAAGGTCCATGACCAGCGGCAGATCAGCCGACGGCAGCGCAGGCACGCGCAGTTGCACGACCGTGCGCCGTAAAGGGGTGATGCCGATCGGCGCGACCCCGCTACGCCGTGCGACATCGTCAGCCCATGCGCCAGCCGCATTCACGATGACGCCGCAATCGACGACGCCGCTGCTCGTGCCGATGCGCCAGCCACCCGGCATCGCAGCCGCATTGTGGAAGGCCGTCCCGAGCTGCACTATCCCGCCCCGCGCCTGAAAGCGGCGTAGATAGGCCTGGTGCAAGGCGGCGACATCGATATCGCACACATCAGGTTCCAGCAGGCCGATCGTCCATTGCGGGCGCAGCCCCGGGATCAGCGCGGCGGGATCTATCGGCCGCAGGTCGACGCGGCCAGCAAATTCCCGCGCCAGCCTGTCGCGTTCGGCACGGTCGGCATCGCGCCCGACGAACAACGTCTGCCGGGGGGTGAGGAAGGATTGGCTGGCAAAGGCCGGGTCGGGCGTATGCAACAACGGCCCGGACGCAGTGGTCAGCGGCTGCACCTGCGCGCCGCCATAAGTCTCTTCCCAGAAAGCGACGGAGCGGCCGGTGGCGTGATAGCCCGCGCTCTCCTCCTGTTCCAGGATCAGCACCGACGCCTCGCCCGCCAGCTCAGCGCCCAGGCTCGCGCCCGCTATGCCGCCGCCGACGATCACGATGTCGAAACGGCTCATGCCGGGGCGGCCTCGTCGAGGAAGTCGTCAATACGGCGCAGCGCATCGAGCCGCACCGGATCGATTTCCCGCAATATCTCATGGGCGGCTTCGGGCCCATAGACATGCAAGCGAGCGCCCGGAATGCGCGCGGCGATGCGGCGGATCGCGGGGGTGGACACCAGCCTGTCGACCTTGGTGGCGAGGAT
This sequence comes from uncultured Novosphingobium sp., assembly GCA_946886075.1. Next base: position 3,776 of record CAMPHR010000062.1, on the reverse strand, counting down.
GAGCAGCGGCGCGGTGATCCGCCCCAGCTTGCCGCCCTTCTCCAGCGCAAAGGTCGATCGCAGCGCCTCCACCACCCAGCGCCAGCTTGGCGAACCAAGCGCCACGTCCCGGCTGTGATCGCGCCACCAGAGTTCATCGGCATAGCGTTCGGGGTCATGCGTCAACCGCTTCTGCCGCATCGCTCGCTGCCGCTCCGAATTCTCCTTCTGGGTCCAGGCTTGCCGCTGTGAAAAGCCGAGCGCGCACATCGTCCGGGCGATCAGCACCGCCAGCCAGCGCGGCAAGGGGGCGGTATGGACGCCCATCATCGGCGCGACGGCGACGGCTGCGTCGGGCGGGCTCATCCCCTCTGCCAGCGCGCGCAGCAGCAGATGCCCGCCCATGCTGTGCGCGACGATGGCGCAAGGCCCTTCCGCTTGCGCGCGCCAGTCAGTGACGAAGGCTTCCAGGTCGGAAACCCATTGCGCGAAATCGTCGATATGACCGCAGAGCGGATCGCTGCCAAGGCGGCCTGAGCCACCCTGCCCCCGCCAGTCGAAGGCGGTGACGGCCCAACCCTGGCTTGCCCAATGATCGATGACTTCGAGATATTTCTCGATCATGTCGCCGCGCCCGCCGAGCATCAGCAACTGGCCGCGCCGTCCATCGCCCAGCCGGTAGCGGCGCAGCGGCCAGCCATCGGGCGCCGTCCAATAATCGAGCCGCCCGTCCGTCGGCCATGCGCGACGATCAAAGGCCGGGGGAACAGACACGGGCGAATCCATGGGGCGCATGGTTACGGTTTGGTAAGCCATATGGTCTAGCGTTTAGATTCATGACGGGGGAATATTTCAGTCTGGCGCTGCTGTGCGCCCTGGGCGTGATGCTGGTCATCGCGTGCGTCACCGATTTGCGGTCGCGCATCATCTCCAACCGGCTGAACCTGGCGATCGCCGCGCTGGCGCCGCTGTGGTGGATGGCCAACGGCCTCCCGGTCTGGCCCGGCATGGTTTTGCAGGTGGCGCTGGCGCTCGCCGTGTTCGCGCTGTTCGCGGCGCTGTTCGCCATCGGCTGCATGGGCGGGGGCGACGTCAAGCTGCTCGGCGCGCTGGCGCTTTGGTTCCCATGGGAAGCCGTGCTGTCGATGCTGATGATGATGGCGATGGTGGGAGGCCTGGTGACGGTGGTCACCGTGGTCCATCACCGCATGACCCGGCGGCTCGGACAGCCCCAGATTCCTTACGGTATCGCAATATCCTTTGCCGCCCTTTGGTTGATTGGCGAACGATATCTTAACCATTTTGCGTAAAAATTCGGGGCTCGGGCGCAACTCGCCTGATTGAGGGAGACGAATTTCATCATGGACGGCAAGAAAATCGTGCTGCTGGTGGGGGCGTTTATCATAGCGGTCACAACAGCTTTGCTCGCGCGCAACATGCTGAGTTCGTCTAGCGCGCCCCAGGCCAGTGCCTCCTCCATGCCAGTCGCGGCAGATCAGCCCCATGTGCTGGTCGCGACCAAGGCATTGCCGGTCGGCACCATCCTCGACGCGGAAAGCTTCCGCTTCCAGCCATGGCCCAAGGATCTGGTCGAACAGGCCTATTATATCCAAGGCCAAGCCGATCCCGCCAAGCTCGTGGGCAGCGTCGTGCGCACCGCCATCTCCGCTGGCCAGCCGATGACCGTTGGTTCGGTGATCAAGCCGGGTGAGCGCGGCTTCCTTGCCGCAGCGCTCGGGCCGGGCATGCGCGCCATCACCGTGCCGGTGTCGGCGCAAAATTCGGTCGCGGGCTTCGTCTTTCCCGGCGATCGCGTCGACCTGATGCTGACGCAGAGCGTGGCGGGCGGCGGCGACGGTGAAGCGCTCAAGGTGTCCGAAACCATCCTGCGCAACCTGCGCGTGCTCGCCACCGACCAGCGCATGGACGCACTGGGCGCGGACGGCAAGCCGGTCGTGCAGACCTATTCCAACGTCACCATCGAAGTGACGCCCAAGATCGCGGAAAAGATCGCAGTGGCGCAGACCATCGGGTCACTGTCGCTGACACTGCGCTCGATCGCGGACAATGCGTCCGACCTCGACGCAGCCATCGCGGGCTCTGACGTCGATCTGCCCGATGGCGCCAATCCGAACGCGGAAAAGAAGATCATCGCCAAGCTCGCCGCTCGCCCGGTCGACAAGGGCAGCACCTTTTCAACCGGCGCCGACGTATCTCGCTACCAGCGCAGCTCCGTCCCCGCCAAGCCGGTGCAGACCGCCGGTATCGAAGTGCCGGCAGGCGGCGGCCAGGCAGCGCCGGGGGGCGTCAGCGGGCCGGTGATCCGCATTGCGCGCGGCACCAATGTGACCGTCGTTCCGGTCCGGGGGAAGTAAGATGAAGTCTATCAACCTTCAGGCGGGAAAGAAGGCGGTCAAACCGCTCATCGGCCCCGCGATCGCTCTCGGCCTCGCCGCCGCCATGGCCGCCACGCCGACGACCGCGCTCAATGCCGCGCCTTCATCGATGCAGGACAATGCGATCCTGATGTCGGTCGGCGGCAGCAAGGTCATCAACCTCGGCGCCAAGATGTCGGATGTCGTCATCGGCAATCCCGAGGTCGTCGATGTCCATGTTCGGGCGCAGAACCAGCTGTACCTGATCGCGAAGGCAGCGGGCGAAACCACCGTGTTCGCCACTGCGACGAACGGCAAGGTGCTGTTTTCCGGCACCGTCCGCGTCGGCAACAACCTGTCGAACATCGATGACATGCTGCGTCTGGCGATGCCGAACGCGCAGATTGCGGTCAACAAGATGAACGGCATGGTCCTGCTGACCGGCACCGTCGCCGCGCCCGAAGACGCCGCCGAAGCCGAACGGCTGACGCAGGCCTTCGTCGGCAAGGACGTGACCGTGGTCAGCCGCCTGCGCACCGCGACGCCGCTTCAGGTCAACCTTCAGGTCAAGATCGCTGAAGTCAGCCGTGACCTGGGGCACCAGATCGGCGTGAACATCTCCGCGCTGGCTAACGGCAATGGCCGAATCATCGACAGCATCGGCCGCGCCGATCGCAACTTCGTGACGCGCGGTACCAACGCGACTGGCGGCACAACCTACACCTTCAATACGCCCACCGACGGCAGCACCTCGCTCGGCTTCGTCGCGAACCTGCTCGGCATGGATGTCGCGGGCGCTCTGGACCTTGCCGAATCGAGCGGGCTTGCCACCGCGCTGGCCCAGCCGAATCTGACCGCACTGTCGGGTGAAACCGCAAGCTTCCTCGCAGGCGGCGAATATCCCTACACGGTCAGCAACGGCACGCAGGGCAACAGCATCGAGTTCAAGCAATATGGTGTGCAGCTGGCCTTCACGCCGACCGTGCTGGCCGATGGCCGCATCTCGCTGCGCGTCCGCCCGACCGTCTCCAGCCTCGACTTCTCGGTGAACACGACCGTCCCCGCGCTCAAGAGCCGCACGGCTGAAACCACTGTCGAACTGGGTTCGGGCCAAGCCTTCATGATCGCTGGCCTGCTCAACAACGACACCGCCAACTCGATCAGCAAGACGCCGGGCTTCGGCGAAATCCCGATCCTGGGCAGCCTGTTCAAGTCGCGCCGCTTCCAGCGCCATGAGACGGAACTGGTCATCGTTGTCACCCCCTATCTGGTGAAGCCGATGAACGCGTCGGACGTGCACCTGCCGACCGACGGCTTCCGCAACGCCAATGTCGGCCAGGGCCTTCTGCTGCAGCAGGGCAATGACGGCGTGAGCGGCGCTCGCAGGCCCATGCCGCGCCGCGACCCCGCCAGCCCGGCCCC
>CAMPHR010000061.1 GCA_946886075.1 uncultured Novosphingobium sp. | reverse complement strand
GCTCCAAAGCAACGGGCTGAGTGCGACCGACCGGATACCGCGACCGTTCTGTTGCAGGAGATCGGTGCTGAATGGCAGCCCCGTTTGAGGATCAACGCCGTCCGGGACGGCATTAAGCACCGTTCCCGTGCCATGTTCCTGAACGCGGCCCACGGGCGCGAGGGGATAATTCTCAATACCGGGCACCATGCGCCAGGTCAAACCTGCACGGAAGGAATAGCGATTACGACTATCCAGGTCCGTGTCCGTGGTGATTTCGTGCGTGAAACAGTCGCGCTTCTGGTAGATGCCGGCGACACGCAGCAGGAGCGTATCTTCGACAATCGGCAAGTTTAGCGCGCCGCGCACCTCGACCGAATCATAATTGTCATATTGGATCTGGCCATAGCCTTCGAGTCGGTCGATTGGACGCTGCGGTTGGAACAGAACCGCGCCGCCAGTTGTGTTACGACCAAACAGCGTGCCTTGCGGCCCGCGCAGGACCTGCAGGCTGGCGAGGTCGTAATAGTCTAAGCCGCCGCCATTCTGGGCGTTATTGCGCTGATCCGCGATCAGCGGGACTTCGGCCGAATACAGGACCACACCCGGTGCCGCATTGAAGGTCGCGCCTTGGCCTCGTATCGTGATATTCTCGGTATTGCGTTGCTGCCCCGATCGGCCGACCACGAGCGAGGTATTTGCCCCAGCAGGTCCTGCGTATTCGAGATGTTACGTTGCGCCAGTGAATTGGCGTCAAAGGCGGTCGCGGAGATTGGGACATTCTGTAGCCGTTCTTAGCGCCTGCGTGCTGTAAGGACTATTTCCGAACGGCCCGATCCGCTCGCAGAGGCGGTCGGAGCAGGTTCATCCTGTCGCGTTGATGTCTGGGAAAAGGCCGTTCCAGCGCCGCTGACGAGAACAGCTGTTCCCATCAGCATGCGGACAAAAGACAACTGTCTCATAGTCATGATTCTCCCCCTTTAAATCATGATTCATATATACTTAAGGTGTGAACAGAGATTTTAGAGCGCGTCAATGAAAAAACAGTTCATTAAAAAATGACCATATAGAAATCGATTATAATTAATAATCTTGATCTCAGTCGCATCTGTTAAAAAAGCACTTGTCGATGTCGGTTATCATATACTGACAAGCGACCGAAAATTCGGGACCGCACACGCATTCTCGCCCGATGAGATGCTGACACACAGGAATGACTTGAGATACTTGTTTATCTTCAAGTTTCTGTCAACTAGGAAAATTTGGCTTTTTGGCATTTGGGAGAAAGGGGCGCTCAAACGACATGGGTGAACTGCCGGGAAAGCCTTAACCTCCCGCTTTTTGGATTAAATAAATACCTGTTCCGCGTCGCCTCCAGTGAGATTCGCTTGCTGATCGCCGTTCAGCACCAGATATAAGTGACCATGACCGATGACCTGAAAACAGCCAGACGCCGGAAGCCCGGCGTCTACTCGCGGGGAGCCGAGACGGTGAACGCGATCCTAAAAGCCGCATTGCATGTGCTGGTGGAGGAAGGCTCCGGAACCTTTACGCTTCAGCGGATCGCTACGGAATGCGGGTTGAAGGTAGGGCATGTGAACCATCACTTTCCCCGGAAGGAAATGCTGGTTGAGGTTCTGCTGGACGAGATCATCCTCGCGGGCGGAAGCCAGATCGACGGGGCGATGGAGGAGCCCGGCCATTCGGCCGAAGAAGGGCTGGCGCGGCTGATAACCTATATTTTGGATGATATCAGCACGAAGCAGACAACAAATTTGTTCACCGAGCTTTGGGCGATGGCCAACCATAATGAACTTGTGGCGGACCGGCTGGAGGCGCTTCATCGCCATGTCCATCGGATGATCACACAGTTCGTGGAACGGCTAAATCCGTCATTAAGTCATGAGGATGCAGCAGTGGTCGCCATATTCATATATGGCGCCGCCGACGGGATGACGCTGTTTTCAGGCTATGGGCGGCCTTGGGCGGCAGACATGCCGGGCGTGAAAAATATCGCTGTCAAGGGTCTGGTGGAGCTGGCAAAGACGATCACCAGTGAAGACATTTCGAAACTTTCTCCCACTCCCATGAAGTGCGGCGCCAGATAAGGCCCGCACGGGTAACGATATCGACAATCTGTCCATTCACGGCGCCTCAGAAAAGGGCGTCGCTGAGCGCGCGCCACATTCGTGCCGCTAAAAATTACTCATTGACAAAACTTGGTGATTGCCAAATATTCAGACCATGGACCGGCGGCGGGTTCGTGCCCGGTTTCGAAATGGTTGCGTGGCACAGACGCGGCATTTGCGTTTAGCGCATGCTGAGGACAGTGAGATTATGGATCATCCGCCTGCGACCATACAGGTGACGAAGATACCGGGTTAGTTGATCTGAATAACAATATTCCAGACGATTGAATTAAGTTGTCCTGGATAACATGATTTTGAGAGGTGACTATGGGTATTCAGGGCAAGCTGGATCGCTCACAATATACGATGTCCATGGATGACTATGCCGAAGGCATAGCAGCCCGACTGAAGTTCTTGATTGATACCGATCCACAAGTTGCATCAGCGGTGCCTGACCCCGCGATCAACACCGCCAAGCGTGTCCACGGCCTTGGTCTCGCTCAAATCGTCGCGACCTGCATGAAAAGCTATGCCGACCGGCCCGCGCTGGCCGAACGGGCAGTGGAACTGAGGATCGATCCCACGACCGGTCGCACCACGCGGGAAATTCAGAAGCATTTCGAGATGACCAGCTATGGCAGGCTGTGGAAGCGGGCACGTCAGCTTGCGGCCTTCTGGCACAATGATGCCGACAAAGCGCTGCTGGCGGACGAATTCATCTGCCTGCTCGCCTTTGGCAGCGTGGATTTCGCGACGGTCGATCTTGCCGGGATCCACAACGGCGCGGTGGCGGTTCCGCTTCAGGCTAATGCGGCGCTTCAGCAGTCCCTGTCCATCTTCAACGAGGTCGCGCCAAGCTGGCTGGCGGTCAGCCTGGAATATATCGAGACCGCGGCCGAACTGGTCATCCAGGGCCATCGCCCGCGCGGGCTGCTGCTGTTCGATTATCATCCGGAGGTCGATGACGAGCGCGAGCGGTTCGAAGCGGCCCAGGCGAAGCTTGCCGAGGCGGGGCTCACGCATCTGCTGGTCACGCTGGACGAGGCCTTGGCAAAGGGTAGTGCCCTGCCGCCCGCGACGCTGTTCGACAAGGCGGACGGAGAGCGGCTGAGCACCATCTACTATACCTCGGGAAGCACTGGCCTGCCCAAGGGCGCGATGCTGCCGGAGCGGATGATCAAGCAGCTGTGGCTGGTGGATTCGCCCATGCCGATGATCAACCTCATCTACATGCCCATGAACCACACGTCCGGGCGCAGCATCGTCTTCTCGCTGCTGGGCCTTGGCGGGATCGGCTATTTCACGGGCAAGAAGGACCTGTCGGAACTGTTCGACGACCTGCGCATCTGCCGCCCAACCTACATGATGCTGGTGCCGCGCGTGTGCGAGATGATTTACCAGCATTATCAGGTCGCGCTGGAACGGCGCTCCGTGCCCGGCGCGGACATGGATGCGGTCAAGGCCGAACTGCTGCGCGAGACGCGCGACGTGGTCCTGGGCGGGCGGTTGCTGGTCGCGTCCTTCGCCTCGGCCCCGCTTGCCCCTGAAGTGTTGCAGTTCATGGAAGAATGCCTGGGCTATAAGCTGGGCAATAATTATGGCGCGACCGAAGTTGCCGCCGTCCTGGCCGACAACCGCATCCAGCGCCCGCCGGTCCTTGACTATAAGCTCGATGACGTGCCTGAGCTTGGCTACTTCAGGACCGACAAGCCCTATCCGCGCGGCGAACTGCGCATCAAGACGTCCAGCATCATGCTGGGCTATTACAAGCGCCCCGATGCCACCGCCGCGGTGTTCGACGAGGAAGGCTATTACAAGACCGGCGACATCATGCAGGAAATCGCGCCGGACCACCTGGTCTATGTCGATCGCCGCAACAATGTGCTCAAGCTCGCCCAAGGCGAGTTCGTTGCGATCGCCCGGCTGGAGGCGATTTTCACCAATGGCGATCCGCTGATCAAGCAGGTTTATCTCTACGGAACCAGCGAGCGCGCCTTCCTGGTCGGCGTGTTCGTGCCCAATGTGGCGACGCTCCAGCAGATGGGGATCGCCGATGACCCGGCCGCGATAAAGGATGCCCTGCGCGAAGCGATCCAGAACATCGCGCGCACAGAACAGTTGCAACCTTATGAAGTGCCGCGCGACTTCATCGTCGAGCATGAGCCCTTCAGCGCCGAGAATGGCCTGCTGGCGGGCATCGGCAAATATCAGCGACCCAAGTTCAAGGAACGCTACACCGCCGCGCTGGAAGCGGTTTACGACCGGATCGCGGCAAGCCAGCAGGATGAGCTTGAGGCGCTGCGCCGTGAAGGCAAGACGCTGCCCGTGCTGGAAACGGTCGCCCGCGCGGTCAAGGCGACACTGGGGCTTGAGGATATCGACCTGTCGAAGCGTATGAGCTTCTCCGATCTGGGCGGCGACTCCCTTTCGGCCGTATCCTGCTCATTGCTGCTCGAGGACGTTTATGGCATCGACGTGCCAGTCTCGGTCATCAACAGTCCTGCCGGAAGCATGCAGGACGTCGCCCAGTTCATCGAACGGGGGCGAAGCGGCGGTGCCAAGGGGCCGACCTTCGCTTCGGTGCATGGGGCAGGGGCCAAGCAGATCCGCGCAAGCGACCTGACCGTGGATCGCTTCATCGACGGCGCCGTGCTGGATGCGGCGCGGGACGCCCTGCCGCCTGAGAGTGAGGTCCGAACAGTGTTCCTCACCGGCGCGAACGGCTATCTGGGGCGGTTCCTCTGCCTGGAATGGCTTGAGCGCATGGCAGCGGTGGGTGGCAAGCTGCTGTGCATTGCCCGTGGCCAGGATGGGGAGGCTGCACGCCAACGCATCGCCGCGGTGTTCAACAGCGATCCGCAACTCAAAAGCCGCTTTGACCAGCTTGCCAAGGATCATCTGGAAGTTCTGGCAGGCGACCTGGGTGAACCGCAGCTTGGCCTTGCCGACGCCGATTGGGAAAGGCTGGCGCAAAGCGTCGACCTGATCGTCCATCCGGCCGCGCTGGTGAACCATGTCCTGCCTTATCAGCAGCTGTTCGGCCCCAATGTGGTCGGCACCGCCGAGGTTATCCGCCTTGCGATCACGCACCGGCTAAAGCCTATCAACAATGTCTCGACCGTCGCAGCGGCGCATACGCCGGAGGGCGCGATGATCGACGAGGATGCCGATGTCCGCACGACATCCCCGGTTCGCCTGCTGTCGAGCGAAGGCTATGCTGATGGCTATGCCAACAGCAAATGGGCGGCCGAGGTGCTGTTGCGCGATGCCCATGACCGCTTTGGCCTGCCGGTCGCGACCTTCCGCTCCGACATGATCCTGGCGCACAGCCGCTACGAGGGGCAGCTCAATGTCCCCGACATGTTCACCCGCCTCATCATGAGCATCGTGGCGACGGGCTTGGCGCCGCGATCCTTCTACAGCGGTACGGCAAAGCCCCATTATCCAGGACTTCCGGTGGACTTCACGGCTGAGGCCATCGCTGGCCTGGGCGCGAAGGCGACGAGCGGATACCGCACCTATCATGTCATCAACTCCCATGATGACGGCATCTCGCTCGACAGCTTCGTCGACTGGATCGACGCGGCGGGATATCCGGTGCAGCGGATAGAGGACTATGCCGACTGGCTGGACCGGTTCGGCACGGCGCTGCGCGCGCTGCCCGACGGCATAAGGCAGCAAAGCTCCCTGCCGCTGCTGCACCAGCTGCAATATCAGATGCCCGGCGAGTTCGGGACGTCGGTTCCTTCGGCGCGCTTCCGTGCCGACGTCATCGCGCAAGAGGTGGGCACGGCAAAGGATGTGCCGCACCTGTCGCGCGAACTCATCGTCAAATATCTGGCTGACCTTTCACGGCTTGGCCTCATCCAGGGAAAATGAACAAAGTCATGACCAACCTGACCAAAGCCTATGCAGCACAGAGCGCGGACACCGATCTGGAGCCCTTCTCCTTCACCCGCCGGGACCTGCGAGCCGACGACGTGGCGATCGACATCCTCTATTGCGGCGTCTGCCATTCCGATCTCCACCACGCCCGCAACCATTCCGGCTACACCAGCTATCCGACCGTTCCCGGCCATGAGATCGTCGGCCGGGTGACCTCCGTGGGAAGCGAGGTCAGCAAGTTCCAGCCCGGCGACATGGTCGGGGTCGGCTGCTATGTGGACTCCTGCCAGAAGTGCAAGCCATGCCACGCGGGCGAAGAGCCCTATTGCGTCGAATATGCAACGCCGACCTACGGGTTCATGGACCGGCATGACGGCATGCCCTCCCATGGCGGCTATTCGGAAAATATCGTCGTTTCGGACAAGTTCACGGTGCGCATCCCCGAGGGAATGGACGCCAAATCCGCAGCGCCACTGCTGTGCGCGGGCATCACCACCTACTCGCCGCTGCGTCACTGGAAGGTCGGCCCGGGGCACAAGGTGGCGGTGGTGGGCCTGGGCGGCCTCGGCCATATGGGGCTCAAGTTCGCCAAGGCGATGGGCGCGGAGGTGACCCTGTTCACCCGCAGCCCAGACAAGGAGCAGGAAGCGCGGCGCCTGGGCGCTGACCATGTCGTGCTCTCCACCGACGAGGCGCAGATGGCGGCAGCGGCCAACAGCTTCGACTATATCCTCGACACTGTTCCCAACGCGCATGACGTCAATCCCTATGTCGCCACTCTGGCGTGGAACGGTACGCTCATCCTGCTGGGATTGCTCGGCGCGATCGATCCGCCGCTCCACAACGTGCCGCTGATGATGGGCCGCAAATCGGTCGCCAGCTCCAATGTCGGCGGCATCGCCGAAACCCAAGAGATGCTCGACTTCTGCGCCGCCAATGGCATCAGCTGCGATGTCGAGATGATCGACATCCAGGACATCAACGCCGCTTATGAACGCATGCTCAAGGGCGACGTCCACTACCGCTTCGTCATCGATAACGCGTCGCTGCGGAAATCATAACGGAGGACGCGGCCGTCGATAGCGTGTCACCCGCCGGGCTCCGTCCGGCGGGCACGTTCGACTTCTCGCTATACATTCATCGAGGGATCGCCATGATATGAGCAGTCTTGCGCAGCGTCGCGACGCCGCCGAACCGGACAGAAGCAAAGCGCGCAGGATGCTTGTTCGGGCGTTCCTTGCGCAGAATGTGGCTACAGGCTCCGCATTTGGTGGGTTCGCCGTCAGCATATTAGCAATCCAGGACCGTTTCGATACGACGCGGGGCATGGCCGCGATGGTTCTTGCGCTGACCGTGCTGGCGATGAGCGGGCTGGGACCGCTTGTCGCAGGATTGATTTCCCGGATCGGCCTGCGCAGCACGATGATGCTCGGCCTTGCGCTGTCGGTGACAGGCTATGTCCTGCTTGCCCTTGTTCAGTCGATTGAAGCCGCACTTGTCATCTGCACCCTGGCAATTGGTCCAGGCGCTTCACTGCTCGGAGGTCTGCCACCTAGCATCCTTGCGGGCAACTGGCATCCGCACGCGCGTGGACGAGCGGTCGGGATCGCCTATATTCCGCTGTTCGTGACGGTGATCCCGTTGCTGGGCTTGATGATCATGCAGCGATTTGGGCTGCCTGCGCTGTTCCTGACGCTGGCGGGGCTGCACGTTTGCCTTCTGCCGGTGCTGCTGGGGGTTTCAGAGCCGCCTCAATGCGCGCAACCAGAACATGTGGCCTCAAATCCGGCTTCAAGGCCTGCTATTCTGTCGCAGCCATTATTCTGGGCGATTTTGGTTGGCGAAGGCGTACTCCAGGCAAGCACCATCACCGGTTCAGCACATATTGTAGCCATAGCAACCGAATATGGCGTGGACGCCTCCTCGGCCGCACTGCTCCTGTCCGTCAAGGGTTTGGCGAGCATTTTTGGGTCCATCCTGGCAGGACTGGCTTGCGACAAATTCGGAGCTGCACGGACGCTGAGTGTTGCCGGCGCCGGATTGACCGCCAGTTGGGTGGTAATCTCGATAAGCGGCTGGTATCCCGCGCTGGCCCTCGCGATGATAATCATGGGCATATCGGGAGCCGCCATTTTTCCACTGGTTACCGTTCTTGTCGCCCAGATTTTCGGTGTCGCGGCATTTCCACGCGTCGTTGGATTTCTGGGTGCCTTCACCCTGCCCTTTACCTTTGGCGCTCCGATTGCAGGATGGCTTCGCGATATGATGAACAATTATCATCTGGCAATGTTGCTGCTGATGGCGCTGACCTTCGGGGCGGCTATGAACTTTGCCTGGATTGGTAGAGCAACGCGCGGCAGCCGAGCCTGATAATGAAGACCCGCATTACCGAGCTTACCGGCACGCGCTATCCCATCATCCAGGGTGGCATGCAGTGGGTCGGCCGTGCCGAGCTCGCTTCGGCTGTGTCCAACGCTGGCGGTCTGGGCATCCTGACAGCGCTGACGCAACCGACGCCGGAGGCTCTGGCCGCCGAGATCGAGCGTTGCCGCACGATGACCGACAAGCCGTTTGGCGTGAACCTGACCATTTTGCCGACCGCGCAGCCGGTTCCTTACGAAGCCTATGCCGAAGTCATCGCAGGCTCCGGCGTCGGCGTGGTGGAGACAGCCGGGCGCAGTCCGGCCGAGTTCATTGCGCGCTTCAAGCAGGCAGGCGTCAAGATCGTGCACAAATGCACCGCCGTTCGCCATGCGCTGTCGGCGCAGCGCGCGGGCGTCGATGCGGTGTCAATCGACGGGTTCGAAGCGGCGGGCCATCCAGGCGAGGATGATATTCCGGGAATGGTGCTGATCCCGGCAGCAGCGCGGGCGCTGGACATCCCGATCCTGGCAGCGGGTGGCATGGCGACCGGGCGCAGCATGGCGGCGGCGCTGGCGCTGGGCGCGGAAGGCGTGACGATGGGCACCCGGTTCATGCTGACCAAAGAAGCGCCGATCCACGAGGCGATCAAGCAGGCCGTCGTGCAGGGAACGGAGCGCGACACGACGCTGATCTTCCGCCAGCTACGCAATACAGCGCGCGTTTTCCGTAATGCCGTTGCCGAGGAGGTGAACGTCAAGGAACGGGAGCCCGGCGCGACGTTTGAGGATATTCGGCCGCTGGTCGCTGGTGCGCGCGGGCGCGCTGCGCTGGAGAGTGGCGAGGTGGATGGTGGCCTCGTCTGGGCCGGACTTGGCATTGGCCTGATGGACGATATTCCGACCTGCGCCGAACTGATCGAACGCATCGTGGGCGAATGCCGCGAGGCGCTGAGCCGCGCCGTGGCGCTGACCGGGGAGGCATGCTTTCCAAATCAGCACGGCTGACGTCCGCCTCCACGCGCACGCCCGAGCTGTGTATATATTTCAGATTATATTTCTTCTGGCGACTGGTCATCCACGATCCTTTAAAGAAGTATAGTGCGTCCACCCTCTCATGTTGTTGCTGGGCACTTCCAATCGCACCTGCGCTTGGTCCTGGAATGAGAGACGAGAGCAGTTCCGATCACGCGAAAGTTGGTGGTATTTAACTCGTACCCGCACAGCGTCCCGCACGGTGCGATACTGCTGTGCATAGATAAGCGGTCACTATCGTCAGATCCGCGACTTCGCGACATTGTCGAATTTTGATCGTTGCCTGATAGCGGCACGGCAGATCGACGGGATTGGCGTGCGTCTTCATGCGGAAGCCGACGACAGCTTCTGCGGACATCGACATGCCCGGCGCCAAAGCGAACAGGCTCGTGATCGCACTCTTCAACCCGGCTCGCACGCCCCTATTCCGTTTTCCAAATGCCACGAAACGACATCCTCTACGACTTTGAAGCGCAATATGAGCATCGCCAGCACCTGCGCACAAAGTATACGATTAAGTTGCATTAATCTAGCGGCGTGGATAAGTCGTGGATCAGAACAGCGCAACGGGAGAGGGACAGTGATAAAATCCGAGTGGACGCGTCGCGAATTCGCAGTCGCTGGGGGCGCGCTCACTCTCGCTGCCGCAGCCTCCCCGATTGCGGCGCGGGCAAAGGCGAGGACAGACATCGTCGAGATAAACCTGCGGAAGGAGACTGGCGCGCTGGATCATATCTGGTCCCGCTGCATGGGCTCAGACCGCGCGGCGATTACCTTGCGCGAGCCATGGCGCAAGGATCTGGAGCGTTTCAAGAATGAAGCGGGGTTGGAGCGCATACGATTTCACGGCATATTCAACGACGAACTTGGCGTTGGCGCGACTGGCAATTTTCAAAATGTAAACGCTGTCTACGACGGGATTCTGGAAAGAGGCATCCAGCCATTTGTGGAGCTGAGCTTTATGCCGCGCGGATTGGCGAGCGGAACCAAGGAATTCGGCTTTTATCGTGCCAATGTGACGCCGCCTACCTCATTTGAAAAATGGGGGGAACTCGTCGAGAAGTTCGTCCGCCATCTTGTGCAGCGCTACGGCAGGGCTGAGGTGCGGCAATGGTATTTCGAGGTGTGGAACGAACCTAACCTCAAGTCCTGGTTCTGGACCGGCACGCAGGAAGAATATTTCGCGCTTTACGCGGCGGGAGCGAAGGCGGTGAAGGCAGTTGATCCTGCGTTAAGGACCGGTGGCCCGGCAACATCGGCCGTGCAATGGATTCCAAAGTTCCTGAACTTCTGCGAAATGAACATCGCTCCTGTGGATTTCGTATCCACTCATATTTATCCCGGCGATGATCAGGCTGCCATCTTCGGTGCCGCCGATAAATATAAGCAGTATGACGTGGTGCCAGCCGGCATAGCCCTGGCCCGCCGTCAGATCGACGCCACCCGGTACAGAGGTGCGGAGCTATGGCTGAATGAATGGAGCGCCGATAGCCCGGCGATGATCGCACACGCCATCACGAACAGCCTGCCTCATTGTCATGCCATGTGTCAGTGGCAGATCAGCAGTGAATATGAGGAGAATATGGTCGCCAACTGGGTCTTCAAGGAAGGCCAGAATGGCTGGGGAATGTTAGCGCGCGGCAGCGTCGCAAAACCGGAGTTCAACACCTACAAGCTGCTGCACCGGCTAGGTCATCGCAGGTTGGCTGCCGAGGGGTCGGTATTGGCCTCGCGCAAGGCAGACGGGCGCTTCGCGGCGCTGGTCTGGAACCTTGCAGATGTGCAGCAGGCCCCCGGTATTCCAGGCGCAAGCAGGGAGCGGAAGGTATTTGGCGAGCGCAAGACCCTGACGGTCCGGATGAAAGGAGCAGGTGCTGGGGACCGCGTGCAACTGAGCTATGTCGATCAGGAGCGCGGATCACCTTACCCCGCTTGGCGGGCACTCGGATCACCGCAATATCCGACGCGTAACCAGCTGGACACGATCCGCAAGGCCGCCGAGATCGCAGCGCCTGAGACGAAGACTCTCGACAGTCGCGGGCAGTTGACGCTTGATCTTCCCGCCGAAGGCGTAGTGCTGATCGAATCCGTGTGAAGATTGGGGGCGTCGTGATCTCCGCCAAAAATGCGGCGACGCTACCTGCCGGCGAAAGTCGCACCTGACGACGGTAAGACAAGGGTGCGTGCGCTATGACGGACACCTCCTTGTTTAGTGAGCCAGTGAATTGAATGGGCGCTTGGTCGAAAAGGAAGATCGTAGCGTAGCCCGCTTTTTCGGAGGCGCTAACACTATCCTACCCGCATCTTGATGTCAGCCAAACTTTCGGCGGCCTGACATATTTGAATTAGGAGTTCGAGCAATGATGGATCGCCGCAATTTTCTGAACGCGGGAATATTGACGGCGGCCGGGGCACTGATCGTCCCGGCGCGCGCCGCGGAGACCCCGGCGACCCTGTCGCTCTCGCTCAATGGATCGGCGCAAGGGCCTCTGGTGCCCCGCGACTTCGTCGGCCTGTCCTACGAGACGCAGCAGTGTTGATTGCCGCTGAGAGTTGACCCGGGGTTTCCACCGAGAAGTGACCCGCCTG
>CAMPHR010000060.1 GCA_946886075.1 uncultured Novosphingobium sp. | reverse complement strand
GACCACGACCGCGTATCCGCCGCTGTCCAGGAAGCGGAGGCCCGCACGTCCGGCGAGATCGTGACGATCGTCACTCGGCGGTCGGACAGCTATCATGATGTCGGGCTCAGCTGGGCAGCAGCAGCCGTGTTTCTCGCGCTCGCGCTCATGGCCGCCTTTCCCGCGCATCTGCGGGCGTTCCTATCATCGCTGCTCCTCGACTGGGATCATGAGCTGGCGGACTGGAAGCTGCTGCTCGGCCTGACCGCCATTCTCATCCTCAAATTCCTGGTGGTGCGCTATCTGCTCGCCATCATGCCTTTGCGCATGCTGATGACGCCGCGCGCGACAAAAGCCCGCCGGGTCCGCCGCCGCGCCATCCTGCTCTTCCGCACCGCCGCCGAAGCGCGCACGCGCGGACGCACGGGCGTCCTTATCTACCTCTCGCTGGACGAACATCGCGCCGAAATCGTCGCCGATCGCGCGATCAACGACAAGGTTACGCCCGAAGCATGGGGCGACGCCATGGCGGCGCTGATCGACGCCATCCGTGCAGGACAGCCCGGCGAAGGCCTGGCGCAGGCGGTTGCGCAGGTAGGCGCCATCCTTGCCACCCACTTCCCGCGCGAGCAGGACGACGTCAACGAGCTGCCCGACAGGCTGATCGAATTATGAGCGAACAGGATATGGCCGCGCCCGAAGAAATCATGTGGGCTGGCCGCTTCATCACCGCCAAGCGTCGCGGCAGGTGGGAATATGTCGGCCGCGCGCGCGGCATCCATGCCGCCGTGATCCTCGCCATTGACGAAGATGTGGACGGACGGCGCCATGTGCTGCTGGTCGATCAGTTCCGCGTGCCGCTCGGCCGCCGCTGCATCGAATTGCCCGCGGGCCTGGTCGGCGACACGGAAGAAGGCGAGGAATCCGCCCTCGCTGCGATCCGCGAGCTGGAAGAGGAAACCGGTTACCGCGCCGGACGCATGGAAGCCGCTGGCGACTTCTACAGCTCGCCCGGCATGGTATCGGAAAGCTTCTGCCTCTTCCGCGCCCATGACCTGCAGAAAACCGGCGAAGGCGGCGGCGTCGACGGAGAAGATATCCGCGTCCACCGGGTCCCCCTCGACGATGTGAGCAAGCAAATCGCCTCTTGGCGCGCGGAAGGCTTCGCCATCGACGTCAAACTGCTGCTATTACTCGGCCCCGAACTCAGCCGCTAAAGCATGATCCCGTTTGAGTATTCGTCACCCCGGACTTGATCCGGGGTCCCGCTTCTTGTCGGACGTTGCCGAGGCAGCCGGTTAAGCCCGGGGCGCCGGAAAGAAGCCCTGATACGGATGCCTCCGTACCCGACGATCACGCCCACCCCCTCAGGTCACCCGATACCACGCCGCCACCCGCTCCAACGCCAATGTCAGCACCAGCTTGCCCGCCCTGCTCGGCCATCCAAGCGCCCGCTCCGCCGCCGCCAACCCTTCGCCAGCACAGGCGACCCGCCACAATATGTCGCTCAGGCCCGGCCCGGCCGCAGCGATCGCCGCATGGAACCGCTCCCGCGCGGAAAGCTGCGCCATACTGGGATCGGGCGTCCCAGCACCCCGCCTCGTCCCGCCCGTCGCTGGGGCTACGTCCCAACGCATCGTCACGCGCGGCCCCAGCCCCGCCTTCTCCCAATCCGCCCGCAGCAACTCACCCGCCCGGAAATAGCGATCGCTCAAAAGACCTCGCGCGTGCAGCCAGGAGAGCGGCGATTCGCCGACATTGACGGCAACGGTCTGGACATGTCCTGCGGGGTCCTCGATCTTCTGCTCCACAAATTGGCTTCGCATCGCCTTCTCCTCGCACCTGAATGATGGAAGGGGCTTGCCACGACGAACCATTTGTAGGAAAGAACAAAAACCAAATAGGTAAAAAGTCCGGAACAGGCATGATCACCCGCATAAGAGAAGTTCGCAAAGCCAAGGGTTTGACGCTGGAGCAGGTCGCCGCCCTGTGCCAGCCGCCGACGACCGCGCAGACCATCGGCCGGTTGGAAACGGGCACGCGAACCGTATCGGTCAACTGGCTGAACCGCATCGCCGATGCACTAGGCGTTGGGTCATCCGAACTCGTCGCCCTGCCGGGACAAAGCGTGGTCCCGGTCGCGGCGCTGCTCGGTCCCGAAGGCGCGCGCGCTCCTACCCGCAGCCTGTCCTTCCCCCCACCCGTGCCAGCGGACGCGATGATCGGCGTGCAGGTGTCCGCCAGCATCGGCGATTACCGCAGCGGCGATGAAATCTGGTGTCGCCGCATCGGCCCGGACGAATTTGCAAGCGCGCTCAACCGCGACATATTGCTCCCCCGCCATGCTGGACGCTTTGTCTTCGGCCGCCTCATCGGGCGTGAGGGTGACAAGCTGCAGATCCTGCCGCTCGGCAGCGGCAGTCGTCAGCAGGTGATCAGCGACCCGCCCTGGGGCGCCGTCGCCGTCCAGCTGGTCAGACAATTATAGCCAAAGCCTTACTTCACCCCTAACCCTCGATTAACTGCGATGCCTTAAGGGAGGCGGCATGACGCTGAATGTGCTTACGCTCTCGACGCTTTTCCCGGACATGAGCCGCCCCAATTTCGGCGTGTTCGTGGAAAGGCAGGCGCGGGAACTCGCCAGCCGCCCCGACGTGAATGTCACGGTCATCGCACCGCTGGGCGTTCCCATCTGGCCGATCGGCCTCGCCAGCCAATATGCGCCCCTCCGCGCCTTGCCGCGCAAGGAAAGGTGGAAAGACCTCACCGTCTACCGCCCGCTTTTTTCGACGATCCCGAAGATCGGCGCGCGCTATAATGTCGGCAGCATGACCCGCGCGATCCTGCCGCTGGTCCGCCATTTGCATGCGCAGCAGCCCTTCGACGTGATCGACGCGAGCTTCTTCTTCCCCGATGGCCCGGTTGCGCAGCGCCTGTCGCGTGCGCTCGGCATCCCCTACTCGATCAAAGCGCGCGGCGCAGACATCCATTATTGGGGCAAACGCCGAGACACCCGCGCCATGGTGAAGCGCGCCGGGGCCGAGGCCGCCGGCCTGCTCGCCGTGTCCAGCGCCATGCGCCGGTCGATGGTGAAGCTGGGCATGGATGCCGAGAAAATCCGCGTCCACTATACCGGCGTCGATCTCGACCGCTTCGAAATCGCCGACCGCGCCGTCGCCAAGGATGTGCTGGGCTTCGAAGGCCCTGTGGTTCTGTGCGTCGGCGCGCTCATTCCCCGCAAGGGACAGGATTTACTGGTGCAAGCGCTCCCCCGCCTGCCGGGCATTACGCTGCTGTTCGCTGGTCAGGGGCAATATCGCCGGTCGCTCGAAAAAATGGCGGAGGAGTTAGGCGTCGACCGCCGCATCGGCTTCCTGGGCTCCGTCCCGCATGACCGGCTGCCGCGCATCTATGCCGCCGCCGACGTGATGGCGCTGCCCTCTTCTTCCGAAGGCCTCGCCAACGCCTGGGTCGAATCGCTCGCCTGCGGCACACCAATCGTCATCACCGATGTCGGCGGCGCCCGTGAACTGCTCGATCGGCCCGAAGCAGGCAAGATCGTCGATCGCGACCCGGAAGCAATCGCTGCCGCAATCGGCGACGTCCTCTACAACCCGCCCGAACGCGAAGCCGTGCGCGACACCGCGCTGCGCTTCACCTGGGAAGCCAATGCCGACCTGCTGCTCCATCACCTAAAGGGCATAGCGCGCGGCGGTTAATCTATAAGCCCGCGCTCCTGCGAAGGCAGGAGCCCAGCCGCACCTCCGTCAAATGGGGACGGGCACCACTCCCGGACACCGTTCACCCTGAGCCTGTCGAAGGGCATTACTTCTTCTTAGCAAGAGAAGGGGCTTCGACATTCGAACGAGGCGAGTGACTCGTTCGGACAGCCCGAACGGATAGGTGCTTGAGATTGAAGCCCTCAACTTCAAACCAACAACCGCGCCCTGCCATCAGCCGTCGGAAAACGCCCCCCATCAAATGGCACCCCACCCCAACGCCACGGCGTCAGCTCCTCATAAGCAGGGTTGGAAATGGGCGCATGCCGCCGCAGGTCGAGCAGCCTCTCGCCACCATTATGATAGCCGGTAAGCCGCACATGCTCGCGATAGATTTCAGCGGGCCGCTCATAATGAAAGGCATCGCCCCACCCCATCGCGCGCCCGATCTGCGTCAGGCTCCACCAATCCGGCTTCGCCTCGCCGGGAAGCGGAAAGAGGCGGCGCTGGCGGCTGATCAGCCGGTCCGCGCCCGTCGCCGTGCCATCCTTCTCGATCCAGAGGGGAGAAGGCAGCGTCAGCAGGTTTTTCACGTCTCGACGCGGTATCCATGGCGTCGTCATGATGACTAAAGGCACCTTCGCCAGCAAGGGTGTCAATCGATGCTCGGGAGCCAGCCTCCCGATGATCAAGAGAGCCTTGATCACCCCCAGCTCGATCGCCTCCGCCAGCTTCTCGCCCGACAATCCCGCCTCATCCGCCATAAGCGGCGCGCTCCAAAAACGCGCGGTTGAACTCAGCGCCTCTTCCGAAAAGTCGCGATGCGCCGCGATCTGCCCGTTGCCGCATCCCACCTCCCGCGCGCCCATCGCATTGCCATCCCGCGCTAGTGCGAAAGGGGCGGCGCCAGGACGTCCGATCCATCCCATGGACAAGTGAAGGTTCAGCACGGCTTGCATCAGGCTTGCGTCGCCATCGCCCAGCAACGTCACCACATGCCGCCCTGCCGCGATCAGGTCATAGAAGGCGCGAACCTCACCCGCTTGCAGCCCGCAGCGGCGCGCGACCGTCCAGAGATCATGCCCCTGCCGCAGCTGCGCCCAGAAGTCGGGTGGCACCACCACATGCCGGTCCACATAGGCGGAGGCGACCATCTCGCGGTCATGACAATGCAGCAGCAGGCCATTGAGCAGAACAGCCGCGCTTCCCGAAACGATGTTCAGCCGAATATCAGCCAGGTTCGCTTCTTCGGGGTCCGCTTCATCGTCAAGCAGGATCAGCCGCGCCCCACCTCGCTCCCGCGCGGCCTGAACCCTCTCGGCCAATATTGGATGCTCGCGCAGCGTCGCCTCGCCCGGAACCAATATCAGTTCCGCCCGATCGATATCCTCATATGTCCCCGGCACGACATCTTCGCCCAGCGCCCGGCGGTAGATGTCCGCGGCAGGCCCGCCACCGGAGGCGCAGTCAATATGCGCAGAGCCGATGAAGCCCTTCATCAGCTTGTTGGCGACATAATAATCCTCGGTCAGCAACCCGCCCGCGACGTGCATGGCGACACTGCTCGCACCATAACGATGCAGTAGGTCCTTCAGCTTCCGGGCGGCCTGACCGATGGCACGGTCCCAGCTGACCCGCTGTCCGTTGAGCATAGGATGCAGCAGCCGACCGTCGAGCGGCACCATGGCGTCGATCGCCTCGCTCCCCCCGCACAGCAGCCCGCTATTCGCCGGGTGCACCGGATCGCCCGTGAAGGACAGGTCGCGCCCCTCCCCCGTCATGGCGCGCACGCCGCAGCCGACCGAACATTGGCCGCAAAGCGTTCGAACCACCGTCATCCTGTCGGTTCAGCCAGCCCGTTTCACTTCTGGCAGGCGACGATGGCAGCGATGACCGCCAGCGTTTCTTCCGGATCACGCACGCGCACCGTGTCCAGCCCCAGTTCCTTGGCCGGATAGTCATTGCCCCCCGGGAAGATCGCGTCGCCGATGAACATCATCGCATCCAGAGCAATGCCACTCGCGTCGCGCAGCTTCTTGAGGCCATAGGCCTTGTCCACGCCCTCGCGCGTGATGTCGATCGACGTCGCGCCGCCCATGTTGATCGACAGGCCGGGCAACCGCTCGCGCAGGTCGGCCTGGATGATGCGGCGCTTGGCGAAGTCCGGGTCCCACCCTTCCTTGGCGTGGATAGGCGCCTGCTGGCCGAGCGCGGAAAAGGTGATCTGGCTGCCGCGATCCTCGATCCGCTCTCCCCACGTCTCTTCCGGTACAAATCCGGTGGCTTCCAGCGACTGGTCGAAGGCCGCGAGGATGTTCTGCTTCTGCGCTTCGTCGAACAGTTCAGCATAGACTGGGGTCCAGGCCCCGTCCTGATGCGTGTAGAGCTTGGTCCCGGTCGTCGGCATCAGCCACAGCCGCGACCGGTCCGCCCGCGCGGGCAGGCGGCTCGCGACCTGCTTGTCGAACTGCGGCCAGTCACCCCCGGAAATCACCGCGACATGCGCCACCGTCAACAGGTCGGCCAGCGCCTCTCCCATCTCTTCGCCCAGAGGCTGCTTGCTTTCCGCCAGCGTTCCGTCGAGATCGAAGGCGATCAACTCTTTCATTAGGCCAAGCTCCTGAAACCCATGTGCGCGCAGCTACCATCAATTGAGCGATCGGCAAATGCATAGAGCAGAGGAAATGACACAGCGCATGCCGTTGGAAAAAGGAAGCGATTGGCTGCTGCTCGGCCGCGGCAAGAGCTCGGAGGTCTTCCGCATCGGAAACGGAGAAGTCATCAAGATCTTCCACGACGCTGTGTCGGAAGAGATGATCGACCGCGAAATGACGGCAGCGAAGCTGGCATCGTCTCTGGGTGTCCCGACATCCGCGCCCCGCGCTCGCGTCGAGGTGGAAGACAAGCGCGCCCTCCTCTATCCCGAGGTCAGCGGCGTCTCGATCGCCCGCGCTATCCGCAAGCAGCCGCTGTCAGCCGCATCTCTCTTGCGCGACATGGCGGGCCTTCTGCACAGCGTCCATAGCCAACCCGCGTCAGGGCTGCGCACGGTCAAGTCCGTCCTGCAAACGGACATCGACTATGGCCCAGCCCCGGAAAGCCTCAAAAGCGCCGCCAAACATTATCTCGCCCGCCTCCCCGACGGCGACCAGCTTCTCCATGGCGATTTCCACATCGACAATATCTTGGTGAGCGATAATGGATTGGTGATCCTCGATTGGGCCAAGGCTGCAATCGGCGCGCCCGCCGCCGACGCCGTCCGAAGCGAAATGCTCATGCGCTTCGGCGAAGGCCCCACCGACCTCATCACCAACATCTGGCGCGATTGGGCCGCACGGCAACTTGGCCGCGCCTACTGCCAGCAAAGCGGCGTCACCCCCAAAGCGCTTTCCCTATGGCGTCCCATCGTCGCGCTGGCTTGGCTCCGCGCCCGTCCCCCGGTGCGCAACGCAGCCTTCACCCGCTACCTCAACAAGGCCCTACGCAGCGCTGGGCTCCCCGTCCTTAGCTGACCCGCGCCAGATTGATCCGCCGCATGGGCGCATCGGCACCGCGCTCCGCCATCCGTGCCCCACCGCACAACCGTTCCACCGAGTTGTTCACCAGCATGTCGAGCCCCTGATCGCTCAGCAGACCGCCCCGAATGAGGCAGCGATCGATCAGCACCCGGCGGAATGCGGCATAGAGCGTCTGGTCCGGCGCGCCCGGATCGAGCCAGAACTCATCCAACGTCCCCTTGTAGACAACGCCCGGCACCTTGTAGACGGCATGCCCCAGCACCAGCACCGGCTTGCCCTTGTTGAGCGCCAGCGTGCCGACAGTGCTGTTGACCGTCACCACGCCCAGCGACCGCCCAACGACTTGCGCGATATCAAGGTCAGCCAGATAGTAGACCCGATCCGCCACCCCATAACGGGACGCAAGCCGTCGCGTCAGCCGTTCCCAAGCGACCAGTCCTGAATCCAGCGGATGGCGCTTCACCAGCAGATATGTGCCCTCCGGGGCATAGCGGGCAAAGCTCTTGATCACGAACCGCAGCGCCGCGCGCATGTTGCCGAACGGCGAATGCACGCGAATCTGATAGTCTGAATCCAGCTGCAGCGGCAGGGCGAAATAGGGCTTGTCCCGGACCGTCTCCCACTGTGCCCGCGACAGGCGTATGTCGCGCTTGCGCAGCATCAGTTTCTTGAACCATCCCGCCGCTTCCAACAGGAAGCTTTGCGGCCGGTGCGTGCGGTAAAAGGGAAAGACCGGCCACATCATAGCCGACGCGAGCCCGTTGCGCGTCGTGTTCACCGCGCGCCGACGGAAGGTCGAAGGGATTTGCGGCTCCCGCCCACCCTCCGGCGGCAGACCCATCGCCTGATCCAGGAACCATTGCGGGTCGAGCGGCAGCGTCGAATTGCCGTTCACCCCGTCCTCTTGCAGCGTCATGAAATCCGGCCGGATATAGCCTTCCTCCAACACATGGACGCGAAGCCCGCGCAACCGCGCCATCTTGTGCGCCGACGCATGATAGGGGCGGCAATCGCCATAGAGGATCAGGTCAGTGACGCCATGCTGGACGATGAAATCGTCGAAGAAGAGCGGCCAGTTGCGGAAAGACCCGCGATAATCCGTCGCCTCCCCCGGCCAATCGACCTTGTCGCCGCCATTGATGTTGATCCGCAGCGCGCCATGCCCCCGCGCTTGCAAGGCATCGGCCAGCATCGCGAAAAAGGGGCCATGCGGTCCCTGCAGGAAAAGGAAGGTCTTGGCTTGGCCGTCAGCCATGGAGATGCTCGGCAGACACAGTCATAAATCTTCTAATTTTCCCCTGTAGCGTCCGCATTCGGATCAGCCATGAAGTTGATGACGTCGATCCACCACCCAAACGCTCTACCATGATTTCGGGGCCGCAAGGCAGACAAGTTATCGGGTCCAGATAACGAGGATAGAGAATGAGGGCGGCCGCCACAAGCTGATCGATGGTCAGGCTGCGCCCCCGTCGCGGATTGGGCTCGGCAAGGTCGCGCGTCAGCCCCCATCCCGCATAAAATGGCATGCCATGCACCGTCACGGGCCGATCGCGCAGCAGCGCCTCGAACCCGGTAAGCGACGATAGCACATGCACCTCGTCCACCGCCTGCACCAGCGCCATCAGCGGCGCGCCGCTGTCCAGCGCATCGGCATGCTCATGCACCACCGCATCGCTCAGATGCCCACGCCTCAGCCCGGCCTGCACATCGGGATGGGGCCGGTATATGATGTAAGCGTCAGGCTCGGCCTCCCGTGCCCGCTGCAACAGCCCCAGATTGCCCTCGACGCCAGCGCCGCCAAGCTGGACCGACAGGTCATCCTCCACCTGACCCACCACAAGCAGCGTGCGTTTGCCAGCGGGCAGATTCGGCATCCGCCCCGCATCCTGCCCATATTTGGTGACGCCCGCCGCCTTAATCATGGCGCGTAACCGCCGCGCCCGCTCGACAAGCGCCGGGGGAAAATCAAGGGTCGCAAGCAGCGTTTCGAGGTCGCTCGGCCTGCCCGCATCATAATAGATGCCCGACCGGTCGATCACGACAGACCCCGGCGGCGTCAGCGCGGCCCCCAGTCCCTTCGATCGCAAAAAGCCATCCTCGACCCGCGCCACCACAATATCCGGCGCATCCGCCTGCAAGGATGACGGCGCCCGCGAGGGCCACACCGCCAGCGCCCCGCCTTCTCGCCGCGCGCGCCGCACACCGGCAAGCGGGGACAGGAAAGGCGGCGACTGCACTCCGTCCCACAGGAACCGCCGCATCGCGTCACGCTTCCAGAAGGCCATGCCGCTGGCCGCCGCGATATGCTTGTTGGCTTGCAGGTGACGGCCCCACTCCGCCAGCTGCGCGACAGCTTGCTCGGCACCCACCCCCTCGCCGGTAAAACAATCCCGATAACTGGCCGCCGCCACCGCCCGCTTCGCCGCCAGCCGAAGCCGCTCAGGCGCGATCACTTCGCCATCAAGGCCATGCACGGCAACGCCCAGCATCCCCGCGATGATGGCCAGCTCATCATCAACCGCAGCATGGACGGACCGCGCCTGCGCCACCAACGCCCAGGGATCATAGGCCTTGCCAGACTGCCGCACGGGCAAAATGACGATCTCATCCCGGTTCAAGCCCTCGCGGGAAAAGCGGCACCCCGCCCGCGCCACCAGCTTCACGCCATCCCGCTGACGGCCCCAATAGGCTCCCCCCACCCGCGCCGCCGCGATCGCATCGATGACGCTGTCCGGCACCTCGTCCGGGTCGCCCGCCTGCTCGCGCAGGACACTCACCGCCGCCACATGCGGGGCAACGCCTGGAAAGGGCGGCGATCGCAGGAAGGGCAGCGGCATCACTTCGTCAAATCCCGTCCGCACCCGGCGAAAAAGCAATTGTCACAAAGGCTTTCATGCGCAGCCCCGGCGAGCGCGTCAAGCCGGGGCGGGCGCCGTCACGTCGTCCAGCAACTGCATGATGATGTCGAAATAGTCCCGCCACTGCGGCGCGCGCCATGCCTTGATACGCGCCGCCTGCGCCTCACGCTCGGGCGAATCCGCCATTGCATAGGCCTCGATCAACCGCATCCAGCCAAGCCCGTCGAGCGGATCGAGATAATCCGGAGCCTCTCCCCCGACCTCCCGATGCGCGACGATATCGCTGCAAATCACCGGCACGCCCACGGACAGCGCTTCGATCACCGGGATACCGAACCCTTCCTCGAACGACGGCATCAACATCGCCCGTGCGCCCGCGACCAGCGCGTGCATCTCTGTATCCGGCACGCTGCCCGCTTCGATCACATGGCCGCGCAGGATTTCCGCGCGCTCCAGCATGTCGACGACATTCTCATTTTCCCAACCTCGGCGGCCGATCAGCACCAGCACCGGAGCCTGATCGCCCAACCGCTCCACCAGACGCCGCCACACATTGAGCAGCAGCAGATGGTTCTTTCGCGGCTCGATGGTCGAGATATAGACGAAATAGGGCCGCGACGGCACCGAGTGGCTCTCGCCCCCGAAAATGTCGGGCGGGTCCGCGCCGAAATGCGCGACGCACAGGCTGCGCCCCTCCATGCTCCGCGTCATGAAGGGCCCAAGCGCGTCGATCGTCGCTTGGCTGTTGCCGATGATGCCGTCGGCATAGCGGTCGATCGTGCGGATCCGCCGCCGATGTTCCGCCGCCCCCTGCGGCCGCGCGAACTCCGGATGAGTAAGCGGGATTACATCATGCACCAGCGTCACGAAACGCGCGCCTTCCGCCCGCAGGATCGCACCCACCTGATCCGGATCATCCAGATGATGCGGCGACACTTGCAGATAGACGCGCGGGCTCCGCGCACGCGGCACCGGGCGCGGCCGCAACGCGATCAGGTGCCGGATCACCGCCGCCCGTCCCGCTGCCTCATCCTTGGCACTGCTGTTGCGCCAGCGCGCCGCCGTGAACGCCAGGAACTGCCGCACCGCCGCGCCATTCAGCCGCCCATAATAGCCGCCCGCCGGATGCACGGCGGCAAAGGCCAACCGCTCGGGAATCCGCTCCAGCAATTCGCGCGCATAGACATATTCGACCCGGTCGATGCCGGTCGGCGCCGCATGGAAGCTGCGCGACAGCAAGCGCGATATGTCGAGGATGATCTCCGCCTTGCCATCGGCCGCCGCGACATAGCTTCTCGCCGGTTTCGACCGCAGCGCCAGCCGCGCGCCGGGCGCCTTGAAGGGCTTCAGCGCCATGTCAGCGCGTCTCCACCGGCTTGGTCATGAAACGCACGCAACTCAGAATGCGCCACGAATCTCTTCCGCCAGCGCTTCCAAAGCTGCCGGATCAGCGAAATTGCCCTGTGCATGCGCGGAAAATCCCATCGGGCCACCGGTCCAGCGCGGCACGATATGGACATGCAGATGAAACACAGTCTGCCCGGCAGGCGCGCCGTTGAACTGCGCGATATGGATGCCATCGGGGTCCAGCGCCTTGGTCGTGGCCGCCGCGACCTTCTTCACCGTCGCCATCACCTGCGCCAGCGCCTCATCCTCGATCTCCAGGATGTTGCGCGCCTTCGACCATTTGGAAATGACCAGGCTATGTCCCTTCGACTGCGGCTGGATATCGAGGAAGGCATAAGTATGCACATCCTCATACAGCCTGGTCGAAGGGATTTTGCCCTGCAGGATCAATGCAAAGACATTGCCTTCGTCATAGGTGCCCTCAAGGCTCATGCCACAGTCCTCAGCTCAAATAATGAGCCGTGGTCTTAGCGGCGACTTCCTCCGCCGTCACGCCCGGCGCGAGCT
>CAMPHR010000059.1 GCA_946886075.1 uncultured Novosphingobium sp. | reverse complement strand
CGCTGGCGCTGTTCGAGCGAGACGGGCCACCCTGCTATTCCGACGATCATATCATCGGGCATCATGTGTGGAGCTGGCTGCTTTGCTGGTCCGAATGGCGGGCTGAGCGGGTCCAGGCGTTGCCCGCTACCGACGCGGACGCGTGGTTTCCGGGCGCGGGGCTGGTTGTCGAGCAGCGTGGCGGGCAGGCGCTGTATGCGGGATTGCGGCAGGGCGGTGCGTTCCAGCTTTTCGCCGGCGATAGGCTGAGCCTCGCCGACAGTGGAGTGGCGATAGGAACGCAGGCTGGCAGGGCGGCGGTGCAGCATTTGCCGGGCGATTATGATGTGCGGCGGGACGAGGGCGGGTTCGACGTTGCGGGCAGGATGGCGTGGGCGAAATCCACGCTGTTGACGCCGGTCAAGTCGGTGATCCTGCGCTGCATGATGGTGAGCCTTGGCCGCTTCTTCCCGGACCTTGTGCGCCGATTGCTGCAGAAAATCCTGGTGACCGGGCGCAAGGACGCGCCTTTTCGCTTTAAGCGGAGCCTGCGCTGGGAGGGTGAGGACGTCGTGATCCGGGACGAGATTTTTGCCGATGAGGGGTGGCAGGATGTCGCTTCGGTGGGCATCGGAGGCTTCCAGACCTCATCGACCACCATCATGGCGCGGGTCTGGCAGGCGAACCATTTGCAGCCGTGGAACGACCTCACGCATCTGGTTCGTGGACTGGGCGCTGGCGAGCCCTTGGTGATCGAGCGGCGGGTTCCGCACCAAGGGACCGCAAGCTGATGCGCAAGTTGCTGAGTGTTGCTGTCAGCTTCATCATTCTGGCGGTGATCTGGGCGTCGGTCGATGCGGGCCGGGTGATCGATGTGTTCCGCCATTCGAACCGCTTCTGGCTGGCGACGAGCCTGTTCGCCGCAGTGCCGCTGACGCTGGCGACGGCGCTGCGCTTTGCCATGCTGAGCCGGTCGCCGATCCCCTTTGGCGCATGCCTGCGGCTGATCCTGTCGGCATCCACGCTGAACGCGGTGCTGCCGTCCAAGATGGGCGACATCGCCAAGGGTTGGGTGCTGGCGCAGAAATATGGCTTTCCAGCTGAGCGCGCCGTGTCGCTGGTCGTGTTCGAGAAGATGATGGACATGGCCGCGCTGCTCCTTTGGGGCACGTTCGCGCTTATATGGACGGCGGGATCGGACTGGCTGCTGTGGCTGTTCACGCTGGCGGTCGCGGGGCTGTTTCTGCTGCTCGCGCTGCTGATGGCGCCGTTCAGCATGGCGCGGCGGCCGCTGATCTGGGCGATCGGGTTCATGCCAGGCAAGATCGCGGCGCGGCTGGACGGGTTCATGCAGGAATGGTCGGTGATGGCGGACTGGTTCTGGTCACTCCGCGCGCGCGCCTGGGCGACCGTGCTGTTTTCGATTGCCATCTGGGCTGGACATCTTGGGCAGTTCTGGCTGTTCACCAAGGCGGTGCATGCCGATGTTCCGCTGCTCGACAATCTGGCGTTCGCGACATTGTCGATCCTCGCCGGGCTGTTGCCGCTCACCATGGCGGGCATTGGCAGCCGGGACGCGGCGATCATCCACTTCTACGCGCAATGGCTTTCACCGGCGGCGGGCGCCGCGGTCGGCGTGCTGGCGACGTCGAGATATTTGCTGCCCGCAATCGCTGGGGCGCCATTCGTCCGCGACTATTGGGCACGACAAGGATCATTGGCCACAAAATGACGAGCAGGATCAATCCGTTGGCAGCGATATTCGCGCTGCTGGTCGCCCTCGCCATGCTGATCTATGCGCGCGCGGCCTTCCTGACCGATGCGCAGTGGGTCATAGCCGATGACGCGCGGCAATTCCTGGCGTGGACGTCCCGCATCGCCGATCCGCAGGCGATGCCCGGCAACTTCATGGCCGATTATTGGCAGCAAACCGCCCCGCCCTTCTACCGGGCGCTGCTCTATGCCGCCGTCGCGGTAGGGATGCCGCCGATCCTGCTGTCCAAGCTGCTGCCGCTCCTGCTGCTGCCGCTGAGTGCTGTGCTGGCTTGGAAGCTCAGCGGTGTGTTCGCACGTGAACGGGCCGCACAATTTGGCGGGGCATTGTGCATCATCGCAACAGCGCTGCACACGGACTCCATTTTTTCAGGCACGCCGCGCGCCTTTGCCCTGCCGCTGATGCTGTTCGCCATCCATGGCATGGCGGCGGGGAGGAACGGCCTGGCTGTCCTTGGGCTGCTGATGCTAGGCGTTGTCTATCCCGCGCCTGCGATAACCTGTCTTGGCCTGTTCACGCTGCACCTGTTGCAATGGAAGCCGCCGCTTCGGCTTGGCCTGACTGGCGGAAGGGTCGGCTTGACCGCTCTGGCAGCGGCCTGTGTGGTGCTACCAGCGCTTCTGTTCAAATCCGGGCTGGACATATGGGGTCCGACGCTGACGATGAGCGAGGCGCGCGGCGTCTTCAGCATGATGCTCTATGATGGGCGGAGCAGCATCACCGGGCCCCATGGCGACATCGCCTGGCTATGTTCCCGCCGTATCGGGTTCTTGCCGAGCGTCGTGAACTGCCGCGGCAACGCTGACCCACGCCTGCTGATCAACCTTTGCCTCACCATCGTGCCGATGCTGCTGCTGTGGTTCTGGCAGACGCGGGGCAGGGGCCAAGCCGAAACGGCCGCTGGCAAGGATGCCGCCCGTTGGCAATTATTCCCGTATAGCCTCGTATCGGCGATCATCTGCTACCTGATCGCCGCCGCGATCGCCTTCAAGGTTCACCTTCCGGCTCGCTATAGCCAGCCGGTACTGCTGATCATGGGCAGCCTGGCCTTCGGCATACTCGCGGGTCAGGGCTGGGAGCGGCTGAAGAAATCAGGCCGAGGGGTGTTCGTCGCCATCGCCGCATTGTGCCTGCTGTTGGCTCTAGCCGCCTATGCAACGCCGAAGACGACGCTCGCCCGTCCGCGCGATGGTGCCTTGATCGGCTTCATAGGCGGGTTGTCGCCAGCTATCCGGATCGCGGGGATCGAAAGCGACCTTGATTTCGTGCCGGCAGCCACCGGACGCGGCGTGCTTGCCACGACTGAACATGACATCCCCTATCACCGGCAATATCACCGGAAAAACAGCGACGGGCTGCGCGCGTCGTTGCAGATAGGTGAGTTGACCAGCCCTGCGGCGGTCGCCGCGATCCGACGCTACAGGATCGACCTGCTGGTGTTTGACCGCAAATTCCTGGGGACCGGCGTGGTGCCGGGCAGGTACCTGCGGACCATGGCGCCGCCTCATCGAATTGCGCCGTCCAAGGGCCAACTGGCCAAGCTCCGTGCGGCATCCTGCCGCATCGTGGAAACCAGATATTCCGTGCTGATCTTCACGGGCTGCTATGCGCGATTGGCTGAGGCTGCTTCATCAGGGGCGAAATAGCCCCTCGTCAGCCAGGACAGGATCGCGTCCGCGCCTCGTTCCGACGAGGGGCGGTGGCAGTGCGACATGGTGTAGTCGAAGATTTCCTCCTGCCGCGCCTGATAGAGACGGCCGCGCGCTTCGAAGTCGGGCAGCAGGGGGAATAAGGCTGGTGCCGAGCGGACGACATCGCCCGCACTCCATGAGAGGTAGGGCGGCGCGTCGTCATCAGGATTGCTGTGCGTGTCGATGAAGAAGGCCGGGCGCGGCCGGATAAGGAATTCGTAGATCTGGCTGCTGACATCGCCGATATAGGCGTCTGCCGACAGCGTGTAGCTCATGTCGGTCAGCGCCTGGCTGTCGACGTCGATCCGGATGTTCGGGCACTGCTGCCAGTTGGGGTTGAGATCAGGCCGCCGCCGCGCCATCCGATATTCCGGCGAGATATGCAGCTTCTTCCGAAACAGCATGATGTGGGGCGCGAACACCAGATTATAGGCCTGCCCTTCGCCAGAGGCGAACCAGTCGATCAGCGCCGGGCCATGATCGTACCAACTCGATAAATGCGGATCGAAATGGGGATTGTAGAGGAAGGTCGGCCGGTCATTGGCGAAGAATGAACGGGTGGCCTGGCGGTCGATCAGGTCGAACTTGGGATAGCCGATGATCGCTACGCTCTCGGGCGAGGCCAGGCCGTGGCGGATCATTTCGTCCGCGACCTTGCGTCCTGAAACCAGCATGGCGTCGAAGCCGGTCATGTCGGGATGATAGGTGACGGAGCGGTCACCGGCTCCGTGCGGCACGAAGATGAACTGCGGCCCGTCGCCCTGCCATCGCCGCTTGAGATGGAGGCATGTGCGTTCCGGACTGACGATGAGCGCCGCGTTGCGCAGCTCGGTCGCATGATAAGTGAGGCGCTTTAGCCGTTCGGCCGGAGCGACCCGGTTGATCAGCCGCGTCAGGAGCCCAGGCCGGGGAAGGCTGAGGTCGAACCACAGGATGCGCTTTGCCGCCTCTTCCCCGATCATCGATCGCACGCCTTTCGCGATTGCGCTGTTGCCATAGGCACAGACCAGCGGTCGATCGACGTCCCTGAGCGCCAGCATCTTCAATATGCCAGCGGTATGCGCCAGTTGATGCGTCGCATCATGATTGAACAGGAAAAGGAGAGATCGGGGCGGTATCCGATCCTCTGGCGGTGACGCTCGCATGGTCTTGCCAATATCGGCCAAGCGGCCTCCCGTCAAAGATGGGCGTAGCTGGTGGATCGGCCGGATGAAGCGAGGGTCTTGTGTCTTGATTGGCGGCGCGCTTCCCAATAGCAGCACGACGCCTTTCGGGGAGCAAGCGGGATGACGGTGCGACACCGCGATTGTCCACAGGCTGCTGGTCCGGGGCAGTTGGACCCAATGCATGCAAGCTGCTGACGTACCCGCCGCGCCCGACACGATGAGGCTCTATTTCCTCGATAGCGTCCGCACATTGTGCATGCTGCTCATCATTCCCTACCATGCTGCCCATATTTACGAGACGCAGAAGGATTGGTGGGTTCATTCGGCACAGAATAGCTGGCTGTTCGACCTCATCATCACGCTTCAAAGAAGCTTTTGCATGAGCGCCTTCTTCATCGTGGCGGGATTTTTTTCAGCGCACGTCATCGACAATCGGGGACTGCGCGACTGGGGCAGGAGCCGCATATCGCGCCTGCTGGTGCCGCTTGTCGTGTCGTTGTTGACGGTCCAGGTCTGGCAAATGGTGATCGCCGCCAATCTGGAGGGGAATGGCGACTTTTGGTCCTATTGGGCGGCCTATCTGGCGGATCGGGGCAGGATCAACATATTCCACCTGTGGTTCATTCCATGCCTGATCTTTCAGTCATTGGCGCTGGGCCTGATCGTCGCGCGCTTTGGAACGAGGCCATTTGTGTGGAAAGGTGCATATCGCCGTTCGATCCTCTTGCTGGTGGCGGCGAACCTGCTGCTGTTCATATTGGCGCGGAACCTTCCCAAGCTGCTGAAGAGCGAACTGTTCCTGATGTGGGGCCTGATCGATCTGCAGAAGAACATGTTCTACCTCGTGCCTTTTCTTCTGGGCGCCAAGCTGTTCTGGGATCGAGGATTTCGCGATCGCTTTCTGCAACTCAACACATGGTCGATGGGCGCTGCGCTGCTCACTTATGTGCTGGTCACGATTTTCCAGCATTCCGACGGTTTTCCCGGCAAGCCTATCCGTGACATTTCCTTGCCGATCGCCGCGATCTGTATTTCGCAGACGCTGATCGCCTTTGCCTATAAATATCTGCGCGGGCCCAATGTGCTGACCCGGCATCTTTCGGAGCCCAGCTATTCCTTATATTTGCTGCACCATCCGATCGTGATGGTGGCGGGGATCGCATTTCTTCCGATCAATATGAATATCTTCGCGGAATATGGGATTATCGTCGCGGCTGGCTTCCTGATCCCCTATCTGGTGCATCGCTACTTTATTGCGCCGTGGCCGGTCATGTCGTTCCTGTTTAACGGGAAGCCGCTCAGCAAGCGGGAGGGGCGTGCCGGACGGGCTTTGACCTGAGGCGGAGGGAGGTAAAGGATGGGCGACATCATCAATCTGCGCCAGGCGCGCAAGGCGAAGGTGCGGCGGGAAAAGGAGCAGGTGGCTGCTGCCAATCGGGCGAAATTTGGCCAGACGAAGGCTGACCGCGAGGTGCGGCGGATCGAGGAGGCGCGGGCGGATAGGCTTCTGGATGGAAGCAGGCGCGAGGGCGACACCGATGCGGTTGAATAGCTTTCTGGGGGTGTAAGCAGTCGGCAAGCGACGTTAAGGTTAAATTAGATGAATGGCTGTTCATCTTGGTGGTGCGGAACACAGTTCATCTTTCGCTCCGATCAGTTCATCGTAAATCCGTGACCACGTCTGGGGTCAATTGAAAAGCTCGTTGGTTTAGTTCTGGCTATGAGAGGATATATTCAATCTGCTCGCCCAGCCGGTGCCGCGATTGCCGCTGTTCTGGCCCTTGGTTCAACCTATTCTTTTGCGCAGGAAGCTGTTGCTCCCGATGCGGCGTCGCCGACTGTCGTTGTGCCGCCCCCCGTCATAACGCCTGCCACGTCGACGCCCCAGCCGATGGTGCAGCCGACGACCTCGGTTGAAGAGCGGCTGAATGCAGCGGTTGCGGCTTCGGAAGCGGAGGCTTCGGCGAAACCTGCGGTTAGCCAGTCGAGCGCCCGCACCGCATCGACCCCGGCCCGGACGGCGGCGCGGACGGAAGCAGCGCGCCCAGCTGCGCCTCAGCCGGTTGACCGTGCGGAGGCGGTCGCGCCTGAACCTGCGCCTGTCGCAGCCCCAGTCACTGCAGCCGCGGTCACTGCTGCGCCGGAAGCCGCGCCTGCCGCTCCGGCAGCCGTTGAGGCGCGGGAGGCTAGTGTTGCCGATGCCGGTACGGACGAATCCCTGCTGTGGGCTCTGGGTGGAGGCGCGCTGCTGCTCGCCGGTCTGGGCGGGGCTGCGCTTGCCCGTCGCCGCCGTCACCGTGCAGAAGTCGAGGAAGAGGTCTTCGTCACCCCGGCCGCCCCGCTGACCAAGGAACCTGCCGCCGTTGCGCCTGCTTTTGTGGCGCGGCAGCCGGTGGCTGAGCCTGTGTTGACGCGAGTACCTGTCGCCACGCCGCTTGCTGCCGGGGCCGCTCACGGGGCGAGCCTCGAGGCGATGGTCGCAGCGCCGCCGAGCGCGGAAAATCCTTTCCGCACGCATCGCAAGCGCCTGGCGCGGGCACGGTTCCTGCTGGCGCAGCAGGAGAAGCGGGAGCAGACGCCCCATGGCGACGCGCCCGCCCACGTCCCGCCGCAGACGATCCATGCGGAGCCGCAGATGCAGACCGTTTATCGCATGGGCGCGGATCGCAGTCGTCGGATGACGTTCAAGCCGCAGACGCGCTAGACCGCTGGACAATCAGGCAGTTGAGGGGCGGCATCGCAAGGTGCCGCCCTTATTGCTGAGTTGATCCATGTCGATTCGGTTGCACTTGGGGCCGACCCCTGATACCGGCGCGCCGGTAATTTCGCGCCAGCTTCAAGGAAGGTCGCTCCACCCATGTCCGATAAGATCAACCGCATTGTCCTTGCCTTCTCAGGGGGGCTCGACACAAGCGTGATCCTGAAATGGTTGCAGCAGACCTACCAGTGCGAGGTCGTGACCTTCACGGCCGATCTGGGGCAGGGCGAGGAGCTGGAACCCGCGCGGGCCAAGGCCAAGCTGATGGGCGTCAAGGACGAGCATATCTTCATCGACGACCTGCGCGAAGAATTCGTGAAGGACTATGTGTTCCCGATGATGCGCTCCAACGCGCTCTACGAGGGGCTCTATCTGCTCGGCACGTCGATCGCCCGGCCGCTGATTGCCAAGCGGCAGATCGAGATTGCGCGGCAGGTGGGCGCGGACGCGGTCAGCCATGGCGCGACTGGCAAGGGCAATGATCAGGTCCGCTTTGAGCTGGGCTATTACGCGCTGTCGCCCGACATCAAGGTGATCGCCCCGTGGCGCGAGTGGGACCTTGCCAGCCGCACGAAGCTGATCGAGTTCGCCGAGCAGCACCAGATTCCGATTCCTCGGGACAAGCGCGGTGAAAGCCCGTTTTCGACCGACGCGAACATGCTGCACACCTCGTCCGAGGGCAAGGTGCTGGAAGATCCGTGGGAAGAAGTGCCTGACTATGTGTTTTCGCGCACGGTAAATCCGGAGGACGCGCCGGACGCGCCGGAATATATCACGATCGATTTCGAGCGCGGCGACGGCGTGGCGATCAATGGCGTGGGCATGAGCCCGGCGACGCTGCTGGAAACGCTGAACGAATATGGCCGCAAGCATGGCATCGGCCGGCTCGATCTGGTCGAGAACCGCTTCGTCGGCATGAAGTCGCGCGGCATGTATGAAACACCGGGCGGCACCATCTATCACCTCGCCCATCGCGGTATCGAGCAGCTGACGCTGGACCGTGGCGCGGCGCATCTGAAGGATGAGCTGGCGCCCAAATATGCCGAGCTGATCTATAACGGCTTCTGGTTCTCGCCCGAGCGCGAGATGTTGCAGGCGGCGATCGACTACAGCCAGGAGAAGGTGACGGGCACCGTCAGGCTGAAGCTATACAAGGGCGGCGTGCAAGTCGTTGGGCGCAAGTCGCCTTATTCGCTCTACAGCGAGAAGGTCGTGACGTTCGAGGATGATGCGGGCGCCTATGACCAGCGCGACGCGGCGGGCTTTATCAAGCTCAACGCGCTTCGGCTTCGTCTGTTGGGGCGGCGCGATCGCTGATCGCGCCTTTGGCCGACACCTGACCGATATAACTTTCGTTATATAATTTAGCGTCGCATTAACTATCTGCACGGCATATCTCCGTCATGGAGAGTTGCCGTGCAGGGAATTGAAATCGAGCCTACGTCGATTTGGCGGGCAATCGAACGATCAGCGGCCATCGTGACGTTCGATCGCGAATGCCGCGTGACGGGAGCGAACGATAATTTCCTGGACCTGTTCGGCTATCGCTTTGCCGATGTCGAAGGCCGCCACCATCGTATGTTCTGTGAGCCGGACTATGCCGCGTCGCGCGACTATGCCGACTTCTGGGATCGGCTTCAGTCCGGCCAGTTCGACACCGGTGCTTATTGCCGCCTGGACGCACAGCGGCAGCATCTGTGGATCAGGGGCAGCTATAATCCGACATTCGGGCCGGACGGATCGCAGACCGGCGTCATCAAGTTCGCGCATGACATCAGCGATCAATATCGCGCCGTCGCCGCGCGCGAGGATGCCGAGCATCGGCTGCTCCTGCAGGAAAGCGAACGCCGCGCCGATGTCGAAAAGGTGCTGGGCGAAGTTGGCGCTATCGTCAATTCCATCGCCGGGATAGCGCGCCAGACCAATTTGCTCGCCCTCAATGCGTCGATCGAAGCCGCGCGGGCTGGCGAGGCGGGCAGGGGATTTTCCGTGGTCGCGGCCGAGGTCAAGAAGCTGGCAATCGACACGCAGGATGCGACCGGCCGGGCGCGGGCGATCATAGCGGGCTGACCGGCGCGGCGCGTGAGGATGCGATACATATTGCGACAATTTTGCCCGTGACGTGACAAGTTTGCGGGACAAGTCTTCCTCATAACGGGTTTCAGGAACGGCGATGGCTGTTCGGCACCCCTTTGGAAGGAAGAGACGAGATGATCCGCAAATTTTTGAGCACTGCTGCCGTGGGCGCGCTGTTCGTTGGCGGGCTGGCCGGGTCGCATATGGCGCTCGCGCAGCCGGGCGAAGGCGCCCCTGGCGGCCGCCATGGCGGCATGATGGCGATGGCCGACGCGAACAAGGATGGCAAGATCAGCAAGGCTGAACTGACCTCAGCACTCGACGCCCGCTTTGCCAGGATAGACGCCAATCGCGATGGCAAGCTGACCAAGGAAGATCGCGAGATCCGCCGTCAGGCACGGCTTGACCAGCGCTTTGCCGCTCTGGATACGGACCGCAACGGTCAGGTCAGCAAGGCCGAATTCGCTGCCGGACATCAGGGCAGGGGCGACAAGGGTGGCGAGGGCCATCGTTGGGGCAAGCGCGGCCATCATGGCTTTGGTGGCGGCAAGATGTTCCGTGGCGGCGGTGGCCGGGGCGAGGCGATGAAGGACGGCGTCCTGACGCGCGCCGAGTTCATGGCAAAGCCGCTGGCGATGTTCGACAAGGCGGACAGCAACAAGGATGGCTTCGTCACGGCGGACGAGATGAAGGCCGCGCGACAGGCCATGCGTGAAGCCTGGCAGGCCCGCCGTGGGGCGGACGCCGCGCCCAGGAACTGACCATCAAGGAAGGGTGGAGGCGGCGTCCTTCACCCTTCCACCTTGCACATAGTCGTGACAGATAAGCCCCATGAGCGAAAAACCCCATCTGCTGCTCGTCGATGACGAGCGTTCGATCCGCGAGCCGCTGGCGCAATATCTCTCCCGCAACGGATTTCGCGTGACAGCTGTCGAAAGCGCGGCGGAGGCGCGGGTGCGGCTCAATGCCAACGCCATCGATCTGGTGATCCTCGACATCATGATGCCGGGCGAGGACGGCCTGTCGCTGTGCCGCCACATTCGCGAGACGAGTGAGATTCCGGTCATCCTGCTGACGGCGAAGTCGGAGGAGACCGACCGGATCGTGGGGCTGGAGATGGGCGCGGACGATTATGTGCTGAAACCCTTTTCGCCACGCGAACTGGTGGCGCGGATCAAGGTGATCTTTCGCCGCATGGCTACCGGGGGACAGCGGGTTACCGCGCCGGACGGCGCGACCTATGCGTTCGCGGGCTGGCTGCTGAAGACGCAGGAGCGTGTGCTGGTGGATCAGGAGGGCGTCGCGCTGCCGCTGTCCACGGCGGAATATAATCTGATGATGGCCTTTGCCACGCGGCCTAACCAGGTGCTGAGCCGGGACCAGCTGCTCGACATCACGCAGGGACGCGAGGCCAATGCGTTCGACCGGGCGATCGACAATCAGATCAGCCGGTTGCGCAAGAAGATCGAACCGGACCCCAAAAGCCCGACGCTGATCAAGACCGTGTGGGGCGGGGGCTATACGCTGTCGGCCGATGTGAGGAAGCTGTGAGGCGTCTTCGCCTTTGGCCGCAGAGCCTGGTTGGCCAGATCATCATCCTGGTGGCGATCGCGCTGTTCGTGGCGCAGGCGATCAATTTCGGCTTGCTGCTGCGGGAGCGCAACCGGCTGACGCTGACGGCTCAGACCGCGCCGGGGGTCTATCGTATCGTTGATGCGCTGGACAGT
Organism: uncultured Novosphingobium sp.; assembly: GCA_946886075.1. The sequence goes on along the minus strand of CAMPHR010000059.1, from coordinate 1,236 downwards.
CGGGGCGAGCCGCCCGCGCGTGGACGGCCACCGCGGGCGCGCTTTTTCCATGCGCCGCCGATTGTAACTGGTGAAGCGCGGCCAGGAATCGAGCGGCGGGCGCTGGCCATGTTTGCCGATGTCGGGCTGCCGATGCGGGCTGTGCAGGTGTTCGAGGATGATCGGCCGGCGCCGCCGCGCCGCATGGACAATATTCGGATGCGGGCCATGGGCGGCGACCGGGGCGAGCCACGCGGCGGGCGGCTGACGATGGCGGCCGAATATGCGCCGGGCAAATGGGTGGTCACCCAGACGCGGGCAGGCGACCGCGCGCCGCGCTTTGGCGGCTGGCTCGCCTGGCAGACGCTCATTCTTTACGTGATCGTGCTGTTGCCGCTGCTGTGGGTCGGGCGCAGGCTGGCGCGGCCGTTGGGGCAATTGACGCGGTCGGCGCAGCAATTCGCGCGGACGGGCTCCGCCGATCCGGTGGAGGAACGGGGGCCAGGCGATGTGCGTGAGCTGACCATGGCCTTCAACGCGATGCGCAGCCGCATCTTTGCGATGCTCGATGAGAAGGACCGCATGCTGGGCGCGATCGGCCATGACCTGCGCACGCCTCTCGCCTCGCTCCGGGTGCGGGCGGAGTCGGTGGAGGATGAGGGCGAGCGGGCCCGTATGTCGCAGACCATCGACGAGATGAACCGGATGCTGGAGGATATTCTCTCGCTGGCACGAGCTGGCCGAAGCAGCGAGGCGCCGCAAAAGGTCGATCTTTCGGCGCTGGCCGATGCGGTGGTGGAGGATTTCATCGAACTGGGATCGCCCGCCGAAATGGCCGAGAGCGAGCGCGCGGTCGCTTCGGTGCGGCCGCAGCAGATCCGCAGGGCGCTACGCAATTTGATCGAGAATGCGATCGTCTATGGCGAGCGGGCCCATGTGTCCGTGGTGCGCGACGAGGGCGCGATCCGGCTGGTCGTCGCCGACGATGGGCCGGGGATCGCGGAAAATCGGATGGACGAGATGATGGAGCCGTTCACCCGGCTGGAAGGATCGCGCAATCGGGATACCGGGGGCGCTGGCCTGGGGCTGGCGCTGGTGCGCGCGATCATGGCGGAGCATGGCGGGGCGCTGAAATTGACGAACCGCGCGGGTGGGGGGTTGGAGGCGAGTCTGGTGCTGCCGGTTTGAGGGCTAGTTTATAATTCCCCTCTCCCCTTCAGGGGAGAGGGTGCCGAGCGCAGCGAAGGCGGGAGAGGG
>CAMPHR010000058.1 GCA_946886075.1 uncultured Novosphingobium sp. | reverse complement strand
CCCTAACCCCCTCCCGCCTGCGGGAGGGGGAACGACTGCTTTCCACCCAATCAGGACTACCCTTCCGCTTGCAAAAAAGGGCAGCGGTTGGCGCGCGCGACGCGCTGCATAGCAATGCGAATGCCACGCAAGCCTACCTCGGCCCTCTCTGCCCGCGAGCGGGGAGATGGCCGCAACCCAGCCACTCCGTCATTCCCATCCTAAAATTATGCGCGCGCCTCGTTTCACGCCGCCAAGAACATATCCGGATCGATTGCCATCAGGCTTTCCGCGCCACCCTCGATCTTCCGCCTTAGCGCGCCTGCATCGGGCATGACCCGTTCCGCGAAAAAGCGGGCCGTCATCAGCTTCGCTTCCAGATAGCGGGTATCGCCTTCGCCGCTTTCCAGCAGCTTTGCCGCTGCCTTCGCCATCCTCAGCCACATGAGCCCGGTCGCTACGATCCCCAGGATATGCATGTAATGCACCGCGCCAGCCCCGGCGTTCTCGGGGTTTTCCATCGCATTCTGCATCAGCCACATGGTCGCCGCGCCCAATTGACCGCTGGCTTTCTCCAGCGCCTCGGCCACGCCCGCGAGCTTCGGGTCGCCCTTCGTCTGCGCTACCTCATCAGCGACGATCTTCAGGAAGGCCTGCAACGCTCGGCCGCCGTTCATCGGCAGTTTGCGGCCAACCAGGTCCATCGCCTGGATGCCGTTGGTGCCTTCGTAAATCTGGGCGATGCGGGCGTCGCGCACATATTGTTCAGCGCCATTTTCCCAGATGTAGCCGTGGCCGCCGAACACCTGCTGGCACATCACGGCAACGTCGAAGCCCTTGTCCGTGCCATAGCCTTTCAGCACGGGGGTCAGCAGCTGGACCAGATCGTCAGCGGCCTGCCGTTCCTCTTCCGTGGCAGCGTGCTGCGCGAGATCGACCTGCAGCGCGCCCCAGAGCATCAGCGCGCGCAGCCCCTCTGTCAGTGACTTCGCTTCCATCAGCATGCGCCGGACATCGGGGTGGACGAACAGCGTGTCGGCCGTTTCGTCCTTGTCTTGCGGGCCGGTCAGGGCGCGGCCTTGCCGCCGGTCGCGGGCATAATGGACAGCGTTCTGAAAGGCGACCTCGGCCTGTCCGAGGCCCTGCATGCCCACCCACATCCGCGCGGCGTTCATCATGATGAACATGGCAGCGAGGCCCTTATTCTCCTCGCCCACAATCCATCCCTTCGCGCCGTCATAATTCATGACGCAGGTCGCGTTGCCGTGGATGCCCATCTTATGTTCCAGAGACCCGCAGGAGACCGCGTTGCGCTCACCCAGCGAGCCATCGTCCTTCACCAGCACCTTTGGCACGACGAAGAGCGAGATGCCCCTGCTGCCCTCCGGCGCGTCCGGCGTCTTGGCAAGGACGAGGTGGATGATGTTCTCGGTGAGGTCCTGCTCGCCAGAGGAAATGAAGATCTTGGTCCCAGTGATGGAGTAGCTGCCGTCATCTTGGCTGACCGCCTTGGTCTTGATGAGGCCAAGGTCGGTGCCGGCTTGCGGCTCTGTCAGGTTCATGGTGCCGGTCCATTTGCCTGACACCATGTTGGGGACATATTTCTGCTTCTGTTCCTCGCTCCCCTTCGCGAGCAAGGCGGACACCGCTCCGCTGGTCAGGCCATGATACATTTCAAAGCTGTGATTGGCGGACAGCACATATTCTCCGACAGCAGCAGCGACCACGTTGGGGAGACCTTGCCCGCCATATTCCACAGGCGCATGCAGGGTGGTCCAGCCGCCCGCGACATAGGTGTCGAAAGCCTCCTTGAAGCCCGGCGGCGTCGTCACGCTGCCGTCGGGATGACGGACGCAGCCCTCCTTGTCGCCGACCGCGTTCAGGGGGAAGAGCACTTCTTCTGCGATCTTGCCGCCTTCGGTCAGGATGGCGTCCACCAGGTCGGGCGTCGCGCTCTCAAAGCCCGGAAGGTTCGCATAACGATCCAGCCCTACCACATGATCAAGAACGAACCGGGTTTCGCGAATGGGGGCGGTATAGCTGGGCATGATCTTCTCCAGTATTTCTTTATTGGCAGGGCGATGCGTCAGGGCCTGTCGAGAGCGGTTACGAAGTCCGACAGTTCCGCGATCGCGGCATCGATGTCGCTTTTTTGACGGGTGAGCAGTTCGATGCGCGCCTTGCATTTGGCGACGGTGACGCGCCGTTGCTCCTCATGTTCCTCGTCCGCGTCGTAAAGGTCGATCATCTCGCGGATGTCGGCGAGGCTGAAGCCAACCCGTTTGCCGCGCAGGATCCAGGCGAGGCGAGCACGGTCGCGGCGCGAATAGATGCGCGCCAAGCCCTGGCGCTCGGGCGCGATGAGCCCTTCATCTTCGTAGAAGCGGAGTGCACGGGCGGTAACGCCAAACTCCTCGGACAGGTCGGTGATCGTGTAGCTTTGCCGTTCCTTGTGGTCGGGCATTTCGATGCCCGCGATGCTGCTGCGCTGGTCCATGGCGCATTAGCTAGGAGAGCTTTACGTTAACGTCAAGTGCGATCTGGGGCAATTTGGCGTGGTGACAGGGTGGGTAGCGGTCGTTAAGGGGCCACCGATGACCGGGGCGATCAGACGATCAGAGCTTGCGCGGGGCCTGTTGGCCGCGTTGGGATTGCTCGTCCTTGCGATCCAACTGATCACGCCCGCCGGTTTCATGCCCGTCCGCACCTCAGAAGGCGTGATGGTGACGCTCTGTACCGGGCAAGGCGCGGTCCGCGTGATGGTGGATCGCGAGCAAGCGCCGGGCAAGGTGCAACATGCACCGGATGAGGGCGGCCCAGTTCAGCAGCATTGCGCCTTTGCCGCATCCGTGCAGCCGGTTGTGCCACCCTTGGCGCTGGCCGATCTGCCCCTGCCTGCCTGGCAGACGGTGTTCGGACCCATCGCCTTTGCACTCAAGACGGGACTGATTGCCCGGCTTGCCGCGCCCCCACCGCCATCATCCGGCCCTCCAGCATCCTCCTGACAATGTCGCTTTTGCCGCGCTGAGTGCGGTACGATTTTTCACGAGGATGAATTCATGTTTATACATACCGCTTCGCGCGGCGTTTCGCTGTGCGCACTTGCCTGTTCGCTACTGTCCGCGCATGCCATGGCTGAGGAAGCCGAAGATCAAGGCCGCATCATTGTAACCGCTGCGCCGACCGTCGAGGACGCGGCGGAAAACATCAGCCGAACGGCGGGTGGCGCTGATATCGTCGCTGCCAAGGATTTCGAGGACAAGCTTGCCGTGTCGTTGCGCGACGCGCTGGCCTTTTCGGCGGGCGTCTACACCCAGCCGCGTTTTGGTCAGGAGGTCCGCATTTCCATTCGCGGTTCCGGCCTGTCGCGAGGGTTCCATATGCGCGGCCTGACGTTGTTGCAGGACGGCATTCCGATCAACATGGCTGATGACAATGGGGACTTTCAGGAACTGGATCCACAAATTTTCCAGCATCTGGAGGTGTATCGCGGCGGCAACGCGTTGCGGCTTGGTGGGTCGACCCTTGGCGGCGCAATCAATGCAGTGACGCCGACAGGACGAACGGCAGCGGGAACGGAGTTGCGTATCGATGGCGGTTCGTTCAGCACGCTGCGGGCCAAGGCTGCTTATGGCTATGCGGACGATCGCGCAGATGCCTGGGCGGCGATTACGGCTGACAGGTCTGATGGTGACCGGGCACATGGCGACAGGCGCGCGCTGCGCTTCAACGGCAATGTCGGGCTCAAGCTGAGCGACCGCGTGGAAACCCGCTTCTACGCCAGCGCGCAGACGATAAGGCAGAAGCTTTCGGGTGCACTGACCGAAGACGACGCGATGAATGATCCGGCACGTGGGAATTTCGCTGGAGACCAGGCGCGCAACATCGATTCGATCCGCCTTCAGAACCGGACCACGGTGCAGCTGGACGGCGGTCAGCTCGCTTTTGGAGGCTATTATAACGCGAAGGCCCTCGACCATCCCATCTATCAGGTGGTCGATCAGAAATCGGAAGATCGCGGGCTGTTTGCGAGCCTGGACCTGGCGGGAGAATTGCGAGGCCTTCCGGTGGAGCTCACGCTCGGGACGCAGGCTCGCTTCGGCCGTGGGGATTTCCGCCAATTTGTGAACATCAACGGTGAGGCAGGCGCGACCACCTTGATCCAAAAGGCGCGCGCCCAGACGATCAACAGCTATATCGAGGGGAGGATTGCGCCAGTTCAGGGGCTGTGGCTGATTGCGGGCGGTATCTATACCCATGGGGAGCGAGAACTGGATAACCGCCTCGCGCCCAGTCGAAGTGGTGAAGCGAAGTTCGACAGCTTCGCGCCCAAATTCGGGCTGCTGTTCAGCCCTTCTCAGTCGATGCAGTTTTACGCCAACTACAGCCGGTCGGTCGAATTGCCCGGCTTTATAGAGCTGGGGCAAATAGCATTGGGATCAGGTGGGGTTATGCTGCCCGGCTTCACGCCGCTTGATGCCCAGCGCGCGTGGACGGCGGAGATCGGCACGCGCGGGAGCCTGGGTCCGGCGCGGTGGGATGTTAGCATCTATCGTGCCGACCTGAAGGGGGAACTGCTTCAATATAATGTGCAGGCGGGTGTTATCCCTGCTGCCACCTTCAACGCGGGGCGCACGCGGCATCAGGGGGTCGAGGCAGCGCTGGACCTGGCATTTACGCCGTGGGCAACGTTGCGGCAGGTGTATCAATATAGCGATTTCCGGTTCCGGAGCGACGCGCAATTCGGCAGCAATCGCCTCCCCGTCGTCCCCCGTCATTTCTATCGCGCCGAGCTGAAGCTGGGGACGGAGCGCGCCAGCATCGCTCCTGCGGTCGAGTGGGTGCCCCAGGGCGCCTGGGTCGACTATGCCAACAGCAAGCGGGTTGGTGGCTACGCGACTTTCAACCTCGGTGCGCAGGCGCAGTTGACCAAGACTGTCAGCCTCTTCGTTGACGCCCGCAATCTGACGGGCAAGCGCGCGATCGGAGACATTGGGGCGCTCGTCACTTACAGGCGGGACGACCCGGCAACATCGGCGAACGAAGCCAGCGCAGCCTTCTATCCGATAGAACGACGCGCCATTTATGCGGGGCTTCGCGCGCGTCTCTGAAAAGGCGCCGGACTATCCGCATGAGGGGGTGGAGCGGGGCGGCAAATGCGGCTAGAGGCGGCGCCATGTTGCGCCTCTCCGGCCTTAAGCTGCCCCTCGACCACCCGGCCGACGCGATGCCAGCAGCGATTTGCGATCGGCTTGGGATAGAAGCATCTGAGCTTCTGCGTCACGTGATCGTGCGCAGAGGCAATGACGCCAGGCGCAAGAATGCGATTCAGCTGGTCTATACAGTTGACGTCGAACTCGCCGATGAAGCCGCCATACTTGATCGCCTCGCCCATGATCATGACGTGCGCCGCCGCCCGGACACAGACTATCGTTTCGTCACCCGCGCACCGCAAGGCTGGTCGGGCAAACGGCCCGTCGTCATCGGTGCAGGGCCGTGCGGCCTGTTCGCGGGGTTGATCCTGGCGCAGATGGGTTTCCGGCCCATCATCCTGGACCGTGGCAAGGTGGTTCGTGAAAGAACCAAGGATACCTGGGACCTGTGGCGGCGGGCAGAACTCAACCCCGACAGCAATGTGCAATTTGGCGAAGGGGGCGCGGGCACCTTCTCGGACGGCAAGCTCTACTGCCGGGTCAAGGATCCGCGCTTCCTGGGTCGCAAGGTTCTGGAGGAGTTTGTCGCGGCGGGCGCGCCCGAAGACATCCTGACTGAAGCGCATCCGCACATCGGGACCTTCCGGCTCGTCACCATGGTCGAAAGCCTTCGCCGCCAGATCGAGGATCTGGGAGGTGAATATCGCTGGCAGCACCGGGTCGATGAGCTGGCATTGGAGCGGCAAGGTGATGGCATGCAGCGGCTGCGCGGCCTTCATCTGTCGGACGGCAGCTTTATCGAGGCGGACCATGTGGTGTTGGCGGTAGGGCACAGTGCCCGCCCTACATTCGAGATGTTGCACCGGCGCGGTGTCCATATCGAAGCCAAGCCCTTTTCCATCGGGGTGCGGATCGAACATCCGCAAAGCTGGATCGATCGCGCGCGCTATGGCAACTGTGCAGGCCACCCGGTGTTGGGGGCGGCCGCCTACAGCCTCGCCCATCATTGCGAGAATGGCCGCACCGTCTACAGCTTTTGCATGTGCCCGGGCGGCCGTGTCGTCGCTGCCACGTCGGAAGAGGGCCGTGTCGTCACCAACGGCATGAGCCAGTATAGCCGAGCCGAATTCAACGCCAATTCGGGCTTGGTCGTTGGTATCGATCCGGCGCGGGACTATCCCGGCGGACCACTGGCGGGCATCGATCTTCAGCGGCACTGGGAAAGCAAGGCGTTCGTTGCAGGCGGGTCGTCCTACTGGGCGCCTGGCCAGAAAGTTGGCGACTTTCTGGCGCAGCGGCCTTCCACAGAGCTGGGCGAGGTTGTGCCCTCCTACAAGCCGGGCGTCACGATGACCGACTTGTCATCCTGCCTGCCCGACTTTGTCATCGACGCGTTTCGCGAAGCTTTGCCCATTTTCGGCAGGCAGATCGCCAATTATGATCATCCCGATGCCGTCATGACGGGTGTCGAAACGCGGACGTCTTCTCCCATCCGGATTACCCGAGGAAAAGATCTTCAGAGTTTGAACGTCGCCGGACTGTATCCAGCGGGCGAGGGCGCGGGCTATGCGGGAGGGATCCTGTCGGCGGCCATCGACGGCATCAAGGTTGGCGAAGCAGTAGGCGTGGCCATCACCGGTTAATTGAATTTAATCGTGATTCGTTCGCCTTGCCGTAAGGGAAAAAGAGAAAAATCAAACTGGGGCGTTGGGTTACACGCTGACCTTGGCATCTCGCGATAGTAGTCGGGTCCAAGTTGGAATATGTTAAGTCGGCCATTGGTTTGTGAAATATTCATATCCTACTGAGTTCCTTGACGTTAATTTATTACCCTGCTTTCTGACTTTGCAATATAAGGCTGCCGCTGCTCTCGGACGGTTGGATGCTGCCGCAGTGGCTTTTCAGTGAAAATCGATAGATAAACAGAGGAGGCCTCTATGCATGCCAAGCCTGTGATGGCAGCGCTTTGCGTCTGCCTGGCTATGCCGATTGCCGCAGATGCCCGCCAAGGCGGACAATTGACGGTGGTCGCGCCCGACAAGAGCGCGATCAGCTATGAGAAGTGGACTGACCGCGCAGCGTCGAGATTGTCCCGGAGTATCCGCCAGGCGACATCTCTCTATCGAGATGGAGCTTCGACTGGCTACTCCCGCGTTCAGTTCCGTCTTGGAGAACAGGGTCGTCCAGAAAACATCTCGCTGGCGGGCTCTTCGACATCACGCGGTGTAGACCGCATCTCGATGCGGGCCATCCGCTCGATGGGTTCGCTTTATCCGCTTCCGCAGGAAGTGCGCCCCGGTTCGAAATTCGAAGCGTGGGTGATTGTCGCCAATGATGCGCGGGATAGGGACATGATGCTGAATAACTTGCGCGCTGAACGTCTGGCAGACGCTTCAACCGATCGTCCGATCCTCTTGGCGGCGCGCTGAACAAGATCAAGGAAGCTCGGCAAGCAAAAACGTTTGATTGCCGTTTCGCGAGTGATCCTTGAAACTTACCTGTGAGGGCGGCGTTCCCCTGTCATGCGCCGCCTTCACTTCGATCTGCACAACGGAACAGGCTTCACCCGCGACAGGGAGGGCCGGGAGCTGGCCGATGAGGATGACGCCCGCCTTCTCGCCATACGGACAATCCGCTCCATATTGAGCGAAGAAGTAATGAGCGGCGTCGTGGATCTTACCGGCTGGATCGACATAAGGAATGAAGCTGGCGTAGAGATCGGGCGGGTATCCTTCAGCGAGGCTGTGTGTCTCCGGCTCAGCCCAGGAGACCGTGATGATAGCGGCACATCTCGCCAAGCTTAGGTTCCGGCATCCACTCTCTGCCGAAGAAGAAGAAGCCATCCGGGCCATCATGCCGCCCGGCAAGCGCGTGCCGCGCAACACGACCATTGTTCATGAAGGCGAGCTTCTCGAGGCCAGCACCTTGCTGCTGGATGGAGTCATGTGCCGCTTCAAGGACCTGGCCGACGGCAAGCGGCAGATCACGCAAGTGCATATCGCGGGCGATTTTGTGGACCTGCACGGGTTCACGCTGAAACGGCTTGAACATGATGTTATGACGCTGACGGACTGCGCGGTGACCCTGGTTCCTCATGAGCAGATCCGCCAGTTGATCGAACAATGGCCGCGCTTGGGCCGCCTATATTGGTTCAGCACTAATCTCGATGCTTCCATGAACCGCGAGTGGGAATTGTCGCTGGGACAGCGGTCGGCTGCGGGAAGGCTGGCGGCGCTGTTTTGCGAGGTCCAGTTACGGCTGCAGGTGATAGGGGTGGACGGCTCCCGCTTCAACCTCGGGATGAGCCAGTCCCAGTTAGCCGACAGCTTGGGCATGACACCGGTTCATGTGAACCGCACACTGCGCCTTTTGCGTGAGCAGAAGCTGTTGAATTATCAGAGGGGAGAGGCGCAGATCCTCGATCTTGAGGGATTGAGATCGCTCGCTGCGTTCGATGCCCGATACCTGTATCTCGATCCCGATCCGATTTGACGTCCGTCGTTCAGGAAGTGGTTGATTTCATGCCAGATAAGGTGTGGATTGATGCTGTGACAACAGGTGGATGCCAGGACTGATGCCAGAAACGCAAACGCGGCACCAGAAGGACGCTGAAGCGGTGAAACCTCCCATCCCAGCGGACGAGGCCGATCGTCTGCGGGCGTTGGATCATTACCGATTGGGCGGCATCGGCCGGGAACTGCCGTTCGACCATGTCACTCAATTTGCCGCTGAACTGTTCGATGTTCCGATGTCGCTGGTGTCGATCGTGGGATCCGATACGCAATGTTTCCGTGGCGCCTGCGGCATCGATGAAACACATACGCCGCGCGATGTGGCCTTCTGCGCCTTCGCCATTCTGCAACCTGACGTGATGGTTGTTCCTGATGCGGCGCAAGATGCCAGGTTTCGCGCCAATCCGCTGGTGACAGGCCCGCCGAACATCCGTTTCTATGCCGGTGCGCCGTTGCGGGTGGCCAATGGTCAGCCGATCGGTACCCTCTGCATCATCGATCACAAGCCGCGAGACTTTGGCGAGAGAGAGAAGCGGCAGCTGGCTCAGCTTGCGCGAACGGTGGTCGACCTTATCGAGTTCCGGGTCGAAGGCTTTGCCGCAGACGAACATCGGCGCAAGCTGGATGACGAGCGCCAGTTGCTCAAACTGACTGTCGAAAATGTCAGCGGCGGGGTCGCGGTGGTGGATCGCGACTTGAAGCTGATGCTGTGGAACCAGGCTTTTGTCGATCTGTTCGACTATGCGCCCGATAGCGTAACTGGCGGACGGGACGCGCGCGAGCTCATTCGTCTTACGGCGCAGCGTGGCGAGCTTGGCCCCGGCGATCCCGATTTGATCGTTGAAGGCTTTGTACAGTCCATTCGTGCCAGCGATAGCCGACGGTTGGAAATGCAGCGACGCAATGGCCGCATCCTCGACATCCGGCGTGAATCGATCCGTGGCGGGCGATTCATCATGACCGCGCGGGACGTGACCCAGGAACGGCAGATCAGTCGGCTGAAGGACGAACTGGTGTCGACCGTTAGTCACGAACTGCGCACGCCGTTGACCGCCATCTCCGGCGCGCTGGGGCTGATGGCGGGCGGGGCGGCAGGCGATCTGCCGGACAGGGCCAAGCAATTGGTGGCGATCGGCAGCAAGAATGCGGAGCGGCTTATCCATCTGGTGAACGACCTGCTGGATATGGACAAGCTTCAGTCGGGCAAACTCGTCTTCCATTTCGATGAGCGGGAACTGGGCTTGCTGCTGACCGAGTCGGTCGAGCAGATCGAGCCCTATGCCGAACGGTTCGGCGTCAAGCTGGCGCTCGAACGGCCGTCCGAAGCGGTGGTTGCCAAGGTGGATAGCAACCGATTGTGTCAGGTCATGACCAACCTCCTATCGAATGCCTGCAAATTCTCGCCCTCGGGCGGAACGGTTCGCATTTCGCTGCAGCGGGTCGGCGACAGCGCGCAGATCAGCGTGGCGGATGAAGGGCCGGGCATTTCGCCGGAGTTCCGTGCGCGGCTGTTTAAGCGCTTTGAGCAGGAGGAAGGGGCGCATCAACAAGGTCATGCGGGCACTGGCCTTGGCCTCGCGATCAGCAAGGCGATCGTGGAGGCGCATGGCGGGAGCATCGCGCTGGACCCGGCGGCGGAGAAAGGCGCGACCTTTCGCGTGGAATTGCCTGCCGTGACCGCGAGTTGAAGGAGGGGCCGGATTGACCCGCATCCTCTATGTCGATGACGAGGCCGACTTGCGGGAGATTGCCGTCATGTCGCTTGAGCTGGACCCCGAATTTGAGGTGCGCACCGCGGCTTCGGGGGAGGACGCTTTGGAGCTGGCGAGGCAGTGGCAGCCATCGCTCATCCTTCTTGATGTGATGATGCCTGGGTTGGATGGCCCCGCGACTTTAGGTGCGCTGAGAGATGATCCCGACACCAGAGGAATTCCCGCCGCGTTCATAACGGCGAAGACGCATCCGCGGCATGTGACGGACCTTAAAGCCCTTGGCGCCGTTGCGGTGCTGGCCAAGCCGTTCGATCCGATGAGCCTGGCCGGGACAGTGCGGGCACTGCTTCCGTCATGACCGATGTGGAAGCGCAGATGCAGAAGATGCGGGAGCGTTTTCGGGAGCGGGCGGCGTCCGATCGCGCTGCCATCGCGGCGGCGTTGGAAGTTGGCGATTATCCCCGGCTGCTGCACCTCGCGCATGGGTTGGCAGGCGTTGCGGGCATTTTCGGCTATTCGGATATCAGCAGCCATGCGTCCGCATTGGAGGATGCGGTGGATGGCGGTGCTGGGGGTGAGAAGATCAGCCTGTTAGCGCAGGCGTTGATGGAAGCGCTGGACCGCGCCTGACGGCGCTTGTCCGGGCGCTGACCAAAAAGGGCGGCATCCGAAGATACCGCCCCTTGTTCCAGCAGTGCTGGATCGGTGCCCCGCACGAGGCGGAGCAGGACCGATTACTTGAGCTCGACAGTCGCGCCGGCTTCTTCCAGCTGCTTCTTGATCTTCTCGGCTTCGTCCTTGCCGACGCCTTCCTTGACGGCCTTCGGCGCGCCTTCGACGAGCGCCTTGGCTTCGGTGAGGCCCAGGCCGGTGATGCCGCGGACTTCCTTGATGACGTTGATCTTCTTGCCACCGTCGCCGGTGAGGATCACGTCGAACTCGGTCTGCTCTTCAGCAGCGGCAGCAGCCGGGGCGCCAGCGGCGGGGCCAGCGACGGCGACGGCAGCGGCGGCCGAAACGCCCCACTTTTCTTCCAGAGCCTTGGAGAGCTCAGCGGCTTCGAGGACGGTGAGGGCCGAAAGCTGATCGACCAGAGCGTTGATGTCTGCCATGTTACTATATTCCCTTCTGGGTGGGGCAAGTGCCCCAAAATCAAGTGTTGAAAACGTGTCTTTCCGGAAAAAACGTGACCCTTAGGCCGCGTCCTTCTCCGCATAGGCGTTGAAGACCCGCGCGAGCTGCGCAGCCGGTGCCTGGGTGACGGTCGCGAGCTTGGTCGCGGGTGCAACGAGCAGCCCAACGATCTTCGCACGCAGTTCATCCAGCGACGGCATCGAGGCGAGCGCCTTGACGCCCTCCGCGTTCAGCAGCACTTCGCCCATTGCGCCGCCAACGATCTCAAGCTTGTCGTTGGTCTTGGCGAATTCGACTGCAACCTTGGCGGCTGCAACCGGATCGGCAGAGGAGGCGAGGCCAACCGGACCAGTCAGCAGGTCGCTGAGGCTGGTATAGCTGGTGCCTTCAAAGGCGATCTTGGCGAGGCGGTTCTTCGTAACCTTGTAGGTGCCACCGGCTTCGCGCATTTTCTGACGCAGGACGGTCGACTGTGCGACGGTCATGCCGAGGTTGCGGGTCACGACGACCACGCCAACTTCTGCCAGATGTGCGTTCAGCGCGGAAACGACCTCAGCTTTCTGATTACGATCCATGCCATTCTCCACTTCATGTCCGCTGGCGAACCAGCGAACGGCTAAAACCCGCGCGAACGCGGGGCACTAAAGTCCGAAGGGGAGAGATCGACTGGCCCGCATCCTTGAGGAGAACAGGCAGACCCGGACAGGCGAAAGCCCGGCCGGTAGAGAACTTTTCCCCGTCTAGGTTGGAGATTAAGAAGGGCAAATTCCCTTCACCAACTGTCTCGGACGGAAGACTCCCGAAGGAGCCTGCTGCGCGGGCCTGTACAGAATAGGAGCTTTGCTGTCACGCAAAAGTTGATTTCGCCGTAGGGAATGGGGGAAAAGCGTGGGTTTTGCTCCGAAGTTCACACCATATGCGCGCGAGTGCCCGGGCGCGCGTGGGCGTCGTGGGAAGCAGTTCGACGTTTCAAAGAACGCGGATGGGGTAGGCAGGTTTGGGCTGTGTAGGACAGCGGGAATGGGAGGGGGT
>CAMPHR010000057.1 GCA_946886075.1 uncultured Novosphingobium sp. | reverse complement strand
GGAAAATGTGGCTCGATCCGGCGCATCTGCGCCTCCGACAACCAAATCAAATCATCAATGGCAGCGCCTCCTCGCGCCGCCATTGAATCAACCGATCAGGCCGTTCGCAAGCAATTTAATAGGTCCTGAGCGTAGATAATCAGCTTCCACCAAAGATCTCTTCCTTCTTCGACTGCCCACCTGTTTCGTTAACATAAAGCCGCGGCCATCCATACGACGTCGAGCGTCGGTCCATCGGAGCCAAGGCGGCGAGGGCTATTGTCTGAGGAAGCATTTTAGGTCTTCCAGTCTTCGTAAAGCGGCGTAAACCGCATTGGGGTCCGCCCGATTGACGCCTGAACACGCTCCATCCGTTCTGCAAAGGCTTCCCGGACACCCGCCTCCAAAATGCGGACGGAGGGACGTAAGGGAGCCTGAGCTATCTCCGACGGCGCTAATTCGCCTCGATAGGCTGCAATCGCCTGCTCAAATTTATCAAGTTCACGTTGACGCCTATGCCGTGCTTCCGCGATGCTGGAGGTTCGGAGAGAGACTTGCACCTCCGCCCGGCCGCCGAACAGCACTCGCACATCGTCAGGAACACCTCTCCGAAAATAGAGCTGATCTCCGCGCCGATATATATAGCGTTCGCCCCGAACCGCCTTCAAACCCGGCCCCTTTTTGTAGCAGATTTTGTAGCAGTTAGTCGCACAGAAGCCCCGGTTCCAAGGGTTTTCTAAGCATTGCAACCAGTTGCAAGGGGTATGGCGGAGAGGGAGGGATTCGAACCCTCGGTACCGTTGCCGGCACGCCGCATTTCGAGTGCGGTGCATTCGACCACTCTGCCACCTCTCCGCAGAAGGTCCAGCATGTGCCGTCCCGGTCGAGCGGCGGCCATTAGCGAATGATGACGGGCTTGCCAAGCGGCGCGGACCGTATTTTTCTTGTAACACCGCTCGGCCGCCCTAAATTGCCTTACATGACCGACACCACTGCAATTTTCGGGGCTGATGTCAGCGCGCCCCCCATTGTCCATGCGCATTTCAGCATCGGCGATGTCGTGATGCATCGCCGCTTCGGCTTCCGTGGCGTCGTGTTCGACATCGACCCCGTCTTCGCCAACAGCGAGGAATGGTATCAGGCCATTCCTGAACATTCCCGGCCGGACAAGCATCAGCCTTTCTACCATCTGCTGGCCGAAAATGGTGAGACCAGCTATGTCGCCTATGTCAGCCAGCAAAACCTGCTCGCCGACGACAGCGGGGAGCCGGTGGATCATCCGGCAATCGCGGGGATGTTCGGGACCTATGCCCACGGCAAATATCAGCTGCGCCCGCTCCATCGCCATTAAGGCGCTGCTCCGGCCAGGGACAGGGTGGTGGGTCGCCGCCGCCTTGGCCCTGCTGCCGGGCGTAGCCGCCGCGCAAGCACCGGCGGAACGCCCCATGGACGAGCCCCGCGTCAACGCCGATCCCACCTTCCCTTTCGCCAACGAAGTCGCCGCTTTCGCCAAGGCGAACGAAAGGGATAGCGGCACGCCTGGCGCTGTCCTCTTCCTTGGCAGTTCCAGTATCCGGCTGTGGAATACGCAGGCAGGCTTCCCTGACAGAAGCACCGTCAATCGCGGCTTCGGCGGTGCGACGACGCCCGACGTGCTGCGCCATTATGCCCGACTTTTCCCCAAGGCAGCGCCCCGCTCGGTACTCGTCTACATCGGCGAAAACGACCTCGCCGCCGGAGCAACCCCGGACATCGTGGCGCGCAACATATTGACGCTGCTGAAGAAGCTGCGCACCGATTATCCCAAAACCCGCATCGCCTATCTGTCGCTCAAACCTTCGCCCATCCGCTGGACGCTCTGGCCGAAGATGGCGGCGGTCAACATGACAGTAGCAGCGCGCAGCCGGGTCAGCGGCTTTGACTATATCGACGTCGGCAGCAGCCTGCTCGCCCATGACGGCCTGCCCGACGCATCGCTGTTCGGCCCCGACGGGCTGCACATGAACGCGCGCGGATACAGCCGCTGGAACAGCCTGGTCGATGGCTGGCTCGACCGGACGGAGATGGCGGCGGCCCCAGCAGCGCGTCCGCTGTCACTTTCCAATTGATCCACGGCCAAGCAACATTATTACCATACATCTGTAAAAGACACCCAGAGGGGGACGATGCTGGTGACCACTGATTCGGCCAAGGCCGTTCCCATGGCAGAACTGACGCTGCGCGGCGTCGTCCTGGGCGCGCTCATCACGCTGCTCTTTACCGCCGCGAACGTCTATCTGGGCCTTAAGATCGGCCTCACTTTCGCGACCTCCATCCCCGCCGCCGTCATCTCAATGGCGGTGCTGCGGCTGTTCGCGACCGGCACGATCCTGGAAAACAACATCGTCCAGACTATCGCCTCGGCGGCGGGCACCTTGTCGGCGATTATCTTCGTGCTGCCGGGCCTTGTCATCATCGGCTGGTGGCAGGGCTTCCCCTACTGGCTCTCCGCCTTCACCATCGCGCTCGGCGGCATATTGGGCGTCATGTATTCCGTGCCCCTACGCCGCGCGCTCGTCACCGGGTCCGACCTCCCCTATCCCGAAGGCGTCGCCGCCGCCGAAGTCCTCAAAGTCGGCGCAGGCTCCCGCGAGGGCCTCGAAGAGAATAAGCGCGGCCTCGCCGCCATCGTCATGAGCGCCCTCGCCGCCGCCGCCTTCTCCATCACCGCCAAGACCAAGCTGATCGCCGAAGAAGCCGCCACCTTCTTCAAATTCGGCGCAGGCGCGACCTCCGTTTCGACCAGCTTTTCCATGGCGCTGATCGGCGTCGGCCATCTCGTCGGCCTGTCGGTCGGCGTCGCGATGTTCGTCGGCCTGCTAATCAGCTGGGTCGGCCTTGTCCCCTTCCTCACCGCGCCACTGCCAGCAGGAGCCGACATCGCCGAAGTCGTCGGCACCACTTTCCGCATGAAAGCGCGCTTCATCGGCGCGGGCACCATCGGCATCGCCGCGATCTGGACCCTGCTCAAGATCCTCGGCCCAATCATCAGCGGCATCCGATCCGCCATGGCGGCAGCCCGTCAGCGCAAGGCAGGCGACGGCAGCCTCCTCGAACTCACCGAGCGCGACCTCCCCATCGGCATCGTCGGCGGCACCATCCTCGCCTCGCTCGCGCCTATTGCCGTGTTGCTCTGGTATTTCGCGCAGGGCGGGCCGATCGCCCTCAACCCCGTGCCGATCCTCATCCTCACCCTCGCCTATATCCTCGTCGCAGGCATCGTCATCGCATCGGTCTGCGGCTATATGGCGGGCCTGATCGGCGCGTCGAACAGCCCGATCTCGGGCGTCGGCATCCTCGCCGTGCTGGGCGCATCACTCATCCTCGCCGCCATCTATGGCTCCGGCGGAGACCCCAAACAGGCCCAAGCCCTCATCGCCTATGCCCTGTTCGTGACCGCCATCGTGTTCGGCATCGCCACCATCTCCAACGACAATCTTCAGGACCTCAAGACCGGCCAGCTGGTCGGCGCGACTCCTTGGAAGCAGCAGGTCGCGCTGGTCCTCGGCGTCATCTTCGGCGCGCTGGTCATTCCTCCGGTGCTCGACCTCCTCAACAGCGCCTTCGGCTTCGCAGGCGCACCGGGAGCCAAGGCAACAGCCCTCCCAGCTCCCCAGGCCGCGCTGATCTCCGCGCTGGCCAAGGGTGTGCTCGGGGGCGATCTCGACTGGGGCCTGATCGGCACCGGCGCGCTGATCGGTGCCGTAGTCGTCGCCATAGACGAACTGCTCGGCAAGGCAGGCAAGCTGCGCCTGCCCCCGCTAGCGGTCGGCATGGGCATCTACCTGCCAATGGCGCTCACTCTGCTGATCCCGGTCGGCGCGGTCATCGGCCACCTCTACAACCGCTGGGCGCAGCGTCAGCCCAACCCCGACTTCGCCGAGCGCATGGGCGTGCTGATGGCAACGGGCTTCATCGTCGGCGAAAGCCTGTTCGGGGTCGCCTTCGCCGGCATCGTCGCCGCCACCAACAGCGATGCGCCGCTCGCCCTGGTGGATGAAAACCCGCTGGCGGTGCCGCTTGCGCTCATCCTCTTCGCCGCCGTGATCGGCGCGCTCTACGCCCGGCTGCGGCGGCAGGCGGTGATGTAACATAGTGCCATAAATCCCTCATCAAACTGTCATCGAACCGGCATGGCAGTGTAAGGAAAGTCGATCACTGACCCCCTCGACCAGAAAGGGGGACGGCGGCGCCGATCTCCCCTGGCAACAGGGAGATTTCACCATGAACCGTCTTTTCCGTGGCGCCAGCCGCGCAGCCATCGCCCTTGCCCTGACCACGCCCGCCGCTGCGATGGCCGGCACGATCAGCGGCACCGTCCTCGACGGCACCGGCACCCGCGCCCTTCAATCCACGCAGCTGCGCCTCGTCGAGCTTGGCCGCGTCGCTGAAGCAGGCCGCGACGGCAGCTACCGCTTCCCGGACGTCGCGCCCGGCACTTACACGATCGAAGCGCGCTACGTCGGCGCTGACACGGTCCGCACCAGCGTCACCGTCCCGCTTACCGGCGACGTCGACGCCAATATCCGCATCGGATCGGACATCGACAGCTCGATCATCGTCGTCGGCCAAGTCGCCAACCAGGCGTCGGCCCTCTCCCGTCAGCGCGCCGCCGACGGCGTCGAGAGCGTCCTTACCCGCGACGCCATCGGCCAGTTCCCGGACCAGAATGTCGCCGAATCGATCCGCCGCCTGCCCGGCGTCAACATCCTCAACGACCAGGGCGAAGGCCGTTTCGTGTCGGTGCGCGGCCTGGACCCCGCGCTCAACGCCGCCTCGATCAACGGCACCCGCCTGCCCGCGCCGGAGAGCGACACCCGCCAGGTCGCTCTGGACGTCATCCCGTCCGAACTGATTGAATCGATCGAGATCAAGAAGTCGCTGACGCCGGACATGGACGCCGACACCATCGGCGCGTCGATCGAAATCAACACCACCAGCGCCTTTGATCGCAAGAAGGATCTTTATTCGGTCAAGCTCGAGGGCAGCTATAACGACTTTGCCGATGCATTGACGCCCAAGGGCAGCTTCGATTTCTCGACCCGCCTCACCGACCGCTTCGGCATCGCGGGCGGCTTCAGCTATTACAAGCGCAAGTTCGAAAGCGACAATATCGAAGCCGCCGATTGGGACGTGACCGACGAGGGAAATGCCTATGCCGCCGAAGTCCAGTATCGCGACTATGACGTGCAGCGCAAACGCATCGGCGGTTCGCTCAGCCTCGACTGGCTCGCCACCGACACGACCAAGCTTTATGCGCGCGGCCTCTACAGCCAGTTCGAGGACCAGGAATATCGCGGCGATGTGATCCTGATCATGGATGAAGCGCCCGCCTCGTCCACCGCGACCAGCGCAGAATTTTCCGATGAGGACGGCCGCATCGAAGTGCGCCGCCGCATGAAGGACCGGTTTGAACGGCAGAAGATCAAGTCGCTCACCCTTGGCGGTGAAACCAACACCGGCCCCTGGAAAATCACCTATTTGGGCAGCTGGTCGGAAGCCAGCGAGCGGGAAAATGGATCGATCGATCCCACCCGCTTCCGCGCCCGCTTCGATGATGATGGCGTCAATGTCGGCTTCGACTATTCCGATCCGCAAAAGCCGCGCTTTACCGTCACCGGCAACACCGACGCCTTCTTCGATCCGGAAAGCTACGGCTTCAACGAGCTGGAGCGCACCACCCTGTCGGACGCCCGCGACCGCGAATATGCGCTGCGTGGCGACATTTCGCGTGGCTTCGCTTTCGACAATGGCACCTTCACCGTCCAGACCGGCATGAAGGCGCGCTGGCGCAAGAAGAGCTATAATCTCCAGTCCGACGTCTATGACGATTATGACGGCGACTATTCGCTGGCCGATGTGCTGGGCGGCCAGACCTACCGCATCCAGGACATATTGCCGCTGCCCAGCCACACCGGGCCGACCAACTTCTTCAACGCCAATCGCGACAATTTCGTCCTCAACGAAGTCGACACCGCGCTCGCATCGGCAACGTCCGACTATGGCGTGAAGGAAGACATCCTCGCCACCTATCTGCTCGGCCGATGGGACAGCGAACAACTGCGCGTGATCGGCGGCGTGCGCATGGAGCAGACACGCAACGACATCAACGCCTTCACCACGCAATCGGACGGCGACACCGTCACCGTCACCCCCAACCGCTTCGTGCGCAACTATACCGACTGGCTGCCCAGCCTGACGCTGCGCTATGAACCGGCGCGCAACGTCGTCCTGCGCCTTGGCGGCTACAAGAGCCTGGTGCGGCCCAAGCTGTCCGACCTCGCGCCGCGCTTCGACATCAACGAAGATGACGAAGCAACTACCGGCAACCCGAACCTCAAGCCCTATCGCGCATGGAATGTCGACGCGTCGGCCGAATGGTATTTCGGCACCAACGCGGCGCTGACCGGCGGCTTCTTCTGGAAATCGGTCAAGAATTTCGTCGTGGCGCAGCGGCTGACTACGCCCGGCACATTCAAAGGCATCGACTTTGAGGAACTGACGGTCCCGATCAACGGCGACAAGGGCAAGATCAAAGGCTTCGAACTATCCTATTCCCAGGTGTTCAGCTTCCTGCCCGCGCCGCTCGACGGGCTGCTGCTGAACGTCAACTACACCTACACCGATGCCAAGGGCACCGTCCTCAACGATGGCGACATCAGCGATCCGCGTTCGATCCCGCTGCTGAACTCATCGAAGAACACGCTGAACGTCGTCATCGGCTATGAAAAGGGTCCGATCTCGCTGCGCGCGGCGGGCACCTATCGCGATAAATATCTGGATGAAATCACCGACGCTGCGGAAACCGACCGCTACGTCGATGATCATGTCCAGATCGACCTCAGCGCCAAATATCGCGTGGTGCCGGGCGTGCGCCTGTTCGCCGAATGGATCAACGTCACCAACGAACCCTATTTCGCCTATCAGAATTTCGCCGGTGGCAAGCGCCTGCTCCAGTTTGAGGAATATAACTGGACCGCGAAATTCGGCATCTCAGCGAGCTTTTGACCCATGAAAAAGACCATCCTCTCCGCCCTCCCCCTTCTCGCCCTCGCCGCCTGCGCAAGCGCCGAGAAGGAAGCGCCCATCACGGTGCGCATCGCCAACGCCTCCCCCGCCGTCTCCGTGACGGCGCGGGGGGAAACGACGCCGGTCGGCACGGCCAATGCCGACGCCGCCGATGATCCCGCGATCTGGCGCAACGCCGCTGACCCGGCGCAGAGCCTGATCGTCGGCACCGACAAGAAGGCCGGGCTCTATGTCTATGGCCTTGATGGCAAGACCCGCAGCTTCCTCGACGCGGGCCGGGTCAACAATGTCGATCTGCGCGATGGGGTAATGATTGCCGGAAAGCCCGGCATCCTCGTCGTCGCCAGCGACCGCAATGACGTCGCCAACGCAAAGCTCGCGCTCTTCAGCCTCGACCCCGCCACGGCGAAACTCACCGCGCTCGGCAAGGTCGATGGCGGCAAGGGCGAAGCCTATGGCGTCTGCCTCACCCAAGCGCCGGAAGCCACCTATGCCTTCATCGTGCTGAAGGACGGGACGATCCATCAGGTCGCGCTCGACGCTTCCGGCACGGTGGCGTCAGGCAAGATCGTGCGGACCATGAAGCTCGGCACCCAGTCGGAAGGCTGCGCCGTCGATGACCGCACCGGCATCCTCTATGTGACGGAGGAAGATGTCGGCCTCTGGCGCTTCGACGCCCGAGCGGACGGCTCCACCCTACCCACGAAGATCGCCGCCGCCGACGGCAAGAACATCGTCATGGATGCCGAAGGCGTCGCCATCGCCCCCATCGGGGAGCGCGACGGCTATGTCATCGTCTCCAGCCAGGGCGACAATGCCTATGCCGTCTATCGCCTGACCGACGACAGCTATGTCGGCCGCTTCCGCATCATCGACGGTCCCATCGGCGGGGCCGAGGAAACCGACGGCATCGACCTGATGCTCGGCGATTTCGGCCCCGCCTACCCCGGCGGCATCTTCGTAGCGCAAGACGGCCACAACGCCACCGCCGCTCAAAACTTCAAGCTAGTAGCCTGGGACGACATCGCAAGGGCACTAAACCTCACCCAATGAAGCCACACAGTCCCCCTCCCGCAGGCGGGAGGGGCTAGGGGTGGGCGCGAGCGAAGCGAGCAGCTACGCCGCCCTCACTTTCGCGCAAACCAAGCAAGCAAAGCAGGCTTCAACCGAGCCCGCGTCTCAATCCGCGTCCTGATCGCAGAAATCGACCGATCCACCACCTTGCGCGACTCCGGCGTCAGATACTGGCTCGCATAGGCGTCCAGCTTCACTGCCATCGCCGGATCAGCTGACCCGCCGCCCAGCCGCGCAATCGCCTGGCTGCGTGCCGACACGTCGATCAGCGCCTCATATTGCTGCCGATGCGCCAACACATAGTCGACCGCCAGCATCGGATGTTCCGCGCCCACCGCCGAAATGATCGCCGCGCTGGTCGTCTTCCCCGGCTCGTCAGTCATGGCGAGGTCGAGCGCCTTGCGCCCCAGCCCCTCATCCTTCGCCGCGCCCAGCAAAGCGAACAGCGTGCTCCGGTCCAGCGCGCTCGTCGCGCCATTGGCCATCGCGCGCAGCTTGTCCCATGTCGCCGCGTCGGCATTTTGCGCGATGATGCGCAGCCACACATTGCGTAGCGGCCCTTCCATCAGTTCGGGTTTGGCGAAGCGCCGCCGCGCCTCGGCCAGCACCGACTTGTCACCCATGCTGCCCAAAGTCGAAACCAGCGCCGACCGCAGCACCGGCACCTGCGCGCCCTCGCCGGGTTTCGCATCAAAGCCAACGCTCTTCAGCACCGGCCCCAGCTTGCGCGAAGCATAGGCCGCAACCCGCGCCTGCCCCACCTTGTCCCCGTCAAGCATGGCATAAGCGCTGTCGATATAATCCGGCACCTCGGCCAGCACCGCCGGGCTCGCGTCAGGAGGCACAGCGTCCACCATGTCGAGCGCCAGCCCGATCGGCTGATATCCCCCCAGCCCCAGCTGGAAATTATCCGCCATCAGCCCGATCTGGTCCATCGACGACAGCTTGGTAAAGCCCGCCACGAGCGCCTTCACATTCTCTGCCGGGTAGAGCGAGCGATAATAACCCGTCTGCCCCGCATTGATCACATAAGCCCCGCAACCGGGCAGCGTCACCGAAGCCGTCCCATTCAGGATCAGCCGCTGCGCCGCCCCGCCAATCGTCTGCGCCATCACCGGCACATTCCAGCGCAGCGGCGCCTTATCCTTGCGGTCCCGACTGAACTCACCCTGCGACAGCGCCAGCACGGTCGATCCGCCCTGGCACCGGGCGCTCTCCACCTTGACCAGCGGAATGCCCGGCTGGCTGGTAAAGTCATGCGCTATGCCGACCAGCCCCTTGGCCCCGGCACCCTCGACCGCCTTCCACAGGTCGTCCGTCACCGTGTTCCCATAGGCGTGCGCCTTCATGTAGCCGCGAATACCCGCGCGCCACACATCCTCACCGGCAAAGCCCTCCAGCATGGTGATGACCGCCTCACCCTTTTCATAGGTGATGTCGTCAAAGGCCTGATTCACCTCATCGACGGTGTGGATCTTCTGCACCACCGGATGCGTCGTCGCCAGCGCATCCAGCGCCATCGCCCGCTCGCGCCCACCGACACGCGTCAGCAGCATTTCCCAATCTGGCTGCAGCTTGTCCGTGACCTTGGTCGCCATCCAGCTGGCAAAGCCTTCGTTCAGCCACAGATCGTCCCACCAGGCCATGGTGACCAGATCGCCGAACCACTGATGCGCCATTTCATGCGCGACGATGGAATAGATGGTCCGCTTCGTCCCCTCCGACGTGAACTTCGGATCGACCAGCAGCGCGCGCTCGAAGGTGAAGATCGCGCCCCAATTCTCCATCGCGGAAAAGAACTGGCTCTGTCCCGGCCCAGCGACATTGTCGAGCTTGGGCAGCGGGAAAGGCACGCCGAAATAGTCATTATACCAGGGTAGGATCGCTGCCGACGCATCCAGCGCCAGCTGCGCCTTGCCCGTGTTCCCCTTGCCGGTGATAACGCCAACCTCGGTCGCGCCAGCCATCTTGGTCGCGCGATCCAGTTCGCCCAGCCCGAAGAACAGCAGATAAGACGACATTTTCGGCGAAGTCCCGAACGTCACCCGTGTCCTGCCACCACCCAGATCCTGCGAAGCCTTGACCGGCATGTTGCTGACCGCCAGCTGTCCCGTCGGCACAATCGCGGACAGATCGAACGTCGCCTTGTAGCTCGGTTCGTCAAAGCTCGGCACGAACCGCCGCGCATCGGGCGCCTCGAACTGGGTGAATAGCGCTCGCTTCTGCGCCCCCGCATTGTCCTTGTAATCCAGCGCGAACATCCCGTTCGCCTGCGTGTTGATGACACCGCCATAAGCGATGTCCAGCTTGTACGCGCCCGGCTGGACCGGCTTGCCGAAATCCAGCGTCACCGTCTGCGCATTCGCGTCGATCTTGGCCGATCCCGTCACCTCCTTCCCCTTCGCCGGGGTCAGCGTGACACTGCTGATGCTAAGGTCAGCCGCGTTCAGCACCAACACCGGCATCGCCTGCGCGACATTCAGGTCGATCGTCACTTTGCCGGTAAACTTCAGGTTCGCCGCATCCGGCACCACCTCGATCGCATAACGGCCGGGCGCAGCGCCCCGCGGCAACTGCGTCGTGATCCCCGGTGCAGGCCCGGCGGGCGTCTGGGCGAGGGCTGGCTGAACAAGGGCAAGCGGCGCGGCGGCCAGCAACAGGGACGACAATTTGGAAAAAGACATCAGGTTCGCAACTCCGACACGTTGAGAACGGCACGGCCCGAGCGGCCATGTGCCATGATAGTTGCGGGATCGAACCTTTCTCGCCGCGGGTCAAGCGGTTGTCGAACTTTGTTGTGCGTTTGTTTAATAGAGGGAGCGATTGCACCTATCGCCGTCGCGTTTCAACTCACGAGATGCCAGCCGTCGCTGGCATGACGCTGATGTTAATTTCCGTCATCCCAGCGAAAGCTGGGATCTCAGGCGGCTACATGATGAGCTCAAACAAATCCCGCCATTCAGGATTGCTCTCTTCAACCAGCGCAATCTTCCAATCCCGCTTCCACGCCTTCAGCGCCTTTTCGCGTGCGATCGCGAAGTCGATCTCCCCATGCTCTTCCGCAAGCACCAGCCGCCGCAGATTATATCTCCGGCAGAACCCTGACCCCTCACCCCGCCGATGCTGATCCACCCGCGCCGCAAGGTTAGTCGTCACGCCCACATACAGCACGCCCCGCGGCTTGTTGGTCATGATGTAAGTCCAACTGCGGCGCATTGGATGGACCGGCTCCTAGCCTCACGAGATGCCAGCTTTCGCTGGCATGACGGTGAAAAAATATCGATGAAAGAGCAAAAAATGAGCCGTCATCCCAGCGCAAGCTGGGATCTCAGGCCGCTACACCGAACATCAGGCCGCTACACCGAACAGACGCCGCCTCACCCCCGCCCGCGATACCCCGGCACATCCTGCGCAGGCAGCCACAACCCAGCAGGCGGCTCGCCCGACTGCCAGAACACATCGATCGGGATTCCCCCGCGCGGATACCAATATCCCCCGATCCGCAACCACAAGGGCTCCATCTCGGCAAACAGCCGCTCGCCAATCCCCACAGTGCAATCCTCATGGAAAGCCGCGTGGTTACGAAACGCGCCAAGGAACAACTTCAACGACTTCGATTCGACGATCGTCGCAGCAGGCGCGTAATCAATCACCAGATGCGCAAAGTCCGGCTGACCCGTCACAGGGCAGAGGGATGTAAACTCCGGCGCCGTAAACCGCACCAGATAAGGTTTCCCCGGCCGGGGATTGGGGACATAATCAAGAACCGCCTCTTCCGGGCTCGCGGGCAGCGCGCTGCTCTGCCCCAGATGGATCGGCGTCATGCTTTGGGCTATATCAGTCATGACCGGCCATCTACGCCATTGCACGCCTAATGTCACCGCAGCCTGATCCCGCCATGCCATTCACCTCCCGTTCAGCCTCATCATTGCCTTGGCTGCTTCCCATGGGGATGCGTCCTGCCGTCTTTACCGCCTTGCCGCTGCTGCTGGCCACGCCTTCGCTCGCGCAGGAGCAGGGCGGCGGCGATCCTGTCTTCAACCTGCCGCGCACGTCTCAGCCGCCCGCCGATCCCACCCGGCAAGGCCCCGAGCTGGACGTATTCCGTGGCGCGCCGGTAACGCCGCCCGCCAGCACGCCGGTTATCACGCCGCCTCCGCCGGTCGTCGCGCAACCCCAGCCTCAGCCTGCAACCCCCGCCCAGCCGCAGCGCCCGGTCACGGCATCCCCGCGTCCCGCTCCCGCTGAACCAGCGCCATCCGCGCGCGCGCCCGAAGGCAGCGGCACCGCGCCCCCGCCCTCAGCGGAGCAGCCCCCGGCAACGCAACCTCTGTCGCCGCAGCCCGCTCCAGCGGAACCCGCCGCGCCGCAAGCCGCGCCTGCGCCGACACCCGCCGCGCCCGCCAACGAGCCGCCGCTCAGCCCGCCTGACGCATCCTCCTCTCCTTTGGGCTGGATCGCAGGCGCCATTACGTTGCTCGCCACAGCACTCGTCGCCGCCTGGTTGTTCCTGCGCCGCCGACCCGAAGAAGCGCAGCAACCCTATGAAGAGCCGGAGACCGCGCCGCCGCCGCCAGCCGTAAAGCCGGTCCCGGTACCGCCTGCATCCCAGCCAGCAGCGGCAAAGCCGGTTCCCGTGCCCCCCGCGCCACAGCCCAAGGCTCCGGCCCCCGCCGCCACGACGGCCGAGCGACCCTGGATAGACCTGACCCTTGAAGTCCGCAGCGCCCGCCTGTCCTTGATGGGCGCCACCATCGGCTACACCCTGACCCTCCACAATCGCGGCCAGCGCGGCGCGGACGACATTCTCGTCCGCACCTTCATCGCCAACGCAGACACCAACCAACAGGCGCAGCTACAGCAATTCTTCGCCGGAGCGGTCGGCCTGCCCGCCCATTCCGCCGTCTCGCTTGCGCCTGGACAAGGCCACAGCCTGACCGGCGAGCTACGCCTGTTGCCCGATCAGATCGCGCCCGTGCAAATGGGCGATCGCGCCCTGCTCATCCCGCTCATCGCCTTCGACGCGCAATATCGCTGGTCGGACGAACTGGACGCCGCCCCGGCAGGATCAGGCCGCACCGGCCGCGCCTTCATCGTCGGCCAGGAAAAAACCCCGCCCGCCGACCGCCTCGCCCCCTTCCGCCT
>CAMPHR010000056.1 GCA_946886075.1 uncultured Novosphingobium sp. | reverse complement strand
GGGGGTTGGTTAGCTGAGGATGAAGGGGCGCTCCTGCGGCGGATCTGGCCTGTTTTCCGGTGTGGATGCCGGATCCCGCATATCGTTAGCCGCGCCTTCAGCCCCATCTTACCGGGGGAACCCGAACCGGCCCGCAACCTCGACAGGGTCGCTAGGAGGGCCGCAGGAGGCAAGCGGGGTTAGGCCGCAATCCTACGCAGAAGGTTCCGCACCGATGACGGGTACCACCGACCGCCGCGTGGCGTAGCGAAGCCGCCAGCGTTGAGGCGGCTGGCTATAGATGCAAGGCTGGCTGCGCCCTCGCTCTTGATCCGCTCGACAATAGGCGCGAGGTCGGCGGCGTGGGTGTCAGCATTGGCAGCAATGACCGACAGCGACGCGCTGTTACCTTTGGATGCCCGCCGGAGTGCTGCGGCACCGTTGGGGTTCCCCAACTTGGCCCCCCGCGCCTTGGCCGCTACCAGCGCTTCCTGCGTCCTCTTGGAGATCGCTTTCCGTTCTGCCTGGGCGACCGCTGCCATGATATGGACCGTCAACTCATTCGCCTCTGGCATGTCGGCTGCGATGAACTGCGCTCCGCTATCCTGCAAGGCCGCGAGGAAGGCCACGTTGCGGGATAGGCGGTCCAGCTTCGCGACCAGCAAGACAGCGCCGGTCACCTTCGCATGGTGCAGGGCGGCGATGAGTTGGGGCCGGTCGGCGCGCTTCCCACTCTCCACCTCTGTGAAGGCTTCGGCAATAGTCCAGCCGCGAGAGGCGCACAGAGCTTCCACCGCTTGCCGCTGAGCCTCCAGCCCCAAGCCGGAGCGGCCTTGGCTAGCAGTTGAGACGCGGTAATAAGCGACGGCGCGGGTCAAGGTAGCCTCCATACAAAACAACGCAACGAGCGTTACGCCATTTTATACGCTCTTGGCTACGGAAGCGCTCAACGGTTCGACTCAAAATTGACTCGGTTGGACTCAGGCCCTCCCGCTGAAATCCGCAGAACTCCGTCGGGATCCTGTGGCTACCGAGAAGGGGCGGCTAACGAGGGTTTATTATTGTAGAACAAAGCCTTGCTGTCCCTTAGATGGGTAGCCCTCAACGATCACGGGGGTTAGACAGACGGTATGGATCAGCATTACTTTGCCGAAGGCAGCGGGAAGGAAACACGCCGCCACTTCATCGACGTCGTCGCAAGAGGGATTATGCGCGGGACAGGGTGCGGACAGGATATGGCCATTTCAGAGGTGAAAAGGCTTCTATCTGGTAACCCGCAAACCACGGTTCAGCTGGTCGCATGAAGCGCTCTTAGCAGCATCGTAGAGGCCGCCTTCCAGCTACTGAGGGCGGCCCTTCTGTTGTCCTAAAGCTGTCGCCAGCCAACGCTGAGAGGCGTCGGGCTGGCAGGTCGCTAAAGGGACTTGAAAGGGCGCGCCCCAGAAAACCGCAATTGACGTTAAGCCCCCATACCGGACGCCGCTGGCCTGCCCCATCCCCTATGGGGGGATCGGCGAGGGTCGGCTGGTACATATGGGGCTTCAGATTTTTGCAGTTTTTCTAACGGCTTCTGTTAGGTGCTGTAGGTGCCCACGGGAGCGAGGGCGGCTGAGCCCTTAGCGCCGCTCCCAAGCCCGGCCATCGGGTTAGCCTCCTTTACAATCCCTAGCCCTTTCGTATTCGATGCGACGGAGCCAGCAATCTGAAGACCAGCGCCCAGTAGGGTGGGGCTGGCTACCTTTGATCGCATAGAGTTGGCTTCAGCGTCACTCGCCGCAATCCGGCTCTCCATGTTCGCCAGTGACCGCTGGTTCGACAGGTTCTGCTGCATGGCGCTATCGAGCAGCATGTTTTCAACGGCACCGGAGTTCAGGCTCAGGCCTGCCTCACCGGCAGCGGTCAGTATCCTAGCCTGTTCCCGCCGGGCCTGCCGGTCGCGGTCGAACATCTCGGTGGAAGTTGCAACGCGGTTCTCTTCCGCCATCCGCTCTTGCTGGGTGGCTATGGCCTTCATCTGCGACTTGGCCGACTGCATCGTTCCGACTACGCCCGCCACCGTCGAAACGATGGACAGGGCCGCTGTTACCGGGTCGCAGATGGTGCAGCCCTCCCAAATGCATAGAACAGCTGCTGTTCGACCCCATAGCTGTGGTCTTCCCCGACAATCTCGCACCCGGCCCAACGTAGCCAGCGCAGCGAGGCCTCGTGGCGAGCATCGACATAGTTCCAGAGATATGGATAGACGCGGTTCAGCCGGTCCAGATAGGGGCGGGTGTTTCGGGCAATCTGGCGGGCATTGCGCCCGATGCCATCCGTACCGAGCATCCACATGACGCCAGTTCCCGGTGTGGCCCCCGGCACAGCTCCAAAGATCCCTATGGGTTCCCTGTTGGAATCCAGAATGACCCAGCCGTGGCTGGAATAATGGACCGACATGCGAATGGTTTCCTCCGGCGTCAGGCCAACAGCGGCGGCGATCTCGGCCACGTCTGCGGCGCGCAGGTTGGCGGACAGCTTCTCAATCCAGCAATTGGCGAGGAACGCGCCGACGGTCGCAAGGTCTATGAAGTGGATTCTCTGCGACGATCCTGCAGCGGCGTTGTTCTGCTTTGGCATGGCTTAGCGCACCTCCTGCAGCAGAGCGGCTTCGTAGCAGTCGGATGCAGACCAATAGACACAGGTCCGTGCCGAGCGGACGAAGCGGTCTAGGGCGGCAGAGTTCGGCAGCAGTGCTGCGTAATGGGCGTAAGGAAAACGGCTGGTATGCAAGGGATGAGCTTTCGCTGGCCTCGGGTGATCGGGAGGCGGGTAGGAAAAGCCGCCGTTCAACTGCAGGAGAGGTGCAGGACGACGGCGGAGGATTGATGGCGCGAGAGGGCTGCTTCCGCGCTGTCGGACTGAAATTAGCTGGTAAAAGCGGGCGTCTCAGACCGACGCCGACCCATGTCGATCTCTCGCGTCGAGCTTCAGGCGCAAAGCCGCTATGGCTGCCGGGTTTATGGCATTGCCTGCTTTGCAGGAGCGAGGAACGGGCCGAACAGAGTGAAGTGGGCAGTGCGCGCCGACACACGCGGCGACCTGTTCTCGCCAGGTTCCGCTGGCGTGAGGATCATAGATGCAATCGCGGCACTTTGCATTGATCGCCGCGAGGCGGGATGTCGTTGGTTTGGGCATAGGGAGTCCTACTAGGCGCGCAGAGCGACCGCCGGGGACAAGCGGTTTCTTACGGCTGGTTTCGGGGAAGCTCCGGTTAGGAGCGGGCAGATCGTGCTTGGTTGCAGCGGTTGCGCCGCCTGTGATCGCAGCGCTTACACATAGGACGGCGGCGATCCTTAGACCGTGGATCGGCGTAGAACTGTGACAATGGGAAAAGCTCTGAGCAGTCGCTGCAGCGCTTCCCCTCTGCTGCAGCGCTGGCCACAGACGAAGGAAGGAGCGTCATGGCGATGTCCTGAGGGATGTTGCCGGACACCAATAAGATGAAGGGTAGGACGGTGATGAATCTTACCCCTGCTCGTCGCTATCGAAGGGTAGCGACACATCCTTGCAAGGTTGCGAGGGAGACTTGGGGGGAGGATGGAGGATGGTCAATTGAAGGAAGACCGTAGGTGTCCTGAGGTTATCCTACAGTTACCCTACATATCTCCAACCGGGGCATTCTCCGAAAGTGCGGGCTAATTACCAAGGGGTGTAGCGGCCGCCAGTCCGTGCGTCCTGGACCGTGCCGCCTTCTTTCGCTCCTGCGTCAGGCGCGCGCGCCGGACCCTCGCGGCCTCCAGCCATATCCGATCGCATCCTGTAGGCGGACTGTGCCCCTTTGCCCGGTTGCAAGCGACATGCTTCAGGAGGCCGTTGGCAAGACCGTTGGAGCCGCCGAGGGCCAGGGGAATGACGTGATCGAACGACGGAGCATCAGGATCATGCGCGCGCTTTAGCCGCCTTCTGACGGGCAGGCCGCAGCCAGCGCAGACCCCGGCCTGCGACCGCCAGAGGAGGTCCAACTTCATCGCGTGTGTTAGCCGCCGCACAGCTATACCTCCACTCCCGCCGCCGCCAACACCTTCTCAATGATGGTCCTACCCTCCGGCGTCAAACGGACGAGCTTGCGACGTCCGTCCATGGTGATGCTGTGGCGGAGCCACCCCAGCCCGTTCGGGCGCTTTTTGGATGGGGCGAGGAAAACTCTGTAGCTATTCTGAACACTGCGGCCCGAGCGGTCGCCCAAGGCATCCCGCAACTCAGTGACGTAGCCGGGCCGGCCCGCACGGTCGCAGATGGCGGCCAAGGCAAAGAAGGACGCCTGGGGTAGCGACAGCCGGTTGGGCGCATGATTGGACAGGATGCATATTCCCTGCGACCACTGCCGAAACGTCAACCGATCTTCCATAGCTGCACGCTGCCCTAATTATCCCGTTTCCGAGAAGGTGGCAGGCCCATTGTGCCAAGTCACCTAGAGACCGTGACAATCTTTCTCATTTCTTTTCAATGCAGTGGGCTGGAATCGTTGGTGAAAATGGTGCCATCCGGCTTAAAATCGGCGACCATCCGTTGTCGGCACCGAGGGCTTGCGGTGGACTGTTAAGTGTTTGTAATAGCTATATAGGGCAAGTCAGGGGAAATAGATGGCGCGTTGGGGATTAGCCGCGACCGGCGGAGTAGTCGCGGTGCTTGCTGCGCTCAACAGCGGGGGCGAAAAGAAGCCGGTAGATATGCCGAAAAGATCGGAGGCGGTCTCTTACGTCGATACCTCGACATCCGCCGCGACGCCTCTCGTTGAACCCATCGCGGCCCCTCAATTCCCTGAGGTGAAAGGCGGCGAAACCTACGCAGTGTATGATGCCCGGCGGGATGCCCTCGGTGGTTCGGCGGGCTACTCGGGCGGTTATGGCTGCACGCAGGACTGCAGCGGCCACGATGCTGGATACGAGTGGGCCGAGGAGAACGAGATAACCGACCCCGACGACTGCAGCGGCAAGTCTTGGTCGTTCGAGGAGGGGTGCCGCTCGTTCGCTGAAGAGCGCCAGGGCGAGGAAGGCGAAGAGGATAGCGAGGAATGATCGTGGTTGACGCGGCGCTGAGCCTTCAAAATCGGGGACACGCAGGTGTTCGATAGCTGGAGCTGGCAAGAGTGGCTCATCGCCGCTGTGGCGGTCGGCTGGTCCTTGCGGCTCGCCTACAAGTTCGGCTTAGAAACGGGCAAGGACGAACTGGCTGACCTGATCAGGAGAGACCCTCAGGGCGGCCTTGCCCGGATCGAAGCGGCGCAAGCGACTGAGGGCCGGTTTCGGAAATGGGCGAGGGGACGGGAGGACTAACCCCCGCCGTCCTTTAGTGCCCGAATGATCCCCGCAATCCCGGTCAGGATTGCCGCCACGCCCATGAGGAACGTTCCATCAAGAATCACCACTGCCGACTCATCCTTTCCCGTGCATGTTCCTAATATGTTCTCATGTAGGAAAGGAGATTTTTCATGTCGGTGCGGGTCGAGCCGATCCCCGATAGCGTCCGCCTCAGGATTAGCGGCGATGTAGAGACGGTGCTTTCGGTGCCCTATGATGATGACGACAGGTTTCTCGTCGGCTTCAGCGAGGGAACGCTACTGGTGGGCAGCTATGACGATGAACTGCAAGCGGACTTCATAGTAGCGCGCGAAGGAGCGGGAATTGTCCGCCGAGATGGCCGATCAGTTATTCTTGATTGGCCGGTGGAATGGGCTACGGTCTCCGCCTTCGACAGCAACGTGGTTGAGCCTCCGGCTCCCCGACCCCTGCCATTATTTCCTGAAGCCAGGGACTGCTCCGTATGACGGGATGCAGTAAGTTTTTGGGCCCGTCCCAGCGCAGGAAGAGCCGACAGGGACGTCTCCGGAGCAATGGCGTCCTGAACGTTTTCTGCTCTTCCTGCGCGGTTATTGGCCCGAGAACTCGCTAACATCCGGCCAGCAATACAGCACAGACGTCGAGCCGCCCTGCTTCCACTGGAACCTCAGCGTCCCCTTACGGTGATCTACGAACACCCCAGCGAACAGAGACCGCAGCCCTGCATTGATCGCGGCGAGTGAGACTTCGCCTTCCTTGGGCTCCATCGCTTCGCCAAGCGCGGAGACCCGCATGGCGATCAGGCCCCCATCGGCTCCCGCCTGCTGCTCTTCAATGTCCTGCAAAGCCTCCCGCATGGTGCGGAGTTCCTGCTCCACGCGGCGGATGGCTTGGCCGACCGTGTGGGACGGCGAACGGGCGAGAGTGTCTGCCAGGACTTCGAGGTGGTCCTCTAGGGCGCTGATGGCTCCCTCGGCGCTGGACCGCTCCCGGTCGAGGTGACCGTGTCGATCCCCAGCAGGCATGTCGGCGGCAAGGTGATGCCAAGACGAAAGGACCGCCTGTTCCACCAGATTAAGCGGGATCGTGCGGTAGTGCTTCTCGGCTCCTGCCTTTGCGCGGGTGCAGACCAGCTTAGGCATTCCTCCCTTTCGCCCCTTGTTCACGCGGGTCATAGCCGCGCCGCAGTCGGGGCAGCGGGCCAAGCCGGACAAGACATTAGCTAGCGGTGCTTTCGCTCCCCGGCCTCGCACCGCATCGGTCTCCCCGTCCTTCAACGCCCTGACCGTGTGCCAATCAGCTTCCGATATGGCTGCAGGGTAGGCATGGGCGACCGGCTGCTCGAGAACGCGAGTGCGCTTGCCATCGACATACTCGATCCGGCCGGGGATCAAGGTGCCAATGACAGACGGGTTCCGGAGTAGCTTGGCGATGGCGGAACGGTGCCACATCTTCCCCCGTCCGAAGACGGCGATGCCCTCGAGGTTGAAGGTTTCCGCAATCTTGTGTTCGCCAACGCCCTGCAGGGTCATCGAGAACACGCGCCGAACAACTTCACCCCGCTCTGGGATGATCTTCCAGCCACCGGACGTCCAGCGGAGCCAGCCGGGGGCCTTCTCGGTCAGCTTAACGCTTTCACCTGCGGCTATCTTGCGGCGCTTCTCTGCCCAGGCTGCGCCAACCCGCCGACCCTTTGTCTTGGACTCTTCGTTGGCACGCATGGCCACCATGAGCGCGATTATGAGTGCGTAAGGTTCCTGTTTGAGGCGTTCGTTGGAGTACTCCTGACCGTCTGAAAGGGTAACAACCGCGACGTCGGCGCGGAGGATGTCGAGCAGCTGGTACTGGGCTTCGTGGGGATCCATGCGGCTCAATCGGTCCAAGCTCTCGACAAGCAAGTATGAACCTGCAGGCACCAGCCCCTTCCGGCAGGCTTCAAGGAAACGGCCCAGTCCCTTGTCTGCGCTGGCGTTGCTGCCCCGAAAAGCCGACACGCCTTCGTCCGCAATCGTCAGACGATCATCCAGCACCAACCCCTTCGACTTGGCCCACTTCGCAGCTGCCTCTGTCTGGCGGCGATTGCTGTCTCCTAGTGCTTGCTCGGGGGTTGAGAAACGGGTGTAGCTGTAAACACGGGCCGTCGAGATGGCGGCCAGATCAGCAGAAAATTGCGACTTATCAACGTGAAGCATCTTGGGTCTCCGGCGGAGCAAGGTCTCATCTCCGATAGTGCGGGGTAACCGTGGGTCTTCACGTGCTATACGGGTTGATGGTCGGACCTCCAGGTGCGGGCAAGTCGCTGATGGCGAGTTGCCTGCCCGGCATCCTCCCCGAGCTGACCCCGACCGAAGCGCTCGAAACATCGATGGTGGCCAGCGTGGCAGGATCGCTGGAGGGCGGCCGCATCAGTCGGGCGCGTCCCTTCCGCAATCCGCATCATAGCGCTTCCATGGCTGCGCTGGTCGGCGGGGGGCACAAGGCGCGGCCGGGTGAAGTCAGCATGGCCCATCTCGGCGTGCTTTTCCTCGACGAACTGCCCGAGTTCCAGCGCGCGGTGCTCGATTCCCTGCGCCAGCCGCTTGAGACGGGAGAGGTTACCGTGGCGCGAGCCAATGCGCATGTGACCTTCCCTGCACGGGTTCAGCTCATCGCAGCCATGAACCCGTGCCGATGCGGCCACCTCGGCGATCCTGCCCTTGCCTGCTCCCGGGCACCACGCTGCGCCGCCGACTATCAGGCCAAAGTGTCGGGGCCCCTGCTCGACCGCATCGATTTGCATGTCGAGGTACAGGCCGTGACGGCAGCGGACCTGGTCCTGCCTCCGCCAGTCGAGGGATCGGCAGAGATCGGGGCCCGCGTGGCGGCTGCGCGCGAGGTGCAGACGCAGCGCTATGCCGGAACGCGGGTGCGCACCAATGCCGAAGTGGATGGCGAGCGGTTGGAAGATGTTGCCGGGCCAGATGCAGCCGGGCGGGAACTGCTCGCGCAGGCGGCTGCGGCGATGAAGCTTTCTGCGCGCGGCTATACCCGGGTGTTGCGTGTCGCGCGGACCATTGCGGATCTCGCCGGATCGGAGCGGGTGGGCCGGGTTCACGTGGCCGAAGCGCTGAGTTATCGGCGGCGCGCTCCCGTCAACTGATCCGCAGGAAGGGCAGTCGAAGCTTAGCCCCGGTTGCGAGTCCCAGCGGCCCTTGCGGCCGCGAGCTGAGGAAGTTGCCGGACATTTTGCGCGGCTTCCAGGAATGGACGCGGGTTGACTGCCTGCCCGTTGATACGGACCTCGAAATGAAGATGATCACCGGTCGAGCGGCCTGTCGAGCCCATGCGCGCGATCTGCTGCCCTTGGATCACCTTCTTGCCGACCTGGATGTTGAACCCCGACAGATGAGCATAGCGGGTCATGATGCCGTTATTGTGAGTGACCTCCACCACATTGCCATATCCGCTTCGCTGTCCAACGAAGCTCACCTTGCCCGCAGCAGCGGCGAGGATCGCTTCGCCATGTCGCCCGGGGAAGTCGATGCCGGCATGAAACGCCGCATGTCCGTTGAAGGGATCACGACGGTAGCCGTAGGAACTTGATTGCATTGGCGCCATTGTGGGGCGGCCGGACGGAATCGTCATAAGGCTGGCTTCCAACAGCTCCATCCGTGCCAGGGCATCGGCGAGCTTTTCAAACTCACGCGGCATCGACGCCTGTGTGTCGGGCCAGGGCACAAAAGGGCCACCCTGCGCACGGGCCGCGTTGCGCGCCAAGGCTTCGGGATTAAGGCCCAGGCGGCGGATTGCGTGTGCCGTGTTATCGGCGCGGCGCCTTACGGCATGGGTGAGGAGCGCGGCAAAGCGGCGTTGCCTGGTGTCTATGGCTTGCAAGGGATTAGCGCTCGCCGTTGCGCCGATACGGACCTTGAGCGCATGTGCCTGCCCGGCTGCTCGCGTCGATGGAGCGAGCTGTGCCTCATCGGCTTGGCTACTCTCGTCGCCAAAATGCGCACGATAGAGGTCGTCCATGAAGTCCTGCCGGGCCTCCAGCTCGCGTGTGCGCTGTTCGACCGACTTGCGATATTTATCGGCCTTGCTGGCGGCAGCGGCGACGGCGCGGCTTTCGGCAGTGATCGCCGCGCGCTCCCTCGCCATGTCGGCACGGTTGAAAGCTACCGACAGGATCAATGCAAAAGCGCCGGTCAGCAGTGCGAGCAGCACGGCCGCAGCTGACAATTGGGAAGCGCTGGTGAGGCATGCACGCCGCAATGTCCCGCCCGATCCGATGACGATTTCCCGCTCGGGGCACCAGACGGCGATCCGGCTCATGAGGCAGGAAAGGCGTAACTTACTCCGCTGTAACAATGATGACCCCGCACTCGATCCTTGGAGAATCGGGCGGCTAGCAAAAGGAGCGTGGCCAAGCGAATCCGCCACGGCCGAGTCGTGACGAATCGAAATCTGAACGGGGCGAAACGTGCCTGAGCACGTCCGGTTCCCCGCCAGAGCGAATAATTACACCGTCCTCAACAGCCTGTCGCGCGGTGATCCCAACAAGGATGGGACTTCATCAGCTGGCACCGCCGCGCTGAAATGAAAGCCTTGCGCATAATGACATCCACCGGCGCGCAGATAGTCGACTTGATGGATGTTCTCGACCCCTTCGGCCACCGTGCGAATCCCGAGGCTGTAGGCGAGATTCAGCAAGGTCCTGACGATGGCGGCATCGTCAGGGTCGGTTTCCAGGTCGCGCACGAAGCGCTGGTCGATCTTGATGATGTCGATCGGAAACTGCTTGAGATGAGAGAGTGACGCATAGCCCGTACCGAAATCGTCCAACGCGATGGAGATGCCCGCGGCACTTAGTTGATGGAGGCTGCGCTCCACCACTTCGGCATTACGGCCAAGAAATACGGACTCGGTGACTTCGATCTCGATGGCTGCTGTGGGGACGCCCATATGGCTAAGCCTGGAGAGCAGCCTATCAGGGAAGCTGCTGTCGTGTAGTTCGACGCCGGGCACGTTTATGGCGATGTGACCGACCCTCAGACCCTGCTCCTGCCAGCCCCTGCAGTCGGACAATACCCGATCCAGCATCCGGTCGTTGATCGTGCGGCCGAGCTCGGAATGTTCGAACGCAGCGGAAATTTCGCCGGGCATGATCACGGAACCGTCGGGACGCACACATCTTAGCAGCGCTTCAAAGCCGATGATGGCGCCCGTCGATAGGTCGATCTTCGGCTGATACCAGGGAACGGGCGGCGCATGGACCAAAGCATCGCGCGCGCGGTCCAGCATCTGCGCTTCGCGCTGCCAGCGATCGAGCAGCCGGGGCTCGAACAGGCATGCGCGCCCTCGGCCACCATTTTTTGCCTCGTAAAGGGCGATGTCGGCGAACTTCATGAGGTCCGCAATGTCGCCCGCATGTTCGGGAAACAGCGCAACGCCCATGCTGACGCGGCAATCGACGTCACGATTGCCATAGGCTAGTGGTTGATGGAGGTGCGCCGTCATCCGCGCTAGCACCGCGTCCAGATCGGTCGCGGTGCGCAGGCGCGTCAGCAGCACGGCGAACTCGTCGCCACCCATGCGTGCGACCAAGTCTCCAGGCCGCACCGCTTTACGCAACCGCTGTGCGACGGCGCTGAGCAGGGCGTCGCCTACATCATGTCCCGCGCTGTCGTTGATCCGTTTGAACTCGTCCACATCGATCAGCACCACTGCCATCTGGCCGCCAGCACGGCCTGTCGAACTGGCCGCCTGGACCAATGTGGCCATGAAATGTGAGCGGTTGGCCAACCCGGTCAGCGCGTCGGTCATCGCGAGGTGGGCGAGGTGCCGTTCGGCATCCTTGCGATCGGTGATGTCGACGATGCTGGATAAAATGCAATCTTCGTCGTCTATCCGGATCGGCCGTGTCGCAAGCAACACATCATGGATCACCGAATCCTTGCCAGCGATCCGGCATTCCTGATTGTCGAGGGGTTCTCCGCTGGCGATCCGCTCCCTAAGGCTGGCCTGCGCACAGGACCCGTCACCGAGCAGGTGAACGCGCGAAATATCCTCCGACCCAAAGGTACGGGCAGCGGCATTGTTGAACCGAATGACCGTTCCATCCAGCCGGGTGACGAGCAGCGGGACCGGCACGCTCATGAACATGCGCTCCAATGTCTCGCTGTTGCGTGCCAGCGCGGCTCGGGCGGCGTTGGCGGCCTGGCTTGCCATCCACTCCAGGCGCTGCAAGCGGTTGGTCCGCACAATGGTGATCCACATGCCGCAATGCAGGATCAGCACGGCCAGAATCATGCCCGGCATCGTTGATGAGAAGGGTGCAGGGGCAAGATAGCCGATCAATAGCGCCACGCCGCATCCAAGGCCGCCACCGAAATTGCCCCGGAAACTGGTTGGCACGACCAGATAAAAAACGAGCGGCAGCATGACGAGCACAAACAGCGCAATGTCACTGCGAGAGGTGACGAGGAAGGCTACTCCGATCGCGGTGACGGTTTGCCAGGCAAAGCAGAGCCGTTCGACTTTCTGGAAAGAATGGAGTTCGCGGCTCAGATGCAGGCAAAGGAGCGACCACAATATGACGGTGATGCGCGCCGGCACTGCGACCCAGAAGTGCGACACGCCCGAAAAACGCCAGTCACTCAGCAGGAACAGCGCGTTGAGAATGGCCGAAAACAGGAAGAGTGTACGAGCATGCCGACGCGACTCAGGAAGGCGCTCCGCCTGAAAGGCGGCTTCCTGCGGACGGCTGAGAAACTCACCCGTAAAGAGAGAAAGATGGGTCACGGCTAATCCATGCCGGCGCTCCCGGTGGCGCCACCGGAAAACAATAGGTTGGCCCGGTTATCAATTTGCTAACGGTCCATTCACCATATAAGAACGCATGCGGAACAAGCGATAATCGCCGCGTCCTTGACCCGAAACCGCGCCGCCGTTATAGGCGCGCCAGCCCAGCTGCCCTTGGCCTGAGAAGATTCGTTTTCTTCGGCGGATGGTGGTCAGGCGAAACAGAGCTGAACATTGCCGGTGCTCTTGCGGCTCCAGACGGTTCACCCGTCGGGGCCTTTGCTGTTTGGAAGCTAGTCCTTCGGGCTGCGAAGAACGCAGGAATGCTTGCGGTAAAGTAACTGAAAAGGTGAAGGGCTTCATGCCAACAATCAACCAGCTGGTCCGCAAGGGCCGCGAGCTGCAGAAGACCAAGTCGAAGGTCCCTGCAATGGAAGCGAACCCGCAGAAGCGCGGCGTTTGCACCCGTGTTTACACGACGACCCCGAAGAAGCCGAACTCGGCTCTCCGCAAGGTGGCGAAGGTGCGTCTGGTCAACCAGCGCGAAGTCATCACCTACATTCCGGGTGAAGGCCACAACCTTCAGGAGCACAGCGTTGTGCTGATCCGCGGCGGCCGCGTGCGCGACCTTCCCGGTGTGCGCTATCACGTGCTGCGCGGCGTTCTGGATACCCAGGGCGTCAAGGATCGTAAGCAGAGCCGTTCGAAGTACGGCGCGAAGCGTCCGAAGTAAGGGAGACTAAAGCATGTCACGTCGTCGTCGCCCCGAAAAGCGTGTTATCCTGCCCGATCCCAAGTTCGGTGATATCGTGCTGTCGAAGTTCATGAACAGCATCATGCAGGACGGCAAAAAAGCTGTCGCCGAGTCCATCGTTTACGGTGCGCTCGAAACTGTCGAAGCGAAGTCCAAGAAGGACCCGATCGGCATGTTCCATGATGCGCTCAACAATGTGAAGCCCGGCATCGAAGTCCGCAGCCGCCGCGTTGGCGGTGCGACCTACCAGGTTCCCGTCGAAGTGCGCCCCGAGCGCGCCCAGGCGCTGGCGATCCGCTGGCTGATCACGGCTTCGCGCAACCGCAGCGAAACCACCATGGCCGCCCGTCTGTCGGGTGAACTGCTGGACGCCGCCAACAACCGCGGCAATGCCGTCAAGAAGCGCGAAGACACGCACCGCATGGCGGAAGCGAACCGCGCCTTCTCGCACTACCGCTGGTAAGCATGAAGCGGGCGCTCATGTGCCCGCTTCGTCATTCCTGGTTTTGAAGATTGGTCCGTTCGCCGTGGGGCTACCCATGGCGGACGGATTGGTTTAGGGGCCAGCCGCAAGACTCATTCACTTGACCGCCGGCGCGCCGGCAACGGAGAAGCATCATGGCCCGCAGCCATCCGCTCGAACGCTATCGCAATTTCGGTATCATGGCGCACATCGACGCCGGCAAGACCACCACGACCGAGCGTATCCTTTATTATACCGGTAAGTCCTACAAGATCGGCGAAGTCCATGACGGCGCCGCCACCATGGACTGGATGG
>CAMPHR010000055.1 GCA_946886075.1 uncultured Novosphingobium sp. | reverse complement strand
GGGATCACGCTCGGCCATCTCAAATGGACGCTGGAGACCTTCCTCAAGGCCTTTTTCGAGCGCGACGACATCGTGTTGCGTCTGCGGCCGAGCTATTTCCCCTTCACGGAGCCTTCGGTGGAGGTCGATGTAGGCTACACCCTGACCAACGGCCAGCGGGTAATCGGCGGCGACGGTGATGCGCCCGGCGGCGGCTGGCTGGAAGTTCTCGGCAGCGGCATGGTCAATCGCCGCGTGATTGAGGCTTGCGGGCTCGACCCGGACGAGTGGCAGGGCTTTGCCTTTGGCACCGGCGTCGATCGTCTCGCGATGCTGAAATATGGGATGAACGACTTGCGCGCTTTCTTCGATGGCGATCTGCGCTGGCTGAAACATTATGGCTTCTCGGCGCTCGACGTGCCGACGCTGAGCGGAGGAGTGGGCGCATGAAGTTCACGCTGAGCTGGCTTAAGACGCATCTCAATACCGATGCCGACCTGCCGACGCTCCTCAAGGGGCTGACCAACATCGGTCTTGAGGTTGAGGGCGTCGAAAATGCAGCGGACAAGCTTGCGCCCTTCCGCATCGCCAGGGTGCTGACGGCAGAGCCGCACCCGCAGGCGGACAAGCTGCAGGTGCTGACCGTCGATGCGGGCGACGGCGCTCTGCAGGTCGTCTGCGGCGCGCCCAATGCGCGCGCGGGCCTCGTCGGCGTGTTCGGGACCGAGGGCGCGGTCGTGCCGGTCAATGGCATGGTGCTGAAGAAGACCGCCATCCGCGGCGTGGAATCCAACGGCATGATGTGTTCGTTCCGCGAACTGGAACTGGGCGAGGATCATGACGGCATCATCGAGCTGAGCGCAGATGCGCCGATCGGCCATGTCTATGCGCAATGGGCTGGCCTTGATGATCCGGTCATCGACGTGTCCATCACGCCGAATCGGCAGGATTGCATGGGCGTGCGCGGAATTGCGCGCGATCTTGCGGCGGCGGGATTGGGAACGCTCAACCCGATCATCATACCCACGGTTGAGGGCGTCGGCCCCGGGCCTGACGTGCGTATCGAGGATGCGGACGGCTGTCCGGCCTTCTACGCCCGCACCGTCAAGGGCGTGACCAACGGGCAATCACCGGATTGGATGGCGAAGCGGCTGAAGGCGATAGGGCAGAAGCCGATCAGCACGCTCGTCGACATCACCAACTATCTGATGATCGACCTCGGCCGCCCGCTCCACGTCTATGACATGGCGACGCTGAAGGGACCGCTGGTTGCCCGGCGCGGCAAGGCGGGCGAAGAGGTGTTGGCGCTCAACGGCAAGACCTACACGGTTGATGAGACGATGACCGTCATCGCTGACGATGCAGCGGTGCACGACATCGGCGGAATCATGGGTGGCGAACATTCCGGCGCGCAGGAAGGCACAACCGATGTGCTGATCGAGTGCGCTTATTTCACGCCCGAGCGGATCGCGGTGACGGGGCAGAAGCTGGGCCTGACCAGCGACGCGCGTGGGCGGTTCGAGCGCGGTGTCGATCCGGCCTTCCTGGACGATGGCCTGTCGATCGCCACTGATCTGGTCGTCAAGCTGTGCGGCGGAACGGCGAGCGAAGCGACGCGAACAGGTGCGCCGCCTGTTGCGGACAAGATCATACGCTATGAACCTTCGCGGTGCCTGACGCTCGCGGGCGTTTATGTCGGCGATGACGAGCAGAAGCCCGTCCTCGAAAGCCTGGGCTTCGGCGTTGAAGAGCAGGATGCGACCTATGATTATCAGGATGGCGTGCCGGTCACGACACCCGCCTATTGGAATGTGAGTGTTCCAAGCTGGCGGCGGGATGTCGATGGCTGGCCCGATCTCGTCGAGGAAGTGGTGCGGATCGTTGGGCTAGACCAGGTGCCCTCCACCCCCCTGCCCCGCATGCCGGGCATCGCCAAGCCGACTGCCACAACCGAGCAGCTGATCGAACGGCGCGTACGCCGGACGGCAGCCGCTCGGGGACTTGCCGAGGCGATCAACTGGTCCTTCATTTCCGAAAAGGAAGCGGCGTCCGTGGGTGGCGGCGACTGGACACTCGCCAATCCGATCTCCGAAGAGTTGAAGGTGATGCGGCCTTCTCTGCTGCCGGGGCTGCTTTCTGCAGTACGGCGGAACATGGACCGGGGCGCGGCTTCGGTGCGATTGTTCGAAGTAGGGCGGCGCTATTTCACCGACAAGGAGCGGGCGACGGCTGGGTTCGTGCTGGCGGGCGAGAAAGTGGCGCGCAGCTGGCAAGTCGGGAAGGCGCAGCCCTTCTCCGCCTTCGACGCCAAGGCAGAGGTGATCGCATTGCTGGCGGCAGCAGGCGCGCCAGTGGCGAACCTGCAGAGTTTTGGGGAGGCTTCCAGCGTTTATCACCCGGGGCAGTCGGGCACCTTGCGGCTGGGGCCCAAGGCGGTGCTAGCGGAATTCGGCGTGCTACATCCTTCGCTGGCTAAGCAATTTGGCTTGAGCGGCACCGTGGTGGCGGGTGAGATCTTCCTTGATGCGATCCCGGCCAAGCGCAAGAGCGGCTTCATGCGCGCGCCCTATGCGCCGCCTGCGCTCCAAGCCGTGAAGCGCGACTTTGCTTTTGTCGTTGATGAGACGGTGGAAGCGGATGCGCTGGTGCGCGCGGTGAAAGGCGCGGACAAGAAGAACATCGTCGATGCGCGGCTGTTCGATCTTTTCGCTGGACCAGGCGTCGATGAAGGGCGGAAGAGCCTGGCCATCGAAGTGACGTTGCAGCCGGGCGACAAGAGCTTCAGCCAGGATGAGCTGGACGCGATCAGCGCGGCTGTCGTGAAGGCAGCGGAGAAGCTGGGCGGCGCGTTGCGGGGGTGAGGCTGCAGCCTTCGGAAGAGGGCGTTGCGCGTCCCCTTTCCTTCACCTCTGGTGGTTCATGAAGGCACGATAGGTCCCAGGATGGCGATGATGGATAGGCATGCGTGACTGACGAAGGGGCCAAATGGACGAATTGATCACGATCGCTTCGGATGGATTGACCGCCGCCATCAATCCGCTGGGCGCTGAGCTTTGGTCGCTCACCGACGCGGACGGGCGCGAGTTGATGACCGATGCCGATCCGCGTTGGTGGACAGGGCACGCGCCTTTGCTGTTTCCCTTTGTTGGACGGTCGCGGGGCGACACTTACCGGCTGGACGGGCATGAATATTCGATGCCGCAGCATGGATTTGCGCGTCGCATGACTTTCACGCAGGTGGAGCATCTGCCTGAATGCGTGACGTTCCGGCTG
The DNA here is from genome assembly GCA_946886075.1 of uncultured Novosphingobium sp. The sequence goes on along the minus strand of CAMPHR010000055.1, from coordinate 10,904 downwards.
GAGGCGGATGCGGCGACGCGCGCGGTGTATCCGTTCGACTTCCGGTTGGACATGCAGTTCGCCGTCGCTGGCGGCACCTTGATGATGACGGCTATGGTGATGAACAGGGGAGAGGCGGACATGCCTTTTTCCTTTGGCTATCATCCCGCCTTTGCCTGGCCGTTGCCCTATGGCGGGACGGCGGAAGCGCATGTCGTGGAGTTTGAGAAGACAGAGCCTGCGCCGCTCCGCAAGGTAGGGGATGAGCCGGGCTTGATCGCGCGGGAGAACGTCGCATCGCCGGTCATCGGCAATGTGCTGAGGCCGACGCACGCGATGTTCGCAGATGACGCGCTGATCTGGGATGAGCTGGAGAGCCATAGCCTATTGTGGGGCGTGCCCGAGCAAACGCGGCTGAAGATCGACTTTCCGGATACGCCTTGGCTCGGGCTGTGGCAGAAGCCGGGCGCGCATTATCTGTGTGTGGAGCCATGGGCCGGGATGGCGGATCTGGTCGGCTTCGAAGGCGATGTCTGGGCGAAACAGGGCATCATGCGACTGATACCGGGCGATGAGCGCCGGTTCCGCATGGACGTGACGGTGGTGGAATAGCGCTCCGCACGCTGCGCGCGTTCGGCGAACGGAGGCACCGCTGGCGAATCCTTGCGGAGTCGCTATATGGCGCGCCATGACCATCCCATCCCGCCGCACCTTTGCGATCATTTCCCACCCTGACGCGGGCAAGACCACGCTCACTGAAAAGCTGTTGCTGGAAGGCGGGGCTATTCACCTGGCCGGTGAGGTGAAGGCGCGCGGGGCGAACCGGCGGGCGCGGTCAGACTGGATGAAGATCGAGCAGCAGCGCGGCATATCCGTGACCAGCTCAGTCATGACGTTCGAGCGGGACGGGATAACCTTCAACCTGCTGGACACGCCGGGGCACGAGGATTTTTCCGAAGATACCTATCGCACGCTGACGGCGGTCGATTCGGCCGTCATGGTCATCGACGCGGCCAAGGGCATCGAGCCGCAGACGCGCAAACTGTTCGAAGTGTGTCGGTTGAGGAACGTGCCCATCATCACCTTCGTCAACAAGGTGGACCGCGAGGGACGTGACGCCTTTGCGCTGCTGGACGAAGTGGCGGACGCGCTGGCGCTGGACGTGTGCCCGATGAGCTGGCCAGTCGGCATGGGTGGCCAGTTCGAGGGCATTTACGACTTTGCCAAGAACCGGCTGCGGCAGCCCAGTGGCCCTTCCAAGGAGTTTGAGGGCAAGGAAGTGTTTGTCGAGGGCATCGATGACGATGCACTGGCCGAGCATGTTTCCGCGCACGGGCTGGAAAAGCTGCGCGAGGAGGCGGAGCTGGCGGTTGGAGGCTATGCCAATTTCAACCTGGCCGCCTATCGCCATGGCGACCTGACGCCGGTCTATTTCGGATCGGCTTTGAAGCTGTTCGGCGTCAACGAGCTGATCGACGCCCTTGCCGCCCACGCGCCGCCGCCGCGTGCGCAGCCAGCCGAGCCCGCGCCGGTGGAGCCCGAAAATGGCGAGGTAACCGGCTTCATCTTCAAGGTTCAGGCCAATATGGATCCGCAGCATCGCGATCGCATCGCCTTCATGCGGCTATGTTCGGGCAAGTTCCGGCGCGGCATGAAGCTGACGCCGAGCGGGTCCGGCAAGCCGATCGCGGTGCACTCGCCGATCCTCTTTTTCGCGCAGGATCGCGAGATCGCGGACGAGGCTTTCCCGGGCGACATCATCGGCATTCCCAATCATGGGACGTTGCGGGTGGGAGATACGCTGAGCGAGAAGGCGGGGGTGCGCTTCACGGGCCTGCCCAACTTCGCGCCGGAAATCTTGCGGCGCGTGGCGCTCAAGGACCCCACCAAGACGAAGCAGCTGCGCAAGGCATTGGACGACCTGTCCGAAGAAGGCGTGATCCAGGTCTTCTATCCCGAGATCGGCAGCAATTGGGTTGTTGGCGTGGTCGGGCAGTTGCAGCTGGACGTGCTGATTTCCCGGTTGGAGGCGGAGTATAAGGTGGCGGCGGGGCTGGAGGCTTCGCCTTTCGATACTGCGCGTTGGATTTCCGGCGATGATGCGGCGGTCAAGGAACTGGTGTCCTTCAACGGCGCAAACATGGCCAAGGACCGGGACGGCAATCTCGTCTTCATGGCCAAGAGCGCCTGGGACGTGAACTACCAGCAGGAACGGCATCCAAAGGTGAAGTTCAGCGCCACCAGGGAGCGTTGACGCGTTGGCGGGCGCGAGATGACCGCCATCCTCTACAGTTTCCGGCGCTGTCCCTATGCCATGCGCGCGCGAATGGCGCTGGCCGTCAGCGGGCAACAGGTGGAGCTGCGCGAAGTTGTGCTACGGGACAAGCCGGCGTCGATGATCGCCGTGTCGCCCAAGGGGACCGTGCCGGTCCTGATCCTGCCAGGCGGAGAGGTGATCGACGAGAGCCTCGACATCATGCGCTGGGCGCTTGGCCTGCATGATCCGGAAGGCTGGCTCGCTGGAGATGACAAGGCGCTGATTGCGGCGAATGATGGGCCGTTCAAGCAACATCTCGACCGCTATAAATATGCGACCCGCTTTGGATCGGACCCGCTGGAGCATCGCGCCGCAGGCATGGCATGGCTGTCCGAACTGGAGGCGCGGCTGGAGAGCAGCGATTTCCTGTGCGGAGCGCGCAGGACGCTTGCCGATATCGCGATCTTTCCGTTCGTGCGGCAGTTCGCCGCCACCGATGATCAGTGGTTCGAGGCGCAGCCCGTGCCATATGTGCGGGCGTGGCTCCTGGGTTTGACGGGATCGGAACTATTCGCGCGCGTCATGACGCGCAGATCGCCTTGGCAGCCCGGCGACGTGGCGGTTTTCCTTTAGCGCCGGGGTTGTTCTTAGCGGCGGAGGAGGAACACGGCATGCTCGGCGAAGAGGTTCGCGTTCGCGTGCGTCGTTTCCTTGTCGCCCTTCAGGAACCACTGGCCATCAATGGTCCAGCCGCGCTCCTTCACAAGGGCGCGAAAGTCATCGACGGTGACATGGTGAATGTTGAGCGTGTCGTACCATGTGTCGGGCAGCAGACGCGTCACCGGCATGCGTCCGCCCCACATCAATGACAGTCTGCCGCGCCAATGGGCGAAATTGGGGAAGGACACGAACGCCTGGCGGCCGATGCGCAGCAGTTCGTCCACCACCAGGTCCGGGCGGCGGGTGGTCTGCAACGTCTGGCTGAGGATCGCATAGTCGAAGCTGGCGTCGGGATAATAGGCGAGGTCCGTGTCGGCATCGCCTTGCACTACCGACAGGCCACGGCCGACGGCAGCGGCGACATTGCCCGGGTCGATCTCCAACCCGCGCGCATCGATCTGCTTGGCGTCGCGCAACGCGGCCATCAGTGCGCCGTCGCCGCAACCAACGTCCAGCACGCGGGCGCCGGGGGCGACGGTGCGAGCGATAAGGGCAAGGTCAGGCCGCAATGCCTCGCTCATGCGCGGCCGCCCTTCAGGAACCCATCGACCACGCGGTTGAGTTCGGGACATTCGAGCAGGAAGGCGTCATGGCCGAAGGGGCTCGACAATTCGACGAAGCTCGCCTGCGCGCCACTCGCGTTCAGCGCGTGGACGATGATGCGGGATTCCGCCGTGGGGTAGAGCCAGTCGGTATCGAAGCTCACCAGGCAGAAGCGCGCTTTCGATGGCGCAAAGGCGGTGGCGAGGCTGCCGCCATGATCCTCCGCAATGTCATAATAGTCCATCGCCCGCGTGATGTAGAGGTAGCTGTTGCCGTCGAACCGCTCAACGAAGCTCAATCCCTGGTGGCGCAGATAACTTTCCACCTGGAAATCGGCGTCGAAACCGAAGGTCTTGGCATCGCGCCCCTGCAGGCGGCGCCCGAATTTTTCGGTCAGACCTGCTTCGGACAAATAGGTGATGTGCGCGGCCATGCGGGCGACGGCGAGGCCGGCGCTTGGAACCTGGCCATCGGCATAATAGTCGCCGCCGCGCCAGTTGGGATCGGCCATGATTGCTTGGCGGCCGACTTCGTGAAAGGCGATATTCTGCGCGCTGTGCCGGGCGGTCGAGGCGATGACGATGCAGCTTTCGACACGGTCGGGGAAGATGGTCGGCCAACTCAGCGCCTGCATGCCGCCCATCGATCCGCCGATAACGGCGGACAGGCGGCCGACGCCCAGATGGTCGAGCAGGAGTGCCTGCGCGCGCACCATGTCGGCAATGGTGAGAACCGGAAAGCGCATGGCGTAGGGGGTGTTGCTCGCAGGATCGATGCTGGCCGGACCACTGGAGCCCATGCAGCTACCGATGACATTGGCGCAGACGATAAAATGCCGCGCCGGATCAACCGGCTTGCCCTCGCCCACCATCCGCCACCACCAGCCCGGCTTCCCGGTGAGGGGATGGTCCGACGCCACATATTGATCGCCGGTTAACGCGTGGCAGATGAGGATGACGTTGCTCTTGTCATCATTCATCGCGCCGTAGGTTTCGTAGGCGATATCGACAGGCGCGAGGGCGGCGCCACTGTCCAGCCGCAGCGGGCCCGCAAGGCGGACTTGGCGGCGGAGGCCGAAACGGATGTCGTCGGTGGAGGAGGCGCTGGCCATGGTGGAAGCGGGCTAGGACCGTGGAGGGGTGCTGTCAATCGGGTGGGGATCGGCTAGGACTGGCGGCATGAGCCAGACCCGCATCCCGATTGTCACCTATGGTTCGTTGTCCCCCTACCTCGCGGATCAGCTCAGGGGCCGGTTCGAAGTGCATGAGGTTTCAGCGGATGCAGATCCGGCCACCTTGCCCAAAGCAGTGCAGGAGGCGCGCGCGCTGGTGTCCTTCGGGTCGGTCGGTGCGTCTGCAGCGATGATGGACGCGCTCCCCAAGCTGGAAATGATCGGGCTGTTTTCGGTCGGCTATGACAAGGTCGATGTAGCCCATGCCCGTGAAAAGGGCATCAAGCTGAGCAACACGCCTGACGTGCTGACGGACGATGTGGCCGATCTGGCAGTGGGGCTGCTCTATGCGACAGTGAGAAACATCGCCGCCAATGACCGGATGGTGCGATCGAGCCAATGGGCGCGCGGCGGGACTGTGGCGCTGAGCGGGAGCATTACGGGGCGACGGATCGGCATATTGGGGCTGGGGCGGATCGGACGGGCGGTTGCGCGGCGGCTGGAGCCCGTGGCGAGCGAGATCATCTATCACAATCGCACGCCCGTAGCCGATGTACCCTTTCGCTACGTAGAGGACCGGATCGCCTTCGCGCAGGAGAGCGACGCGATGATCATCGCGACCTCGGGCGGGCCGGAGGCACAGCGGCTTGTGGATGCCGCGATGCTGGATGCGCTGGGGCCGCAGGGCGTTCTCGTCAATATCAGCCGTGGAAGCGTCATCGATGAGGTCGCGCTGGTGGCGGCGCTCTCCGAAGGGCGGATCGGCGGCGCTGGGCTGGACGTGTTCGTGAATGAGCCGGAGGTGCCCGAGGCCCTGCTCACCATGGATAATGTCGTGCTGCAACCGCATCAGGGAAGCGCAACCGTCAGAACGCGCAAGGCGATGGCTGATCTTGTGCTTGCCAATCTCGACGCTTGGGCTTCCGGACGACCGCTGGTCACTCCGGTCCTATAGCAGCGCTTTGCCTTTGGCGTGGATGACGCTAAAGCGCGCGCATGACCAAACCCGCACCCAAGGAATGGATTCTGGGCATTTCGCCCTATGTGCCCGGCAAGGCTGCGGCCGATGACGGACGCCCGCTGATCAAGCTGAGCGCCAACGAAAATCCGCTGGGCACTGGCGAGGCGGCTCGTGCTGCGCTGATAGCGGCAACGGCGGACCTTGCCACCTATCCCGATCCCGGCGCGGCGAAGATGCGCGAAGCGATCGCGGCGGTGCATGGGCTAGACCCGGCGCGGGTGATTTACGGCACGGGATCGGATGAACTGCTGCACATTGCCGCGAGCGCCTATGCCGGGCCGGGGGACGAGATACTCTACGTCAAATACGGCTTTTCCGTCTATGACATCGCGGCGCGGCGCGTGGGCGCGACACCGGTTATCGCGGCGGACAAGGATTATGCGACCGACGTGGACGCGTTGCTGGCTTGCGTAACAGAGAAGACCAAGGTCGTCTTCCTCGCCAATCCCAACAACCCCACCGGCACGATGACGCCGCGCGAGGAGATCGCCCGGCTGCATGCCGCACTGCGGCCCGATATCCTGTTCGTGCTGGATCAGGCCTATGCCGAATATCTCGGCGCCGATGAGGATGACGGCGGACTTGAACTGGCGAAAAACTCCAACAATGTGCTTGTCACCCGTACCTTTTCCAAAATCTACGGGCTGGCGGCCGAGCGGATCGGCTGGGGCTATGCGAGCGCCGAGATCATCGACGCGCTGCACCGCATCCGCGCTCCGTTCAATGTCACGACGGCTGGGCAGTCGGCGGCGATCGCGGCAGTGAAGGACCAGGCGTGGGTCGAAGCCAGCCGGGCGCACAACCGCGAGTGGCGGCAGTGGCTCGCCGATGAAGTCGCGTCCTTGTCAAACCATGGCCTGCGCGCCGTGCCGAGCAAGGCGAATTTCCTGCTGATCCTCTTCAACGGCACGCTGACTGCTGAAGCGGCGATGAAGGGCCTTTGGGACGAAGGTTTCGCGACCCGTTGGCTGCCGGGCCAAGGGCTGCCCAATGGGCTGCGCATCACGATCGGTACAGAGGAGCAGGTGCGCGCGGTCGCGGCCAAGCTGCGCGCCATGGCGGAAGCAGCCTGAGATGCTGCCATTCGCGCGCGTCACGGTCATCGGCTTGGGGCTGATCGGGTCGAGCCTCGCCCGGGCAATCCGGGAATATATGCCGACGGTACGGGTTACCGGCCATGATGCTGACCCGCGCGTGCGGGAGATCGCCCGCGCTATCGACCTGTGCGACGATGTCACCGATACGGCGGGCGCAAGCGTCACAGACGCCGATCTGGTCGTGCTGTGCGTGCCGGTGCGGGCCATGGGCGCGGCGGCGGCGGAGATTGCTGACGACTTGCCCGCCGATGCGATCGTCAGCGATGTCGGATCATGCAAGGCCGATGTGCTGGCGCAGCTGAGCAGCGCCCTCCCCGGACGCATGATCATCCCCGCGCATCCCGTCGCAGGCACGGAGAATAGCGGGCCGGAAGCGGGATTTGCCAGCCTGTTCCAGGGCCGTTGGTGCATCGTCACTCCGCCCACCGATGCCGACCCGCTGGCGGTGGAGCGCGTCTCCGAGCTATGGCACCGGATCGGCGCGGATGTCGAAACGATGGACCCGCAACATCATGACCTGGTGCTGGCCGTCACCAGCCATCTGCCGCACCTTATCGCCTATACGATCGTCGGTACGGCCAGCGACCTTGAGGATGTGACCCAGTCCGAGGTGATCAAATATTCGGCCGGTGGCTTCCGCGATTTCACTCGCATCGCGGCGTCGGACCCGACCATGTGGCGTGACGTGTTCCTGGCGAACAAGGACGCCGTGCTGGAGATGCTGCAACGCTTTTCGGAAGATTTGTCAGCTTTGCAGCGGGCGATCCGCTGGAATGATGGCGACACGCTATTCAACCTGTTCACGAAAACGCGGGCGATCCGCCGGTCGATCATCGAGCAGGGACAGGATGATCCCAAGCCCGACTTCGGGCGGTCGCATTAGAGGTCGCTGGTTGGCGGATTAAGCGCGTTGATCGCTGCGTGGACGCGCGCTTCGGCTTCGCGGCGGTCGAGTCCGGTGGGCACGACTTCCCCGACCTTGTAGGTGATGGTCCCAGGCCGCTTCAGGAACTTGCCGCGCGGCGACAGACGACCGCTATCGATCGCGATTGGAACGACCGGCATGGCCAGCAGTGAATAGAGGCCAGCAAAGCCAGCGCGCAGCGGCGGACTTTCGCCATGCGGCACGCGCGTCCCTTCCGGAAAGAGGCAGACGGCGCGGCCCTGTTCGGTTGCCGCGCGGGCAGCTGCCCGCAGCGTGCGCATGGCGCTCGCCCCGGCGCTACGTTCCACTGGGATCAAGCCATAGAGGCGCGCGATCCGGCCCCACAAGGGAATGTCGAGCAACTCGCGCTTGGCGGCGATGACTGGCCGGTCGAACAGGCACAGCAGGTCGATCGTCTCGAACATCGACTCATGTTTGACGATATAAAGATAGCTGCCTTGGGGCAGGTCGCCGACCACGCGTATCTTCTGCCCGAGCAGCCACCGTGCGCAGAAACGGTGAAAGCGGCTCCACGCTGTCGCAATCAGCTGCACTCCGGCAGGCCATGGCCATGCGACCAGCAGCGCCGACAGAACCAGCAGCAGCGATCCAGTGTAAAAGGCCAGCATGAAGGCAAGCGAGCGGAGGGCAGTAAACATGGGCGGTCTTCTTAAATGCCGACAAGCGCAGCGGCGCGACGGAGCAGATATTTATTATATTCGCGCATCAGCATCCTGAAGCTGGGTCGGCTCGGCACCGCGTCATAGATGATCGTCAGCTTGTCGGGCACCGCCTGACGCAGCTCCAGCGCGGCGCGGCGCATGTGCCAATCGGTGGTGATCAGGCGGACGGTGCGGAAATCGCGCCGCTCAAGCCAATGGGCCGTCTCGATGGCGTTGGAGCGGGTGTCGATGGCTTCGCGGCCAAGCGTGATGCAGCAGGAAAACAGCCGCTCGGGCCGGTCATATTGCGCCGCCAGTTCGGCCGGGCGGACGGAACGATCGACGCCGGAGATCAGCATGCGTTTCGCTGCACCCTCTTCCAGCAGGGCAAGGCCGCGATCAATCCGGCCAGCACCGCCTGTCAACACGACGATGGCGTCGGTCGGGCGGCCATCGAGCGGCTGCGGCAGGAAGATCGCGAACCATGCGAAGCCCAGCATCCAGGCAAGCAGGCTCACCGCGAAGAGGCGGACGATCATAGCAGCCGCCCCAGCGACCGCAGTACCGTCCAGCGCGCGGCAAGCGTCGACAGAAGGACGCCGCCGATTGGCAGCAAGGCTAGGATCAGCCAACTGGTCCAGGGCAGGCTGATCGCCACGAGCAGATCGGAGCCGGTGGCGGCGAGGCGCGCGCCCAGCAGGATGATGACGAGCAAGGCAGTGACGAAGCCCAATAGCCCCCCGAAGAGGGCGTCCAGGCCGATGCGCCGCTGAAAGAGCCGGGCAATCTGGACATCGGTGGCGCCCATCAGGTGCAGCACGTCGATGGTGCCGCGATGGCTGTCATGCGCCGCGCGGGCCGCGAGGACGACGATCGCGGCGGTAGCGACCGCCATGAGCAGCACGATCCCCGCCGCTAGCCCGCCCAGAGCGGCGAGGAGGCTGCCGAGCGGCTTGAGGAATGCCGCATGCGGCTCGACGCGGATGCGGGGCGAAAGAGTAACAAGCGCGCGGTTCAGGCGCTGGATCTTGGCCGCAGTCTCTCCGGGCGTCAGCTCGACATCGATGAGCGCGGGAATGGGAAGGTCGCCGCTGGCGGCATCCTGGCCCAACCACGGCCTGATCTGATCGGCGAGCGCGGCGGGATCGACGGGGTTGACCGCGCGAACATCGGGCGATTTGCGCAAAAGGCGGGCGGCCGAGCCGCTCAACTCCTCGCGCCGATCGGCATTGGCTTCGACGATCTGGATCGTGGCGCGCCCAGCGAGGTCCGCGCCGACTGACTGGACCGCTGCGGCGAGGCCAAGGCCCGATGCCGCCGCGAGGACCGTCAGGAACATCATGATCGCGATGACCCAGGGCATGGGCCCGGCAACGCGGCCCTCCGGCAGCAGCCGATGGCGCGCAGCGGCGGCGGCGCGACGGTCCGCGCCGGTCATGATGCCGCCGCGCCCTGCGCCCGTGGCGGGTAGCGCAGCGCACCAGTGGGGTCGGACAGGCGCCCCTTGTCCAGTCGCATCATCTGCGCGCCTTGGACCTGACCGATCAACGGCAAGTCGTGGGTCGCAACCACGATGGTAGTGCCAAGGCGATTGAGCGCCTCGAACAAAGTGAGCAGGCGGCGGGCCATGTCCGCGTCAACGTTGCCGGTCGGCTCGTCGGCCACCAGGATTTCAGGCCGGGCAATGACGGCGCGGGCGATGGCAACGCGCTGCTGCTCTCCGCCCGACAATGTGGCGGGGCGCGCCTGCCCCCTATCGCCAAGGCCAACCCAGTTCAACATCTCGGATACCGACGCGTCGATCTCGCTCTCGACCATGCCCGCGACGCGTAGGGGCAAGGCGATATTGTCATAGGCGGACAGGTGCGCAACCAGCCGGAAGTCCTGAAACACCACGCCGATCCGCCGGCGGAAGCCGGGCAGCCGCTTGCGGGGCAGCGTCACCACATCCTCCCCGAACAGGCGGATGACGCCGCGGCTGGGCCGCTGGGCGAGGTAAAGCAGTTTCAAAAGCGACGTCTTGCCCGCGCCCGATGCGCCGGTCAGGAAATAGAAGCCGCCGCCATGCAGGGAGAAGCTGACGTCGGACAGCGTCTCGCTATCCAGACCATAGCGCAGGCCGACATTTTCGAACTGGACGATCGCCGACATGCCTTGGTTGATGCGCCCGCGCGCTCCCTGCTTCCCCTGGTCTGCAGCCATGGCACAGCGGGCGGGCAGGCGTAAAGCCCAAGGCGTTGCAAACCGCCGAGTCGCGGCATCTTCGCCCGTCCCGTTCAATGCCGCTTGCCCTCGAGTCAAAGCCATGCCTATGAAGCGTCATGATCCTGGTGTGTCCCAATTGCGCCACGCGCTATATTGTGCCGGACAGCGCCGTCGGCCCCAATGGCCGCCAGGTTCGCTGCGCCTCCTGCAAACATAGCTGGTTTCAGGAAGGACCGGTGCTGGTGGCCCGGGAAGAGGCCATGGCAGAGGCGCCGATCGCCGCCGAAGCGCCTCCTGCCGCTCCCCCCCCTCCCCCTGTTGCTC
>CAMPHR010000054.1 GCA_946886075.1 uncultured Novosphingobium sp. | reverse complement strand
CCCCCCTTTCGCTTTCCGACGGTCTCAGACGGGCGCTTTGTCCGCCCTCCCCATGGCTCAAGCCGCCAAGGACCGATCCCCTACGCCCTACAAGAAGACGCCTGCGGGCATCGCCCCGTGCCACAAGTAGTGCTTTTCATGCTCCACCGCCAAACCGCTGCAGCAGTTCTCCACCGACGGCCGTCCCAAAGACGAGCGCTGCTACTGCTGCCTTTCGTGCGCAAGCGCGAAACGGCGCGAAAGCGGTGAGCGGAATCGCATTCTCGCGGCAGTGCACTGGAGGTTCCGGCGGGATGGCTTAAGATGGGATGGGCGGCTTCAGGATTACGCATCCTCGCCCGATGCCCTGCTTTTTTCATTCGCGACCCACCAACTCTCCTTCAGAACTGCAAGGGGCGGCGCAATGGAGGGCTTCGTCAGCTCGGTAAGGGAGGTCCCGCCCCGAAGGTCAACCGAATCTCGCAACAGCTCACCTATATAATCCTGCAGAACACCTAGGCGGTTCCGAAAGGCGCACAATTCCTCAGCTTTAACTTCCGCGCTCCGAACCTGCAGATTCCCACGGGCAGCGACTGATGAAGCGAATCCCGAGCTGGCAGTATCTGTGGTGAGAAATGTCAGCGGCCCATGAACATAATGGTTCCGATATTCCCGTTCACGATCGAACAGAGCTGAGCAATGCCGCAGATGACCCTTTCGAACCTCCTCATGGTCGTCCGAAAGCGCAAGCATCGCGTCCTTCAACTGCACTGGGGTAAGGTGCGCAGTGAGGCACCATAGGCGACCGTCAGGTCCGCCGATGTAGGTCGCGCGCTGCAGTAGCGTCCGAAAGGATTGCTCCACGTGATTCCAGGATATGACTACCTCACCGAGCGCCTGACAAATTGCGTTTTCATGCTCGGTGAGGTCCCGCTTCCAACCCATCTTGACCTCAAGCTATGAGCTGCTCAAACCGATCCCGAAGCAGCGACCAATCCTGATAGAATGCATCCGCCTTACGCGCTTCAACCATCCGCTTCAGGTCCTCGTCGTCAAGGGGGAGGATATACCCTCTGTCATCTTTCGCGGTATCGATACACCGTTCAAGGAAGCGCGTCTTATTATCAAACGTCCGGCATACAAGAAGCCCCACCTTCCCCCGGCTGGGCGAGAAGCGCCCAGCGAGCTGATCCAATTCGGGGTTTGCGACCTGGCCACCGTAATTCTTACATTCGACCCATATCAGCGGCGCGGGGTAGTGCTGTCCTACCCAATAGAAGAACCCCGTTTGAGACATATTAGTATACTTGATATCGACAATTTTCTTTCGATTATGGAGCGGATACTGGATTACAGGATTCGTCAGGTCAGGAGTGAAGAGCGCCGATAATAAAGCCTCCACTGCATCTTCATACCGTTTGGCATCATTGGCACCTGTGGGGATCACTAGGACTTCACCCAGGAGTTTGTCCCAGTCAGGAGGCTCGATACCTTCAATCTCGGCGAGTTGTTCCACAGTGAGCGGGCGGTATGGTTCATTATCCATATCGGCCCGATATTTTTCGATAACTTCGGGATGGTTCAGTGTTTCCTTCACCACAGTCTTCTTACCGGTGCCGTACTTTTCCATGATGGACTTCTTCGACGGCGGCTTTCTTGTTCCATCCTTCAAGACCCGCACAAGGCCTGTATTAGCCTCAAACTCCAGCCGCTGAAGATGAGTAATGAGATAGTGCCGATAATAACGATCGAACTTGTATTGCATGTCCGCCCGGACGACCGCCTTCGGGACTAACAGCAGCTTGCCGGTAGACGGAACGGGTAGCTCAACAAAGCCATTCTCCCACTCTCTCTTCACCGGATTCCACATGGGTCCAGAAACAACGCCCTGCTCCAGTGGGATGTTGAAGCGCTTTGCCATGCGTTGAGTGTAGTCTATCAGCGGCCTACGGATGATGTTCGTGGTGATGTCCGAGATAATATCAACCCCAACGCCCTCAATCATCAAAGCCGTGTCCTCAAGGTCCCTGAGTAATCCCGTCTTTGCCGCTTCACTCTTACTTAGAGCCGCCCACACATCCTTTGCAGACTCGGTCCCCAGTGCATGGCCCTGCGGTTTTCCGGAGGATAGCCCTAGGCGAGTTTCGTTCGGTTCACGCAGCTGGCCAAGAAGCACCTCGGCATCAAAGTGCCTGCCCGCCTGGATGAGCTTCAGGATGTGCTGAAAAAAGTTCTGGACTAGAAAGACACACTCGTCGCCCCAATCGGAAGGCAACAGCTGCAAAGCCCTAGGGCTTAGAAAAACCGGCGTATCCTTCGTGACGTCTACATCCACGAAGTCGAGAGAACCCTGCTTGCGGCCCAACCTATAGATTGTCGAAACGCGATGATCACGAGCCACCCACTTCCCCCTATCTTGGCAGTGAGAGATAAGAACGTTTCGGATCCGTTCAACAGCAATCCGCGCCGCGATGGGCAAGAGGTCCATAGGTCGCCTAACGCTGTGAAGGGACCCGCAAGGCCAGCCTTGAGACGCGGGCAACAGGCTAGAGCATCAGGGAGACGGCCGAGGCGGCCTCACCCCCCACGATCCAAAAGTGCTGAAGGAAGCCGCCTGAGGGCAATGGTTTGCGCCCCTCATTCTAACGCGCGATGGTGCAACTGCTGCGGGCCATGTTTCGATACCCGTGCAAAAGCGGGGATAAGGGCATAAGTGAAGAGCCCTCCCCGCTCCACAGCACCGTGCATCATTTCAGCCCTACAGCCCCTTAACGGCCCTGCGGGGCCCCACACCAACGACCTACTTGGCTTCGTCCAAGAACTCTAGATTAGGGCAGTGGCCTATCAGCTCCTTCATGGTCTCCGCATATTCTGTAAGCAGCTTCCGCGCATCCCGCTGTTGAACCGGAATAACTGATGAGAGCGAACTGGCGAGAGACCGGAGATGAACGATGGTGGGCATGACTGCATCATACTCCTCCTTCGTCAGCTGCATCATGCCCATGTCGCCTTCAACGGAGCTTGAGCGGCTCCGAAAGAACTCCACACGCATCTCCCGATAGAGCCTTGAGCTTTGAATGAAGTTGGATAGCCACACGGTCGCTTCCTGATACCGCCGCATAAGATCGAGCTTTTTATGGTCGATCAAGACCAACAGTTCCGCAATCTCCCACTGGACTTCTCGCCAATCATGCGGCGGAAACTGAAGGAACTGCCATAGTTCCGCGTTTGCGGCCTCAGCGCTCCTACGATCCCTCTCAATGTCAGCGAGGGCCGACGTCAGCGCTTCATGGATTGTCGAGAGTTTGAAGAAGATCGCCCATGCCTGCGCCTTCTTCTCATCAGCGGCTTTCTTGTCGTCCTTCCGCCGATCATGCCGCACCGCCATTTGCTGAACGCCGACGGCGAACACACCACCCAGCAGAGCCGATGCAAACTCGCTCACGCCATCGGTCGACCACACGGCCTGCAGGACGCTCCCGATCCAGTTCATCAGAGGCTTAGACCCCGTAGCGCTTATTGCCGCCCGAGGTGATGCAATAGCGTCCGCCGCGAGGCCCAATGCAGACCGTGCCGCCGCTGCAGGGACAACCGGAACCACCGTAAAATCCGCTGCCGCTCGACCTCCGCTTGGAGGGCCGCGACCGAGTAGATTTCCGCTTGGTCTTCTTTGTGTTGGAGCCCTTGAAGGCGTAGAGGTTGGATGAGGATTGCCGCCGGGATGCGCTTAATGCACTGCTACGGAAACCCTCATAGTTTCTCGACGACACATGTGGTGATTGCGCAACGTAGTCTGTCGAAAGGAAGCGCGAGCTTACCCAACAGGAAGGCTTCTCTATGCGGGACCAGCCGCCTCCACCTTCGGCCACAGTGACTGACTGCCCCTTAGAAAGCTTGGCAACGACCCTTGCGCCTGTGTCTGGCGTAGCGCGACAGTTCACCCCGTTGGAGTTGATGTAGGATGCCATGGCAGCCGGGCCCATCCCCAAAGCCGTCACGATAGCGACAGCGCCTATTACGCGCATGATGACCCGGATCATGAAGTCCCCCCTATAGCCCCGCCACAGGGCTAGGATGAGCTTCCAGCGAAATCAACCACTTCTGCAACCGAGCCGCTGATCCAAAAGGTGAGACTTTCCCGACCTCGTGTTACGGAAACAGTTCAGGGCTTTCCGCATCTGCCCTAACCTGTACAGCCGCCCTTTCGCCGTCTGACGGTCGGAGGTGGCGGCTTTTTCAATACACGGTGGACCAATGAGCAGGAAGGTACCCGTCGAGATCCTGCAGAGGGCCAAATGGTGCCAGCAGGCGAAGGCGCTCTAGATATTTGGAGAGGACCGGACCAAGACAGACTGGCGGCACTACTGCTGCCTTTCTTGCGCGGTCCTGAAGTGGCGTAAACGGACCGTCAGGGGTGCGGAGTTCTCCCGGCTGGCCCGCCGGGGAGTTTGCTGCGCCTTCGGCTGCAATCTTGCTGTGTTCGCGGCGGGTGCGGCGTGTCAGAGGTGATAGGTACGGACGACTTCGAGCAACTCAGGAAACGCAGCAGCTACGCATGCCCGCGAATAGGTTCTTACCAATAGCAGGGCATGGCATTGGTGGTCTGTGATGCCGTCGGGGCACAGCGCGCCGCAAAATACAGCCACCACGTCCTTGTGAGCGGCAGACGGTGGAAAGTCGCCCGCCCGTGCTTCGGGTATGGTCATGCTGAGCGCAAACTTGCCGCCCCCTAGGTGCGCGATAGGCGCTCTATCCATGGCTATCAGACTTCAACTCGCTTTCTACGTTCGATCAGATCGGCCTCAGTTATTTACGATAGTGAGAACCGACCTACCGTCGTGATAAGGCGTGGATAGCTCCTAATGGTCCATTGCGCACCGCTAGCCTCTTGATCTCTGTCGCTTGCTGCCTTGCGAAACTCTGGCGGAACCCTCTCTTGATTTAGCTTCTGGCGGAGCTTTTCATCGTCCGCAGAGGCAGCATTTTGATAGCGCAACGCCAATGCTTCAAAACTAACCACTTCCATGTCCCGCCCAAAATTATCGCGCTGGAGCCCGAACGACCATTCCTTCTTCACTTGGGTGGCCAGCGTCCCAGGCTCGCAGCTGCGCATCTGCCCAAATATGAGGGGCAGTAGATAAGGCAGCGTCATCTTAGGAGATGACCGAGCCAGCGCGGCGCACGTCTGAAGGATATCCACAAGTTCGAAGGCGTCTCTCGCAGCGAAGCCGTAGGCGTCCATCATTGTTGCTAGTAGTTGGGGCAACGGCATTGGAGTTCTGTCTCCATCTCTGTCGATCAGAGCAGGATAGTCGAAGCGCCCGGTGATGTTGCCAGCCTTTGTGCACAACGCCTCAAGCAGCGGGCTTAAATCCGGCTGCGCCAGACGGTAGTGGCGATCTATGAAACGCCGGAGGTAAGCCCGTCCATCAAACTCGGCCCCGTATGCCCCTGCGATGGATCGGCCAAGCTGATCCGTGTGTACACCGAGGATGAACGCGAGCCCCGGCACATCAAACAGATGTTTGATCTCTTCCAATAGCTTGACAGCATAGGTTGGCCGACATCTATCTAGTTCATCAACGATGATGACTATCGGAGCGTTTAGATTTTTCTGGTCCAGAGATGCGACCAAGGCTTCCAGACTTTTCTTGAGGTCGAAGATAGCCGCGCGGCCTAGTTCAAATTGAGCGACACGCGACGACATGAGTTCGGTATTGGATATAGAGGAGATTGCAGCAGAGGTATCATCAACACTTCCTTTAGCGGCCTCGGCCAACCCATCGGTAGCAGCGTCCTTAACGTCCTCGCTCAAACCCATAAGAACCTGTTCGGCAGCATCGACTGCCCCTGTTGTCAGAGCGAGCGAAAGCCCCCTCTTAAGGAGCCCCATGGATGCAATTTTGGCCACTTGGCCGGTCTTGCCCATGAACGATGCAAAGCGTGACTTGACATCCCTGTCCTCCATCAGCGGCTCAAGCGCGCTCTTTAACGTCGCGACAAGGGCCGTAAGCGGCTCATCAGCTAAGTCGTCGGCCCAGGCATCAACGAGTGCCACGGGGTGGTTTAACGCCATGGTGCGCGCCAAGCGTTTTAGGAAGAAGGATTTTCCTTCGCCGTACCCCGCCTCAATAGCAATCGTGTAGGCACGCTTGTCCTCCCGTAGCTGGGGGCGTCCGGTCACGCTTTCGACGTAAGCTATGAGATGCTGGGCTTCTTCCTTGCGGTTAAAGAGATCGTCGGACCAGATGGCGTCCAAGCTGTCTTCTTCCATCAATCAGACTTCCTGCTGCTGAGTTGAGTGCGAGAGGGGAATGAAGGGTCTTTACGTTCCCATCGGGAACAGATTATGTCCGCCAGCTGCGGCAATCTCTAACGCGCGCTTGGCCGTTTCCTGCCCTTTGACCTGACGGAGGTCGGCGCTGCGCTGAGGCGCCTCGACCGCTCCGGGCTGTGGCGGTGAAAGCGCCGCGGTTCCTTTCAGGTGATTGAGCAGGCTCAAGAGGTCAGGCGCGGCGACGACCTCCACTTGGCCCGCCCAAGCGGCCTCCGGTCCCTGAGCCACGGGGCATATAAGACCAAGCTCCTTTTCGCCCGCATGCAATGCGGCAAGGAGAACGCCCGGCGTCGAAGCAATGCGGCCGTCCAGCCCCAATTCACCCACGACAACATAGCCCGACAGCGTTTCGGCATCGATGACCCCCATGGCGCCCAGCAAGGCCAGCGCGATGGGCAAGTCGAAATGCGACCCTTCCTTGGGGAGGTCCGCAGGCGAAAGATTTACCGTGATGCGCTTGGGTGGCAGGGACAAGCCGATCGCAGCGATGGCATTGCGCACGCGCTCACGGCTTTCCGCCACCGCCTTGTCCGGCAGACCGACCAGAATGAAGTTGGGGAGCCCGGGGACCAGTTGGCACTGCACTTCCACGCTGCGCGCGTCCAGCCCGAGATAGGCGACCGTCGATACCGTCGAAACCAATTTGCCCCCATTATCCCTGAAGATGCTGCGGTGCGCAGCGTCAGCCCTGTTCGTCGGGCCGTCCCTTGAAACCTTGTGCGACGACATACCATTCCACGCTGCCTTTGCGGCTCGCGGGTGGCTTTGCATGTTTGATCGTCGTGAAATGCTTCTTCAACACGGCGAGTAGGTCAGCGTCCGTGCCCCCCGCGAATACTTTGGCGACGAAGGTCCCGCCCTTGCGCAGATTTTCCACGGCGAACCATGCCGCTGCCTCGACCAGCGCCATGGTGCGCAAATGATCGGTTGCCGCATGGCCAACCGTGTTCGCGGCCATGTCGGAAATCACAAGATCAGGCGCATCGCCCAGCGCTTCGGCAAGGGCTGCGGGCGCCTTATCATCCATGAAGTCCATTTCGAACAGGGTGACGCCGGGGATCGGGTCGGTCGGCAACAGGTCGATCCCCACCACCTTCGCCTTGGGGGACAGCTTCCGCACCACCTGCGCCCAACCGCCGGGCGCAACGCCAAGATCGACTACGGCGCGCGAGCCCTTCACGAAATGGAACTTCTCATCCAGCTCGATCAGCTTGAAGGCCGCGCGGCTTCGCCAGCCTTCCGCCTTCGCCTTGCGGACATAGGGATCGTTCAGTTGCCGCTCGAGCCAGCGCGTCGATTGCGCCGTGCGTCCCTTGGCCGATTTGACCCGAACCTTGCCGACTCCGCCACCCCTCACATCATTGCTCCATCGCGATCCATCAGGCCGCGCAATATGCCTTCGCGAATGCCGCGATCGGCCACCCCCAATCGTTCGGCGGGCCAGATATCGAGGATCGATTCCAGGATGGCGCATCCCGCGACGACGAGATCGGCCCTTTCCGATCCTATGCAGGGCAGCTTCTGCCGCTCGACTAGGGACATGGTGGACAATCTGCTGGAGATGGAGCGCATCGACGTGGAGGGCACAATCAGGCCGTCGATCGCCTGCCGGTCGTAACGCGGTAGGTTAAGATGGACGCTGGCAAGGGTCGTCACCGTTCCCGAGGTGCCGAGCAAGCGCATCGAACAATCGGCTTGGGGCAAGCGCCGGGCGAGCGGAGCGAAGGCATCCGCTACCCGCGATCGCATCCGTCCGTAGGCAGCCAGGCGTTCGCTCTGGTCCGCATGATCGAACAACTCGCTTTCGGTCAGCGACACGACACCCCAGGGCGCGCTGACCCAATCAACGATGTGAGGCGCGCCTTCGCGATTGGCATCGACCAGCACCAGTTCGGTCGATCCGCCACCTATGTCGAAGATCAAGGCCGGGCCATCGCCCGGCTCAAGCAGTGCGTGACAACCCATGACCGCAAGTCGCGCTTCCTCCTGCGCGCTGATGATATCGAGGGCGATTCCGGTCTCACGATAGACGCGCTGGATGAACTCCGCTCCGTTGACGGCCCGGCGGCATGCTTCGGTCGCGACGGATCGGGCCAGCGTCACATGCCTGCGCCGCAACTTGTCTGCACAAACGGAGAGCGCCGCGATGGCCCTGTCGATGGCCGCATCGCTGATCCGGCCCGTAGCAGCCAAACCTTCGCCAAGCCGGACGATCCGCGAAAAGGCATCGACAACGATGAAGCCGTCCGCGGAAGGCTTGGCAATCAGCAAGCGGCAATTGTTGGTGCCGAGATCGATAGCGGCATAGGAACGCCGACCTCGCGGCGGATGAGGCAATGAGCCCCGCTGCTTTGACGGGGGAGGTATGGCCGCAGCCTTGCTCCCATTACCCTGGCCGGAACGAGCGTTCTTGCCCGAAACGCCCCCGGCGGGACCGGAACTCTGCGGCGATGGGCGGCTTTGCTGCACCATGGCCGGATCACTTTTCTTCTTCGCCATCACCGACAGGTGACGGAACTTGCGGCCAGACTATGCGGATGCCGCGCAAAGCGCAAGACGGGGCCAGTAATCCAGTAACATAGAAGGCGCAGGTCAGTGCCGCTGGTCAAAGCGGGAGGAGAGCCGCCACGATCCAACGCTCCTCGGCACGCAATACGCCCCAGGCGCGAGCCGCCGCGCGGCTGTCCATCGCCTCGACGCCAATGCCCATATTTTCCAGTTCGCGAACGAAGGCGCGCGGTGGTTGGCGCAAGCCCGATCCGGTGCCGAGCAGCAGGAATTCGGGCAGCGGATCGATGGTCAGGAGGTCACCCAAGGCAGCCAGCGTGAGTTGCCCAGGCTCCGGCGCGTCGCTCCACCTGAGGGCCCGCGCGGGGGTGAGCAGCAGCCCCTCCGGAAAGACATCGTCCCTGACGCGAAAGCCTCTGCCGGAAAAGCCGGTAACGATCGGCCCCTGCCCCGTCTCGTCACGGCGCAGTTCGATACCGGTGCGCTTGTCGATCAGGGCCGCGCCCCATCGTCGCGCGGGCCCATGCGCTCGGCTTGGGCTGCAATATTCGTCTTGCTCGCCTTCTTCTCTCCCACCTGTGGCGACAGGCCCAGCGTGATGAGGAGCGAGGAGGACACATAGACTGACGAATATGTGCCGACGATGATGCCGAGCATCATGGCAGCGGTGAAGCCGCGCAGCACATGACCGCCAAAGAGCAGCAGCGCGCCCAACGCCAGCATGATCGTGACCGACGTCATCACCGTGCGCGGAAGGGTTTCGTTGACGGACAAGTCGATCAGCGACTTCATGTCCATCTTGCGATATTTCCGCATATTTTCACGAATGCGGTCGTCGATCACCATCTTGTCGTTGATCGAATAGCCCACGATCGTGAGAACCGCCGCAACGATGTTGAGGTCGAATTCCAGCTGGGTGATCGCGAAGAAGCCGAGTGTCATCAGCAGGTCGTGCATGATCGCCACGAAAGTCGAGACGCCGAACTGCCATTCATAGCGGAACCAGGAAAAGATCGCGATCCCGATCACCGCCAGCATGACAGCCAGCACGCCGTTCTGGATCAGCTCGCCGGACACTTTGCCCGACACGGTGTCATAGCGGGAGAAGGCAACGCCGGGAAATTCGGCGGCCATCGCCTTCCGTGCCTTTTCGACGATCGCGTTCGCCGCGCCCGCACCGCCATTTTCAGGAAGAGGCAGGCGGATCTGAACGGTCTTGGGATCGCCGAACTGCTGAAGCGATCCATCGCCAACGCCAAGCCGGTCGATGGTGGTGCGAACCCGGTCGAGTTCCGCAGGCTGCTGGAACTTGGCCTCGATCATCAAGCCGCCGACGAAATCGACGCCAAGGTTGAGGCCGCGATGGAGCGTGGCGCCCACGGCCAGCACGGTGAGCAGCGCCGTCAGGGCGAAGGCCCAGTGGCGCAGCTTCACAAAGCCGATATTGGTGTTGTCGGGGACGAGCTTTAGAAGTTTCATGGGTTTTCTCCCGGCCCCTTAGATATGGATCTCGGTCGGACGCTTGGCGCGGAGCCAGCGGGATGCGAGCAGGCGGGTGAAGGTCACGGCGGTGAACACGCTGGTCGCGATGCCGATCAACAGGACGATCGCGAAGCCTTTGACTGGCCCCGAACCAAGCGCGAGCATGATGCCGCCCGCAATTGCGTGGGTGACGTTCGCTTCGAAGATGGTGCGGCTGGCTTCCTTATAACCAAACTCGATCGCCTGGACGACACCACGACCGCGCCGCCGCTCTTCTCGAATACGTTCGTAGATAAGGACGTTGGCGTCCACGGCGGTGCCGATGGTCAGCACGAAGCCCGCGATGCCAGGCAATGTCAGGGTGGCCCCCAGCATCCCCATAACGCCCAGAATGACGAGCACGTTGATGGTGACGGCGATGTTGGCATACATGCCGAAGCGGCCGTAGCTGACAAACATGAACGCGGCGACGGCGGCGACTGCGATCACCGCTGCGAGCAACCCGGCACGGATCGAGTCAGCGCCAAGCTGCGGACCCACCGTGCGCTCTTCCACGACGGTCAAAGCAACCGGCAGCTTGCCCGATCGCAGCGCGATGGCGAGCTGATTGGCGCTTTCCACGGTGAAACTGCCGCTGATCTGGGCAGAGCCGCCAAGGATCGGTTCATTGATGTTCGGTGCCGAAAGCACCGTGCCATCGAGAATGATCGCGAAGGGACGATTGACATTCTGCGACGTCACCTGACCGAATTTGCGCCCGCCAGACCCGTTGAAGCGGATGTTGACGATCGCCTGGTTGCTCTGGTCATACCCCTGCGTGGCGTCGGTCAGATCCTCGCCCGACACCATGACCTGGCGCTTCACCGCGATCGCGGGGATACCCGACGGGTTATTAGGATAAGGCAGCACTTCACTGCCGACGGGAGCGCGGCCCTGCGCAACTTCGGAGGGGTTGGCGCTGGTATCGACCAGCTTGAATTCCAGCTTGGCGGTCTGGCCGAGCAGGTCCTTCAAAGCCTTCGGGTTCTGAAGCCCGGGCACCTGCACGACGATGCGGTTGCCGCCCTGCTGCTGGATGGTCGGCTCGCGCGTGCCCATCTCGTCGATGCGCTTGCGAATGACCTCGGTCGCCACTTCCATGGCGCTCTTGACCGCATTGTCGATCCCCGCCTCTGTCGGCGTGATGACAATGGTCGAACTGTTCACGACCTCGACATTGAAGTCGCGCTGGCCGGTAAGCCCCGCGCCCTGCGTCAGCGGGCGGATGCGTTCTACCGCCGCGTCAACCTGCGACGGCTCGCGCACCATGAAGCTGAGCTTGCCGTCCCGGCTGGAGATGTCGCCGATGGAGATGCGCGGCGTGCCACGGCGAAGCTCGGTGCGGACCTGCTCTTCCATATTGGTAAGGCGCTGCTTCGCCACGTCCTGCGTCGATGCTTCGAGCAGGAGGTGGCTGCCGCCGGAAAGGTCGAGGCCAAGGTTCACCCGGGTCTGCATGAAACCGGGCAGCCGCTGAACTGCCGAGTCCGGCAGGAAGCTCGGAATGGCGCAGACAATGCCGATGACCAGGGGCAGCAGGATCGCCGCGATAGTCCAGCGCGAGAAATTCAGCATCGGACGATCAGTCGTTCGCAGGCTTGGCGGTCGCCGGATCGACGACGTCGGTGAGCGTCGACTTGACCGCCTTCACCTTCATCCCCGGCCCGAGTTCGACATCGACATAAAATTCATCGACGCGCGCGACCTTGCCCACGAGGCCGCCACCAGTGACGACCTGATCGCCCTTCTTCACTGCGTCGATCTTCGCCTTATGGGTCTTCATCCGCTTTTGCTGGGGGCGGATCAGGAGGAAATAGAAGACGACGAAGATGAGGACGAGCGGGGCCATCTGCACCAGCATGGATGCGCCGGAAGACTGCTCGCCCGCGGTCTGGGCAAAGGCTGGGGTAATGAACATGGTGGGACTATCGCCTTATTCTCTTGTCCGGCCGCAGATGCCTACGGATCAAGGGCGCGCGGCTAACACAGATCGGGATCGGGAGGCAATATGATTAGGGAAGGAAGGAAGTGGCGAAAAGGCGATGCCGAAAGGCTTGCATGTTCTCAAAACTGCTTCTATGTGCCGCCCCTCCGGTCGGGACGTAGCGCAGCCTGGTAGCGCATCACACTGGGGGTGTGGGGGTCGGAGGTTCGAATCCTCTCGTCCCGACCAAAATCGAAAATGAAGTAGCGAGAAAAGCCGATTTGTGAAAATTGGCTGGGGCCTTCGTTCGATCTCCTATTTTTCCTATTTCTGTGTCCCGCGTGAATTCGGGCTGTCCTACATCTAACCAGATGGGATAAATGCCCTGCCTCATTCGATGAAGGAGGCGGGACGATGGATATTGCGGCTTTGATCGACGAAGTGATCGCGCGAGAGGGTGGCTATGGCCACCATCCGGCGGATCGCGGTGGGGCCACCAATTTCGGGATCACAGAGGCGGTGGCAAGGGCCAATGGCTATGCCGGGGACATGCGGCGACTAGCTCGCACCTTTGCCGAGACGATTTATCGGCGGCTTTATTGGGAACGGCCCGGCTATGCCTTTGTCGCGGAGTTGATGCCGGACATTGCCGCTGAACTGTTCGACAGCGCCGTGAATATGGGCGCGGCGACGGCGACAGGGTTTCTGCAGCGAGCACTTAATGCGCTCAATCGTAACCAGAAGGACTATCCGGACCTGAAGGTCGATCGCGTGATCGGTGCGAAGACCTTGGCGGCATTGAAGGCGTTCACGGCTCTGCGCGGCAAGGCCGGGGAGAAGGTGCTGCTGAAGGCGATCGAGGCATTGCAGGGGGAGCGCTATCTGGCGCTGGCGGAGAGCAGGCCTGCCAATGAGGCCTTTCTGTACGGCTGGCTGGCGAACCGTGTTGGTTAGTGGCGGGCGCAGCAGCTTGGCTGCGGTCCGGCGGGCGCGACGCGCCGATCGCTGGACATTGCGGGCTCGGCCAGCCTTTCTCTATGTCATGTATGGGTTGCTGCTCTGGTCGGTGCCGGTGGGGCTGATCGGGGGCATATGGCCAGAGGGGGCCGCAGCAATCAGTCGGGCGATGCGGGAGTATTTTGAGGCATTGCCTGAGCCGCTCTATGCGCTGTTTGGGACGGGGTATCTTGGGTACACCGCGGCGCGGACATGGGGGAAGGTTAGGGGGGTGGAGCGGTGACGGGCGATTGCGCTTCAGATCGGGAGCTGCGCAGCCCCTCTCCCTAGCCCTCTCCCCTGAAGGGGCGAGGGAATTGGTTGCGCTTCTGCTCGAATTTATGCGCGCTTAAAACCCATAAAATGAGAGGGGCCGCTGGGGGGATAAGTCCCAGCGGCCCATCATTGACATGGTCACAGCGGCCGGAAGTGCCGCCCAAGGGAAGCGTTGATCGCGCTATCTTTGCAGGCAAGAAAGGCCCGTTCGCGACATGTCGCGACAGAGGCTGTTTCGATGTCTGCAAAAACCGACGTTATGACGTCGCTCAGCGGCGCGTTTCCCGAATGGACTTGACCGACCTCACTGCTGAACCATGAGACATCGGATCACCTCCTTTCGCTTGTTTAAGCCCGTGCGACCCGGCTCAAAATCGACCTTTCACCTGGCCACGAGATGGACTGTGAATCAGACAAGGCGCACGATCAAGACTTGTAAAATTCTTTTTTCGAATCATACTCACTTGTCCGCCTGAAAAAGCCGATCTGGTGCTTGGGCGATGTTTCCCCCACAAGATGATGCGGCGCGCGCCCTATCGGCGGCAGTCTTCGATGACGCGGCCAAGCTCTGCCCAGGCGGGCAGGATCAAGGTGTCGAGGCCCTGCGCCTCCACCGCGAAGCGGCCGCGGCTGTAGGCGATCTGATCGAGCACGGTGTCGCTGGCGGCGCGGACGGCAAGAGTGCCGCTGCTGCCGGGGGTGGCAGGCCAGCTGACCGCGCCGAAGCTGGTGCGGATCGTGAGGGTCCCCTGCCCTGCCCCTGCCCCTGCCCCTGCGCGCAGGAAGCTGACG
>CAMPHR010000053.1 GCA_946886075.1 uncultured Novosphingobium sp. | reverse complement strand
GAGAAGGCCCTCCAACGCAGACGCAGCATCGGGGTAGAGCTTCTTGACCATCGCTTTTCCTCCTCCTGAATGGCTTCAGCCCATAGGCGGTAGCAGGCGGAGGGTCAATTTGCTGCGATGGCGAAGTTGCGCTGCGGTAGCCGCGCGCGCCCCCTCATTCGCCATCCGGAGAAGCCGATATTAAATCAATCCCGCCAACGGGCTGGAAGGATCGGCATACATGCGCTTCCCCATCCGCCCGGCGCGATAGGCCATGCGCCCAGCCTCGATCCCAGCCTTCATAGCCGCCGCCATCAGCACCGGGTCCTTCGCCTCGGCAATCGCCGTGTTCATCAAAACACCGGTGCAGCCCAGCTCCATCGCCTCTGCCGCTTCGGAGGCCGTGCCCACCCCGGCATCCACCAGCACCGGCAGCGTCGTGCCTTCCACGATCAGGCGGATCGTCACCCGGTTCTGGATGCCGAGGCCCGAACCGATCGGCGCGCCCAGCGGCATAATCGCCACCGCGCCCGCATCCTCCAGCCGCTTCGCCGCGATCGGATCGTCGACGCAATAGACCATCGGCTTGAAGCCTTCCTTGGCGAGAATCTCGGTCGCCCGCAGCGTCTCCACCATGTCGGGATAGAGCGTCCGCGCCTCGCCCAGCACCTCCAACTTGACCAACTCCCATCCGCCCGCCTCGCGCGCCAGCCGCAGCGTCCGGATCGCCTCCTCACCGGAATAGCAGCCCGCCGTATTGGGCAGATAGGTGATCTTCTTCGGATCAATAAAATCCGTCAGCATCGGCGCCTTCGGATCGGAAACATTCACCCGCCGCACCGCCACGGTGACGATCTCCGCCCCCGAAGCCGCAAGCGCCGCCGCATTCTGCTCGAAGCTCTTATATTTCCCGGTCCCGACGATCAGGCGCGAGCGGAAAGTCTTCCCCGCCACGCTCCAGCTGTCGTCAGCCACCGCCGACACATCGCCGCCCGTTACCGGATGGTCGCCGCCTCCAACAAAGTGCACGATCTCCAGATCGTCGCCATCCTCGACGCACACCTGCGCCAGGGTCGAACGCGGCACGACCTCCAAATTACGCTCCACCGCCACCTTCTCCGGCACGAAGCCAAGCTCGCTCGCCAGTTCCGCCAGCGTGATCCCTGCCCGCACGCGGCGATGCTCGCCATTGATGGTGATCGATAAGGTGCCGTCGACGTGCAATGCTCTTGTCCTGTCTTCAATTCAAAGAACGTGTCTCGACTTGGCGCGACACGAAAGGCTAAGGATCAGCGCAGCATATAGGGGCCGCCATGCCCCTGCCGCAACATGCTAAGGGGGATTGCCATGGCCGACGCGCGGAAAATCTATGTGTTGAACGGGCCGAACCTCAACATGCTGGGCACGCGGGAGCCGGAAATCTACGGCTATGACACGCTCGACGACATAGCCGAGCGAATGGAGGACGCCGCCAGCCGCGCCCATGTCGAGATCGATTTCCGCCAGTCCAACCATGAAGGCCATCTGATCGACTGGCTTCAGGAAGCGCATGAGGAAGGCGCGCATGCCGCCATCCTCAATCCCGGCGGCCTCACCCACACATCCATCGCGCTGCACGACGCGATCAAGGGCATCAGCGTGCCGGTGATCGAGGTCCACCTGTCCAACCCGCACCAGCGCGAGCCCTTCCGCCACAAAAGCTATGTCGGCATGGCGGCCAAGGGCACCATCGCAGGCTTTGGCGCGATGTCCTATATGCTGGCGCTCGAAGCCGCGCTCGAACTCTAGAAAGTTGCGCTCCGCCGCAAATAGGCATAGGCGCGGGCAGCATAAACGACATTCACCGTCCAGGGACTGAAAATGAACGACAAGGCTGAAAAGGGCGCAATGCAGGTCGATGTGCAGCTGGTGCGGGATCTCGCCGCACTGCTCGACGACACCAACCTGACGGAGATCGAGGTGGAGGACGGCGATCGCAAGATCCGCGTCGCGCGCAAGGCGGCCAGCGCCGCTGTCGCCTACGCCCCCGCCCCCGTGGCGGCACCTGCCGCTCCTACGCCCGCCGCTCCCGCCGCTGCCCCAGCCGCAGCGGCCACTCCGGTAGCCGCCAACGCCGTCCGCTCGCCGATCGTGGGTACCGCCTATTTGTCGGCAGAACCGGGCGCAGCTCCCTTCGCTGCCGTAGGCTCGACCGTGAAGGCGGGCGACACCGTGCTGATCGTCGAAGCGATGAAGGTCATGAACGCCATCACCGCGCCCAACGCGGGCACGGTCAAGGCCGTCCTGGTCGATAACGGCCAGCCGGTCGAATATGACCAGCCGCTGATCGTCATCGAATAAGGGCCGCGCGACACATGGCCATCGAAAAGCTGCTGATCGCGAACCGGGGCGAAATCGCGCTCCGCATCCACCGCGCCTGCCATGAAATGGGCATCAGGACGGTGGCGGTCCACTCCACCGCCGACGCCGACGCCATGCATGTGCGCCTCGCCGACGAAGCGATCTGCATCGGCCCGCCCGCGGCTAAGGACAGCTATCTCAACATCGCCGCGATCATCTCCGCCGCCGAAATCTCCGGCGCGGACGCGATCCACCCCGGCTACGGCTTCCTGTCCGAAAACGCCCAGTTCGCGGAAATCGTCGAAGCCCACGGCCTCGCCTTCGTCGGCCCGAAGCCTGAACATATCCGCATCATGGGCGACAAGGTCGAAGCCAAGCGCACCGCTGGCGCGCTCGGCCTGCCCCTCGTCCCCGGCTCCGACGGCGCACTCTCCAGCGTCGAGGAAGCCAAGACAGTCGCCGCCAAGATCGGCTACCCCGTCCTCATCAAGGCGGCATCAGGCGGCGGCGGCCGCGGGATGAAGGTCGTGCCGTCCGAGGACCTGCTCGAAACCTTGATGAAGCAGGCAGGCAGCGAAGCCAAGGCAGCTTTCGGCGACGACACCGTCTACATGGAAAAATATCTGGGCAATCCCCGGCATATCGAATTCCAGGTCTTCGGCGACGGCAATGGCAGCGCCATTCACCTGGGCGAGCGCGACTGCTCGCTCCAGCGCCGCCACCAGAAGGTGCTGGAAGAAGCCCCCTCCCCCGTCCTTTCCGCCGCAGAGCGCGACCGGATGGGCGAAGTCGTGCGCAAGGCGATGGCCGACATGGGCTATCGCGGTGCGGGCACGATCGAATTCCTGTGGGAAGACGGCGAATTCTACTTCATCGAGATGAACACCCGCCTTCAGGTGGAACATCCGGTGACGGAAATGATCACCGGCCTCGACCTCGTCCGCGAACAGATCCGCGTCGCCGAAGGCAAGCCGCTCTCCGTCGCGCAGGACGAGATCGAATTTCACGGCCACGCCATCGAATGCCGCATAAACGCGGAGGACCCCCGCACCTTCGCACCCTCGCCCGGCACCGTCACCAGCTATCACGTCCCCGGCGGCATGCACGTCCGCGTCGATAGCGGCCTCTACCAGGGCTATCGCGTGCCGCCCTATTACGACTCCATGATCGGCAAGCTGATCGTCTACGGCCGCACCCGCGAAGGCTGCATCATGCGCCTCAAGCGCGCGCTGGAGGAATATGTGATCGAGGGCATGAAGACCACGATCCCTCTCCACCAGAAGCTGCTGAAGGACCCGGAGTTCCTGAGCGGCGACTACACGATCAAGTGGCTGGAAGAGTGGCTGGCGAAGGACGACGCCCAGTGAAGGCCACCATCTGGCACAACCCCCGCTGCTCGAAATCACGGGCCACGCTCACGATCCTCGAAGCCGCACCGGGGGTTGAGGTCGAGGTCGTCGAATATCTGAAAACCCCACCCAGCCGCGCCGAGATCGAAACGGTGCTGGCCAAGGCGGGCGTCCGTCCTTCCGAGGCGCTCCGCAAGGGCGAAGCCGTGGTGAAGGAAATCGGCCTCGACGTGACGGATGACAAGGCCGTCCTCGACGCCATGGCACAGCACCCGATCCTGATCGAGCGCGCCATCGTCATCACCGACAAGGGCGCAGTGATTGCGCGCCCGCCGGAGCGGGTGAGCGAAGTTCTTTAACCGCCGCCCGTCCTCCCCTCCCGCAAGCGGGAGGGGCCGGGGGTGGGCCAGCGCAACGCCTGTTTAGTGTCGAACCGGCGCAGAAGCTCGCCCCGTTCACCCGAACCGCATCTCCCTTGCGGGAGGCGATGTCTGTACCGGCAGGCTGAATGCAGTTGGCTTCTAAAGACTGACTATTCTCGGAAATCTTTACCGATCCCGTTGCATCTGACATTTGGAGGCAATGGACATTCGGCATTTTAAGCGGGCTGAAGAACATCGCAGCGCCTGCAAGGAGAAATCTACCGCACTTACTGAGGCTTCGAATTTCAGTATCGCAGCTAGACTATGGTCAGAGTTTCTAGTCGAGCACCAAAGATGGTTTGTCCGGATGCAGCAGGCGCTGGAGCGTGGTCCCTCCGCAGCTTGGTTTGGCCTGCTTAAGGGAAGCCGTAAGTCAAATCCCTTGTTCCAATATCTCCATCAAGCCCGCCATGCGGATGAGCATGGGCTGGAACGCATTGCCGATGCACAGCCGGGCAGTATTGGGATTGGAATTGGTGGCGGATCCATCCACATTGAACGACTGGTGATTGAAAACGGCGTCATCAGTCAATTAGCGGGTTCACAGGACGGGGGGCCACTAAAGATCCGCCTCACAGAAGCGCACCTCAAGCTGAACCATGTAGAAAATCGTGGAGTTACCTACGATCCTCCAATCTGCGCCATGCATGGCGAGCCATATTCCGCCACTCGCGCTGCCAAAGAGTGCCTTGATGCCATGGAGATCGCCTCAGAGGAGGCGCAGAAGTTCTTCAATTAAGAGAACAAAAGCACATCGTGGGGTCAGCGAGTGGCAGGAAAGCCTTAGCGCGGCCCGGGCTTTTACAATCCAAGGACGACCGTGTCCCCGCAATGCGTCGCATGAATATAGGATGATCCTCCTAACCTTCCACGGACACCTCACTCCAAATCACCGTGCCCCGATTGCCACACCATCTCCAAAAACCATCCTATTTCTCCAACACCGCGTGATTTCAGCCTGTCCTATTCCGCATCGGCACGCTTATCCTCGATCCCTCTTTGAAACGTCCGGCACATGCGCCCTCGCGCACACGCGCGCTCAGGCTCGCGCGCGCATATGGTGTGAACTTCGACGGAAAACCGCCATTTTTTGCCGCTGCGTTCGCCAGTCCGCAAAAGTAGCTCCTATTTTCATCTGCCCCTCCGGACAGCGTGCCCAATCATGGGGACCGCCATCTCGACCAACCCCACTGGAGCCCCCCCGCATAACCCGCTATCTCCTGCCTCCATGCCCCAGAATCATCTCTACCTCGTCGACGGCAGCGGCTATATCTTCCGCGCCTATCACCAGCTCCCGCCGCTCACCAATCGCCATGGCCAGCCGGTCGGCGCGGTCTATGGCTACACGACGATGCTGTGGAAGCTGGCCGAGGAACTGGGCAAGGCGGAAGGTCCGACCCATCTCGCGGTGGTGCTGGACAAGGGCAGCCACACCTTCCGCAACGACATGTACGACCAGTATAAGGCGAACCGCCCCCCCGCGCCGGAAGACCTCGTCCCGCAATTCCCGATGATCCGCGACGCCACCCGCGCCTTCTCGCTCCCCTGCATCGAGGAAGCAGGCTTCGAAGCCGACGACATCATCGCCAGCTATACCAAGGCCGCCGTCGCGGCTGGATGGCACGTCACGATCGTCAGCTCCGACAAGGATCTGATGCAGCTCATCCAGCCCGGCGTCGACATGTACGACACGATGAAGAATGAGCGGCGTGGGCCGGACTATGTGATGACCAAGTTCGGCGTCCTCCCTGAACAGCTTGGCGACGTCCTGGCGCTGATGGGCGACAGCGTCGACAATGTCCCCGGCATCCCCGGCATCGGCCCCAAGACCGCCGCCAAGCTCATCACCGAACATGGCAGCCTGGAAGCCGCGCTCGAAGCAGCCCCTTCGATGAAGAAGTCGAAGATGCAGGAAAACCTGATCGAGCATGCCGACATGGCCCGCCTGTCGCGCAAGCTGGTGGCATTGCACGACAGCATGGACCTGCCCGAGCCTTTGGAGGAACTGACGCTCAAGGGCATCCCGCCCGAACCGCTCCAGAATTTCCTCGAACATCACGGCTTCAAGTCGCTTCTCACCCGCCTCGGCGCGCCCGCCGCCGCCGTCGCGATCGCCACCGCCGCCCTCGCCGTCACCGAAAGCACGCCGCCCGCCGCCCCCGTGCTGGAGGAAGAGCCGCCGATCGACCGCAGCCTCTACGAAACGGTCGTGACGGAAGAAGCGCTCGACCGCTGGATCGCCGCCGCCCATGCGGAAGGGCTGCTCGCGATCGACACCGAAACCGACATGCTCGACTGCGTATCCTGCGCGCTCGTCGGCATCAGCCTCGCAGTCGGCCCCAGCGCCGCCTGCTACATTCCGGTCGGCCATGGCGGCAAGGACATGTTCGCGGAGAAGCCTGACCAGCTGCCCAAGGAACTGGTGCTGGCGAAACTCAAGCCGCTGCTGGAAGACGACAGCGTCCTCAAGATCGGCCAGAACCTCAAATATGACCTGACCGTCCTGCGCCGCCACGGCATCGAGATCGCCCCTTATGACGACACCATCGTCATGAGCTTCGACCTCGACGCCGGCCAAAGCCTCGCAGGCCACGGCATGGATGAGGCGGCAAAGGTCCACCTCAACCACATATGCATCAGCTTCAAGGATGTCTGCGGCACCGGCAGGAACCAGATCAGCTTCGCCGAAGTCCCGCTCGACAAAGCGACCGAATATGCCGCCGAGGACGCCGACGTCACGCTGCGCCTGTGGAAAATCTACAAGAACCGCATCGCCAATGAAGGCGCGACCCGCGTCTATGAACTGGTCGACCGCCCGCTCGTCGTCGTGATTGCCAAGATGGAGCATGAAGGCATTAAGGTCGACCGCGAAGCGCTCTCCCGCCTCTCCGCCGAATTCACCGCCGAAATCGCGAAGCTGGAAGGCGAGATCCACGCCATCGCCGGCCAGCCCTTCGCCATCGGATCGACCCAGCAGCTGGGCGCGATCCTGTTCGACAAGATGGGCTATAAGGGCGGCAAGAAGGGCAAGTCCGGCGCCTATTCCACCGACGTCACTATCCTCGAGCAACTGAAGGCCCAAGGCGCGGAAATCGCCGGAAAGGTGCTGGATTGGCGGCAGCTCTCAAAGCTCAAATCCACCTATACCGACGCGCTCCAGGCCCAGATCAACAGGGATTCCAGCCGCGTCCACACCAGCTACTCGCTGTCCGGCGCGCAGACCGGCCGCTTGTCCTCGACCGACCCCAACTTGCAGAACATCCCGATCCGCACCGAAGTCGGCCGCCAGATCCGCCATGCTTTCGTCGCCGAACCCGGCAACGTCATCCTCGCGGCCGACTATAGCCAGATCGAGCTGCGCCTCGCCGCCCACATCGCCGATGTCCCGGCGCTCCGCGAAGCCTTCCTCGCCGGCGAAGACATTCACGCCGCCACCGCCCAGCAGCTGTTTGGAGAGGTTAACCGCGACACCCGCGGCCGAGCAAAGACCATCAACTTCGCCATCCTCTACGGCATCTCCCGCTGGGGCCTCGCCGGACGGCTGGAGATCACCGCCGACGAAGCGCAGGACATGATCAGCCGCTATTATGAGCGCTTCCCCGGGATCAGCCTCTACATCACCGACACGCTCGAAAAAGTCCGCGCGCGCGGTTACACTGAAACCCTTTTCGGCCGCAAAACCTGGTTCCCGCGCATCAAGGCGCCCATCCAGCACGAACGCCAGGGCGCCGAACGCGCCGCGATCAATGCCCCGATCCAGGGCACCAGCGCCGACATCATCAAGCGCGCCATGGCCCGCATGGGACCGGCGCTCTCGGCAGAAGGGCTGCATAACGTCCGCATGCTGCTCCAGGTCCATGACGAACTGGTCTTCGAACTGCCGGAAGGGGATGTGGAGCAAGCCAGCACCGTCATCCGCCA
Source organism: uncultured Novosphingobium sp. (assembly GCA_946886075.1). The sequence goes on along the minus strand of CAMPHR010000053.1, from coordinate 6,768 downwards.
CGTCATGGAAACAGCCGCCGAGCCAATCGTGAAGCTCAGCGTTCCGCTAGGCGTGGAAATCGGCCACGGACCAAGCTGGGGCGCGGCGCACTGATAATTTTTCCAACCTTCTACCGTCATCCCAGCGAAGGCTGGGATCTCAGGCGATGAGGTGGCGGCATAGCCTCACGAGATCCCAGCCTTCGCTGGGATGACGAACTAGGAAAGGCTAGTCCCGCGCGTACCGGTCCTCATACCGCACAATGTCATCCTCCCCCACATAGGACCCAGTCTGCACCTCGATGAACACCATCGGAATGCGCCCAGGATTTTCAATCCGATGCACCGCGCCAACCGGCACATAGACGGACTGATTCTCAGACAGCAGCTGAACATCCTCGCCCACGGTCACCTTCGCTGTCCCCTCGACGATGATCCAATGTTCCGACCGGTGGAAATGGCTCTGCAGGCTCAATGACGCACCGGGCAGCACCGTAATCCGCTTCACCTGGAACCGCGAGCCGACGACCAGGCTTTCATACCAACCCCACGGCCTATGATCTTTCGGAAACGCCTCCGCCTGCGGCGCGCCTTTCCGCTGCAAGGCTTCCACGACCAGCTTCACATCCTGGGTGCGCGATTTGTCCGCGATCAGCACCGCGTCGTTCATCGCCACCGCGACGATATTGTCGAGACCGAGGCCGACCAGCTCCAAACCGTCGCTCTCCGACCGCAACAGCGTGTCCCGGCAATCGAGTGCCGTCGCCCCGCCCGATACGGCAACGCCATTTTCATCCGGCTGCGAATGGCTCCACACGGCATCCCAGCCGCCCAGATCGGACCATTCCGCATCGAACGGCACGACCGACAAATTGGTCGCATGCTCCATGATCGCATAGTCGATCGCGACGCTTTCCGCCTCTCCCCACGGTTCAGCCGCCAACCGAAGAAAGCCAAGGTCGGCTTCCGCCTGCTCAACGGCCGCACGCACCGCCGCGAGAATAGCAGGAGCATGGCGCTCAAATGCCGAGATCAAATCCTTGGCAGCGAACAGGAAAATCCCCGCGTTCCACAAAAAGTCGCCCGTCGCCAGCATCTCTTCCGCCCGCGCCACATTGGGCTTTTCCACAAAGCTGGCGAGCTTGATCGGCGCTCCCGATCCATCCGGCCTGCTCTGCGCCTGAAGGTAGCCATAGCCCGTCTCGGCGCGCGTCGGCTTGATCCCGAAGGTGACGAGGTCCCCAGCCTGCGCCGCGTCCAGCCCCTTACCAACAGCAGCGTGGAACGCGGCCACATCGGGCACGACATGGTCCGAAGGCGCCACCAACATCACCGCATCCGGCTTGCTGGCCGCCAGATGAAGCGCGGCGGCCAATATCGCCGGGGCGGTATTGCGCCCCTCCGGTTCGATCAGGATTGCCTGGGGATCGATATTCTCTTTCGCCAGTTGCTCCGCAATGATGAAGCGAAACAGGGAGTTGGTGAGAACCAGCGGCCGGTCGAAGGAGAAACTCCCGGCCTTGCCGGAAAGCCGCCGCGCCACCGACTGGAACAATGTAGTTTCGCCCAGCAGCGGGACGAACTGCTTGGGATAGGATTTGCGCGACAGCGGCCACAGCCGGGTGCCCGATCCTCCGGCAAGAATGACGGGAGTGACCTCCATATGAGGGACAGTGCTTGTCGACATGAAATCCTGGCCGCGAAATGGAACTTAGCCGAAGCTCTATAGGATCAGCGGCCGGAGGCAAGCGCTTCAAAAAAATGGACGGCGCAATGGCCGTCCTAATCGAACAGTTCTTCCAGAAAGCTCTTCTTGCGCTTCTTCTGATAATAGCGGCCATCGTCGCGATACTCGCGGTCCGGCCGATAATGAACCTGCGGAGACGGCGGCGGCGCGGTGGCCGCTGTCCCGGATCGCTCGATGATCTTGTCGAGCTCTCCCCGGTCCAGCCACACGCCGCGGCACTGCGGACAATAATCAATCTCCACCCCCTGCCGGTCCGTCATGGAAAGGCCCACATGACAGACCGGGCAGAGCATGGCCGACACGGCTTCGGGCGTGCGCATCATTATTCCCGTTCGCCCGTCAGGCTGAGCAGCATCTGGAACAGGTTCACGAAGTTCAGGTACAGCGACAGCGCACCCATCACCTGCATCTTTTGCGCGACTTCATGACCGGCAAAGGTGAAATATTCCGACTTGATGCGCTGCACGTCCCAGGCAGTGAGGCCGGTGAACACGACGACGCCGATGATCGAAATCACCATCTGCATGGCCGACGACCCGATGAAGATGTTGATCAAGCTCGCGACCAATATGCCGATCAGGCCCATGATCAGGAACGAACCCATCTTCGACAGGTCGCGACCGGTCGTATAGCCCCACAGCGCCATAGCCAGGAACATCACCGCCGCCGAGAAGAAGGCCTGCGCGATGCTCGCCCCGGTGAAGACCAGGAAGATGCTGGCCAGCGACACGCCCATGACAGCGGAAAAGGCCCAGAACGCCATGCGCGCGCCAGCCGTCGTCATCTTTTCGATGCGAAAGCTGAAGAAGAACACGAAGGCCAGCGGCGCGAAGATCGCGACCCACTTGAGCGGCGTGTTGAAGATCGCGGCGGCAAGTGCTGGCGTATTACCGATAAAGGCGGCGACGAGGCCAGTGATGACCAGGCCTAGCCCCATGTTGCGGAAAACGCCCAGCATGTGACTGCGCAGCCCGGCGTCATGTTGCGCCGCCTGCGTCGTCCCATAATTTGGTGTACGAACGGGATTGTTCACGGCGTTAAAACTCCATCCTTCAAAACAAACGTCTGATTGGATCGAGTGGCCCGGCGCGGTCTTCGTAGGGCTTGAGGGGGGAAAGCCCACGAACCAGCACCGAGCGCACTCGATGCGGTCCGACATCACGATTGGATCATCCCAACCGCCAGAGGGGCCCGGCCCGCACAAGCAATATCGGAAGAGAAACGCCCAAGCGCAAGGGAAGGGCGCGTTGGCAACAATTTGTTACAATGGAAATAAGATATTGATAATCATTATTATCTATGGATAAGCTGAAGCATGGTTTTGCTTTTGATGATTGCCGCTGGTGCTGCGACCCTGACACCTCCGCGCCCCATTGAGCCGTCGGGCTGGATCAAGCAAGAAGACTATCCCGCCGCCTCCGTGCAAGCCGCAGAGCGGGGCTATTTTCTGGCTCATATTACAACATCCTCTTCCGGAACGCCCCTGCATTGTGAACCTGTACGCTCGTCGGCCTTCGCCCGATCGATCTGCGCAGCGGTCATGCAGCGTGCCCGTTTTGATCCGGCATTGGACAGGAATGAGCAGGCAACGACGGGCCTCTACCTTCATAGGGTGACCTTCCGCTTTCCCGGGAAAAACTTGCCGCCTGCGCCGCCAAGATATGTGATGGCATTGACTGTCGATCGACTGCCCTCCCGATCGCCCGATCCTGCGGATATCCATGTTGCGCTGGAAGTCTCGGCCGATGGGCGGATCGCCGACTGCACGCCCTTGCGCTCACGCCAACGCCGGGATGACGGGCAGCTTAGAACAATCGCGTGCAGCCAGCTGACGCAAAGCTACAAGCCCCCTATTGCCGAAGACGGCCGAGGCCGCGCCCTCGCCTCCGTCCAATCCGCCCTCGTCCGTTTTCAGACGCCGCGTTCAGCAAAGAAATAGCTCCAACCGCGCGGCAGTCCGCTGTTGACCACTGCTACGGTTCGCGACATGGCTTCATCATGCCTCATGACCAGCATGCCGACGCACCCTTGCGCCTGTTCAACAGCCTTACCCGCTCGGTTGAGCCCTTCGCTGCGATCGATCCGGGCCATGCGCGCGTCTATAGCTGCGGCCCCACAGTCTACAACTATGCCCATCTCGGCAATCTGCGCGCCTATGTCTTCACCGACACGCTGCGGCGGACGCTGCTGTGGAAGGGACTGGACGTCACGCACATCATCAACATCACCGATGTCGGCCACCTGACTTCAGACGCCGACGCGGGCGATGACAAGATGGAAGCCGCCGCCCGCGCCCAGGCGAAAAGCATCTGGGACATCGCAGCCCACTATACCGATGCGTTTAAGCGCAACATCGCCGACCTCAACATCATGGCGCCCAGCGAGTGGACGGTTGCGACCGACTACGTCCCCCAGATGATCGAGTTCGCGAAAAAGATCGCGCCCGCCCACTGCTACGAACTCGACAGCGGTCTTTATTTCGACAGCAGCACCGTACCCGATTACGGCGCGCTGGCGGGCGGCCGGGACGACGCAGCGCACGCCCGCATCGATCCCGTCGCGGGCAAGCGCAACCCGAGCGACTTCGCCATATGGCGCAAGTCCCCGCCGGGCGAGCAGCGACAGATGGAGTGGGACTCCCCTTGGGGCAAGGGTGCGCCCGGCTGGCACCTGGAATGCTCGGTGATGAGCCAGGCGCGGCTCGGTCATCCGTTCGACATCCATACTGGTGGGATCGACCATCGCGAAATCCACCATCCTAACGAAATAGCGCAAAACCAGGCCTATTGCGGTTGCACTGAAGCCCAGCCCGGCTTCACCGGCGCGCGTTGGTGGATGCACAACAACTTCCTGGTCGATCGCCAGGGTAAGATGAGCAAGTCGAAGGGCGGCTTCACCACGCTTTTCTCCTTGATCGACGCGGGCGTGCATCCTCTTGCCTACCGCCTGCTCTGCCTTGGCGCACATTATCGCAGTGAGCTGGAGTTCAGTGCCGATAGCGTGGGCGCAGCACTCACCCGGCTCAAACGGCTGATGATGGCCATCGAGGGCCTGAAGGCTCGCGCAGAAGGCGTGACCTGGCAATCGCCTCGCCTCGAATATCTGCGGGCCAACCTGCATCCCAAGCTGGCGCCGCTGCTGGAGCAGTTTGACGCTGCGATCAGCGACGATCTGATGACGCCGCGCGCGCTCCCCCTGCTGGAGGAAGCGATCGCGCTCAAGAAGGTGCCCGTGGACGAGAAGCTTTGCTTGATCGCCGCCTTCGATCAAGCCCTTGGCCTCAACCTTCTCCAACTGACGCGCGCCGACCTGCGTATCGCGCCCAAGAACGCGCAAATCACGCCCGAAGAAGTCGAAACGGAACTGGATCGTCGTCAGTCTGCGCGTGCCGAAAAGGATTTCGCCTTGTCAGACGAAATCAGGGACGCGCTAATCGCGCGCGGCGTTGATGTCATGGACGGAGATCCGCTGCGCTGGGAATGGCGGCCTGCATTAGGGTAAAGCCGCCATTTACCAAATAGTTACGGTATCGTCACGATGCGGCAAGCCGTGCTTCGCTTGCGCTTGTCGGGCTGGACAGGATCGCGGCGGGAGCGCAGCATTCACTCATGAAATCGCAGATTGCAGCGGCGCTGCTCCTCCTGGCTGGAACCGCCGCTGCAGCGCCGCCCGCAGCCGCGCAAAGCTTCATGTTCGAAACCGGCAGCACATTGCTCACCAAGTGCCGCAACAAGGCCCCGGAATATGCACTGGCCTGCACCGCCTACATCGTCGGCGCGGTAGACGGCATCAAGAAGGACGTATTCATCGGCCGCGCCCAGCCAAATTGCTGGCCCGACAAGATGCAGGCGGAGGAAGTCCGCAAAACAGTCGTCGCCTATATCCAGCGCTATCCCGACCAGCGCAACGCCCCGGCTTCTGTACTCGTCAGCGTCGCTCTAAATGAGCGCTATCCCTGCAAGAAGTGACGGCGCCACAAGCCTCGCGCGGAAGAGCCGGGGGCGCGCAGAGACGCGAAGGATATTTGGGATCGGACATTGAACTGATGCGATAATCCTGCCCGTGGCAAGCAGATCATTCATTTGCCGCGCTATCCGTGGCTCGTGCACCCTTCCCTTCCTCAAAAACTCTCCGCGTCTCCGCGCCTCCGCGTGATCCAAATCCTTCCATCCTCAGCCCTCCCCCGCGCCACCCACGCCCACCGCTGGTATAAACTTGCTTTAAATCCCACATCGGCGTAGGGGCGGCCCCTATTTCTTAAGCTTTGGGAGAAAAGACGTGGCGGCGAAGTGGACGCCGGAAAGCTGGCGGAGCCAAAAGGGCATTCAGATGCCCGTCTATCGTGACGCGGAGGCACTTGCCGCCGTGGAGGGTCAGCTCAGCCAGTTTCCCCCGCTCGTCTTTGCCGGCGAAGCGCGCAACCTGAAGGCCGAACTTGCCAAGGTCACGACCGGCGAGGCATTCCTGCTGCAGGGCGGCGATTGCGCCGAAAGCTTTGCCGAGTTCCACCCGAACAACATCCGCGACACTTTCCGCGTGCTATTGCAGATGGCGGTGGTGCTGACCTTCGCGTCGAAGCTGCCGGTGGTGAAGGTCGGCCGCATGGCGGGCCAGTTCGCAAAGCCGCGCTCGGCCGATACCGAGACGATCGGCGGCGTGGAGCTGCCCAGCTATCGGGGCGACAATGTCAACGACATCGCCTTCACGCCGGAATCGCGTGAACCCGATGCGCAACGCATGGTCCGCGCCTACAACCAGTCGGCGGCGACGCTCAATCTGCTGCGCGCCTTCTCGACCGGCGGCTATGCGAGCCTTGATCGCGTCCATGGCTGGATGCTCGATTTCATGGGCCGCAGTCCGCTTGCCGCGAAGTTCGATGCTGTCGCCGACCAGATCGGCGCGGCGCTTGACTTCATGCGCGCCTGCGGCCTGTCCCCTGAAACCGTGCCCCAGCTTGGCGGAACCAGCTTCTACACCAGCCATGAAGCGCTGCTGCTCCCCTATGAGCAAGCGCTGACCCGGCAGGATTCGCTGACCGGCGA
>CAMPHR010000052.1 GCA_946886075.1 uncultured Novosphingobium sp. | reverse complement strand
AAGGCAAGCCTCGCAAAGCCTCGATGCCTGCATTGGCAAGCCGCTCGTTGCTGAACCCCAATGATGCACACCACAGCGCCGACACAGCTTCGATGTAGCGGTTGCCCTTGTCATCTTCCACGAAGACGCCATCACCCTTGGTGATGACCAGTGGGCCTACCTCAGGATGGGCCGCCAGGTTGGTGAAGGAGTGGAAGTGAGCTGCAATATCAGCTGCGGCAATTTCGCTATGATCGTACATTATGGTCGTGCTTCCGATCGCTAAGAACTGACTTTGTGGCCATCTCATCGGCGTGCGCCCGACAGCCGTTACGCGCTATGGGGTATCGACGTACTTCATCATGCTCGGCCGCTATGGTCGCCGCATCTTCAGGTAAGCAACTTGCCCGGCTGCGTCATAGGCGATTTTGTGGACAGGTTTCAACAGATGACTTGGAAGATTGTTCGCGTCGAGCTGCTGGTAAGCGGATCGACATCCGGCTCGATTGCTGCTTTCGCCGACACGGTGGTGTTCGAGCTCGAATGCGCTGGCGGAGTGAAGCGTTTGTTCGAGGGAGAGGGTCTGCCTTCCCGCTCACTGAGCCTGAGAAGGCCCGGATAAAGTTGGCCGATCAGCGATCGCCTATCATGATCTTAGGACGCAGATGCGCTCGTGGACGGCCCATCCAAGTCGGCGTCGGATTGTTTAGCCAGAAATGCGTGCGGATCGATCCCCTCGGATTTCCAGACTTCATGCGCCTTCCTGTACCAGGATGGTTCCGGCACGTTGAACCGCTTTCTTACTTCTGCCAGCGGCATGGGCAAGATTTCGCGGATCGGTTGTTCGACAATTCTTGGGCAAAGTCGGCCATGGCGATGTGCTTCAACCAGAGCATGAAGGATCGGCGCCTTCGTCCTGACCTGAACTTTCATCAGCAGAACTCCGGCTGTCGAAATCACCAAATGCCCCAGGCTAGGACGTTGATGAAATAAATAGCCCAGCAGGCACTGCTCACCCAATGGATCTCGCTCATATCCCGTCAAAATGTGGAGGATGTCATGAGTGTCGCGCAGGCGATCATTATACCATTCAACCCCATCGTTGAATAAGGGCTGGCCATTGCGATCATCGCCCGTGGCGGCAACCAGTCCTGCCGCGCTTAGACCCTCCCGCTCCATGAAGTCGCAATAGGCATGCGCAAAGCTACCCTTGGGAGTTTGCCGCAAGGCAATATGGTCATCGAGTATTTCGGGGAGATAAGATTCGCTCTGATAGATTGCCTGCCCCTGGGGGCTCGTCAGAAAACCAGTTGCTGCTTCCGCCGCTGAGCGCCAAGGCAGTGCGTCGAACACTCCGATAATTTGATCGGTCCGTTCTTTGTCTTTTCGCACATTGCCTAAATGGCCCCATGCTTTGACGAAATTCCATGTTGGTCGCTGCCGGTCGGGATGAACCAGTGGAATGACGTCGACCGTCTCGCCTGTTCTCCGGGCAATCACATTGGTGTCGACAAGTCCATCGGCATTGTAATTCAACGGATCCGCAGCCAGCGACCGATCAACACGAATTTCCTCAGCGTGAAGCTCCGAAAAAGCAACTATATCGGCGCCAGTTTCATGAACGCGAGATGAGGATTTTTCCATGCGGCGTAGTGATCCAAAATTTCTATTCCGGTATTAATCTTGCATTTTATTGTCAAGCGATCTGAGCCTTCTAAGCGGCCTGTCACCGCCATATTCGGGACGCGAAAAGACATCAAAACAGGCGCTGAATCTTAAGCGTGAAAAGGCTGTCGCAACATTGTGTAAAGCTGTGCTGGCGCAAAGCCGATGGCATCATTCGCAAGAGGGTCGCCCAAAGCAGCATTCTCCTCTGCGGCTGGATGAACACGCGAAGCATCAGCCTCGGATTCTTTGCTTTGCGGGCGCGTGATTTTGGCATGACCCAAAAGCCGAAGGTTGAGATGCCCAGCTTCGCTCGATCGGTCGCAAGAGTCAGAGAGAGCCCGCCGCGATCAGCTAGCCCTAGTCCCGCTCACGCGGTTTGGCCTTATCCACCTTGGCGACCAGGGGCAATCAGTGTTCGTCGTTGCAAAAGGACGGCGCGATACCCCTCGACGTAGCCGCATCTCTATATATCCGCATGGGGCAGACCGGCTAACGTGACGAAACTATGCGAGGTCAGCCACTTTTCGGCTGTCCCCGGACGATGCCGGAAGAACAAATGGTGCCAGAAGAGCTTGACTTGTGTTCAGTCAAGCAACTGATCTGACAAGCAGAATCATCGATCCTTTTGATCGCCGGAGCCCCCTATAGCACATTCTTTATTCGTGGAAAAGGCTGGATCTTCTTGGACGTTAAGTTCGAGTCCCGACCGTGTTACTGAGATGTGAAGGCGATGACCTTCTGCCAGAACAGTGGCGGCGTAAGATGGGTCCGTTGGGGCAGCGTTGAGGCAATCAACCTAGATGGCTGCTCTCGCGGATTGGTTGCCGGACACGGCAGCTTCCGACTAGACCCGGACAACCCGCATATCGAATTTTGAATGACCGCTCGCGCCAGAAGCTGCCATTCGGGTCACAACGAGCGGACAATCTGCCTCGCGCCCCGTCTCGGTCATCTAGGCAACCCGAACCCGAACTCGAACCCGATGGGCCGGCACTCGTTCATGTGATGCTATGTTTCTCCTACCCCGTTTGTGCGGACCCGGCCACATCTCGCGGTACCGAACGTCGCCGACGTTTAAGCTCCGATGACGGGCGATTGCTACTTCGCGCAAAATTCTCCAGACGGGGTCGGCTGCTGGCTATCCCTCCGCCAAGTGTGTGGCACCAGCTTAGATGAGAGTGATCTACTGATGACTGACGGTAGCCTGCACAATGTGGGCAAGGGACTTCGCGTTCGAGATTTCTTTGCGATCGAAGCCGATACACTGCTTCAAAGATACAAGGTGATCGAGACCCTGCTGCCGCATGACAAGACGAGCGGAGCGGCCCATCGGGGCGAAGAGGGGCGATATATCGAGGCTCTCGTGCGCACCTTTCTCAATAAGCATCTGCCGGCCAATCTGCGCGCTGTTTCGGGATTTATCCTGTGCCCCGCGACGAAGACCGGCGTGCAGGACACCGCTCGCGTGACTGAGTATCCCGATCGGCACAGCTCCCAGCTCGACATCATAGTCTATGACATGGATGCCTATCCGGTGTTCGAACAATTCGAGGAGTTCTGCATCGTCCCGCCGGAAGGCGTGATCGGCGTCATCTCGGTCAAGAAGACCCTATATGACCAGGATATCGGAGACGAGATCACGGCGCTGAAAGGCGCTGCGGATCTTTGTCGCGCCTCGGGACGTCGAGGACCTTTCACCGCGCTGATGGCTTTCGCCGCGAAGGAGGCGAGCGACACGAAGCTAAACGAGCGAATCTTTACGGCCGTTCGCGCCGTACATGCTGGAGCGGCATTCGATCCGATGGTTAACGAGGTATCGGTGCTCTCCCGCACCTGCGTGTTCAAGACGCGGATCGACAATGGCGGCGATGCCGGCGCCCGTTACATCGCGGTCGATTGTCGAACGGAAACGCACATCCCTCTCCAGCGTCTCCTTCAAAGCCTCATGTCGGTCTATTATGATCCAACCCGGATGGACGAGAAGCGGCGGCCGGGCTTCGCGTCATTCCGTCAGCGAACCTTCGCGGACGCATCTGAACTCGGCTATGTCCCGCACAGCGGAATGTAGCTTCATCGATAGAAGCTGCTGGTGTCGGTGCTCGCCTTGATGAGCCGGCCGCCGTCCGGGCTGACCTCGTAGAGGAAGGTGCCGGGATAATAGTCGCTCATGTCGACGTCGCCATCACCATAGTTGAGCTCGACGGCCAGTTGAAGCGAACCTTCGAATCGGAGGCAATATCCCGGCTGACGGGTGACCCGATCGATGCTGATATCGGCACCCTCGATCCGCGTATTCTGAGAAAGATCCTGCAGCGGTTGATAGAGATCGTAGCGCTCCGGTTGCGTGAGCACTGCGTCTAGTATGTCGGCTTCAATCTGTTCGTGATACCGCTCGATCAGCTCTGAGGGCGAGCCTAGCGTCGATGCCATGTATCGGGCGAGCCCCACCGGATTATCACTACCCTGGAGAAAAGCGAGCTCGTCGAAGCGCAGGACGGGCGGTTCTTCGTCGAAGAAGGCGGCCAAGCCTTTTCGCGCCTTGCTTGATCCGACCGACACGATGCTATCCGGTGCGGTTATCGGCTCAGCCTAGCTCCGCTTGACGCATGCGCAAAGGTGCCCCCTAGCGGTGTCGCCAGCTGCGATCTGACGACAAGGGCGATGGCAAGTAACGCGGGTTGGCGATCGAGGCGAAGCCGTCTGCAATCTAATTGCATTGAGGTTGCGACGAGGCTCTCAAGACTTCGCCGGTAGCGAGCAGTCAGCTCGCCTAAATTTGAAGATGGCGCCGGTCCGCTCGCGCTCAGCCGCTTGGGGCTAGCGCGGCAGTACGCACCTCAACGGTTATGCCCGGAACCTCGATGATCGACGTACCGCCAGGATCATTCCGACCCGGTTTCTGCCTTCGGCTTGCGGCAATAGCCGCAACGAACCCGTCGCAGGCGGCGTTGTTCATTTCTTCGGTCAATGCATGCCAACTCGTCCACGATGCGCGGGCGTCATATCGTGTCTCCCCAGCGAACTGACTGGAGTGCCGAGCCATGACCAGGAGTTGGGGCGCAGAGTCTGCGGCTTCACCCCAGCCATAGGTTCTGGAAATCTCCGCGCAGGTCCGACCATCGATCCACTTGTGGACCTTGTCGACCCACTCGTTGCCCTTCGTCAGCAGGTTCTCCCTGCGACTGTCGCGCTCTACCAGGCTGAAGCCGTAAACATCGTACCATTTCATCTGCACGAACACGACGATGCCTGTCTGACGATCCAGAACCACTGCGTCGGCGTCGGTGAGGGTCGATCTGTCTTTTCGGCGCAGCTTAAGTCCCTTTTCGAGCACCCTGTACCTGGGCTCAGGCAGCAGCCGTCGAAGATCCTCACGGAAGACGTTTTCGCGACCATCCACGATTCTGTCCCAGTCGCCACGATAAGTGCGGCGAAGAAAGTCGAGCAGCCCGGCGTGCGGATTCATCAGGCCGCCGAACATCGGCAGGAGAACGAAGTGCTCCCCGGCGTCGATATAGTAGGGAAGCGGAATTTCGTGCCGCTCTTCGCTGATGGCCGCACCTTCTGCATCCAGTGTCAGCCCTGCCATCAGTTGCTGCGCCCGCAACTGATCGTTGCCACGTTCGACCAGCACCTCGACGAGATCGTCTCGCCGCGCATAAATCGTCAGCAGGTCGCGCATGTTCAGCTCGGGCTTGCGCTGGCGCAGCCGGGCTGCTGCGTCAATGTGGTGCAGTACCGTTCCGTAGGCGGCGGTCGAAGCCTCGCTCCAATCACTGAACGGACGCCCGCCAATCATACCGGCCGCCGGCAGGGCTTCGGCTTCAACCACGCCGGCAGCCTTAATCCTTGCCTGCGTCCGGTAATGATCGACGAGGAACTGATCATTGTCGTAGGCGATGAACCAGCCCATGTGCGTCCGGCCGTAGCGGGTAAGCCTTTGCCGCACTTCCGGAAGCTCAGCCGCTAGGTTCGGCCATCGAGCCCGCATTGCAGCAGAGGCCCGGTCAACGGCAGCACGTTGCGCCTTGAGCTCGACATACTCCTCAGCGTCGGAAATCACCTCGATCAGGATTCGGTCGTCACTGACGATCCTCGCGGTTGCCATGCCGTAGCGCTCCATGGCGGCCAAGCGGATCGCAAGCGAGAAATGGCCGCAGGCAAGAAGGTGATTGTCGAAAGCTGGAGTCAATTGTGGATTGCTTGGGAACCAGGGGATTGGGCCGGGCTTGTTCCGGACGGCCTCGAGAAGTGGGCGCAGCGCGGTCGCTGCACCGCGAAGCCGGATGCCAGGCTCTCCGCCTACGGAACTCCCGCCGAAGTGATGAATATAGGCGGCGACGTCCAGCGCCCGGATAAGCGAAATCAGCAGTTCCCGCTCATAGCCCTGCCAACTCTTGCGTATGCATTCGACATAGCGGTCACGCTGAGCGATCAATCGCTTTTCGGCGGTCATCACGATTTGGCCATTCATCCATAGTGCTCTGGGAAATATCGCCTCCGAATCGCAGGGCTTCGGGCCAATGCACGCTCAAGTTCAAGTTTCGAGAAATGATACTGCTGTACCCCCCTTTTCATGCAGACCGATTCAATCTTATCGTACAGGCCGGAATCAATAATCGCCGAAGTCATCATACCGAAGCCTTGAGCTTGGTACTGATCGAGCATATCACCCACATCCACGACCCGCCCGCGACCGAGGCTCGCCCCACCTTTGACAAGCTTGCACTGGAAAATCCATTTGCGGGCTGTCACACCGGGACGGCCGGGCGCCTCCCGCACTTCGATGTCCCGGCCACCGTCCCTGGCTCGTGATTTTCCCATTTTCTTAATGGACTCTCGGTCAAACTTTGGATTGCTGAATATCAGGTCATAGCAAAGTGTCTCGAACGCATCGTCGTTCAGAGTATCCCATGAACAGGCCAGATTACCGCTGAGCCCGATGCTGGCTGTGAGCCTCTCAGTCAGATCGGCCGACTGTTCCATCAATTCTCTGACGGTGGTCTCGGGAAGAGGCTGGGCATCATACAACAGATGCCACCAGTCCGAGGTGCCAACAATGACCATCGTCCCGGTTTTATGGACTAGGCACAGATCTCCGAACGGTGGGTATTCCTGGCCGGGTATTCTTCCATAGGGCGAGACAAAAGGCCCTTCGCCGGCGAACAGATCTAACTCAGGCAGCCCGTCGTCGTCGCGTAAAGCGATACCGCTGCAGACACGAGACCGAAAGTATGCGGCGTTGGGGAACCCGACCACCAGTTCGGCAGCAATGGCCAGGACCTGGGAACCTACCATTGCAACTTCACCGATCACGAAGTCCTCAAGCCGGTAGCCTTGCCCATTCGAGGAAAAAAACGAGTCGAGATCAATCGATCTACAGACCAGCCAGCTATCTCGCGATGCGAATGTAGGCCCCTTGAGTTTCCAGCTCTCCGCGCTGCGATGGAAGCCCACACGGTGCTCCGGATATCGTTCTATATGATTACGGAATAAATCAGGAACTTCATATCGAAGCTCGTAATATGCTGATTGCATATTCGCCCAGTAATGATCGATTATCTCGGACACCTGGAACTTGTACGTGTCGATCTGCTCTTCAAAGTCGCAGACGTCTGTTCGGATCTTTTGAAATCGATGAGAGTTCGCGTCGTCATCTTCTAAATCGTCGCAGACGAGCAGAGAGGCTTCCTCCAGAGGAAGTAGGACTGAGGGACGCGGTGAATCAAGGATCGCCGAGTACGAATTCCTGCCTTCGACGACGTGAATTGCCTTGGCGTGCGGAGCCAAGCGTTCGACGATCCATGCAGCGTCCAACAGGTCCGAACAAATACTGATATAGGAATTGCTAGATCCGAAGCTTGGCAGCGGAATGACCACTTCCAATTTGCCTAGGGTCGAAAAGTCGATTTGGTCTAAATCCACCGATAGGGACGTGGCCAAGTCGCAGATGTAATGTTGCGGTTCGGCTTGGCTCGGATTCTCGGCATCAGAGGTCATCGTAGCCTCGGCCTAACGCGGGACCGGATCGTATCGTGTGGCGCGAGCCAGGGTCTTACCAGAAAGTCCTATGTACCAAGCATTCATACGGCTGTCCCAGCTACGGCACTCACAGAAGGTCTTCCAGTCGAACTCATAGATCGCTTCGAGAGACCAATCGCGATCGACCTTCACGACAAGGAGGAATTCAAAAAGCTGCTTCTCCCGATCGACGGTATCTGGATAGATCGTTCCGGTCTTTTTGGCGTTCAACACGCCTTTGATGGAATATCGTTCGCCCCTGCGCGAAAGCGCATCGACGTTGGTGGTCCCCGTCGGCGCCAATTGAAGATTGGGCCGTCCGGCCGTCCCGTTTAAGAAGCCAATAGCAAGCTGCTCTGCAATCTGGCCCACCGTAACGGCCAGATTGCGTCGCTTCATCTCGACGTCGAGCGCCGCGCGCAGACGTATCAGATCGGCGTCGGCCATCGCGGACAGATCGGGCGTAACAGCCAGGGCATTCCCGGCGTCGAGTGCCGCAAGCCTGTTCAGCTGCTCATCGGGCTGCTTTGCCGGACGGCGGGATCGCCTGCTCGCACCCTGATCATTCCCCATCACCTCTCCCCTCTGATCTCAATCAGCAGCTCTGTCCCCGCAATAAATTCCACAAGCCGATCCAGCAGGATCTCAGGGGAAAGCCGCCCGGCGCCCCGCAGGGCACATTCCCATACGACACCAACCCTCCATCCAAGACCGCTCAGCGCCGCCACCGCAGCCGCGTCGCGGAGTCTGTTCGCTGCTATCTTTTCGCGCCAGAAGTCCGGTCGGGTCGCCGGCATCCTGAACAGTGGGCAGTCATGACCGTGCCAGAAGCAGCCATGAACGAAGAGCACGGCCTTCCTTGATGGCAGGACGATATCCGGACGGCCGGGCAGATCACGACTGTGCAGCCTGAAGCGCAGCCCCCGTGCATGGAGACCACGGCGGATCAGCATCTCAGGCTTTGTGTCCCGGCCTCTTATGCGGCTCATGTTCAGCCGGCGGAGTTCCGGAGTGAGGACGTCGGCCATATTCAACCCGATACAATCCGGCGCGAGACATCGCTCCGCCTCAGGTTCCTGTCTTCAACGCCACTCCGGCGGGTACGGACGGAAAAAGCGCCGCCATTCCTGCAAAAGCCGGAGAGCGTTCCGGGTAGATCGCGACGCTCTGATGCAGCTTGTCCTTAACGATTGCCACCACGCCGGCATGCATGACGCTCTGCGCCCGCCGGCCTACGAACGTGAGCATCACCGGCCGCATCGCGTCGTTCTGCTCGACCGAGCGCAGCAGCATGAAATCCTTGCTGTCCAGTTCCGCAAAATCCTGACCGACGAGTTGATGCCCACCGAGGCGCCAGTTCTTGCCGACCTTGCCGATATTGCGCGGCTCGCGGTTGCTCACCGATCCAAAGACGCAGATGCAGTCCATGTCGACGCCGCCCGCGTCGAACAACTCGGGGCTGAGTAACTGCTTCGCGACGGGCGTTGTAAGGGCGATGGCGCGCTGCTTGCTCGTCGCGCTCTTCCGATGCTCCTTGAACAGCCCCAGGTCGGAGTCGGTCAGCGAACGGACGACGATGATCTCGCGGCGGCGTTGCGCCATCATCCGACCGCTCCAATGGGGACACGAGCCTGAGCGGACGTGGCCTCGCGATTCAGAAGTTGCCCTTTAAGGGTTAGCGCGACCGCCTTGGCCAGGAGGGGTGGAACCGCATTACCGATCTGCTTGAACGCCGGATTCATCGTACCGGCAAAACGGAACCCGTCCGGAAAGGACTGCAGGCGCGCTGCCTCCCGCACCGAGATCGGACGGGCCTGAGCGCTGTCGTAATGGATATGGCTGTAGCCGTCCTTGCCGAGATGGGCGAGAAGCGTGCGCGCCGGCTTGTCCGCCTCCATCTTCCGCCATTTGTTGGGAAACTTGCCCGGGTCATAAGGCGGTACGATCGACGCCTTGAGCTGCTTCCATACGTCCGAATCTTCCTCCGGCCGTAATCCTTGGCGCTCAAGCTCATCGAGCGCGTTCGCGAACAGCGACAGAGCGTAGCGATGCGCCTCGGGATACTGGTCGCCGGGATTGAGCCCCGCGAACAGTTTGTAGTCGCGGGGGAGATATCGGATCACATGGTCGTAGATCGCGGGGCCACCCTCGAAGCCCGTCCATTCCCGCATCGCCTTCGCATAATCGGTCTGGCGGTCCTGGCCCTTATAAGGCTGCGGAATATCAAAGCGACGCGTGCCCCGCCGGAGCGATCCTGCCGCCAGCTGTGCACGCGCATCGATCACGGGAAGGTCGCCGATAGCCGATCGCGTGGTCACCGCGGGCGAAAGCTTATCTGACGCCCCCGGCGCGGCCGTGTACAGCGCATCGCCCCTGCGGTCGGCTGCAAGTGCGAGTTTGAGCGCGACCGCCCGTGATCCGGAATAGCCGGCCGGCAGGTCGATCCAGTGTGTCGGCGTAGGGAATAGGACATCGCTCACCAGTTCCCGCCGGATCGCAATGAGGATCATCCGTTCGCGCATCTGCGGCACGCCATAGAATGCCGCATTGAGCAGTGAGTAGGCGCAGACATAGCCTCGCGCGGTCAGGATCTCGCTGATCTCGGCCGCGAGATTGTGACCGCCATGGTTGAGCATGTCGGGAACATTCTCAATCACCACCGCAAGCGGCGCGCACGTCTCCACATAGTGGAGATATTCGATATACAGCCGGGCACGGGCGTCGTGCCGGAAAGCTTCGGGATGTTCTGCAACCTCGCGCAGCTTCGATCTTCCTACCCGCGCAAATGCCTGACAGGGCGGCCCGCCGACGATGACGTCGAATGCAGAGACGGCCTCGCCCAGGCCAAGCTCGCCAGCCAGCTGTTCCGGACTGGTGAGCGTGATGTCCCGCGCAGCGGAATGTCGGGTCTCACCTTTATGGAAGTTTAGTCCGTGCGAGCGCGCCGCATCGGCATCGAACTCCACCGCGGCGGTGATTTCATAGCCAGCCGCATGAAAACCAAGCGAGAGCCCGCCACAGCCCGAGAACAGATCAAGAACACGCAGGCGACCACCGTTCCGCAAGCGCTGGATTTTCTGCTGAATGGCGCGCTGGTCCATCGTCTCAGCCCTTTCCAATTCGCAGAGGCAGCTCGGTCTGGCCTTCGTTCTCGGAAAGAAACCGAATCACGGCCTGACGGACGATCCAGGAGGTGGACACGTCATTGGCGGCAGCCAGCGCCTGCAGCTCAAAATAGTGGGATTCAGGCAGCAGGACCGACGTTCTGACTGACTTACCGCGACCGGATGCCATGGGACCGCCTCCTCAGCCGGCGTGCATGTCGTATCAGAACGCATAGCGCTGCACCACCCATATGCATTCTGCATATTCCGATATCAAATCGTCAGCCGGGTCGCGCCTGTAGTCTGGCGCCGAACGCCCGAGCCTGCCGGTCATACGCCTTGCGGGCAGTACCCGGGATCAGTGTGTAAAGGAGGCATCGGGCCCGCGACAGGCCGGCATAATGCAGCATCGACCAGTGCTCCTCGCCGATCTCCTCCATGTCGAGGGCCACGACCACCATCCGCTCCAGACCCTTAAACCCGTGCATCGTCGAGAAGAGCAGCGATCCGGCCTTGTCCGGCACGCCAGCAGCCGCATCGACCAGCTGATGTCCGGCGATCTCCCTCAGTCCGGCGATCAGGGCGTTTTCCCGCCGACGGGTGGAGAGAATGACGATGTCCTGGGATCGTACGTCGCCGTTGATGAGGCGTCGGATCAGCTTCTCGAGCTTCTCCCGCGCATCCTGCTCATTGGCATAGGTGATGAGCTCGCACTCCAGACCCTCGGCCGCGCCTGCGACCGGCAGATCAATGCCCGATACGATCGAGGTCTGAACCGCAACCTGCCTTGTCGTCCGACAGTTCTCGAAGAGATCGTCAAACGCGGGATAAGCATCGCTCAGCCGCAGCTCGACCTGCTCCTCGACATCTGAACCGTACAGATTCTGCAGCGGATCAATGAAAAGATGCCAGCAGCCCTGGCGAAGCCCGCCGGCAACCAGCAGGTCGATCACATCGAGATGCTCGAGCGTGAGCAGATCTTGCGCCTCATCGACGATGACGACGTCCCACGGCGTATGCGCGGCCTCGCACAGCGCATCCGCCGCAAGCTCGGGGAACCGCTTCGGGAAGAACGCGGGATCCTCGGGATCGAGTGCGTCCAGCTGGGGCAGAAGACCGGCGGCGCTGATGATCTCCCGGTACAGCGCATGTGCGTGACGGATCTCGATGCCACCTACCTTCGGACCATTGGCAATTGAGGTCCGCACATGCGCGGCGAGCAGCTGGTTGAAACACAGGAAAAGGACGCGGCTTCCATGCCCCGCGTGGTGCAGCGCCCGGTCAAGCGCCAGTACCGACTTACCGGTGCCGGCAGCACCCCGGACCACCGTCCTGGGATTGGCCGCCATACGGCGCGATATGCGGATCTGCTCGTTGGTCAGCTGGAGCAGCTGCGATTCCACACCTGTCAGCCAGCCTCCGATGCTGAGGGCCGTATCAAGGTCGGGCCTGAGAATCTGCCGCGCTTTCCGGATGAGCTCCGGCGTCAGCCCCTGATAGGTCCGGCCATGCTTGCGCTCGCCCGACTCACGCCAGTAGCGCTCGAGTTGGCTGACATAGTGACCGAAGGGCTGCCTGAAATGCCGCTTGTCGAGCAGAACTTCTGGTAGGAACTCGGCGCCGGGCACGGTGAAGGGTGTGAACGGCATGACCACGCCATAACCGAACAGCGTATTGCGGAACTCAGGCGAGGCTGCCTGCAGCCGCTCGCGCACCGCCATCATCGCCGACTTGGCCTGGGTCCAGGGATCTTCCTTCTTGGAATAGCTCTGGAAATCCGGCCCGCCGAACGTCCATACCCCGTCGGTGCAGGAGACCTTGCCGCCTTTGACCTCGATCGCAAAGATCCCGGCGGTGCTCAGAATGACGATATCGGCTTCACCCCAGATCTTGGTCTCATGGTTCGGAAGGCCGAGCGAATGCAGCGCGACCCACCCGGCGGGAAGCTCGCGTCCGATCCGCTCATAGACGAGGCGCTCGCCATTGGGGCACTTCTTCGGAGCCTCAGGGATCAGGATTGCCATGACGGTTCCCCGGTGCGCGTGAAATAGCCCCTGAACCGGGTTTCCGCGTCGCCCACCATCATCGCTCTATCGAGCTCGCGATTGAACTTCTCGCACGCGGTCTCGGGCAGAAGCAGGCAACAGTGGCAGGCGGCGCCGCTGACGCGCTCGCCCGACTGCCGCGGGTCGGTCTCAAGACAGACCGGGTCGCTGCCGCACCAGCCTGCCGACCGAAGGGTGCTGAGGATGATCGGCGTGAGCAGTTCGGGGTCAGCCAGCCGGACCAGTCCCCCGAGACTTCCCTCAGAATCCGGCGAGCCCGTGTAGATGAGCACACCGTTCATGGCAGGGTTGGTGTCATCGGCTTCGGCGACATAGAGGCGTTCGCGCAGTGCCGAGGCGGAATAGCCGCATTCGATCGAGATCTGTCGGATGAGCGCGTGCGCGAAGGAATGCACCAGGAGCAGGCGGGGTGTCACCTGATAGTCGCGCGTATAGCCGCGCTTCGACGCCATCGCCGCGCTGCTCGCTTCGAGAATCGCGACGCGGTCGTTCAACCTGGGATTGGCCTCGATCCAGTCGTCGATCGTCTGGGTGCGGAAGCGGATGAAGATGCCTTCACCCCTGATCTCGGCCGCCGGCAGCCAGTTTTTCGCCGTCTTCGAGAGCGGCGAGACCGCGCGGTCGCGAATGGCCTCGCTGACCTTCTCGGCGCTTACGGGATAAGGTTCGATGCGGGAGAAGCCGGCAAGTGCCCGTACCTCGCGCAGACGCGAGGCGGCACCGATCAGGTCGAACCAGCCGGCAAGCTCCGGCGGCGGTTCAATGATCGTGTTACGGAACTGCGGAACGACGCCTGCCAGAACGGGATCGTCCCGATCCTCCGACAGTGCTGCATATTCCTCAGCACGCGCCATCCGTTCGGTGAGCTGGTCGAAGCCTGTCTCCAGAGCCTTAAGGTTCCGCCAGGCGATCAGCAGTGGCTCTGCGCTGATCCCATACTGTTCCGCCAGACCGGCCATCACTTCAGGCAGCGTCGTCGCGGGCACGGCTTCAAGCATCATCCGGACTTCCTGCACGATCTGCGTCGCGGCCTCGGACGCAGGCGGTATCGAAAGTGCCGAGCAGACTACGGGGAAATGTACGTTGGAGGCGCCTCGCTGGAGCATGCGCACCTGCTCAGTGCAGCCGCTCTCGCGATCCCACAGCCAGGGACGGAAACCAGGGCAGGACGAGCTACTCAGGGCCTCGGAGCCGAACGCCGCACCCAGCGACTGTCTGGTGGGGTTCTGCCCCGTCCGGCACGACCGGCACTCGACATAGAGTTCCGCAAGCGACGCTGACCGTCCGAGCGAACCGAGATAGAGCGACGGGTTCGAGCACACTCCCTCGGCACGGTCGCGGTGCGCCCACCATTCCCACGGAAAATCGCTGATGTGTCCGTGGCGGCAGGCGACCACGAAACGGACGGGAGACGTATAAACGGTGCCGCCATGCGCCAGGCAGGTCAGCCGCCCGCCGTCAGGTGCAAGTTCAAAAGGCGCGCCCGGGCGGCCGATGCGGTGACAGCGGGGACATTCGTGCCATTCCGGAAAGCGCACGGCCGGCGCGGTGGTCTTCGCGACTACGCTTCTGGATCCCGGCACGGGCT
Source organism: uncultured Novosphingobium sp. (assembly GCA_946886075.1). Next base: position 1,449 of record CAMPHR010000052.1, on the reverse strand, counting down.
GCGATACGGGTCCGAGGCGGAAATGGTTCACGCCGAGCATGGCTTCGAGTCTCGGCTCGCCGATCGTCAGCGAAGGCAGGCGCGTGACACCCTCAAGATCGTCCAGCCCCATCGGCATGAACGATCCCTTCTCCAGGTCGATGATCGCGCCGATGCCGTAGGTGGAAATGAGCTGCGAACGACGGACGCTGCCGAGCGGCTCGATGGCCGGCTGCACACCGCTGGCAGGTTGGACCGGCCTCCTTGCCATGATCAGCTTCTCCCCAGTTTGAGGCTGAAAGCCGTCGATGGTTCCACTTCGCGCATTGAATTGGGAGTCGGCCAGGCCAGACGCGTTTCCCGCCCACCTTCCTCGGCGGACATCATCAGGTGTGGAAGCGTCCGCCCGTAGGGAGCCTTCTTCTCCCAATAGACGAGCCGGCGCCCGCCGGTCCGGGCATCCTGGCTGCGCTGCGCCCATTCGTGCACGATGGCTTCAAGATCCGCCGCTGCAGCCGCGCCTTCAATTTCACCTGATGCGGACGCGGCCCGGATGCGGATGGCTTCAATGACGGTGCGCACTTCCTCGTCGTCGGCGTGGAAGTCTGTCGCCGCAGCATCCTCATCCATGTCGTCGACAAGATGCCGCACGGCGGCCGCGAGCACGGCGTGAAGCGCCTTGTCCCGGGCTCGCGGCGCCCAGGGCGTAACGCTGGTCGCCTCGACGCTCCGATAAAGCGCCGCATGATAACCGGGGAAATGCTCAAAATGCGACACGTCCCTCGGCCTGCCGAAGTTGTAAAGCGTCACCACCAGCCCGTGCAGCCCGCGACCGACGCGGCTGCTCGCCTGGATGTATTCCGCGGTCGATTTGGGCTGGCCGTTCACCACCATCAGGCCGAGCCGTGAGACGTCGACCCCGACCGAGATCATGTTGGAGGCGAGCACGCTGTCCTCGGGAAGCTCCGCATAAGGATCGTCATCCGCGCCAAGCGGGACGGCAAGGGCGTTGAGCTTCGCCGGCAGCTCGCGCGAGGGAACCCGGCTGCTCAGCTCGACCGGCTCGCGCTGCAGCGGCCGCATCGTTCCGCCTGCACCGGTAAGGCGCGCCGCAATGAACTCCATCTGGCGCGGAACGTCGTCCTGCAGCAGGACATAAGCGCCGCCCAGCTCGCGCAGGCTGTTGAAGTAAAGTACGCACGTCCAGAACGGATCGAGCACCGCCTCGGCCGAGCCCTGTGCGCGAAGATATTCAGGCACCTGAAGCAGTGCTGCTGCGGCGGCCTGGAGCGCGAACTTCGGGCTTCGGCCTGCCGAGCAGACGCCGAGATAGAGCCGGTCCGGCTCGTTTTCTTCTTCACGAACGGCGAAGAAGGAATCTCCCGCCTCGAAGCCCGAAGGCGGAAACTGGAGCACGGCCCGGTCAAACAGCGCGCGGACCTGGCGCGCCGCTTGGCCGATCGTGGCCGT
>CAMPHR010000051.1 GCA_946886075.1 uncultured Novosphingobium sp. | reverse complement strand
TGCTGCTGCGCGAGAAGGGCGCAAAGACGGAGTCACTGAACTGATGCGTAAATTGATCCTCGCCGCTGGCCTGATTTCCATGCTGTCCGCTTGCGGTGGCGGCGGCGGCCTGTTCAATCGGGAACGTCCTGACGAATTCGCCGTGTCGCGCCAGGCTCCGCTGGTGATCCCGCCCGATTATGCGCTGGTCCCGCCCGCGCCCGGCACGCCTGCCGCTGCGTCGGTGGATTCGAGCCGCGCTGCCATGGAAACCATGTTCGGCGGCCCTGCCCAGCGCAGTGCGGCTGAAAGCGCAGCGTTGAACGAAGCAGGCCGCGCCAATGCGGCGGCGGGCATCCGCTCGTCCGTTGGTGATCCCGCTACGGAAGTCGTCGACAAGGGCGCAGCAACCCGCGAAATCATCGCCGCGCCCGAAGGCGATGGGCAGGATGCTCGCGCCGCCATTCCGCAGCAGTAAACCGGGGAACGCTAGGGCTGGCTCTCGACAAATATCTTGAGCCTGCCCAAAGCGTCATCCCACTGACCTGAAACCTGATCGAGCCAATCCCGCGCCTCCGCTACGCCTTCGGGCTCAAGAGCGAATAGAACCTCGCGCCCTCTGCGCGTCCTGCGGACCAGACCTGCTCCCAGCAGGACGTCCAAATGCTTGGCCACCGCCTGTCGGCTGATCGGCAGACCTTCGCCGAGTTGAGCGATCGACCGTTCCGCGCCGCTGGAAAGTCGGCCTATCATCCCGAGCCGGGTCGTGTCCCCAAGCGCCGCAAATAGCCGCGCAGGCGCTTCCTCAACGTTCGACATAGCGGCGGATATTCTGCACCTGCTCCGCCCAGCCACCGTCATTGGATCGCATGACGTCACTGCGCCGCGGTTCAGGCACCTTGTCGAAGCCACTCTCAGTCACGGTCAACACAGTGCCGTCGCCCGCCGGTTCAAGCACAAACTCGACCAATGTCCACTCCGCTACGGCGTCGCCGCTTTCCATCAACTGCTTGTCACCACCAGTCGCAGGCCATTCAAAAGCAAAGCGCCGCATCGGCTCGACCGCCACGACCCGCGCTTCCCAGCGATAATCCTCATAGCCGGGATAGGTCATGTGCCCGGTAGATGCCCCGCCCAAGACAAAGGGTTGATCCAACGCCACCCGAAACCAGGCGCCAAATTTCTCATGATCGATCAATGCGTCCCACACCCGCTCAACAGGTGCCGCGATTTCAACGCGCTTAGTGATTGAATCAGACATATAAGCAACCTCCTGGTTGCCTATATGAACCGCCTTCCAATCTTGCGCAACCATTTGGTTGCTTTTAGGCGCGAGCCTCTGTCGCCACTCCGGCGCTGTTGTGCCGCAGCGCGGTCAGCACGGTATCGATGATCGCCGCCGCGTCGAGCCGCGCATCGGCATATTGCTGCTCCGGCTTGTCCTGATCCTGAAAAACGTCGGGCAGCCGCATCGTGCGCAGCTTCAAACCATTGTCGATAAGGCCAAGGTCACTTGCCAGCGTCAGCACATGGGCTCCCAGCCCGCCGATCGCGCCTTCCTCGATCGTCACTGCCACCTCATGCGTGGTCAACAGGCGACGGATCATCGCTTCATCAAGCGGCTTGGCAAATCGCAAATCGGCCACCGTGGTGGACAAGCCCCTGGCTTCCAAAGCCTCCGCCGCGCGCAGGGCTTCTTCCAAACGCGTCCCAAGCGAAAGGATCGCAACCTGCCGACCATCGCGGACGATCCGACCCTTGCCGATCTCCAGCCGCTCGGGTGTTTCGGGCAAGGCTACGCCAGTGCCATTACCACGCGGATAGCGAACCGCGATCGGCCCGCTGTCATGCACCGCGCAGGTGTGGACCATATGGACCAGTTCCGCTTCATCAGAGGCAGCCATCACGACCATGTTGGGCAACGTCGCCAGATAGGTGACGTCAAAGCTGCCCGCATGCGTCGATCCGTCAGCGCCTACCAGCCCGGCGCGATCGATAGCAAAGCGGACCGGCAAGTTCTGGATCGCAACGTCATGCACCACCTGATCATAGGCGCGCTGCAGGAAGGTCGAGTAAATCGCGCAAAATGGCCGCATGCCCTGCGCTGCAAGGCCTGCGGCGAAAGTAACGGCATGCTGTTCGGCGATGCCCACGTCGAAGGAGCGATCCGGAAACGTCTGTGCGAACTTATCCAGGCCGGTGCCCGAGGGCATGGCCGCAGTGATCGCGCAGATGCTGCTGTCGCGCTGCGCTTCTGCGATAAGGGCGTTTGCGAACACGCCGGTGTAGCTCGGCGGGCCCGGAGGCGCCTTGGCCTGGGCGCCGGTAATCACGTCGAACTTCTGCACGCCGTGATATTTGTCTGCTGCCGCTTCCGCCGGCCCGTAGCCCTTGCCCTTTTGCGTCACCACATGGACGAGGCAGGGGCCCTCTGCTGCGTCCCGGACATTCTCCAGAACGGGGATGAGCTGTTCCAGATTATGTCCGTCGATCGGACCGACATAATAGAAGCCCAGCTCCTCGAACAACGTGCCGCCCATCGCCATGCCGCGAGCGAATTCGTCGGTCTTCCGTGCCGCGTTGTGCAGCGGACGGGGCAGTTTGCGCGCCAGCCGCTTGGCAAGGTCGCGCAGACCAAGGAATTCGCGGCTCGACACCAGGCGCGCCAAATAGGCGGAGAGGCCGCCCACCGGAGGAGCGATCGACATGTCATTGTCGTTCAGGATGACGATCAGCCTGTTTCCGGCCTCTCGCGCATTGTTCATCGCCTCATAAGCCATGCCAGCCGACATGGCCCCGTCGCCGATCACCGCAATGCCCTTGCCCGGCTTTCCGGCCAGCTTGCTGGCGACCGCAAAGCCAAGTGCTGCGCTGATCGACGTCGAGCTATGCGCAGCGCCAAAGGGGTCATATTCGCTTTCGGACCGCTTGGTAAATCCAGACAGCCCGCCGCCCTGACGCAGCGTGCGGATACGGTCGCGCCGTCCGGTCAGTATCTTATGCGGATAGCATTGATGGCCCACATCCCAGACCAGCTTGTCGTTCGGCGTATCGAAGACATAGTGGATGGCCGTCGTCAGCTCGACAACGCCAAGCCCCGACCCCAAATGACCGCCAGTCACCCCCACGGCGGAAATCACCTCCTGCCGCAATTCGTCGGCGAGCTGAGGCAGCTGCTCAGGCTTCAGCGTGCGCAGGTCCTGCGGCCAGGTCACCTGGTCGAGCAGCGGGGTGGAGGGGCGATCATTCATGAAAGACATAGACTCCCAAGCGCGCTAGGCCGTTCCTGTTGAAAGCGCAACGGCCGCGTCACGCCACGCACTTGGCGCAGGTTCCCAATATCTCGATTACCGGCCGTTCTGCCCGGAAACCTTGATGTTCAGCGACGGCGCGCACATCGCCCGTGACGGCGTCATCATCGACATGCGTCGCTTCCTTGCAGTTGCGGCACACCAGGAAGATGCAGTCATGATGGCAACCCGGATGGGCATTGGCGATGTAGGCGTTCGCGCTTTCGACACGCATCGCGATATTGTTCGCCACGAACAGGTCAAGGATGCGGTAGACGCTGTTTGGCGCCACCCGCTTGTCCCGTGTCTTGGAAACATTGTCGGCAATGTCGTAGGCTGACGTGGGCTTTTCTTCAGCGGCCAGCGCTTCGAAAATGGCAGCGCGCATCGGCGTCCACTGCTCATTCTGCGCTTCCAGAGCATTACGGGCCGCGTCTGCCAAACTCGTGCCAGTCGGTTCGTGATGATGATGATGCTGTTCGGCCATGGAGGTTAATCTATGCTTGGGCGGGGTTGGGGGCAAGGGCAGGCTGTCACGCGCGCCAATAAGCCCAGGCCGCCCACAACCATCCCGCGATCATCAATGTGCCGCCAACAGGAGTGACCGCGCCCAGCCAGCGAGGACCCCCCGCAGCCATGACATAGAGGGTGAGCGCAAAGATCGCCGCCCCGATCAGGAGCAACAGCGCCGGACCGCGCGCGCCATTCGCCAGCGTCAGCGCGGCCACCGCGTGGATCAGCTGGTAGAGGCCACCCGTGCGCAACCATTCGGCGGCTTCCTGGCTGGAGGCCCCATGAGCTCCGAAAGCACCAGCGGCAATCGCGAGCGCCGCTGAGAGGGACGCGAGAACCGGGATCATGCTTTTTCCTCTTCTTCTCCGCGAGCCAGCAGACGCATCCGCTTGCCCGGCCTGAACATCAGTTCCTTGGCCGCGAGAAGCGTCCCTTGCTCGCCCTGGACCGTCAGCCGCTGATCATCATTTTCACGATATTGGCGTTCGACTTCTTCGATCTCCGCCTGCGGTACGCCCAGCGCGTCCATGGCCTGCACGCCCATGCAGATCGCCGATTCGAACACTTCGCGAACCACGCCCGCAACGTCCATGTCCTTCAGCGCAAGCAACTGCCGCCGGTCGAATGCGCGAACGAGCAGGGCGGCCTGAGGAAAGGCTTCGGCAATCGGCTCCAAAAGCTTGCTGTCGAACGAAGGATCGTCGTGGCAAAAGGCGATCAGCCGCGCTTCTTCGGCGCCCGACCGGCGCAGCAGGTCGATGCGCGTGCCGTCGCCATAATAGACTTTCATGTCGAACCGGCTCGACACTTCGATCTGCGCAGGTTTCTTGTCGATCAGGACGACTTCGAACCCATGCCCCATCAGCATCTGGGCGACCGTCTGCCCAAAACGCCCATAGCCCACGATGATCGCCGTTCCCCGCGTAGCCTCGTCCGGGCCCGCCGGGTTCCGCTGACCCTTTGGCTGCGCAAACTCCAGCCTGCGGGCAAAGAGCATGAGAAAAGGGGTCGTCGCCATGGAGAAGGTGACGATCGCGCTGAACAGACTGGCGCCCTGTGGCGCGATAAGCAGCGCATTTTGCGCCTGTGCGAAAAGAACAAAGCCGAACTCGCCGCCCTGACTGAGGAGTAGACCAGCGCCGATCGCCTGCGTCCATTCCATGCCGAACAGCCTGGCCAAGCCCGTGATCAGCAACGCCTTGGTCATGACGAGCATCGCGGCCATGCCAATGACGAACAGGGGATTCGCTGCCACGGCTTGCAGGTCGAGCACCATGCCGACAGCCAGGAAGAATAGTCCCAGAAGGATCGAGCGGAACGGCTCGACATCCGCCTCTATCTCATGCCGGTAGGGCGAATCGGCCAGCATCACGCCCGCGACGAAAGCCCCCAAGGCGGTGGAGAGGTGAAGCGCATGCATGATCGCGGCTGCGGCGAGAACGGTGAAGAGGCCGACCGCCACGAACAATTCGCGCTCGCCCAACCGCCCGACCAGTTGCAGCAAGGGACGCAGGATGAAGCGGCCAGCCAACACCAGCCCGGCAATCGCAGCCACGGTGTATCCCGCGAGCTGAATACCCGGAGGGCCGCCCGCATCAGCGGGGTTGCGCGATAGCGCCGCGACGATGGTGATCAGCGGAACGATCGAGAGATCCTGAAACAACAGGATCGAAAACACCTTCTCGCCAAAGGGGGAGTTGATCCGGCCGCTGCTTTTGAGGCTGGGCAGCACCTGCGCTGTCGAGGATAGCGCCAGGGGCAGCCCAAGCGCGATCGCAGCGCCCCAGGTAAATCCGGTAAGGTAAAAAATGAGCCCGGTCAGCGCGAGGCCGCAAATCACGACCTGAGCCAGGCCGAGCGCGAAGATGTCCCGCTTCAGCCGCCACAGCCGCGCCGGGTGCAATTCCAGCCCGACTAGGAAGAGCAGCAGGACGATGCCGATCTCCGCAATCGCAAGCTTTGATTCCGCGCCGCCCACCAGCCCAAGACCCTGCGGCCCGACCAGTGCCCCCGCGACGAGATAGCCCAGCACAGCGCCAAGGCCGAAGCGGCGGAACAGCATGACGAAGAGGACCGCCGCACCCAGCAGGATGACGCCTTCGGACAGCAGGAGATCGGTTGCGGAAAGGGGCGCATGCGCCGCCGCTGCGGGCGAGTTGGGCATCAGGCCTCCGCCATGCGGGCAGCTTCTGCAACCGCTTCGAAACTCAGCCGGATAGAGGCGTGGCGCGCTGGATAATCACGGGCCGGAGCCAGCACGGTGAGCCCGGGCCAGAAGTCCAGATCATCGCCTTCCCCGGCAAGATAGGCGGTCAGCCGGTCCCGGGCCTCCTCCAGCTCGGCAACGGTCATGCCGATCGCCCGTGCAGCCATCAGCGAAGCCGAAGCCTGACCCAGCGCGCAGGCTTTGACGTCCAGGCCCAACTCCACCAGCTTTCCTCCCTCCATTCTGACGTCCGTGGTCACCCGCGATCCGCAAGTCGGCGATCGCTTCTCCACGCTCGCTTGCGCTTCTGCCAGGCGCGCATGATGCGGAATGCTGGCGGCAAGACGCAATATATCCTTGTTGTAGAGGGCGCTCATGCTCTCGCTTTAGGCCAGCTCAAGCGCCTGCGGAAGGCTGCACATTCATTTGTAGATGATCTGCAGCTTGGCCGCCGCTTCTGCAGCCATTTCGCGAGCGCGGTCCGTGTCACCGGCCAGTGCCAGCGTCACGCCCATGCGTCGATAAGGCCGGGTCGAAGGCTTGGCAAAGATCCGCACATCCACTTCGCCGCTAGATGCGGTCAGCGCGTCGGCGATCCCTTCGACCGCGAAAGTCTCAGATGCTCTGTCAGCCAGCAACACGGCCGAAGCAGAGGGACCGTTCAAACGGACCTGCGGCACGGGCAGGCCCAGGATCGCCCGTGCATGCAGGTCGAACTCGCTCAAATTTTGTGAAATCAGCGTCACCATCCCGGTATCGTGAGGCCGGGGAGACAATTCGGAGAAGATGACATCCTCTCCCTTCACGAAAAATTCGACGCCGAAGATGCCGTAGCCACCCAAATTGTCGACGACGGCGCGCGCCATATCCTCTGCCTTGGTCAGCGCCGCCGGATTCATCGGCGCAGGTTGCCAGCTTTCCTGATAATCGCCCCGTTCCTGCCGATGCCCGATTGGCGGGCAGAAGCTGACACCCTCACGGCTTCGGACGGTCAGCAGCGTGATCTCATAATCAAAGTCGATGAATTGCTCGACAATCACCCGGCTGCGGTCGCCGCGCATATTCGCCACGGCATAATTCCACGCCTGTTCCAGCTCTTCTGCCGAACGGACGGTACTCTGGCCCTTGCCTGACGAAGACATGACCGGCTTGATGACGCAGGGAAAGCCGGTGTGATCCGCGCCCGCGCGCGCCTCTTCCAAACTCTCCGCATAACGGTAGAGCGATGTACGCAGGCTGAGCTCGACTGCCGCCACTTCCCTTATGCGGTCGCGGTTCATCGTCATGATGGTGGCGCGAGCCGACGGCACGACCGTCATGCCCTGTGCCTCGACTTCGGCCAGCACCTCCGTGCGGATCGCCTCGATCTCCGGCACGATATAGTCCGGCTGGTGCCGCTCGATCGCCGCGCGCAGCAGGCCTTCGTCCAGCATGGAAAAGACTTCGAACCCGTCCGCAACCTGCATGGCGGGCGCTCCGGCGTAGCTGTCGCACGCGATCACCTCGCAACCCAGCCGCTTGGCCGAAATGACGAATTCACGGCCAAGCTCACCTGAACCCAGCAGCAATATCTTCGCGGTAAATGCCATCTCTGCCCTCGAATCGCGTAATGTTGAGCAGGGCATGCCGCCAGCCCGGCTCAGGCGTCAATCACCTCAAGGTTCCACGCCTTCATCCACCGGCTGGGTCGGCGCAATTCGGGGCGGTAGGGTGGCTGGGGCAGGTGGCGGCGGCGGTGCTTCAGGCTGGCCGATGGGCAAGCGCAACTGGTTGGGGCCGATATTGACCGACATGCCGTCCTGGTCGACCCCAACGCTCATATTGCCCAGGCCCGCTTCCACGGTCACATTCGCGATCGCGTTGACCAGGTCGCTATCCTGCTGTTCGGGCGACGTCTCCGCAGGTTCGTTGATCGCGCCGGACATGAAGTTGCGCCAGATCCGCGCGGGCACGCCGCCGCCTGCGGCTCCGCCCGGGAGCGGCGCATTGTCGTCATTGCCGATCCAGACGGCGGTCACCAGCCCGCCTGCATAGCCAACGAAGATAGCGTCCCTGCTATCCTGCGTTGTGCCGGTCTTGCCAAAGGTACTTGTGCGCAGCGCCGCTGCGCTGCCCGTGCCCCGGTTTGCAGCGGACGACAGCAGGTCGCGGATCATTTCCAGTTCATCCTGACTGAAGTGCCGCTGGCGGCTCATCAGCCGTTCGAACCATCCCTGCTCTTCGGGCGGCAGTCCATGGGCGATGACGGGGTAGGCGCCTGCGGCCACGGTTGCATAAGCCTGCGCAAGTTCGATGAGCGGGATTTCCGATGTGCCGAGCGCAAGGCTGAGGTCCTCGGTCAGCGGCGCGGTCACGCCCAGGTCGCGCGCCACCTTGATGACGGCGTCAACGCCCACCTTCTGCGTGAGCCTGACCGCAGCGACATTGCTCGATGCCGCAAAAGCCTGCCGCAGGGTGATGCGGCCGCGATATTTGCCGCCATGATTGGATGGACGATAGGTGCCGCCGGTGATCGGCGTGTCCTCGATGAAGTCTTCTGGCGTCATGCCCGCGCGGAACGCCGCGAGATAGACGAACAGCTTGAATGTGGACCCTGGCTGCCGTTTCGCCTGAACCGCCCGGTTGAAGCTGCTGTTGCGATAATTTTTACCGCCGACCATGGCGACGACGCTGCCATCCGGCTTCATAGCGACAAGCGCCGCCTCCGCCTTGCCCAGCGGAGCCCTGCGGACGGCGGCCTCGGCAAGCCGCTGGATCCGCCAGTCCAGCGTTGTCGGTACCGTCTGCGCGCCATAGACGGCACCTGCGCGGTCACGCGCCTCGGGCAGAACCCAATCGGCGAAATAGGTCCCGGTGGTCGGGTTGGGCGCGTCCCGTACAGCAAGGCGCGCTGGCCGCAGGGCGTTGCGCTGCGCCTTGCTGATATAGCCAGCCTCCACCATCGCCTGCGTCACCAGCGCCGCTCGCTCCCGCGCGCCTTTCAGGTTGCTGGTCGGCGCCAGGCGGGAAGGGGCCTTCAAAAGCCCAGCCAGCATCGCCGCCTGGGGAATCGTCAGCCGCTCTGGCGGCCGACTGAAATAATGGAGCGAAGCGGCGCGCAGGCCGTAGACATTGTCCCCGAAATAGACGTTGGACAGATAGCGCTCGAAAATCTGGTCCTTGGTCAGCCACGCCTCAAGCCAGAAGGCGATCAGCGCTTCCCGGGCCTTGCGGCCGAACGTCCGGTCGCTCGAAAGGAACACGCCCTTGGCAAGCTGCTGCGTGATGGTGCTGCCGCCCTGCGAGGACCCGTCCGACCAGAGATTGTGCCAGGCCGCCCGCGCAACGCCGCGCGGATCGACGCCCCAGTGGCTGTAAAAGCGCCTGTCCTCGATCGCCATGAACGCTTGCGGGACATGCTTGGGAAGATCCGCCATCGTCACCGGGCGATCGATGATCGAGCCGCGTCGGGCGATCAGGTGCCCGTCCGCGGACATCAGGCTGACGCTTGGCGGTGCGATTGGCTTCAGGGACCGGGAAAGCGGCGCGGTGATCGCCAGCCAGGCGACCACCAGCATCAGCAACGCCAGCAATCCCGCAACGACCCAGCCCATGATCTGCAATCGCCGCCGCCAGGGTGTGGGCGGTGCAAAAGCGCTGGGTGGGCCTGCGCCGAACGCGCGTTCGGGTTGGTCAGGCTGGGGCGCGGGCAGGGGGTCTCTCATCGGCTCGGCCATGCTGTATTATAGGATTGATACGGTCAAGAGCGTCCTGTCGTGGGACAATCACCGGTTAACCACGATTGAGGATGGCCCAAATGGTAAATAAGGCGTTAACTTCCCACCATGCGAACACGCCCGCTGATCCTGTCCAACGAGTCTGCCCGCCACCCCTTCCGCCAGGCTTTGCCCCGCCATGTGCTCAAGGTGCAGGACAGCTCAGCCCCTGCCTCCGACGACAGCGATTGGAAGCTCTTCATGCTCAGCTTCTGCGCCTTCTTCACGGCCTTCTACAGCTTCATCTTCTAGCGCCGGGCCGCTTAGTCGCACGCCTTGTGCAGTCGCCACGCCAGCCACGCGCAGGGAAGGCATAGCGCCGCCACGAGCAGCAGCTGGTTGATGACGGACATACCCGCGATGCTCAGGCTGATGGCAAAGAGCGACCCCAGCACCATCGCGCCTGAATTCACGATATTGTTCGCCGCCACTGTCCGGGCGGCTTCGCACTTTTCGACCGTCGTGGTCAGAAAGGCGTAGAGCGGGACGACGAACATCCCGCCGAACGTTGCCACGCCCAGCAGGCATGCCGACAATGCAAGCGCCAGCGGATGGGCCAGAAAGCCCTTGAGCGACAGCATCTCGCCATCCGGTCCCGGCGTCCACAGGTCGCACACGATGTGGAAGGCGATGATGCACAGGCCCATGCCGATCACGGCGGCGGGCGCATAGCGGGCAGACACATGTCCCTTGAGCAGACGGTTGATGGCGATCGAGCCAATGGCGATCCCAACCGAAAAGATCGCAAGGAACAGGCTCGCGACAGGCTTGTCCGCGGACAGCACATTTTTAACCAGCGGCGGAAACTGGATGAAGAGGATCGATCCAACCGCCCAGAAGAAGCTGATCGCCATGATCGCCAGATAAAGACGGCGGATGTGCATCGTACCCCGCACCAGCGCGATCGATGATCGGATGATGTGAAAGTCGATTGGCTGCCGGTCGAGCAGCGACGGGGCCGGAGGCACCTCGCGCCCCGCGACATAGCCGATTGCGGCCGTGATAACGATGCCGATCGCCGCAACCTCCACCGGAATGATGCCCGCCAGGATCGTGCCCGCGAGGATGGCTATGTAGGTCCCCGCTTCGACCAGACCCGTGCCGCCAAGAACTTCGTCATCATGCAGATGCTGGGGAAGAATCGCATATTTGATCGGGCCGAAGAAGGTCGAATGAACGCCCATCGCGAACAGCGCGCAAAGCAGCAGCGGAATGGCCAGGCTGTGGATGGCGATGCCGCTCCAGATCAATGCCAGGCCCGCCGCGCCAACCAGCATGATGGCGATCTCGGCCGCCTTCACATATCGGATGATGACCGCCTTGTCCCGCTGATCGGCCAGCTGCCCCGACAGTGCGGACAGCAGGAAGAAGGGCAGGATGAATATGCCGGTCGCCAGCGCGCTGAACCAGGTTTCGGACCGCTCGTCATTATAGACGCTGTACACGACGAACAGGACCATCGCGTTCTTGAACAGATTGTCGTTGAAGGCGCCGAGAAGCTGGGTGATGAAAAGCGGCAGAAAACGTCGCTTGTTAAGGAGCCTGAGGGAGGCTTGCATAGGCAAGAAGGTCTTCTTCGCTGTGGACGAGCGGAGCGCGGTCTAGCGGCTACCGCATCGGCTGTCCAACCCATCGGCATAAGAAGCGATCCCCGCTCATCGCCGCTGCTTGTGCAACGCTGCGGACTGTGGCAGTCCGCCGCCATGCTGACGCTCCCCAATTTGCTGACGCTTTCGCGGATTTTAACGGTGCCTTTGCTGGTCGCCCTGCTGTGGCCTGCGGAGATTGGCGCTCGATGGACTACCGGCTATTGGCTGGCCTTCGCGCTATATTGCCTGATGGGCATCACCGACTATTTCGACGGCTACCTGGCAAGGGCGCAGGGTGCCGTATCGAAACTGGGCGTCTTCCTCGATCCCATCGCTGACAAGATCATGGTCGGCGCGGTCATCCTGATGCTGGCCGCAACCCGCGACATCTCGGGGATCCACATTGCGGCGGCCATGATCATCCTGCTGCGTGAAATCGCGGTGTCGGGCCTGCGCGAATTTCTGGCGGGGCTTCAGGTTTCGGTGCCGGTGTCTCGCCTCGCTAAGTGGAAAACCGCGTTTCAGCTTATTGCCTTGGGCGCCTTGATCCTTGCAGGCGCGGTGCCAGCCTTCCCGCTTGTGCAAGTGCTGGGGATCGTCACCCTCTGGGCCGCCGCCATACTTACGCTGATCACTGGATGGGACTATCTGCGGGTCGGCATCAAGCATATGGATTGATGGGTGGCTAAGCTCGATATCCTTTACTTCGCCTGGGTGCGGGAGATGATCGGCCGCGATGGCGAGCAAGTCGATCGGCCCGCCGCCGATGTGACCGTGGCTGATCTCATCCGGCAGCTCGCGGAACGGGGAGGCTGCCGGGGCGAAGCATTGACCGATCAGTCACGGCTGCGGGTCGCGCTGGACCAACGCTTCGTGCCACTGGATAGCCTGGTTGGCGATGCGAAAGAGCTGGCGATTTTCCCACCGGTTACGGGCGGATGAGCCGGGTTTCCATCCAATCCGAAAATTTCGACGCGGGCGCCGAGCTCGCCTTGTTGGAAGCATCCGGCGGCGGTGCGGTGGCAAGTTTCATCGGCGTCGTGCGGGGGGAGGGCGGCCTGACCTCGCTGGAACTCCATCACTATCCAGCGATGACAAAGGTTCAGGTCCAGCGGATAGTCGATGAAGCGATGGAGCGATGGCCGCTGCTCGACGTTCGCGTCATCCACCGTTTCGGACGGCTGACGCCGGGCGAACATATCGTCTTTGTCGGAACGGCATCACGCCATCGGGCCGCCGCGCTGGAAAGCTGTGCCTTCCTGATCGACTGGCTCAAGTCGCAAGCGCCCTTCTGGAAGAAGGAATATTTCGCCGACGGCGGCACAGCCTGGGTCGAGGCGCGTGCCGAAGATGAAGCCAAAGCGCAGGATTGGGCCCGCTAAAAGCGTGATCGCTGCAGACCGAAGTATCGAAGCTATTTTCCGTCACCCCGGGTCAAGTCCGGGGCGACAATCACTCGAGCATGATCATGCTCTCAGATCAGGCGGCAACGCTGGACTGCGGAATATCGGCAGCATCCCGCAAAAGCTCAGCCAGCAGGCGAAATTCCTTCTCCCTCGGGCTGTTCTTCCGCCACACCAGGGCGATGTCTCGATGCGACCGCTCTGACCGCAAGGGGCGAGCCGTGATCTGCGTATGATCCAATATCCCGCCAGCAATGGCCATTTCCGGCATGATCGTCATGCCAAGGCCATTGTCGACCATCTGCACCAGCGTATGCAGCGAAGTCCCCATCATCATCGCACTCGACCGAATTTCCGGCCGATTGCATGCCGCCAGCGCATGATCCTTCAGGCAATGGCCGTCTTCCAGCAGCAGCAGCTTCGTCTCGTCGATCATCTCCGGCGCGATCCACTCAGGCGGATCGCGTGGATCGTCTTGCGGAAAGGCGACATAGAGCCGGTCCTGGAAGAGCAATTCGCTGTCCAGCTCGCCGGTCGGGAAGGGCAGGGCGAGCAGCACGCAATCGACATTGCCATGGCGGAGCGATTCGATCGCGGCCTGGCTCGTTTCCTCACGCAGATAGAGTTTCAGCTCCGGCCGGTCCGCCCGCAGGCGGGGGAGCAGCCGAGGAAGCAGGAACGGCGCAATGGTCGGTATCACGCTCATGCGCAATTCGCCGGTAAGCGGCTTCCCGGATGCCTCGGCAATCGCCGCCAACTCTTCGGCCTCGCGCAGGACGCGATGCGCTTTCTCGACGATGCGGTCACCCAGGGCAGTGAAACGGACGACCCTCCGCGTCCGCTCAACCAGCGTCACGCCAATCAGCGACTCCAGTTCCCGGATGCCGGCGGACAAGGTGGACTGCGTGACATAACAGCTATCGGCGGCCTTGCCGAAATGCCCATGCTGCTTCAGCGCAACCAGATATTGCAGCTGCTTCAGCGTGGGCATGTAGCTGGACATCAATCGCCTTTCTCGATCAGAATGGCGAAGATAAGAGCTTTAGCCGATATATCCAAGCCATTTGGCCACGCCGAACATGGACGTAAGCGTCAGGATCGTGCCGACAGCGGTAAATAGCGTGCGCGGTGCGACACGGCGGGCAAGCATCGCGCCGAAAGGTGCCGCAACAATGCCGCCCAGCAACAAGCCGACCGTGTAGGTGGTGAACGCCTGCCATCCTAGATGAAGTATGAACGTCAGGCTGATCGCCAGTGTCAGCACGAACTCGACGGTGTTGACGGTGCCGATCGTATGCCGGGGACTCGATCCTTGGATGAGGAGGTTCGACGTGACGATCGGTCCCCAGCCGCCGCCGCCCGATGCATCCATGAAACCACCGACCAGGCCAAGCGGCCCAACCCATTTCGGATCGCGCGGATGCGGCGGCAGATGAAAACCGCGCCAAATGAGATAAACGCCGATCGCGGTCAGGTAGATCTGAACGAAAGGCTTGATGACCGAGCCGTCGATATTGGAAAGCACATAAGCCCCGGTCACGCCGCCGATCACGCCGGGGATGATGAGCCGCGCGAAAAGGCGCCAGTCGACATTACGGTGCGCGATGTGGCTGACGGCCGATACCGCCGTCGTGAACGTCTCCGCCGCGTGAACGCTGGCGGACGCGCGGCTTGGTGGCACGCCCAGCGCCAACAGGAGGGTACTTGAAATGACGCCGTACGCCATACCCAGCGCACCGTCGATCATCTGGGCCCCGAAGCCGATGAGGATGAACGGTAGAAGTTCGCTAAGATGAGCGAGAACGGGATTTGTCATTCATGGGGCCCCTGGTTGATTGTCTACCGCATTGATTGGTATATCAAAGCACGCCAAGAAACATTCTGTTTTATGGTCAGAAGCCGAAATAGCCAGCATCTGGAAAAACTACGCCCATGGCCTTATGTATGGCCCTTCGGTTTTCAGGGGCCGCTTGCATGCTGCGTAATCTTATCGGCTATTTGGACTCGGTCAAATCCCGTGACCCTGCTCCGCGCTCAAGGGCGGAAATACTCCTTTACCCAGGGGTGTGGTCGCTTGGATTTCATCGGGTCGCGCACGGGCTGTATCGCGCGCGACTTTATTTTCTCGCGCGTGCGGTCAATCACTTGTCCCGTTTTCTGACGGGAAACGACATCCATCCCGGCGCGCGTATCGGTAAGCGGTTCTTCATCGATCATGGCTTCACGGTCATCGGTGAAACGGCTGAGATCGGTGATGACGTCACCCTTTACCAAAATGTCACGCTTGGCGGCACCGATCCAGCGAACGGCATTGCGGGCAAGCGCCATCCGACGCTTGCCGATGGGGTTATCGTCGGTTCAGGGGCGCAGGTGCTTGGACCCGTGCATGTGGGCGCGCGCGCGCGGGTGGGCGCGAACGCCGTGGTGACCAAGGATGTGCCTGAAGCTGCGACCATGGTCGGCATTCCGGCCCGTCAGATGCTGGTCGATGTTACCGCTTATCAGCGCGAATTCCTGCCCTATGGCACGCCCTGCAGCGACTGCTACGATCCTGACAAGCATAAGCTGGAGCAGCTGCAGCAGGAGGTGGAACAGTTGCAGAAGCGGCTCGCGGAGCTTCTAGAACAGCGGGGGGAAGGGGCGCGCGGTCCTGACGATGACATTCCCCTCTTCAGGGAGCGTGGCCGCGCCTGATGAGCAACGTGACCCCGTTCCCCTCCCAAGCCTCCGCAGCGGGGCAGACGGGGTTCGATCGTCTGGAATTGCAACGCATCATGGACCTATACGGCCGGATGGTGTCGGCCGGGCACTGGCGTGACTATGCGATCGATCTCGGCCGCGACGCCGCCATTTTTTCAGCCTTTAGACGCGCGACCGAGCGTCCCGAATATCGCATCGAAAAACGCCCCGCGCTCCGCCATCGCCAAGGCATGTGGGCCTTGATCGGCGAAGCTGGCAGCATCCTCAAACGCGGCACCGACCTTCAGGGCATCCTTGCCCCAGTCGAGCGCCGTCTGTTGAAGATCGTCAAGGACTAAAGGGTCTTTCGGATCGTTACGAGTTCGAAACAAATAGACGGCCCTCGATATCCAAAATACCGTTCTATTGATGGGATCATTAATGACTTTACCGGCGCTGCTCCAAGATCGCTTGTCCCTGCCGCTGATCGCATCGCCCATGTTCATCGTTTCCCAGCCAAAACTCGTAATCGCGCAGTGCAAAGCAGGGATTGTCGGCGCCTTCCCCTCACTCAACGCGCGGCCTTCAGGCGTTTTCGAGGATTGGCTTCAGCATCTAAATCGCGAACTGACTGACCAGGATGCTCCCTTCGCCGTTAACCTCATCGTCCACAAGACCAATGCCCGGCTGGAGGAAGATCTCGCGCTCTGCGTGAAATATCGCGTCCCGATCGTCATCACCTCGCTGGGCGCCCGCGCTGACGTCAATGATGCGGTGCATAGCTATGGCGGCATCGTGCTGCATGATGTCATCAACAACATGTTCGCCCGAAAAGCCGTGGACAAGGGCGCTGATGGTCTGATCGCCGTCGCCGCAGGGGCAGGCGGGCACGCCGGCATTCTTTCGCCATTCGCTTTGGTCGAGGAAATCCGCGCCTGGTTCGATGGTCCCTTGATCCTGTCGGGCGCCATCGCGACCGGCCGGTCTATCGCCGCCGCCAAGATGATGGGTGCCGATCTCGCCTATATGGGCTCAGCTTTCATCGCGACGGAGGAGGCGAACGCTGATCCAGAATATAAGCAGATGATCGTGGACAGCAGCGCTGATGACATCATCTATTCCGACTATTTCACCGGCGTCCTGGGAAATTACCTTAGGCCAAGCATCACGGCTGCAGGGTTGGATGCCGACAAGCTGCCGAGTGCCAGCAACATGGACATTGCGTCGATGGCGGAAGATGGAAAAAAAGCATGGCGCGACATTTGGGGTGCGG
>CAMPHR010000050.1 GCA_946886075.1 uncultured Novosphingobium sp. | reverse complement strand
TGGTGGGCCCGGCAGGACTCGAACCCGCAACCTAGCCGTTATGAGCGGCCAGCTCTAACCATTGAGCTACAGGCCCCACCTGATCGACCGGATAGGGAGCATCAGGCCGCTTGGCAAGCCTGTCTCCGCACCGGCACGGCCGCCAACAACTCATCCAGCGATGCCGCGCGCACGTCCCGCTTGGCGAGGTGGTTGAGAAGCTTGTCCCACCAATTGAAAAACGCGGCCTGGTCCCGCGCGTCCCGGACATAAGGCGTATGCCCCGGTTCCAGCGTGGGTGAGTGGAAGCTGAAGTTGAGGATCGCGGCTCCCTCCTCGATCAAGGCATCGATCGCCCTGATAGCATCGCGCACCGGCACGCCTTCCGGCGTCAGCGGCACTCGGCTGAAAAGGCCCGTGCGCGCCAAACCCCCAGCGACCCGGCTGATGGATTGCGCCTTTTGATAGAGCCGCTCTCCCCCACCCCGCAGCATCCCGACGAACGCGGTTGACAAGGGCAGCTCGACCAAAGCCCGTTGCGGCCCCGCCCAATAGGGATTGATAGGCAGGCCGCGAAAGTCGGGACCATGCTGCGCGCTATAATCGAACCTGCTGCGCACCGAACTGTCGATCCGAAACCCGGCCTCCTCCAGCAAGCGCGCGCTGTTGGGGCCTACGCCATAGCGTCCTGCGCGATAGGCGGTGGGACGTCGGCCAAATCGCTCCGCGATCCGCTGACATAGCGCCTCCAGCTTGGCCCGCTCAACCGCCTCGGGCAGGAATCCCGCGTAGCTGTTCGCCTCGGTGACTTCCTCAATATGGGGTGGATTGACCCAGGGGTGAAGATGGGCGCCGACATCGGCCGCCCCGTCAGCAACCCACTGCGCCATTATCCCGGCGGCAGCGTCGCTGTCGATCACTGGATAATCCGTCACATAGACCGGCTTTACACCGGCCGACCGGAAATAAGCCTGCCCCCGGGACATCCCTCTCAACGCTGTCACGCTATGATCATGGCGACTGAAGGGCGCCTGCCAGTCGAACTCCTCTTCGGTGTCGACAAACAGCATGAACCGCGTTCCGAAATCAGGAGCGAGCCTGATCATGTCTGACGCCATCGGCGCCCGCAGCAAACTGCCGTCATGAATGGGAGAGGTCATCGCTCCACACTACCGCCGCAATGGTTGCGATAGCGTTTCACGCAGCGGCTAGAAGCTGCCTGCGGCGTCCTCGGCCAATGTGATGGCGGGCATCGACAGCAGGAAACGGTCTGGTTCGATCTGCAAGGCACCGCCACATCCGGCTGCAAGGCTCCGTATCAGGCGCAGCGAAAAGCCAAGGCCCAACAGCGGACCATCCGCCCAATCGCCATCGGCAGTATAGCCGGGATCGAGCAACCGCTCCTCGTCCATGCCCTCCAGGCTCGCAGGCCTGTCCACCGCCAGCAGCACGGAACCGTGCCCACCATCCGGCTGGTACCAGCAGGCGCCGCTCAACGCCTCACCGGGCGCAGCGATGGAAACGACCGTGCGCATCAGGTGTTGCACCATGCGCTCACCCTGCACCGGATCGATGCGCACCATCGGCAGTGACCGCGCCAGATTGATATCGATCTGGGCGCCATTGCCTTCGCCCTGTTCCCGGAACCGCGCGGACACCTGCGCGATCAGCAGGGCCGGGTCGACGGCGACAGGTGCCTCCGCCCCCTCTCCGCGAGACACGCGGGCGGCAAGATCAAGATCATCGAACGCCGCCAGCAAATGCCGCGCATCAAGCGCGATCTTCCCGGCCATCTCCCGATATTCAGGGCCGCTGGGACCGAACAGTTCCTGCTCGATGATGTCGGCAAAACCCAGGATCGCGTTCAGCGGCGTGCGCAGTTCGTGCACCAATTGCCGCAGCGAGTCCGCGGATAGTCCGGCGACCGACACGGGTTCGGCCTGGGGCGGAGCGGCCACTTCATGCAGATACGGGCGGCGTGCCTGACCGCGATATCCCTGGAACCGGCCAGATCGCGGATCGAAGAAGGGGGTCGCCGACAATCGCCACTCGCCCGCCATCGCGCCGCCGACAATGGTATAGCGCCCATTCTGGAACCCGCTGCGGCGCATGAATGCGCCTGCCACGCTGCCATCGGGCCCGCTGGCTCCCGCGACCGCCACCTCGCCGAGTGACAGCCCGATCAACGCAGCGCGCGGCCCCTGGTCCACCCAGACCATCATCCCCGTGGCATCCGTTTCGAATGCGAAGGACCCGACCGTCTCCGCCTGACCCACATCTGTCCTGGGCGTGACGACGTCGGGCACCCGCCGGCCGCTCGTAAAGCGCTCGATCCGGTCGACAAGGTTCCGGATCTGATCATCGCCCGCCGGAATATCATCCGTTGGCTCATCCACCGGTTCTTCGGCCAGCGCTTCCGACGTACCCGCAAACGGCTCCGCCTCATCTGCGGGAGCCATCATGGAGGGCGTCAGCAGCATGTCGCTGCTATCTTCGACCGGTTCCGGCTCACGATCGCTCGTCAAGACAAGGTCGGCAGCGCCGAAAGCTTCCAGCGCCTGCTGCGTCGCGGCACCCAAATCGCGTCGGCCCCGCAGCACTCCACGCGCCGTCGGCGTAAGGCTGGGCAGCAAGGCGATCCACGCCTCGTCGGGCAAGCGCGCGCGGGACATAGCGGCAGCCGCTATCGCGGGCCGATCATTGGCAAAAAATTCGATAAGGGCAGGCGACCGCAAGCGCGCCCCGAGTTCGACCACCGACGCAATCCGCTGCGTTTCCGACAATTGAGGCTGCAAGCCAGCGAGCCGATCCAGCAGCACCGCACGTTCCTCATCAGGAAGAGTGCGCCGGTCCGCGCGATCATTCTGCGCGAGCAGATCCACGCACTGCCGCCACAGCGTCACTGCGCCCAGGCCGCTCCTGTTTTCCGCGGCGAGAACCGTCTGCATCAGATCGTTGAAGCGCACCCTATTCCCCTTGAGGACTTCCGTCGACGTGCAGAACTTCGTCGCGGAAGGAAATCATGCGTCAGGAATAGGCCTTCCAGCCGCCGAGGAAAAGGGGCAGACGCTGGCAATTCCGGGAACGTAGCATAGTGGGACAATTGCATTGCCCTGAAATATTATTATGATGTCGGGCAAGGATGAGAAAGGAAATAAGCAGACGGATGGCTGGTCCCGCTATAGACGACATCGATCTCCATATCCTGGGCGAGTTGCAGCAGGACGGCCGGATGACTAATGTGGAACTGGCACGGAAGGTCGGCTTGACCGCTCCGCCATGCCTGCGCCGCGTGCGCGCGCTGGAGGAAAGCGGCGCGATCAATTCCTATCATGCGGTCGTCAATCCGGCGATGCTGGGCTACACCATCACGGTATTCGCCATGGTCAGCTTGAAGAGCCAGGCCGAGGCTGATCTCAAGGCTTTTGAGGATCATGTCGCGACCCTGCCTGAGGTCCGCGAATGCTATATGCTGAACGGCGAGATCGACTTCATCCTGAAGGTCGTGGCCAAGGACCTTCAAAGCTTCCAGCAATTCCTCACGTCGAAGCTCACGCCCGCGCCCAATGTGGTAAGCGTGAAGACCTCGCTCACCATTCGCATGGCGAAAAACCTGCCGGGCGTTCCTCTGCCTCTTTAAGGCCGCTCCTTTCAAGGGAGCCAACCTTTGGCCCAGCAGCGCAAGCAACTCGCGCGCTGGGCCGGAAGGCTAATGTCTTAACCGGCGGGCGATGCCGCAACCGGCTGCAACGCGGTCTTGCGGCTCTGCTGATCGACCCACACGCTCCAGAAACCAGCGACATTGGTCCAGTTGCCCGACACCTGACCAAGCGCTGTCTTCGCTGACGCCAGGTCGCCCGATCGTGCGAGCGCTATTCCGAGGCGCGCATTAGCTTTCCCCTGGTCAACGCCGCCTTTGGACAAAGCGAGCCGGTACATTTCGACCGCCTGCGGGAACTGGCTGAGCGAGAAATAGCTGTCCGCCACGGCCAGCGCTGCAGACCCATCCTTGGCGTTCGCCGCCTTCTTCGCGGCCGTAGGCAATGCGGCGATTTCCTTCGCCGCCTTGGGCGTGACGCTCTTCATCAAGCTGGCTGTCGCGGCTTGCGTCGGTGCCAGCTTGCCCGCTGAACGGCCCGCCTCGATAATCGCCTTGGCTTCTGCATAATTGCCCGCCTTCTCCGCCAGCTGGGCATAGGCCTGATAGTCGCGCTCGCTCGCCATCGCGCCATTCGCCGCCTGCAAGCGGTAGAGGTCCAGCTGCGGCTGAGCATCCGTGCCGGGTGCGGTCATATAGTTGGCAAGCGCCGACCGCCATTCCCCGGCCGACCCATAACGGGTCAGGCGCTCGCGATAGAGCGATCCCACTTCCGCCCAGTCGCCCGCGCCATAGGCAAGCGAGATGGCACGGTCATACCAGGCCGCCGGGATCGGCTGACCGGACGCACGCTGCCGTGCCAGCGCATCCTGTACAAATGCGCGCGCGTCCTTCGCCTTGTTCTTGCGCAGAGCGATATCAGCCCGCAGCATCGTCGCGTCGATGCCGTCATATCCCAGCGTCTTGGCGTAATCGAGCTGCGCCAGCGCATCGTCGTTATTGCCGACCACATAGGACAGGTAGCCCGCAACATAGCGCAGGCGCGGCGCGTCCTTCTTGGGCACGGAATTCGTCTTGAACATGTCGGTCAGGGCAACCCGCTGACCTTGGAAGTTGCGCTTGAGCACGGCCAGCTCGAACCGCAATGCCGCCGCAACATAGGACTCATAGTCGCTCACCGGCGTCAGGCTGCTGATCTGCGCCTGCGCGGTGTTCGCGTCCCCGGCCTTGATCGCGCTGTCGGCCGCTTGAGCAGCGGCCCGGAACCCTTCGGACATGGTGATGACCGGCCCACTGGTCGAAGCCTTTTTCGCCGCCGCGGGCACAGACATAGCCGCAAGAGCGGTCATCACGAGAAGTCCGGATTTCAACATGGATTGTCGCAGCCCGATCATGTCGGCCGTCCCCTTTTTGTCAGGCGCCCAGTTCAGGCGCCATTCCCTGAGATATTCAGATGAAAGAAGGTGCGCCACTTACCCAAGCGGCGCACCTTTTAAGCCTTAGGCCTTGGTCGCGAGATAGCTCAGCCAAAGGTCGGCGATCTTCTTGCGCGTGCCTGCCTGCACCGACTGGAACGCCGTCTTCGCCGATGCGACGTCGCCGCCCAGCGCCTTGGCGATGCCGAGACGCGTGTTAACCTCGTCTGCGTCAACGCCGCCCTTCTGCTTGGCCAGGTCGAACATCGCCGCCGCCTTGGCATAGTCACCATAGCCAAGATAGGCGTCAGCGGTCGCGGCTGCGATCTTGCCATTGGCCGCCTTGCGCGCATCCGCTTCGGCAGAGGCGAGCGACGCCTTGTCACCCGCGATCTTGGGCGTAGCCGTCTGGTAAAGATCGGCCCCGGCCGTGCCCTTCAACACACCCTTCGCACGACCCTGGTCGATCGCGGATTTCACCTCGCCATAAATGCCGGTCTTGGATGCCATTTCCCCATATTCAAGGAAGTCGCCCGCAACTACCAAGCCGCCTGACGCCGCCATCAGGCGCAGAACGTCGAGATTTTCGCGGTTGGTAATGTTCGGGTTCGATTGCTGGAACAGGCGAACGAGGGTGCGGAGGTTTTCGCCGTTGGGCGCTGCCTGATAGGCCAATGTCGCCCATTCGGCGACTTCCGGCAGACGCGATGCCGCCGCGCGGCTCACACCGATCTGGTACCATTGGGCAGGAACCTGACCACCCGCCGCCTTCGTGGCGTCGGCGGCCGCTTTCAGCGCGGCAAGACCCTTCTGATTAAGGCCGCGAGCAGGCTCCGCGCCCGCATTGGCCGTGCCCGCTTTGCCGAAATAGGCCTGCGCCAGCGTCGCGTTGATGGATTCGGGCTTGTAGTTGGCCTGAACGGCTGCCTGGGCCCGCTGAATGGCCAGATCATAATTCTTCGCCTGCAGCGCCTGGTCGGCGGCCACGGCGTTGAACTGGCCGACCTGCTCTGCTGGCGTCAGACCGCTGTCCAGCATCTGCGCCAGCGCTTCGCCCTGCAGCGCGTTGTCCTTGGCTGCGATGGAGGTGTTCAGCTTGATCGCGCCGATCTGATATTTGTCGTCGTTCGACTTGGCCTTGCTGTCTGCATCCGCCAGCGCAGCCTTGGCTCCGGCGAAGTCGTTCGCCGCCGCCGCCGTCTGCGCAGCCTGCAACGCCTTGATCACGTCGGGCGACACATTGAGCTTGGGCGCGCCGCCCTTCTTGTCTTCCTTCTTCGCCGCCATCGCGGGCGCGGAAATGGCGCCTCCGGTCAGCGCAAGGGCCAGCGCAAGCGCCACGGGGGAAACAAAACGCATGATCATCTTCTCCTCTGTGCGCCTTGGGGGAAAGGCGCCCCTTGATTAAGCGCCGTTTAGGGGACGGCGCGTGAATGACGTTTGAACATCGTATATGCAGCAGTTTTCCGCCTGTCAGCCCTTTCTTGCAGCTTGATCTGACGCGAGCGCGCGTGCGCGCGAGGGGTGACAGATTTGTTTCGCTCCGCTAGTGCATGAGCAACGAAACAGTTCCATCCAAAAAGAGAATCGCATTGACCGACGAGACTGCCCTCGCCGACCCTTCGGACATCAGCCCCATCTCCATCGTCGATGAGATGAAGGCGAGCTATCTCGACTATGCCATGTCGGTCATCGTCGCCCGCGCCCTGCCGGACGTGCGCGACGGGTTGAAGCCGGTCCACCGCCGCATTCTCTTTTCCGCCCATGAATCGGGCTTCACCTATAACAAGCCCTATCGCAAGTCGGCCCGCATCGTCGGCGACGTGATCGGTAAATATCACCCGCATGGCGACAGTGCGATCTATGACGCCTTGGCGCGCATGACGCAGGACTGGTCGATGCGCGTGCCGCTGATCGACGGTCAGGGGAACTTCGGTTCGATGGACCCCGATCCGCCAGCGGCCATGCGTTACACCGAAGCGCGCCTTGCCAAGGTCACGACCGGCCTGCTGGAGGATCTCGACAAGGACACCGTCGATTTCCAGCCCAATTATGATGCCTCGGAAAGCGAGCCGCAGGTGCTGCCCGCCCGCTTCCCCAACCTGCTTGTCAACGGCGCGGGCGGCATCGCGGTCGGCATGGCGACCAACATTCCGCCGCATAATCTTGGCGAAGTCATCCGGGCTTGCCTCGCTTATATCGAAAATCCGGCAATCACGATCGACGAACTTATCCAGATCGTCCCCGGTCCTGACTTCCCCACCGCGCCGTTGATCCTTGGCCAGTCGGGCGCGCGCAGCGCCTATCATACCGGCCGTGGATCGATCATGATGCGCTCGCGTCATGTGGTCGAGGAAGGGCGCGGCGACCGCCGTTCGATCGTGTTGACCGCCATTCCCTATCAGGTCGGCAAGAACGGCCTTGTCGAAAAGATTGCCGAAGCCGCCAAGGACAAGCGGATTGAGGGCATCAGCGACATTCGCGACGAATCGAGCCGTGAAGGCGTGCGCATCGTCATGGACCTGAAGCGCGACGCGACGCCCGAGGTCGTGCTCAACCAGCTGTGGCGCAACACCCCCGCCCAGTCGAGCTTCCCCGCGAACATGCTCGCCATTCGCGGCGGCCGCCCCGAACTGCTCAACATCCGCGACATCATCGAGGCGTTCGTCCGCTTCCGCGAAGAGGTCATTACCCGCCGCACGAAATATGAACTCAACAAGGCTCGCGACCGCGCCCACATCTTGCTGGGTCTCGTCATCGCGGTCACGAACCTGGATGAAGTCGTCCGGACCATTCGTGGTTCGGCCAGCCCTGCCGAAGCGCGCGAAACGCTGCTCGCCCGCGACTGGCCGGTCGCCGAAATTGCCCCCTATCTGAAGCTCGTCGAGGCGATCGAAACCGAGGCATCCGGCGACACCTACCGCCTGTCGGACGTTCAGGTCCGCGCCATCCTCGACCTGCGCCTGCACCGTCTGACGGCGCTCGGCCGCGATGAGATCGGCAACGAACTGGCCGAACTGGCGGCAGCCATCGCCGATTATCTCGAAATCCTCGGCAACCGCCAGAAGCTCTATGCCGTGATGCGCGAGGAATTCGAGGCGATCGAGCGCGACTTCGCCACGCCGCGTATCTCGGAAATCACCGCTGCCGCCGACGGCATCGAGGACGAAGACCTGATCGAGCGCGAGGAGATGGTCGTCACCGTCACCGTGCAGGGTTATATCAAGCGCACCCCGCTCGAAAGCTTCCGCGCCCAGGCGCGCGGCGGCAAGGGCCGCTCGGGCATGGCAACCAAGGATGAGGACGCGATCACCGAACTGTTCGTCACCTCCACGCACACGCCGGTTCTGTTCTTCTCGACCGCCGGCAAGGTCTATCGCCTTAAAGTCTGGCGCCTGCCGGAAGGCGGGCCGGCAACGCGCGGCCGCCCGATGGTCAACCTGCTCCCGCTCGGTCCGGGCGAGACGATCCAGACCGTCCTGCCGCTGCCCGAGGATGAGGACAGCTGGAAGGACCTGCACGTCATGTTCGCGACCGCGAATGGCACGGTCCGCCGCAACAGCATGGACGCCTTCGCCAATGTGCCCAGCAACGGCAAGATCGCGATGCGCTTCGATGAAGGCAGCGACGATTGCCTGATCGGCGTGGCGCTGCTCAGCGAAGAAGATGACGTCCTCCTCGCCACCCGCCAGGGCAAGGCGATCCGCTTCAAGGCAACCGACGTCCGCGAATTCCAGAGCCGCACCTCGACCGGCGTGCGCGGCATGACGCTCAAGAAGGATGACGAGGTCATCTCGCTCTCCATCCTCCACCGTTCCGGCGCCAATCAGGAGGAACGCGACGACTATCTCCGCTTCGCCCCATGGAAGCCGGAAAAGGAAGGCTCGCCGCAAATGAGCGAGGAACGCTTCGCTGAGCTACAGGCCAAGGAGCAGTTCATCCTTACCGTCTGCACCAACGGCTATGGCAAGCTGTCGTCCGCCTACGACTATCGCCGCACCGGTCGCGGCGGTCAGGGCATCACCAACATCGACAATATCGGCCGCAACGGTCCGGTGGTGGCAAGCTTCCCCGCGCGTCATGGCGATCATCTGATGCTGGTCACCGATCAGGCAAAGCTCATCCGCATGGGGCTCGACACCCTGCGCGTCATCGGCCGCAACTCGGCAGGCGTGCGCCTCTTCAACGTGTCCGACGACGAACATGTCGTCAGCGCTGCGAAGATCGAGGAGAGCGACGAGGAAACGGAAATCACCACCCCCGCAGGCCTCGAAACTTCGCCTGAAGTCAGCCCCGAATCCGACCCGGACCTCACCGAAGAGTGACAGAACTCTTCGCCTACAAGATCTTGACCAAGGATCAGTATGACCAGCTAAAGACCGACGGCGTGTTCAAGGGCGCACCCGTCGATCTTGCGGACGGCTACATCCACATGTCCACCCGGCAGCAGGCGGCGGAGACAGCGGCCAAGCATTTCGCGGGCCAGGACAATCTGGTGATGCTGATGGTAGACCTCGCCCCCTTTGGCGAGGCGGTAAAGTGGGAAGAGTCACGCGGGGGCGCGCTGTTCCCGCACCTTTATGGCGACCTGCCGCTGAGTGCGGTTGCGGGGAAGGTCGTGCTGCGGCTGGATGAGAAAAGCCGCCATCTCTTCCCGGCTGGGTTTTAGGATTACCCCACGTCCACCGCGTCGTAAACGACAACCCGTTTCCAAAGATGTCCACACTCGGCGATAAATGCCTGATGGATGGGGTGGTCCTGATAGGTCTTTTGATCTTCAAGGCTGTCGAAGCGCATGAGTTCAGAAACGTCGTAGCTGGCATCGACGACATCCCGCTTCTCGGTAGCCGCAGGCACGCCGATGTGCAGTTCGCGGATGACGCTGATGTTCCTCAAGGTTCTAAGGCCCGCGATCAACCGCTCCCGGTCTTGCGCAGATCCAGGATTTCTCAGCCAGAACAAGGCGTGATGGATCAATGTCATGCTTTTACCTCCCGGCGCCATGGCGGATGCGGGCGAGGCCATGGCCGCCGCACCAGCGCCAATCGCCGTCAATATGGTCCTGCGTTCAATATCCATGACCGTGCCAAGACCCCTTCATGCTGGATAATGTCGATTCATCCGTGCGACCTTGCCCTTCTTCACCCAATAATCAAACCCGCCCCAGCTGATCCATCGCGAACAGGCCGCAGCCACTTGAATGGCAAGATGCGTCCAGCACACCGCAGAGGGCGCCAGCACGTCCCACCAGAGCGACCGCGCGACCGCACCGACCTGCCCCGGCTCCAGCACGCGCCCGGCGATCCGCCATCGCACCAACGCTCGCCCAATGGCCGCGCCATAGCCGACCGCCACGGCCGCCAATCCTCCGCAGGCCAACGCCCAAATCCAGCCTAGCGCTTGAACCGTCACGACCAACGTCGCAACGGCCCACATGCGGGGACTGTTCGTCCAGATGTGCCGATACTGTCGTACCCCAAAGGCGATCGCTCCCCGCGCCTCCAGCGGCGAAGCCACCAGCAAATCGCGCACCGGCCGCAGCCGCAGCTTCGCGCGCCACCCGGCCAGCCCGATCGCCATGTCATCTGACAACCGCCCCGCCAGCGCCGCGTCCAGGTCGAGCCGCTCCGCTACCTCCCGCGTCAACGCCATCGCGCCACCCCAGGGCATGGTCGCACTCGCCGCCCGGGGCAGCGTAGCCAGTTGCATCTCCACCGCTCCCACCAGCGCCGCTCGCCAGTGCGCCTCCGGCAACAACAACCGGTAGCCAGTCACAATGTCCGCCTTTCCCCGCACTAGAGGAAATAGCAACCGCCCCACCAACCGCGCAGGCGGCTCAATATCCGCGTCCACGAAAACCAGGTAGCGATCCTCCGGCCGCAAAGCCCGCAAAGCCGCCCGCAACTTATGGACCTTCTGCCCCTCATTCACCGCGACACCCGCGCGGACGATCTGCACCCAATCCCCCTCCCGCGCCGCCAAAGCTTCCGCCTCCGCGCAGTCTCCTGAAGTGGCAATCAGCAACCGAAACCGCGCCGTCTGCGCCTTCAACCGCGCGATCAGTTCCGCGCCGCCGTCCCAATCATCCCGCACCGACAGCAGCACGACCACGCCCTCGGGCGCCTCCTCCTGCCGGTCCACCGGCAGATGCCGCGAATAATTCAGCACGCCCAGCAGCGTCAGCCCCTGAAGCACCACCCATGCCCAAAAGGCCCAACCCATCGTAAACCCAAGCCCTTTACCGCCCCGACCGCTGCTGTATGACGCTTGGCAAGATGCTCTCCAACCCTTTTCTCTTCACCCTCCTGCGCCTGCTCCCCGCATCCATCGCCTCTTGGTTGGGCGGATGGCTGTCGGCCAACGTCGCGCGCAGGACCATGAAGTTGCGTGACCAGCGCGCCCGCAACAACCTCGCCATCCTGCGCCCCGATCTCGACGATGCCACCCGAGAGACCATGCTCACCCGCCGCTGGGTCAATCTTGGCCGCACCATGGCCGAACTCACCAACATCGACCGGCTGATCGAAAACAACCACATCACGGTCGAGGATGCGGAGGGCTATGACGCGGTTCTCGCCGGACCCGGCCCGATGATTGCGCTCGCGGTGCACGTCGGCAACTGGGACCTGCTCGCCGCCCATATCAAGGCGTCCACCGACCGCCCCGGCCTCGGCGTCTACGACCCGCCGCAAGATCCGGCCCAAGCCGCCATGCTGAAGCGCGCCCGCACCTCCTATATGGGTGAGGCGATCACCGGAGACGGCGCGGCCCGAGGCATTCTGAAGCACCTCATCACCAAGGACCGCGCCACCCTCTATATCCTGCTGGACGAGCGCCGCGACCGCCAAGTGTGGTTCCCGCGCTTCGGCCGCGACCTGCCGCCATCCGGCAACCTCTCCGTCGCGCTGCGCCTGGGGCGAAAGGTCGGCGCAAAGTTTCTGCCCTTCTACATGATCCGCACCACCGGACCCAATTTCCGCGTCCACTGGCACCAGCCACTCGACCCAGCGCAACTCACCGACGAACAGATCATGGATCAGGTCGACGCCTTCCTTGGCAAAGCCTGCATCGACCATGCGGACCAGTGGCTCGCCCTGCACGACATGGACCTGACCGCGCCGACCGCCTAAAGCGCCCCAATGTCCCGACTCGCCATCAAGATTTGCGGCCTCTCGACGCCCGATACGGTAGGTGCCGCGATCAGGGCGGGTGCTTCGTATCTCGGCTTCGTGCACTTCCCCAAAAGCCCACGCCATATCGAAGCCGATCAACTGCGCGCCCTCGCCGCAGCCGTCCCCGCGCATGTCGGCCGGGTGGCCGTCCTAGTCGATCCCACCGACGAAACTCTCGCCGAACTCACCGCCACCCGCGCCCTC
The DNA here is from genome assembly GCA_946886075.1 of uncultured Novosphingobium sp. Next base: position 4,353 of record CAMPHR010000050.1, on the reverse strand, counting down.
ACCGCCCTGCAACTCCACGGCAAGGAAAGCCCCGAGCGCACAGCCGCCATCGCCAAGCGCTTCAACCTTCCCGTCTGGAAGGCCATTTCAGTCAAAACCCGCGCTGACATCGAAGGCGCAAAAGCCTATACCGGCGCGGCCGATCTCCTCCTTTTCGACGCAAAAACGCCAGAAGGCGCTGCACTCCCCGGCGGCATGGGCCTGCGCTTTGACTGGACCCTGCTACGCGGCGTCCCCATATCCATGCCCTGGAGTCTTTCAGGAGGCCTCGGCATCGACAATGTCGCCGAAGCGATCCGCGTTACCGGCGCGCCTATGGTCGACGTTTCCTCTGGCGTGGAAAGCGCGCCCGGCATCAAGAGTGTGGACAAGATCATGGCCTTCTGCAAAGCGGCACAGCAATCATGACCATCAACAACTCCCTCCGCTCGCAACCGGATGCCTCCGGCCATTTCGGCTCCTTCGGCGGCCGCTATGTCGCGGAAACGCTGATGCCGCTCATCCTGGAGTTGGAGAAGGTCTATAAGGAAGCCAAGCAGGACCCGGCTTTCGAGGAAGAGTTTGAGGAACTGCTGCGCAGCTATGTCGGCCGCCCCAACCCGCTCTACTATGCGGGCCGCTTGACCGAAGCGCTCCGCGCCGATGCGCGTGAAGGTAAAGGCGCAAAAATCTACCTGAAGCGCGAGGAATTGAACCACACAGGCGCGCACAAGATCAACAATTGCATCGGCCAGGCGCTGCTCGCCCGCCGCATGGGCAAGAAAAAGGTCATCGCCGAAACCGGCGCGGGCCAGCACGGCGTTGCCACCGCGACCGTCGCCGCCCTGTTCGGCATGGAATGCAAGATTTTCATGGGCGTCAAGGACGTGGAGCGGCAAAAGCCGAACGTCTTCCGCATGAAGCTGCTGGGGGCAGAGGTCATCCCCGTCGTCTCCGGCTCGCAGACGCTCAAGGACGCGATGAACGACGCCCTGCGCCATTGGGTCTCGAACGTCCACGACACTTTCTACATCATCGGCACCGCCGCAGGCCCGCACCCCTATCCGGAACTGGTCCGCGACTTCCAGTCGGTGATCGGCCGCGAAGCGCGCGAGCAGATTCTTGAAATCGAAGGCCGCCTGCCGGACATGCTGATTGCTCCGGTCGGCGGCGGCTCCAACGCCATCGGCCTCTTCCATCCGTTCCTCGATGATGTCGAAGTCAAGATGATCGGCGTGGAGGCAGCAGGCGAGGGCCTCACCGGCAAACATGCCGCTTCCCTTGCAGGCGGCGCGTCCGGCATCCTGCACGGCAACCGCACCTATCTTCTTCAGGACGAAGACGGCCAGATCACCGAAGCGCACAGCATTTCGGCAGGCCTCGACTATCCCGGCATCGGCCCTGAACATAGCTGGCTGCACGAGATCGGCCGCGTAGAATACATGCCGATCACCGATGACGAAGCGCTCGCCAGCTTCCAGAAGCTCGCTGCTCTCGAAGGCATCATCCCGGCACTGGAGTCCGCCCACGCCATCGCCAGCGCGGAAAAGGTCGCGCCGACCATGGACGCGGACCAGATCATCATCGTCAATCTCTCCGGTCGTGGCGACAAGGACATCTTCACCGTCGCCGACGCGCTGGGAGTGGAGATGTGAGCAGCCTCTCCCAACGAGCCATCCCGTCCTCCGTTTGCCCTGAGCTTGTCGAAGGGCTCTACTTTTCTTCAAAGAAGGATTGGGCGTGGACCAGCTCAACCCGAACGGGTGTTTTTGGAAATGACTGACCGCCTCGCCACCCGCTTCGCCACCTGCAAGGAAGCAGGCCGCGCAGCCCTCATCACCTTCGTGACTGCAGGCGACCCCACCGTCACCGCAACCCCTGCGATCCTCGATGCGCTGGTAGCGGGCGGAGCCGACATCATCGAACTCGGCATGCCCTTCACCGATCCGATGGCGGATGGCCCCGCGATCGAGCTGGCAAACCTGCGCAGCCTGGGCTCAGGCACGAAGACCAAGGACATCTTCCACCTCGCCACCACATTCCGCGCCCGCCATCCGCACACGCCACTCATCCTCATGGGCTATGCCAATCCCATGCTGATCCGCGGCGCCGAATGGTTCGCGAACCAGTGCCGGGAAGCTGGCGTGGACGGTGTCATCTGCGTTGACGTGCCGCCGGAAGAAGATGCGGAAATCGGCCCCGCCCTCCGTGCGGCGGGCGTTCACCTGATCCGGCTTGCCACCCCCACGACAGACGCTGCCCGCCTGCCCGCCGTCCTCGATGGCGCCAGCGGCTTCCTCTACCATGTCGCCGTCGCGGGCGTGACGGGCAAGCAGCAGGCTGCTCAGGCGGCGGTAGAACAGGCCGTCGAAAAGCTGAAGTCCGCAACCAGCCTTCCCATCGCGGTTGGCTTCGGCGTTCGCTCAGCCGATCAGGCCGCAGCGATCGGCCGCGTCGCAGACGGCGTCGTCGTCGGATCAGCCATCGTTGACATCGTCGGCTCGCATGGCGACGCCGCAGCCCCCTTCGTTCAGGAGTTCGTCGCCACGCTCAGCGGCGCACTCAAAGCCAACAGCCCCCATTTCCGGGAGACCATCGCATGAGCTGGATCAATCGCGTCCGCAAGGCCGTTCCCTTCCTCGCAAAGAAGGAAACCACCGCCGAGACGCTGTGGCACAAATGCCCGTCCTGCACCGAGATGATCTTCATCAAGGAGTGGGAGGACAATCTCTCCGTCTGCCCGCGCTGCGATCATCATGGCCGCATCGGTCCGTCCGAACGGTTCGAGCAGATCCTTGACGCGGGCTTCATCCTGCTGCCTACGCCCCCGGTACAGGAAGATCCGCTGAAGTTCCGCGACTCAAAGCGCTATCCTGACCGCATGAAGGCCGCCCGCGCTCAGACCGGCGACCAGGATGCTCTCATCAACGCGCGCGGGGCTATCGACGACGTGCCTTTGGTCATGGGCGTACAGAATTTCGCCTTCATGGGCGGCTCTATGGGCATGGGCGTCGGCGCTGCCTTTATCCAGGGCGTCAACGAAGCCATCGGCCACAAATGCCCTTATGTCATCTTCACCGCAGCAGGCGGCGCGCGCATGCAGGAGGGCATCCTGTCCCTCATGCAGATGCCGCGCTCGACCGTTGCAATCCAGAAGCTGCATGCTGCTGGCCTGCCCTACATCGTCGTCCTCACCGATCCGACGACGGGCGGCGTTACCGCAAGCTACGCGATGCTCGGCGACGTCCAGATTGCCGAACCCAACGCCCTGATCGGCTTCGCGGGCCAGCGCGTCATCGAAAGCACGATCCGCGAAAAGCTGCCCGACGGCTTCCAGCGCGCGGAATATCTGCTGGAACATGGCATGCTCGACATGGTTGTTCACCGTAGCGAATTGCGCGACACGCTCGCCCGGGTGATCGGCTACCTCGCTCCCCGCGCCGCAGCCTGACGCCACCCGCGCGAGGGACATAGGGCCATGCCCGACCACGCCATTTCGGACGACCTTGCGGTCCAGGCGCAACTGGACCGCCTCGCCACATTGTCGCCAGGTGCTGACACGCTAGGCCTTGACCGCATCACCCGCCTGCTCGACCGCCTGCGCGATCCGCACCGCGCGCTGCCGCCCGTCTTCCATGTCGCGGGCACCAACGGGAAAGGCTCGACCTGCGCCTTCCTCCGCGCCGCACTGGAGGCGGATGGCCGAAGCGTCCACGTCTTCACCTCGCCCCACCTCGTCCGCTTCAACGAACGCATCCGCCTCAACGGCCAGCTGATCAGCGACGAAGCCCTCGCCCACTATCTCTCCCGCGTACTCGACGTGGCCGAAGGCATCGACGCCAGCTTCTTCGAAGTCACGACCGCAGCCGCCTTCCTCGCCTTCGCAGAGAACCCCGCCGACGCCTGCATCATCGAAGTGGGCCTGGGCGGCCGCCTCGATGCCACCAACATCATCGAAAGCCCGGTCGTCTGCGGTATCGCGCAGCTTGGCCTCGATCATCAGGCGTTCCTCGGCAACAGCCTCCGCGCCATCGCCACGGAAAAGGCCGGCATCGCCAAGCCCCGCGCCCCGCTGGTTACCCAACGCTACCCCGAATCGCTTGCGCCCGTCCTGCAGGAAGCCGCCGCCCGCGCACGCACCGTCTGGCTGCCGATGGGGCAAAGCTGGGATGCCGCGAGCTACCGGGACCGCCTCCACTATCGCGACGAGCAAGGCCGCATCGACACCCCGCTCCCTCGCCTCTCCGGCGCGCATCAGGTGCAGAACGCCGCCCTCGCCTTCGCCATGCTGCGCCACCAAGCCGCCTTGCCCGTCAGCGAAGCCGCCCTCAAGGCCGCCCCCCTCTGGGCTCACTGGCCCGCCCGCCTCCAGCG
>CAMPHR010000049.1 GCA_946886075.1 uncultured Novosphingobium sp. | reverse complement strand
CGGCAAAGCCAGTCGCTGGTGATGACGCCGCAGCTTCAGCAGGCGATCAAGCTGCTGGCGCTCTCCAACCTGGAAATCGACGCTTTCGTCGCGGCGGAGCTGGAAAAGAACCCGCTGCTGGAGGCAGGCGCGCCCACCGACGCCACCCCCGCCGCCGACGGCATAGACGCGCAGATCGACCTTCCCACCCTTTTCCCTGAGACCGGCGGCATCGATGCGCTGATCGGGCAAGGTCATGCCGAAACCGACGCCCCGCTCGACGTCGATTATGGCGCGGAAACCTTCATCGACGATGGCCCGTCCGATCGCGCAGTCAGCGCCATGGGATCGGGCGGCCATGACTTGTCCCAAGGCAGCGGCGAAGCCATCGACTTCGACAGCTTCGCCAACCCGGATGTCGGCTTACAGGAACATCTGATGGATCAGGCGCGCAGTGCGCTCGACGGGATGGATCTGCTCATCGCCACCCAGCTAATCGGCCAGATCGACGAGGCAGGCTATCTCGAAGCCAATCTCCTCGAAACCGCCCACGGCCTCGGCGTCCCCCTCGCCAAAACGGAGCAGGTGCTGAACGTCATCCACGGCTTCGACCCCACCGGCGCAGGCGCCAGATCGCTCGCGGAATGTCTGACGCTGCAAGCCAAGGAGGCGGACCGCTACGACCCCTGCATGGCCAAGCTGCTCGACAATCTCGACCTGCTCGCCCGTGGCGCGCTCCCACAGCTGCGTCGCATCTGCGGTGTGGATGAGGAGGATATGGCCGACATGATCCGCGAATTGCGCGCCTATGATCCCAAGCCCGGCCTGCGCTATTCCAACGACCGCGCGCCCCCGGTGACGCCCGACCTGTTCGTGAAGCCCGCAGGCACCGGCTGGTCGATCGAGATCAACAGCGCAACCCTCCCGCGCCTGCTCATCAACCGCAACTATTATGTCGAACTCGCCTCCGGCCCGCAGGATCGCACGTCAAAGGCATGGCTCGCCGACTGCCTCGCCAGCGCCAACTGGCTCGTAAAGGCGCTCGACCAGCGGCAGAAGACGATCATCAAGGTCGCCACCGAAATCGTCCGCTGCCAGGAAGATTTCTTCCGCAAGGGCGTCGCGCACTTGAAACCCCTGACGCTCAAAATGGTCGCCGAAGCCATCGGCATGCATGAATCCACCGTCAGCCGCGTGACCTCCAACAAATACCTCTCCTGCCCGCGCGGCGTCTATGAGCTGAAATATTTCTTCACCAGCGGCGTGGCGGCAGCAGGCGGCGAAGGCGCCGTTTCCGCCGAAGCGGTCAAGAGCCACATCAAGGCCCTGATCGCCGCCGAAGCACCCGACGCCATCCTGTCCGACGACACGCTGGTCGATCTGCTGCGTGGGAAGGGCATGGACCTCGCGAGGCGAACGGTGGCCAAATATCGGGAATCGCTGGGGATTGGATCGTCCGTGCAACGGCGAAGGCAAAAGGCTCTGCAAGGCAAAGCGGCTTAGCGCGAACTCACCCATTCTCTCCTAACCCCATCATCCGCCCCAAGGCCAGCAGAACACTCCCACCACCGTTCGCCCTGAGCCTGTCGAAGGGCTTTCCTTCTCTTCAACCAGCACGTGAAAAGAAGAGGAGGGCTTCGACATTTGAACGAGACAAGTGGCTCGTTCAAACAGCCCGAACGGGGGCTGGCGGTCAGATCCCCAAAGACCCAGGGCATCCGGGCCCTCCCCTCAAACCAACCCCAACCGCGTCAACTCCCCCAGCATCGCAGCAGGCATCGCCTCCAGATCATCCACCTCGCCCGACCCCAGATCAGGCGGCGCATCCGTCCCCTCCAAATACCGCCACCCCTGATGCGCCCGCTTCGGCGCACCCCGCACCGCGATCAATCGCGGCTCCAGCCTGATCCAGAACCGCCCCTGCCCCGTCTCCTGAAAACCGATCAAGGGACTGCGCCCCACCAGCCTGTGCTGATGGATCCAGTAAAGCGACCCCCCCTCCATCTCCGCCACCCGCTTCGGCAGATAGCGCGTCGTCAGCCGCGCCTCGTCCGAATGGCTTTCCAGCCACGCGCGCAGCGTCGCCGGGCTCTCGCTGCCAAATGCAATCTTGGTGAAATGAAGGGGCATGTCAGAAAGATGGGCCCGAGCCGCACAGGGTCAAGCCTGTCACAGCCCCCAGATCGTCGCCAGCCCAAGGAAAGCGAAAAAGCCCATAATGTCCGTCGTCGTCGTCACGAACACCGCCGACGACACAGCCGGATCGATATCGAACCGATCGAGCGTCACAGGCACCAATATGCCCGCCAGCCCCGCGACCAGATTGTTGATCAGCATCGCCATGGCAATGACCAGCCCAAGGTCGTGATTGCCGTAGATCAGCCCCACGGCCAGCCCGACCATGATTCCCAGCGCCGTGCCGTTGGCGCTCGCGATGCGAAACTCCCGCGCAATCTGACGGATCGTGTTCGAACTGGTCAACTGGTTCGTCGCTAGCGCGCGGACGGCCACCGCCATGGTCTGCGTCCCCGCATTGCCCCCCATGCCTGACACGATCGGCATCAGCACGGCCAGCACGACATATTTGGAGATCGTCGCCTGAAACAGCCCCACCACCGAAGCCGCCAGCACCGCCGTCCCCAGATTCACCACCAGCCAGGACAGGCGCGTGCGCACCGTCTCCAATATCGGCTGGTTGATGTCGCCCTCGCCCGCACCGGACAAGCGCAAGATATCCTCGCCCGCTTCCTCGGAAATGATGTGGACGATGTCATCGACCGTGATCATGCCGACCAGCCGCCCGCTCGCATCCACGACAGCCGCCGAAATCAACGCATATTTCTGAAAGCGAAGCGCAACCTCTTCCTGGTCCATATCGACCGGGATCAGCGTCTGTTCGCGCTTCATCACGTCCGCCATGGCGATCGAGCGCGGGCAGGTCAGTATCCAGCTCAGCTGGCAGGTGCCGATCGGCTTATGCGCCTCGTCCACCACGAAGATTTCCCAGAAATCCGTAGTCAGGTCACGATTATCGCGCAGATAGTCGATCACCTGGCCGACCGTCATATGCTCGGGCACCGCGACCAGATCGCGCTGCATCAATCGGCCAGCGGACTCCTCCGGATAAGCCAGCGCGCTTTCGATCGCCGCGCGATCCTCCGGCTCCATCGCCTCGAGGACGGCCTGCTGATCGGCCTCCTCCATATCCTCGATGATCGCAACGGCATCGTCGGTATCGAGTTCGGCGGCAAAGTCCGCGACCTGCTGCGGCTCCAGCGCGTCCAGCAGGTCATCGCGCACATAATCGTTAAGCTCGGACAGCACTTCCGCGCCGACCAGGTCGCCCAGCGCAGCCGCCACTTCGCCCCGCCGCTCGGACGGTGTCAGTTCCAGAAGGTCAGCAATATCCGCCGGGTGCAGCGGCGACACCAGCTCCCGCGCGCGGTCGCGGTCGTCATCCTCCACCGCGTCCAGCACGGCGGAAACAAAGTCCGGCCTCAGCCGGTCGTCCTCATCATGACGGGATTCCGCCTGCTCGGCGGCGCGTCCATCACCGACCGCCTCGTCAATAGGCAGTTCGTCCGGCCGGGGCTCGGCCATATCGGCTCGCTCGCTCATCGCGTCCCCTACTGTCCGGTTCCTGTAACATTTGGCTGCTTTTGCTCATGATCGGGATAAATGCAATGCCTCAAACATTGATTGAAGCGCTTCCATCCCGGTCCTAACGCTCTATATGGACCAACATTTCCCCACTCCCCCGAAAGAGGAGATTTCCATGGCCGACGAAACGCTCACCCTCACTCTCGACAGCGGCGGCGACGTCGTCATCAAGCTGCGCCCCGACCTGGCGCCCGGCCATGTCGAACGCATCACCCAGCTGGCCAAGGAAGGCTTTTACGACGGCGTCGTCTTCCACCGCGTCATCCCCGGCTTCATGGCGCAGGGCGGCGACCCGACCGGCACCGGCATGGGCGGATCGAAGCTTCCCGACATCAAGGCGGAATTCAGCCGCGAACCCCATGTCCGTGGCGTCTGCTCCATGGCCCGTTCGTCAAATCCGAACAGCGCCAACAGCCAGTTCTTCATCTGCTTCGACGACGCCACCTTCCTCGACGGCCAATACACCGTCTGGGGCGAAGTCACTTCCGGCATGGAACATGTCGACGCCCTGCCAAAGGGCGAACCGCCCCGCACCCCGGGCAAGATCCTGAAGGCAAGCATTTCCTGATAAAGCGAGGGGGGCGGTCCAAGATCGGCCCCTTCCTTTACTTGATTAGCTGCGCTGGCCTTCGGCTCAGGATCTCATGCCCCACTGCGCACATGCCACCTTCGGTCTCATAGAGCCCTCCCCACCCCGTTCGCCCTGAGCCTGTCGAAGGGCTTTTCTTTTCTTCAGACCTTTGCTCTGAAAGAAGAAGGAAGAGGCTTCGACAAGCTCAGCCCGAACGGTGCTTGGTACGAGCGGAACTGAGCCGCAACGGGCCGTAGAGAGTCCGCGTGCTCTAACGCCCCACCGAAACATTATTCCCAACCTCACCAGCCTCACCCTCAACCGGCGCCACATAAGCCCCGATCGACTCGATATGCCACCGCCGGTCAGCCTCGCTCGACCCCGGCACATCGTTAACCCGGCGCAGCACCACCTGCCGCAGCATATACCAAGGCTTCCCATTCACCGCGAGCCGCCCATAGACCTGCACCGGCACAGTCACATAGGAAGAGCCCGCCGCGCCCTCCATCTCACCAGGCGCACCGATATTGGCGTGAATTTCACTGAAGTTGCGGAAGCGCCGGGCAAAGGCCTCGTCATCCTCCGCGCCAACCGCGCCCTTCTCGTTCCACAAATCCTGCGCGTCATCAAAGCGCCGCTGCTCAAGTAGGGCATAATAGCCCTGCACGACCTGCCCGGCACCCTGCGGCCCCTTGGGATCGATCTTCCCTTCCTCGATCGGCGCAGCATCTGGCGGCAAGCCACCCGGCGTCCCCGGTTCGGGCGGACGCAGCGGCTCCAACGCCGCCTGCGCCTCCGCCCGGAAGCTGTTCTCCACCTGCGCCGAATTGGCGCCGTTGGCGAGATTGTCGATCGCGCTTTCCTCCCGCCCGTCACAGGCGGCGAGCGAGAGGCAAGCGATCAGCGTAGCAGCGCCCCACCCAGCCCGCATCAGCGACGCAGCGTCCCGCGCCAATGCGTTCCGTCAGATCGTGTCGTGCTCGAACCCGAAGCACCGCCCGAGCGCCCACCGCCCCAGCTTCCACGCGGGCGTTCCGCACGCGGCTGGCTGCGCACCGCCGGAGCAGCAGCCCCAGCCTCGACCCTGTCCCGGCCGCGCCAGTTTCCATCCCTCACACGCCTGCCGTCGCGATAGAGGCGGCCTTCTTCCGGCCGCGCCAGACTGCCGCGCCAATGGTCGCCACGCTCATTGCGCCGACCTTCCCAATAGCGGCGCTGGTCATTGTTCCAGCGATGGCGCCGCCCGCCGCGATCATAGACATAATAGCCGTTGCCGGGATAATAATAATCGCCGTACCAGCCATAGCCAGGGCCGTAGCCCGAACCATAATAAGCGGGGCCATAATAGTCGTCGTAGTAACCGCCGCCATAATAGCCCGACCCTACGCTCACGCCGCCATAATAGCCGTTGTCATAGGCGCAGCCACCCAGTGCCACCGCACCGGCAAGGCTGATCGCAGCCAGAAACCTTCGTCCGGACCACGTCATTGCCTCTCTCCTTTTCTCCAATACGGGCAGGATAACGTCTCCCGGTTGAATTGGTTGTGAATGAAAATGAAGCTCAGCTCGTCGCGCATGGCATCGATGTTCATCCACCCTTCATCTTTGGGAACGAAAAAGCGGCTCTGGACAAAGGATTAGCGGGAAACAACCCGCCTCATCCGCTCGCGCCTCCTTTGGGGAGGCCAGGGGTTCGGGGCGGCATTGGACTGCTAGCCGTCCCGGATTCTCGCGCGCAAGCGTGGAAGAGTACCGAACCTTCCTTCCCATCACCCCGGGCTCGACCCGGGGTCCCGCTGCCTTTGGAGGGCCAGAGAAGAAGCGAAGCGCCAAGTCCGGGTGACGATCTCAATCAGGTTCACGCACTCCGCACCCGGCCCTACCCACTGTTGCGCAAAGCCGTGGCGATGGCATTAATCGATAGTTCGATCCCTTCCTTGATCCGCGGATCATCCTCCCCGCCACGATGGCGCTTCATCAATTCCACCTGCAACAGGTTCAGCGGCTCGATATAGGGCAGCCGCAGCCGGATCGATTCATCCAGCTTCGGGTTCTTCTCCAGCAACCGCGATTGCCCCGTCGCCGCCAGCAGCCCGTCATGCGTCAGCTGCCACCCTTCCCGGATACGATCGAACATCGCGCCGCCCGCCGCCTGATCTTCGACCAGCGGCAGGTAATGCGCGGCGATGCCGAGGTCCGACTTCGCCAGCACCATCTCCAGATTGGCTAGCGCGGATTTCAGGAAAGACCAGCTCTGCGCCATGTCGGCCAGAAGCGCCTTGTCCTTGAACGCCTCGAACGCCTGTCCCATCCCGTACCAGCCGGGCAGCATCACCCGCGCCTGCGCCCAGCTGAACACCCATGGAATAGCGCGCAGATCCTCGATCCGCGTGCTCTTGGTCCGGCTGGCGGGGCGCGAACCGATCTTCAGCCCTGAGATTTCCTGGATCGGCGTCAGCTGCCGGAAAAACTCCTTGAACCCCTCCGTCCCGTAGACAAGGTCGCGATAGGCGGCGAACGCCGTTTTGGACAATTCATCCATCGCGCCAGCAAAACGCGCCGCGTCCTTGTCCGAAATCCCCTCCGGCTCCAGGCTGGCGAGCAGGGTCGCGCTCGTCATCGCCTCCAAATTGGTCATCGCCACGTCGCGCGTGCCGAATTTCGCCGCGATCACCTCGCCCTGTTCGGTGATCCGGATGCGCCCCTGCACCGTGCCGCGCGGCTGCGCCTGTATCGCCGCAAAGGACGATCCGCCGCCACGCCCCACCGCGCCGCCCCGGCCATGGAACAGCTGCATCGCCGTCCCCGCATCCTCGAAAACCGGCGCCAGCGCCTTGCTCGCCTGATACAGACCCCAGGTCGAGGTAATATAGCCGCCATCCTTGTTGCTGTCGGAATAGCCGATCATCACTTCCTGATGACCCCGCTCCCGCACCACGCCCGCAATCTCGGGCAGGCCGAAATAGGCCGCCATGATGCGCGGAGCCGCTTCCAAATCCGCGATCGTCTCGAACAACGGCACCGCCATGATCGCCGCCCGCGCAGGCTCGCCGTCCTTCCCCGCTCGCCACAAGCCCGCTTCCTTGAGCAGCAGGTTGACCTCCAGCAGGTCCGAAACGCTCTCCGCCTTGGAGATGATATAGTGGCTGATGCAGGCAGGCCCGTATGTCTGGTGCGCCTCCGCCGCCGCCAGCACGATCGCCAATTCGGACGCGGTCTCCTCCGAATATTCCGAAAAGCGCGACCCCAGCGGCCGGTTGCTCGCCAATTCCGCCCGCAGCAACGCCACCCGCGCCGCCTCGTCCAGCGCCGCATAATCCTCCTCGACACCCGCGACCTTCAGCATTTCAGTAACGACGCGCTCATGCACGTCGCTATTCTGCCGCATGTCGAGCGTCGCCAGATGGAAGCCGAACGTCTCCACCGCCCGGATCAACCGCCCCAGCGCCCCGCCGGTCGCCAGCGCGCCATCGCCCTCGCTCGCCAACCCCTGCGCCACCGTCACCAGATCGCGCCGCAAATCCCCAGGTTGCGCATAGGCCTCGCCCGCCAACCGCGAAGGCCGTGGCGGCGCTTTGCCCACCAGCTCCCGATAAGTCGCCGCCAACCGCGCATAAATACCCGACAGCGCCCGCCGATAAGGCTCGTCCTGGCGGCTTGACGACGCATCGCCGCTCGCCTCCGCCAGGTCCAGCACCGCCTGCGGCACATGCGCCAATTCGGTGGACAGCGACAACTCCGCCCCCAGCGCATGCACCGCCTCCAGATAATAAGCGACCGCCGCCTCGCACCCGCGCCCCAGAGCCGACCGCAACTGCGGCGCCTGCACGAACGGATTGCCGTCCCGGTCTCCGCCTATCCAATTGCCCACCCGCAGGAAACTCGGCGGCCGCACCCCCAGCACCCGCTCCCACCGCGCATAAAGCGCAGGTAGCACCGGCAGGAACACGTCCCGGAAATAGGTCAGGACATTGTCGATCTCATCCTGCACGAACAGCTTCTGCCGCCGCAAAGGCCGCGTCTGCCACAGCAGAGCAATCTGCCGCGCGATCGCCTCGTCCAGATTCTCCCCGTCCGCGGTCTCGTCGCGCCCCGCATCCTTCAAAGCCATCAGGTCGGCGATGCGGTTCTTATGATCGATCATGCTCTTGCGCCGCACCTCGGTCGGGTGCGCCGTCAGCACCGGCACGATCAGCGCATGGTTCAGCAGCGCCATCACCGCATCCCGCCCGATCCCATGCGATTCCAGCCGCTCGATCGCCGAAGCCACGTCCGCATCCGGATCGGCCGCCACCCCCTGCCGGTCCTCCGCCAGATTGGCGAGCATCGAAAACAACATGAACCCGCGCACGAACGACAGCGTGTCGTCCAGGTTCAGCGCCTCCAGCCCGGTATCCACCACATCCGCGCCATGAATGCCCCGCGCCCGATCGACAGAGGCCGACCGGATATATTCCGTCTGCCGGTAAAGCCCCTCCCCGCCATAAGCGCGGATCACATCGCCGAGCAGGCGGCCAAGGTAACGAATGTCCGGATTTTGCGTAACCGGTGGAACGGGGGATGAAAGAGTCGCCATAAGTAACGATGCTGCGCCGCAACAAGGCTGCGGTCAAGGGGAACGCGTCCGTTATCCAGGCCTCTCCTCTGCGCGCGCCCCCCTCTCCCCGTTCGCCCTGAGCTTGTCGAAGGGCTCTACTTTCTTCCTTTCTTTAAGGATGAGGAGAAGTGCAGGGCTTCGACATTCGAACGAGACAAGTGGCTCGTTCGAACAGCCCGAACGGAGGAAAGAGAAGTTCCCAGACACCACCCTTGCGCGAATCCCCCCGCCTGCGCCAAAGGACATATGTGACCGCCACCATCAGCATAGGAACCGACGGCAACGGCAACCCCGTTCCGATCGACGTAGAGGAATTGCTCGCCACCCGCCTGCTGGTTCAGGGCAATTCGGGGTCCGGCAAGTCGCACCTCCTCCGCCGCCTACTCGAAGAAAGCGCATCCCTCGTCCAGCAGGTCGTGATCGATCCCGAAGGCGACTTCGTCACCCTCGCCGATGAATATGGCCATGTCGTCATCGACGCGGGCGACTATAATGAACGCGAGATCGTCAAGATGGCCGCGCGCATCCGCGAACATCGCGCATCGGTGGTCCTCAGCCTCGAAAGCCTCGAACTCGAAGCGCAGATGAAATGCGCCGCGACCTTCCTCTCCACCCTGTTCGACGCCCCGCGCGACCATTGGTATCCCGCCCTCGTCGTCGTGGACGAAGCGCAGATGTTCGCCCCCGTCGCCGCCGGAGACGTATCCGACGAAGCCCGCCGCCTGTCGCTCGCCGCCATGACCAACCTCATGTGCCGAGGCCGAAAGCGCGGCCTCGCGGGCGTCATCGCCACCCAGCGCCTTGCCAAGCTCGCCAAGAATGTCGCGGCCGAAGCGTCCAACTTCCTCATGGGCCGCACCTTCCTCGACATCGACATGGCCCGCGCCGCCGACTTGCTCGGCATGGAGCGCCGCCAGGCCGAACAGATACGCGACCTTGAACGCGGCCGCTTCCTCGCCCTCGGCCCCGCGATCTGCCGCCGCCCCGTCGCCGTGAAGATCGGCACGGTCAAGACGAGCACCCGAGGCGGCACGCACAAGCTAATGCCCCCGCCCGCCGCCGCGACCGGCGATCTTCAGGAACTGCTCTTCGCCAGCGCCGGAGAGGACGACGCGCTACCTCCTCCCCCACCGCGCGCCGAACCGCCGCCGCTCCCCGCCGAAGAACTGATGCGGGCGCTGGCCGCCGCGCCCCTCGCCAAGCCAGCCGCACCCGAACTCGACTTCGGCCAGAATGAACCCGTAGTCATCGCCGTTCTCGAAGAAATCGTCGCGGACCTTGGCGATGCACAGCCCAGCGTCGCGACCCTCTATCAGGATTTCGGCGTCCGCTGCCGCATGAAAGGCCTGCGCACGCCCCCGCTCGACCTCGCCGCCTTCCGCAAGCGGTTCGCCATGGCGCAGGCAGGCATGTTCGACGCCGCCGACCCGCGCTGGGACGACGCGATGAAGGCCGCCCGGCCCTTGCCTGAAGACATGCTCGCCCCCTTCCTCCTCATCGCCCGCGCCGCGATGCAGGGCCTGCCCTGCCCGGACGACAGCGCCCTAGCCCGCGCCTATGGCACCAGCTCGCCGGGCCGCGTCCGCCGCCTCATCGACTATATGGAAAAGATCGGCGTCATCGTCGCCCGCACCGACTTCGGCGGCCGCCGCTCAATCGGCGTGCCGCAACTCGGTCTCTCGACGGCAGCCGCCGAAGGATGACCGCCTCCGTCCTCTTCGTCTGCCTAGGCAATATCTGCCGCTCGCCGCTGGCCGAAGCAGCCCTGCGCGCCGAAGCGGCAAAGGCGGGCCTACCCGTCGAAGTAGACTCCGCAGGCACCGGCGACTGGCATGTAGACTGCCCGCCCGACAAGCGCGCTCAGGCCGTCGCCCTGCGCCACGGCATCGACATATCCACCTATCGCGGCCGCCAGGTCACAGCGGACGACTTCCACCGCTTCAACCATATCTTCGCCCTCGACGCGGAAAACCTCAAAAATCTCCGCCGCATCCGTCCCTCAGACGGCAAGGCAGACCTCCGCCTCCTCATGGACCTCATCCCCGGCCGCAAAGGCACCAGCGTCACCGACCCCTATTTCGGCGAAGACGAGGATTTCGACGAAACTTGGTCAGACGTCACCCGTGCAGCCAAGGCGCTGATAGAACAGCTGAAATCCTAAACTCTCCTGCTCCTGCGCAGAATGAAAATTGTTCACGCGGAGACGCGGAGCCAAACCGGCCCGCGCAGCGCCTCTGTTCTAACATCGCATCCGACCGCACAGACAACCTGACGCACCACATCTCCCAAGACGCACCCTCTCTGCGTCTCCGCGTCTCCGCGTGAAAAAATATTCGTAGCGCAAAGACCGCAGAAAACTCCGCGCGTCAGCTAGGACAAAAAGAAAGCTAACACCCTCACCCGTTCGGGCTGAGCTTGTCGAAGCCCTCCCTTCCCTAAGAAAGAAGAGCCCTTCGACAAGCTCAGGGCGAACGGACCGGGAGAATGCTCGCTAATGATATAGCTATTTCACCTCCCAAAATCCTGTGATACACATGCATCATGAACACCTGGCTAGCCCTGCTTCACCAACTCCCAGCCAAGCCCCCCTACCTGCGCGTAAAAATCTGGCGCCGTCTCCAATCCATCGGCGCTATCCCGCTGAAAAATGCCGTCCACCTCCTCCCCAACACCGAACGCTCGCAAGCCGCCTTCAGCACCCTGCTCCACGAAATCACCTCCAGCGGCGGCGAAGCCATCCTCGCCGAACTAACCCTCCTAGACGGCCAATCAGACCCCGAAGTCCGCACCCTCTTCGACACCGCACGCGACGCCGACTATGACGATCTCGCCCAATCCGCGCGCCGTCTGCTGGAAACCGGCCCCGCCACCTCAGCCGAAATAGCCAAGCTGCAAAAACGCCTCGAAGACATAGGCCGCATCGACTTCTTCGGAGCCCACGGCCGCCAGGAAGCCGAAGCCGCCCTCACCGAGCTTGACCGCCGCCGCTACCAGCACCCCGACGTCACCCGCACTGCACCCGCCGAAACCCCGCAGGACCTCACCAACCGCATCTGGGTCACGCGCAGCGGCGTCCATGTCGATCGCATCGCCTGCGCATGGCTAATCCAGCGCTTCATCGACCCGCAGGCCCGCTTCCGCTTCGTCGACAGCCGCACCCACGCGCCCGAACCCGGCGAACTTCGCTTCGACATGGCCGACGCGGAATTCACCCATGAAGCCGACCGGTGCAGCTTCGAAACCCTGCTGCTCCGCGCGAGCCTCATCGATGACCCCGCGCTCCAAGCCATCGGCGAGATCATCCACGAGCTCGATATAGCCGATGGCAAGTTCACCCGCCCTGAAACCGCGGGCCTTGGCGCGATGCTCTCGGGCGTTTGCGCGTCCACCGACGACGATCTTCAGCGCATCGCCCTCGCCAGCGACGCCCTCAACCAATTCCACGCCTTTTTCAGCAATCGAAAGACCGATCGATGAACAGCACCGCATCGACCCTATCCTCTGCCGCCGCGCCTCTGCCTGATCACGGCATCCCGCTAGGCGAAGCCACCCGCATATGGGCGAAGATCGCGGCCTTGAGCTTTGGCGGCCCCGCCGGGCAGATCGCCGTGATGCACCGCATCCTTGTCGAGGAAAAAAAGTGGATCGGGGAGGAGCGTTTCCTCCACGCTCTCAACTATTGCATGCTGCTCCCCGGCCCAGAAGCGCAACAGCTCGCCATCTACATCGGCTGGCTCCTCCACAAGACAAAGGGCGGCCTGATCGCGGGCATCCTCTTCGTCCTCCCCGGCTTCCTCGCCATATTGGGGTTGAGCTACATCTACGTCCTGCTCGGCAAAGTGCCCCTTGTCGAGGGGCTCTTCTTCGGCCTGAAAGCCGCCGTCCTCGCCGTCGTCGTGCAAGCCGTCGTCCGCGTCGGCTCCCGCGCGCTTAAAAATAACGTCATGCGCGGCATCGCCGCCGCCGCCTTCGTCGCCATCTTCTTCCTCGACGCGCCCTTTCCGCTGATCGTGCTCGCCGCTGGCCTCATCGGCTATCTCGGCAGCCGCAGCGGCATCGCCCAATTCAAAGGCGGCGGCGGCCATGGCCCCGCATCCGGCAACGTCATCCACGATCGCGACACCGCGCTCGGCGAATCCCTCCCCGATCTCGCCCGCCCCAACCTGCGCTGGTCGCTCCAGATCTCGACCGTCCTGTTGCTGCTCTGGCTCGCTCCCGTCCTCGCGCTGTTCCTCGCGCTTGGCCCCGACGATGTCTTCGCCCGCATCGCCAGTTTCTTCAGCCAGATGGCGGTCGTCACCTTCGGCGGCGCTTACGCGGTCCTCGCCTATGTCGCGCAGGAAGCGGTCGGCACTTTCGGCTGGCTGCGTCCGGGCGAAATGCTTGACGGCCTCGGCATGGCGGAAACGACGCCCGGCCCGCTGATCATGGTGACGCAGTTCGTCGGCTTCCTCGCCGCCTTCCGCGACGCAGGCGCGCTGCCCCCACTCGTCGCAGCCACGCTGGGCGCGATCCTCACCACCTGGGTGACCTTCGTCCCTTGCTTCCTCTGGATCTTCGCGGGCGCCCCCTTCATCGAGCGCCTACGAGGCAACCGCGCCCTGTCCTCGGCCCTCACCGCCATCACCGCAGCAGTGGTCGGCGTGATCCTGAACCTGGCCCTCTGGTTCGCGATCCACACACTCTTCGCCAAGGTCCACGCCATATCCACGCCGACCGGATCGCTCGACGTCCCCGTCCTCGCCTCGATCAACTTGCCCGCGCTCGCCCTCTCCGCCGCAGCGCTCATCGCCGTCCTGCGCTTCACGGCCGGAGTCCTCCCCGTCCTCCTCTGCTCAGCCGCAGCAGGCGCCGCCCATGTCATCCTGACCTAGGCGGCCTTCACCCGCGCTCGATAGGCATGCAGCAAGGGCTCGGTATAGCCATTAGGCTGCGCCACCCCCTCGAACACCAGCGCCCGCGCCGCCTGAAAGGCGATGCTGTCCGCCTCCCGCCCGCTCATCGGCTGGTAAAGCGGATCGCCCGCATTCTGCGCATCCACCTTCGCCGCCATCCGCCGCAACGCCGCCTCGACCTCCTCGGCCGAACACACCCCATGCAGCAGCCAGTTGGCGATATGCTGCGAAGAAATCCGCAACGTCGCCCGGTCCTCCATCAGCCCCACATCATGAATATCCGGCACCTTGGAGCAGCCCACCCCCTGATCCACCCAGCGCACGACATAGCCCAATATCCCCTGCGCATTATTGTCCAGCTCCTCCCGGACATCCTGTGCCGACCAATTCACCCCCGCCGCCAGAGGTAAAGTCAACAATGCATCCAGCGACGCAACAGCCTCCGCCCTCCGCTCCCCCTGCCGGGCAAAGACATCGACGTCATGATAGTGCGTAGCATGCAGCACCGCCGCAGTAGGAGAAGGCACCCATGCCGTATTCGCCCCTGTCATCGGATGCCCGATCTTCTGCTCCAGCATATCCGCCATCCGGTCGGGCGCCGCCCACATGCCCTTCCCGATCTGCGCCCGCCCGGACAGCCCGCAGGCGAGCCCGATCTGCACGTTGCGATCCTCATAAGCCTTGATCCACGCTGCCCCCTTCATCTCGCCCTTGCGGATCATCGGCCCCGCCCGCATCGACGTGTGAATCTCGTCGCCCGTCCGATCCAGAAAGCCTGTGTTGATAAAGACGATCCGATCCCGCACCGCATGAATACAGGCGGCAAGGTTGGCGGAAGTCCTCCGCTCCTCATCCATCACCCCAACCTTCAGCTGATGCCGCTCCAGCCCCAGCAAATCCTCGATCGCGTCGAACAGATCGTTGGTGAATGCCACCTCTTCCGGCCCATGCATCTTGGGCTTCACAATATAGATGCTGCCCGCCCGGCTGTTGACGAAGCGCCCGCTCCGCCGAAGGTCATGCAGAGCGATCAGGCTGGTGACGATCCCATCCAATATCCCCTCCGGAGCCTCCGCCCCGCCCGACAGCTGCACCGCAGGCGTCGTCATCAAATGCCCGACATTCCGCACGAACAGCAAAGACCGCCCCGGCAGCGTGAACCCGCTCCCATCCGGCGCAACATAGCTGCGGTCGCCATTCAACCGCCGCGTCATCATCGCGCCCTTCTTCTCGAAGCTCTCCTCCAGGTCGCCCTTCATCAGTCCCAGCCAGTTGGCATAGGCAGCAACCTTGTCCGCCGCATCGACCGCCGCAACCGAATCCTCCAGGTCGCAAATGGTCGACAGCGCCGCTTCCAGCACCACATCGGCCAGATGCGCCGGATCATCCCGCCCGATCGGATGCCCCGCATCGATCACCAGCTCGATATGCAGCCCATTGTTCCGCAGCAGAATATTCTCCCCCGCCCGCCCGGCGAGCTGCGAAGCGTCCCGCAACACGGGAACTCCGCCAGTCCACTCCGCCCAGCTCCCCTCCGCCAGAGGCACCGCCCGGTCCAGAAAAGCCTTCGCCCAGCCAATCACCTGCGCCCCCCGCGCCGGATCATATCCCTTCGCCGCAGCCGCGCCCGGGATCGCATCCGTCCCATACAGCGCATCATAAAGGCTCCCCCACCGCGCATTGGCCGCGTTGAGCAGGAACCGCGCGTTCAGGATCGGCACGACCAGCTGCGGCCCCGCCAGCGTCGCCAGCTCCGCATCCACCCGGCCCGACCCGATGGAAAAGGGCGCAGGCTCCGGCACCAGATAGCCAATCTCGGTCAGGAAAGCTCGATAAGCCTCCGCATCGAACGGCCGCCCCGCATTTGCCCCATGCCAGTCATCGATCTGCGCCTGCATCGCGTCGCGCTTGGCGAGCAAAGCCGCATTCCTCGGCGCAAAACGTTCGAAAATCGCCGCCGCCCCGGCCCAGAACGCGTCAGCCGCAACCCCCGTCCCCGGCAGGACGTCCTCATCGATAAAGCGCGCCAGCTCGGCGGCAACCACCAGGCCCGATTTCTCGCTCATCCCGTCCACGGCACAACTCTCCATCCCACGACTATGACAAAGCCATAGACCCGCCGTCACCATCGCACTAGACGACAAAAGATCAAAGCATCTGTTCCTCACAGGAAAAGATCATGGACCCCGACTATCTCCTCTTCGCCCGCGCCGTCGAAGCAGGCAGCCTTTCCGCTGCAGGCCGCCTCCTCAACATCTCACCCGCCATGATGTCGAAACGCCTGTCCCGGCTGGAGGCGCGCCTGGGCGTCCGCCTCATCCACCGCACCACGCGCCGCCTCGCCCTGACGGAAGAGGGCGCCAGCCTGCACCGCGACCTCGTCGCCATCCTCGACGCTATCCAGCAGGCGGAACAGCGTGTCACCAACCGCCATCGCACCGCGTCCGGCCCGTTGCGCATCTCCGCCCCCACCTCCTTCGGCCGCCTCCATGTCGCGCCCCATGTCGCCCGCTTCCTCGACCTCCATCCCCGCGTCGATCTCGAACTCAACCTGTCTGACGCCTATGAAGACCTGCTAGCCGAACGGATCGACATCGCGATCCGCATCACCAGCGACATTCCCGCTCACCTGGAGGGCCACCCTCTCGCCGCCAACCGCCGCATCCTCTGCGCCAGCCCCGCCTATCTCGCCGCGCATGGCGCTCCGGGAAAGATCGCCGACCTCGCCCACCACCGCCTGCTCGCTGCCGACGGGCAGCTGCCATGGCGGCTGGTCAACGGCCGCGCGCGCAAGCTGGTCGACGGCCAAAGCCATGTCCGCACCAACAGCAGCGAGATCGTCCGTGAACTCGCGCTCACCGGCGTCGGCATCGCCCTGCGCTCGCTCTGGGACGTGGGCGAACTGATCGCCCAAGGCAGCCTTGTTCGCGTCCTGGACAGCTGGGAAGGCCCCGCCGACCTCGCCGTCCACGCCCTGCGCTTCCTCGCCGAGACCTCGGGCGAGGACGCCGTCATGGAGTTCGCGCGGGAGCGGGTGGCGTTCATCGAGCGCGACTACGAGCGGATCACCGCCGACCGGCCCGAGCTGACCCCGGCCGAGGCGCTGGCCGTCGTGTTCAGCGACGAGGGT
>CAMPHR010000048.1 GCA_946886075.1 uncultured Novosphingobium sp. | reverse complement strand
GGACAGGTGGCCGAGTGGTTTAAGGCAGCGGTCTTGAAAACCGCCGTGGGTTTACGCTCACCGTGGGTTCGAATCCCACCCTGTCCGCCATTTCGCCGATCGTCGCAGCCATGGCTCGCCTTAACCCGCGTTAGAGAGTATAGTGGAGCGTCATGTTATCATGCGCCCTCACGATCTGGAGGTTGCGATGTCTGGGCGAACGGATGCACCCTATCTTTTTCGACGCGCACGGGAAGAAGCTGCCAAGGTAAACAACGCCTTGGCCCGGCATGCCCCCGCCGAAGAGGTTGCGGCGCATCGAGAATTGGCGCTGCGGTACAAGGTACGGGCTCTGGCCGCGTCCTGTCCCGATCAAGTGCTGCACGACGCCATGGAAAATTTCGAGATGCCCGGCGATCCCGCAGCGGAAAAGCCGGCGCACTAGATCCCGCGGAGACAATCAGCCGCTGAAAAATAAAAGCGCCCCCGGGCAAGGGATGCCGGGGGCGCGACTTGTATGCTGTCGGGCATCCAAATCGCCGCGCGTTTAACAGAGATTGTTGGTTGCCGCAATCCGGAGAAACGGCTGTTGCCCGCCGTGACGTAGCGTCAGCGCGGCGAGTGGCGGCCGCATTTTCCTGGAGATCAGGGTGGGACAAAAAGGCTAGTTGATTTTCCCCGCCACGCCATCACATGGACGCTGTTGAGCGAAGGCCATATCGGGCAAGGGAAAACGAGAAAATGGTGGAACCGTCGAACAATTGGCCGAAGCGGTCCCCGATCGAAACGGGGGCGCTGGGCCGCTGCCCGCGATGTGGCGAGGGCCATATATTCCAGGGATTCCTGACGATCCGCGATCATTGCGAAGTGTGCGGGCTCAATTATTCCTTTGCCGATCCGGCTGATGGTCCGGCTGTGTTCGTTCAACTGTTCGCCTGCGTTCCGGGCGTCATCTTCATCGTGATGCTGGAGATTTTGGCCCGGCCGCCGCTGTGGGTGCATATCGCGGTGGGGATACCGGTGCTGATCTTGACGACCGTGCTGCCGTTGCGCCCGATCAAGGGGTGGCTGGTGGCGGCCCAATATGTGACGAAGGCGCAGGAGGCCGGGACGGCTGACCTTTGGGCCAAGCTGCACGGAGAGCGCCGGGACGAGCGGCGGGATTGAGCGCCGGGGCTTTGGCCATGATGCATGCACTTCGGCTGGAAGACATGCAGCCGACCTTAGCGAGGAACGTCGCCCCAGCGGAAGCTGTAATCTCCTAGAGCGTGATCCGGGTCAGCAGATGAGCCCATCTGCTTCGAAAATGCTCTAGCGAGCCCGTAGCCGCACGAGATGCCAGCTTTCGCTGGCATGACGGTTAATCACTCAGGCCAGCGCGCCGTGGCAGTGCTTGTACTTCTGGCCAGAGCCACAGGGACATGGCGCATTGCGGCTGATATTTAGATCGGTGAACTCACCCGGCGCGGCATTGCCGACCGGCGGTCGCGGTAGCGTCGTGGTGATGCCGCCGAGCTGCCCCGCATCGATGTCGCCGCTATTATCTTCGCCTGAAAACGGATCGATGTGCGTGGTGATGAAGTCCGGAAGCACCGGCAGATCGAACTCCGGCAGCGGCGCGACATCGCCACCATCCATGCGGAACTGAACGCGCGCGATGGAGCCGGTCACATCCTCACGGATGTTGCCGAGCATGCGTTCGAACAGCGCGAAGGCTTCCTGCTTATATTCGTTGATCGGCGTCTTTTGCGCATAAGCGCGCAGATGGACGACCTGGCGGAGCGCATCGAGTGTCGACAGATGCTCCTTCCAGTGATGATCGAGGCTCTGCAGCAGAATCGACTTTTCGATCATATGCCAGTTTTCCGGATCGATCCCGGCGACCTTTTCGGCGACCGCTTCATCGGCCAGGGCGTTGAGGCGTTCCTCGATCATTTCCGGATCGACGGCGTCTTCCGCCAGCCAGGCGTCGAAGTCTGGCTCCAGCTCCAGGATTTCGGCGGTGCGGGCCTTTAGTCGCTCTATATCCCACTGTTCGGGATAGGTACCGGGCGGGCAGGATGCGCCGACAATGTCATTGACGGTTTCATGGCGCATGTCGGTGACGACATCGTCAACGGTGTCGGCATCCATGATGTCGCTGCGCTGTTCATAGATGACCTTGCGCTGGTCATTCATGACGTCGTCATATTCGACGACCTGCTTGCGAATATCGTAGTTCCGCGCCTCGACCTTCTTCTGCGCGGTCTCGATCGCCTTGCTGAGCCATTTGGACGGGGGCAGCGCCTCGCCATCCTCCAGGTTCGAGCGGATCATCTTGGCGAACATGGTGTCCGGGCCGAAGATGCGCATGAGGTCATCGTCGAGGCTGAGGTAGAAGCGGGAAAGGCCCGGGTCACCCTGACGCCCTGAACGCCCGCGCAGCTGGTTGTCGATGCGGCGGCTTTCATGACGCTCGGTCGCGAGCACGAAGAGCCCACCGGCGGCGAGCACTTCGGCCTTTTCAGCCTCGATTTCGGCATCGATGCGGGCGATCGCGGCTTCGCGCTCCGGCCCTTCCGGCATGTCGCGCAATTCGTCCTCGACGCGCATTTCAAGGTTGCCGCCAAGCTTGATGTCGGTGCCGCGCCCCGCCATGTTGGTGGCGATGGTGACGGCGCCCTTCCGGCCCGCCTGCGCGACGATATGCGCTTCACTCTCATGGAAGCGGGCGTTGAGGACCGCGTGCTTGACCCCCTCCTGATTGAGGAATTCGGACAGCATTTCCGACTTTTCGATCGACACAGTGCCGACGAGGACGGGCTGGCCCTGCTCGGCATGGATCTTGATCGTCTTGGCGATGCCGCGGAACTTGTCTTCCAGATTCTTGTAGAAGCTGTCTTCCTCGTCAACGCGCTGCACCGGCCGGTTGGTCGGGATGGTGACGACGTTCATCTTGTAGATTTCGTAGAATTCGGTCGCTTCGGTCGCGGCCGTGCCGGTCATGCCGCCCAGCTTCGGGTACATGCGGAAATAATTCTGGAAGGTGATCGAGGCGAGAGTCTGGTTCTCCGGCTCGATATTCACGCCTTCCTTGGCTTCCACCGCCTGGTGCAGGCCGTCGGACCAGCGGCGACCGTCCATCATGCGGCCGGTGAACTCATCGATGATGATGACCTTGCCGTCTTTCACGATGTAATCGATGTCGCGGCGGAACATCACGACAGCGCGCAACGCCTGGTTCACGTGATGGACGACGGCGGTGTTTTCGAAGTCGTAGAGGTTTGCGCCTTCGAGCAGGCCCGCCTCCTCCAGCAATCGCTCGATCTTTTCCGTGCCGTCTTCGGTCAGGGTGACGGTGCGCTGCTTCTCGTCCTTTTCATAGTCGTCCTCATCCAGCCGCTTCACGATGGCATCGACGGCGACATAAAGCTCCGACTTGTCGTCGGTCGGGCCGGAAATGATCAGCGGGGTGCGCGCTTCGTCGATCAGGATCGAGTCCACCTCGTCAACGATCGCGAAGTTGAAGGGCCGCTGCACCATCGACGCGCGGTCATATTTCATATTGTCGCGCAGATAATCGAAGCCGAGTTCGTTGTTCGTCGCGTAGGTGATGTCGGCGTTGTAAGCCTCCCGCCGCTGATCTTCCGACAGGTTGGGCACGATGACGCCGGTGGTGAGGCCGAGGAACCGATAGACCTGCCCCATCCATTCGCAGTCGCGGCTGGCGAGATAGTCGTTGACGGTGACGACGTGAACGCCCTTCCCTTCCAGAGCGTTCAGATAGGTGGCGAGGGTCGCGACCAGCGTCTTACCTTCGCCCGTGCGCATTTCGGCGATCTCGCCGCGATGGAGGACGATGCCGCCGACCATCTGCACGTCATAGTGGCGCTGGCCGAGTGTGCGCTTGGCCGCTTCGCGCACCGTCGCAAAGGCTTCCGGGAGCAGGTCGTCAAGCGTTTCACCCTGCGTCAGGCGATCGCGGAAGCGCGTGGTCTGCGCCGTCAGTTCCTCATCGCTCATAGCCGAAATGGCGGGCTCAAAAGATGCGATGCGTTCGACGATCCTGCCCAGCGACTTTACGTAACGTTCGTTGGACGATCCGAAGATGGACTTGGCGAGTGCGCCGAACATGCAAGTTCCTGACAAAAGGGGAGCGCGCACCCTGTTAAGGCAACGCACACGGATATGCGCGGCGATTTAGGGTTTGGCCGTGGGATAGTCAATTGATGAGCAGTCCGGAACATCCCGGGGAGGGAATGATTGACGGGCGGGTGATATGCGCTAAGCCGCGCGCATGACACAGCGCTCTCCCCTCGCCCCTGCCGCCTTTCCCGATCTTCCCGCCATTGCGGGCGTGACGACACGCGCGGCGCGCGCGCAATACAAGAATTGGGACCGGTGCGACCTGACCTATGTCGAGCTGGCGGAGGGCACGGCTGTCGCTGGCGTGACGACGCAGAGCAAATGCCCCTCCCCCGAGGTAGAGTGGTGCCGCGACGCCATACCGCTTGGGTCGGCGCGGGCTCTTGTCGTGAACGCGGGGAACGCCAATGCCTTTACGGGCCATCGCGGGCGGGCTGCCGTGGAAGCGATTGCGGCCAAGGTGGCGAACCATCTGGGGTGCCTGCCTTCGGACGTTTTTGTCTCCTCGACCGGGGTGATCGGCGTTCCGCTGCCGGTGGACAAGGCGGAAGCAGGGCTGGATGCCGCTTTCGCCGCAGTGCCCTGTAGCTGGGAGGATGCGGCGAACACGATCGGCACTACCGACACCTATGCCAAGGGTGCCCGGACCAGCGCCATGATCGGCGGCACGCGCGTGGAGCTGGTCGGGATCATCAAGGGATCCGGCATGATCGCGCCGGACATGGCGACGATGCTCGGCTATATCTTCACCGATGCGGCGATCGAGCCGAAGCTTTTCCAGCAGATGCTGTCGGCGGCGAACCGGCGCACCTTCTCCTGCATCACGGTCGATAGCGACACGTCGACCAGCGATACGGTGCTGGCCTTCGCCACGGGGAAGGCAGGCAGCGCGCCGCTGGCATCGATGGATGATGCAGGCGCGGATGCGTTTGCGGCGGCGCTGAACGATCTGTGCTTGCAACTTGCGCATCTGGTGGTGCGCGATGGCGAGGGCGCGTCGAAATTCATCGAGATCAGCGTTGAAGGCGCGGAGAGCGACGGGAGCGCCCACCGGATCGCGATGTCCATCGCCAACTCGCCGCTGGTGAAGACGGCCATTGCGGGCGAGGATGCCAATTGGGGCCGTGTCGTCATGGCGGTCGGAAAGGCGGGCGAGCCTGCCGATCGCGACAAGCTGGCCATCCGGTTTGGCGCGACGCAGGTTGCTTCGGGCGGGCTGGCGCTGGAAGGGTATGATGAAGCGCCCGTCGCTGCGCACCTCAAAGGTCAGGACATCCAGATTGGCGTCGACCTTGCCCTGGGCGAGGGACGAGCGACCGTCTGGACCTGCGATTTGACGCATGGATATATCTCGATCAACGCGGATTATCGCAGCTGATGCCGATCGAGTTGCATGACGATGTCGCCACGCTGATGCGTGAGGTCGCGCGGGACGTCGTCATGCCGCGCTACCAGAATCTGCGCGCTGAGGAGATCAGCGAGAAGGCAGCGGACGACCTTGTCACGATCGCCGACAAGGAAAGCGAGATCAGGCTGGCCGAAGGGTTGAGCCGCATCCTGCCCGAAGCCGGGATCATCGGCGAAGAAGCCTGTGCAGCCGATCCGGCGATCCTGGAGCGCGCGGGCGACGGATTGAACTGGATCATCGACCCGATCGACGGGACCGGCAATTTCGCGGCGGGGCGACCGCCCTTCGGCATCATGATCGCGCTGGCGGATGCCGGGACGACGCTGGCGGGATGGATATTGGACCCGCTCACCGGGCGCTTATGTCATGCCACATTGGGCGCGGGCAGCTATATCGACGGCGAGCAGGTTCAGGCAAGGGAGAGCGGCGATCCGCTTCCGGTCGCGGCGCTCGCCGTCTATTTCATGTCGGACGAGGAGCGCGCGGATATTCAGCGGCGCGCGGACGGACGGTTTGCGGTCGTGGACATCCCGCGCTGTGCTGCCGAACAATATCCCCGGCTGGTGCTGGGGCAGAATGATGTTTCAGTGTTTGCACGGACGCTGCCGTGGGACCATGCCGCCGGGACGCTGTTCCTGAACGAAGCTGGCGGTCGCTGCCAGCGATTGGATGGATCGCCTTACATGGTGGGCGATTTGCGGCGGGGGTTGTTGGGGGCTTCGTCGCCAAGGCTGTGGGACTTGGCGGCGGATATGCTGTTTCGTTGATGTTGGACTTGGAGGCTGCCGTAGTTCCGGCGGCGCGTCCTTCCCCTCTCCCGCCTTCGCTACGCTCGGCACCCTCTCCCCTGAAGGGGAGAGGGAAAGAGGTGGGATTTAGAGGACGCTTTCGATCCAGCCTTTGAGCGCGCTCTTGGGAGCGGCGCCCACTTTAGTGGCGGCTGCTTCGCCATTTTTGAACAGGATCATCGTCGGGATGCCGCGCACGCCGTATTTGCCGGGCGCGTCGGGATTTTCGTCGATGTTGATCTTGGCGATGATGACCTGGTCAGCGAGTTCCTCGGAGATTTCTTCCAAGGCCGGGCCGATCATCTTGCACGGGCCGCACCATTCCGCCCAGAAATCGACAAGCACGGGCTTGTCTGCGTCGATCACGTCCGCCTGGAAGCTGGTGTCGGTGACTGCCTTGGTAGCCATATTTATATCTCCTTATGTTGGGCGGATATCTAGGATGATGACGCATCCGTCTCAACGGGTGAAAGCGGCAAATTCTCCTGCGTGGGAGGAAAGCCGGGCTTGTGCGCAGCCAGCAGATCGGCCGGAAGCGTGATGAGGCGCGGGGCGCTGGTGTAAAGCAGGGCGGCTTCGATCCTGCGATCAGGGAAGATCACCTGCAGCGCGGCTGCATAAGCGGCCATCTGACGGACGTGCGCGGCTGGAACTTCATCGATGCCCAAGGGCGCGATGCGGCCTGTCTTGAAATCCACGACCTGGACGAGATCCGGGCCGACGCAGAGCCTGTCCACGGTGCCGGATACGACGATGTCCCCCACCACCGCCGCAACCGGTGCTTCCGCAAGGGCGCCGGGCGCGAAGAGGGAGGCGAAGGCGCCATCTTCTATCACGCGCAGGGCTTGCGCGATGACGTCATGACGCAAGGACGCGTCATTGGCACCATGCTGCTCCAGCCAGCGATCGACCCGTTCGTGGCGCTCGCCGGGGGGAACGTCCGGCAATCGTTCGAACAGGGCGTGAAGCCAGCGGCCCCGGTCACTGGCCGCCTTCATCGCAGGCGTTGGCGGGGGATAGGGCACGTCGTCCTCGACCGGCGCTGACGGGGCGAGAGGTCGCGGCGGGCGTGCTTCTTCGGGTGCCGATTGGCGCAGCCATTCGGGCTCGATCGTCGCGATGCTTTCAACGGCCGTGATCTTTTCAGGCGCACGCGGAGGCAGCGTCTCCAATCCCTGCCAGCGGCGGCGCGCTCCCCAAAGCGGATCATCCTCCCACTCCGCGCCCAAGGCCGTTAGCGCATTTTCAACAGCGGTGAACCAGCTTTCCGGTTGCGCCATGCCGCGCGCGCGCGGGCCAAGCGAGCCGGTGACGACCAACTTTTCTTCAGCACGCGTCAGCGCCACGTAGAGAAGCCGCCAATGCTCCTCCCGCTCGGCGGCTTTGGCCTCTTCCAGGACTTGGCCGATCGGCCCGAGCCGCTCCGACTTGCGTGGGGCAAGGATGGGGAGGCTGTTCCATTCAAGCGAGTCACTGCGCGCGCCCGCGTCCGGATCAAGGCAAGCGTCGGCGAGGATGACGACCGGCGCTTGCAGGCCCTTCGCGCCGTGCACCGTCAGCAGCCGTAGCGAATCCCCCTGAGCCGCGGCGTCACGAACAATCTCCACCTCACCCCGGTCGAACCAATCGACGAAACGCTGCAAGGAGGGATGATCATCGGTTTCAAATGTGAGCGCGGCGTTGAGCAGTTCCTCGATCGGATCGGCGGCTTCGATGCCGAGCCGTTCGATGAGGCGGCGGCGTCCTTCCATCGGCCCGGACAGGATGGCTTCAAGATAGCGATAGGGCGTGGTCAGGTCCGCACGGTTCAGCAGGGCTCGCAGCGGGGCGAGCAGGTCTTCGTCAAGTGTGCGGGTGAGATGCTGCCACAGGCCGATGCGCCGGTTCATGGCGCGTGCCATGAGATCATCCTGCGACCAACCGATCAGCGGCGACACCAGCAGCGAGGCGAGATTGAG
The DNA here is from genome assembly GCA_946886075.1 of uncultured Novosphingobium sp. The sequence continues at coordinate 10,964 of CAMPHR010000048.1, read as the reverse complement.
GTCATCCTCCGGCTGCACGGCGAAACGTAGCGCGGAGAGCAGGTCGCGCACGGCAAGTGGCGCGTTAAGGCGAAGGCGGTCGATCCCGGCCACGGCGACGCCTTCCTCATAGAGGCGTGCGACGATCAGTCGCGCGAGTTCGCTGCGGCGGCGGACAAGGATCATGATGTCGCCAGCGGTGACGGGCCGACCACGGCTTTCCAGCATCATGCCGTCATCGATCCACTGGCTGATCTGCCGCGCGATATTCTGGGCGAGCTGCCGTTCCTGATCGGCGGCCCAATCCTCCTCCCCTTCGGCATCGTCGGACAGGCCCGCGATGGTGGGTTTCCACAGCAGCACCTCGCCGGGGAAGCGGTTGGCGCTGATATGCTGGACGTTGCCGGAAATAAGGCCGAGCCGCTCGGCGCTGAGGGTGGCGATGGTCTGGTCGACGACGTCGAGAACGGCGGGCGTGGATCGGAAGCTGCGTTCAAGTGACAGGTCGTGGAAGATGTGGTCGGCATCCTCCGCATGGCGCTGGAAGGCTATTTGCGCAGCGGCGAAGGCTTGCGGGCTGGTGCCCTGAAAGCCGAAAATCGCCTGCTTGAAGTCGCCGACGGTGAAGATGGTGCGGACGCGATCGCCCTTGGCGCCTTCGCCCGCGAAGAACTCGGCCGCGAGCGCGCCGACGATCTGCCACTGGCTGACATTCGTGTCCTGCGCCTCATCCACCATGATATGGTCGATACGCTGATCGAGCTTGTAGCGGATCCAGTCGGCGATGCCGGGCTGGGACAAAAGGTCTGCGGTGCGGGCGATGAGGTCGTTGAAGTCTACCGCTCCGGCAAGCTGCTTGGCTTCATGATAGGCGCGGGCATAGGCGCGGCCAGCGTGGAGGGCCTGGCCGAGCAGATCGGCGTAGGCGGCGAGCGCCTTGATGCTCAGCAGTTCGGCGCAGCTGGAATGCAGGCGAGCGCTTGCCTCTCCATAGCCATCGATGGGGGGAACCCAGCCCTTGGCCGCGATGATGTCGCCATCTGCTTTGGCCCATGCTCCGTGGAGATCGGCAAGCGCTTCGGCTCGCTCCAGCGCGTTCATTGCTCGCCAACGGGCTATGCGGTCGCAGCGTTCCAGGGCGCGACCGGTGCCCCAATCCGCATTGGCCTGTGCGATCCAGGCCAAGGTCCGCATGTCGAACTGCGCATCTTCACACTGGCTGGCAAGATGCGCCATGACGTCACCATCAGGCAGATCGAGTTCGCGGTAGAGCCAGGGGGCAATGTCTTCAGGGAGTTGCTCCAGAGCGGAAAGATGGGCGGCACAGCGTAACAGGAACTGCTCGGCGCCGCCTTCACCCAGACGGAGGCTGATCGCCTGCAGCGCCTCCATGATGCTATCGTCGCCCTGGTCCTGCGCGCGCACGGCAAGATCGGCTAACGTCTGGCGGGCGAGCGCCGCCTGTTCCCGTTGGTCCAGAGGCCGGAAGCCGGGCGGTAGATCGGCTTCGAGCGGGAAAGCGGTCAGCAGCTGCTGGCAGAACCCATGAATGGTTTGGATGCGAAGGCCGCCGCCGGTGGATTCCAGCACTTCGGCGAAAAGGCGGCGGGCGCGGTCGCGCGCTTCCGGGCCGCTATCTTCGTGCAGCGCCTCGAGATCCTCGAATAGCTCGCCCTCCTCCATCTGGACCCAGGCGGCTAGGCGATCGTGGATGCGGTCGGCCATCTCCGCCGCGCCCGCCTTGGTGAAGGTGAGGCAGAGGATGTTTTCCGGCCGGACGCCTTGCAGCAACAGGCGGAACACGCGGGCGGTCAGGACGTGGGTCTTCCCCGTTCCCGCGGACGCTGACAGCCACACATGCGCATCGGGCGATGCCGCGCGCGCCTGCGCGCCTGCGAGCGGTTGGAGGGCGGAGGTCTTCCTAGCCATCGTCGCGGCCATACCATTCCTCCAGCCGCATCAGCTGGTCATAGTCGCCATAATTGGCAACCTCGGGATTGATCTGCGCGTCGAACGGCGCGGTTCCGGTCAGATAGTCGCTCGCGATCTTCTCAAACCAGTCATGGACAAGCGCAGTGAAAGAGGAGGTCACGATCTTGTCGCGCTTGCCCATCGGATCAACGGGACTGTCCCTGTAGCCGAATGCGTCATTCTTCTTCGCCAGCGACCAATATTCGAAGCTTGCCGCTGCGCGCGGGCCATCGATTGCGGGAAAGCCTCCCTTTTCCGCGATCAGCCCAAGCAGCCCCAACTGGAGTGAATAGCCCGCCTTCACCTGCTTGGCGCTGGGCGGCTTTCCTGTCTTGTAATCTACGATGCCGAGTGTCCCATCCGGCATCCGGTCGATGCGGTCCGCCTTGCCGGTCAGGGTGACGCCAGCGATCTCGGCGCGGCCATCGGTTTCGACGGCAAGGATCGTTCGGCCTGCTGCCTGATCGGCGGCAACTTCGGCGGCGATCCAGCGGACAGCCTCGATCAACCTTGGCTGCCAAAGCGCCTTGAGCAGAGGATGAACATCCGGCCGGTCGAACATCGCGCGAGCGCGCGCCTCTAGATCGGCGGGGTCCCGCCGACCCGCTTCCGCCCAATGCTGAAGGATTTCATGAACGGCCGTGCCACGCCATGCCGGGCCTGCGTCCGCATCGACCGGATCGAGCCGGTTGAGGCGCAGGATGCGCTTCGCGTAGAAGGCGAAGGGGTCGGCCTTCAGCCGGTCGACATCGGTGACGGGGATGATTTTCGGGCGAACCGCTGTGGGCGGCACAGGTGCGGGGCGACGGCTCGGCTGATGCCGCGCTGGCCGGTCCAAGGATTGGGCGAGCGCGGCATAGCGGTCGGCGCTCTTCCATTGCGGACCTGCCATGGCCTTCAGCCGCAGCCAGAAGCGCGAGGCAATCGCGGGTCCGCCTGATCCGCTGCGCGCGCGGGTGATGAGCACTTGGGGAGCGCCCAACGCGCTCGCGAAATCATGCGCTGCCCTGCCGATGCGGGTTTCAAGCCCGGGCAGCCCGAGCTCCCGGCGGATGCGGGGCGCCAGCCAAGGATCAGGCGATGGCAGGCCGGGCCAGGTGCCTTCATTGAGGCCGCCCAGGATCATGAGGTCGGCCTGAACCAGTTGTGCTTCGATCAGGCCCAGGATCGCGATGCGGGGATGGCCGCCCTGAACCGGGCGCACCGACATGCCACCCAGCATATGGTCGAGCAGGGTTGGCAGGGAACGGACGTCCGCCTGCTGCGGCCCCTCGCCCGCTGCTTGCTCCATCTCTGCAAAAAGGTCGGCGGCTGCGTGGCCCTGCATGCCTGCCCACATCGCGTCGCCTGTCAGCGTACCGGCTTGCTCGCGGAGCGCGGCGAGTTGCGCCGAAAAAGTCGGGGCCGCCGCAAAGGCTTGTTCCAACGGTTCCAACACTGCGCGGGCCTGTGTCCACCATTCACGGGTCCGGGCGCGCAACGCTTGCTGGCGGTCCTCGCCTTCCCGTTCGGCCAGGAACAGGTCGATGCCCTGAAGCCCCGCCGGGGGGCGCGGGCCGCGCAGGAGCAGGTCAAGACCTCGCACACCCTCCAGCCAGGGCAGCCGCCCCTCCCCGCGCATGACCAGCGGATGCTTGAGCAGGGTCAGCAGCGCGACAGGAGCGAAGCGCTCCGCTACAGTCTGCGCAAGTGCGATGAGCAAGGTGCCGGGCGGTAGGCGCGAGAGTGGAAGACCGGCGGAATCGTCCGCCGCGATCCCCCAGCGTGCAAGATGCGCGGATACGCGGGTTGCAAGCTGGCGGTCAGGCGTGACCAGCGCGGCAGTGCGGCCCGGCGTCTCCACCGCTTCACGCAAGGCGATGGCGATGGCCTGCGCTTCTTCACCCGGTGTTGCCACCTCCAGCGCCTCTACCCCCGCGAGCGAGCGGTCGGCGGTCTTGAGATCGCGCCAGCGACTTGTCAGACGCGGAGCAAGCATCGCGTTGGAGATGTTGCGGCTCCGCACGGCGCGCGCATCATGCTCGCTGCCCCAGCGCCACAAAGCCACGTCGTCCCGCGTGGCACTCATCCGGTCGAGCAACAGCTTCAGTGCATATTGGGGATGGGTTTCATGAGCCTGTGGCGCGCGGCCGGTGACAGGATCTGGCGCGAACTGGCCGATCGCCTCCCACGCGGCTTCGTCCATTTCATGGTCGAGACCGGCGAACACGACGCTTCCCCTGGGCAGGTTGGCTATGCGGCGGAGCAGACCGGCAACGGCCGGAGCGGTTGTCGCGATGCCAGCGGCAATGACGAAGCCGGGCGGCGGCTCCTTGGTCCAGCGCGCGGCGAGGCGATCGAACAGGCGGTTGCGCCGGTCGGCAAGGTCGATGAGGCCAAGCCGCGCCAATTCCTCAGGCCAGCGGCGGATGAGGATGGAGAAAAGATCGAGCGATCTTTGCCAATGTCCCGATAACTCGTCCGACAGCGCCAGTTCCGACAGCGCGGTGACGGAGACGCGCTCCACCTGCATCTGATCCAGGACGGTGCCGAGCGCCTGGCCAAGCTTGATCGCCTGTGCCGCGTCCATCGGTTGGCCCGCCGCCTGCTGAACCATGCGGGCCAGGATCATCTGACGGCGCATGGGCGCGATAGCGGGATGGATTGCCTCCCCCTCCGCCAGCGGATCGAGCGCTCCGCCCGCCTGCTCCCCCAGGTCAGGATCGCCGATCGCGACCAGCCTTGGGAGAAGCAGCCCGCCACCCGATCGGCGGACGAAGGCGTCGCTTACGGCACGGATCGCGCGATTGGTGGGCAGCAGGATCATGCCCTGCGCCAGCGCCATCGGATCGCCGCCATGCTGCGCCATGATGCCCGCAGCCAAGGCGTCGGAAAAGGCGCGGTGGGCGGGAATGTTGAACAGTGCGGGCCGGGTGCGATCACCCATGACCGAGCATCGACTCCACGAACGGAATAGCGCGCGGCGTGCCTACATCGAACCAGAGGCCCTGATGCGAAACACCGTAGAGGCGGCCCGCTTCTATGGAGCGGTTCCAGAAGACATTGGTCGAAAACACATCCGACGGCGGATCGACCAGCAGGCTGGGCGAGAGGATCTGAACCCCGGTGAAGACGAAGGGCGCGACATGGCTCGTCTTTCGGCGGCTTACCCGCCCGGACGCGTCCATGTGGAAGTCGCCCTGCCCCGTATGGCAATGGGCGCGAGCGAGCGGCACCAACAGCAGCAGCGCGTCCATGCGATCCGGGTCCCACAGGCGCTGCATCATGCCGAGCGTTTCCTGCGGTCCATCGATCCACAGATTGTCGCTGTTGGCGCAGAAGAAAGGCCTGCCACCCAAGAGCGACCGCGCATGGATGAGCCCGCCGCCCGTTTCCAGCAGCTTGGCCCGCTCATCGGAAATCAGCACCTCCATGCCATTCGCATGGGAATCGAGATGCGCTTCAACCGTGTCAGCAAGATAATGGACATTGACCACCACCTTGCGGATGCCGCCAGCGGACAGGCGATCCAGCGCATGGTCCATCAGCGGCTTGCCAGCGACCTTGACCAATGGCTTTGGACGGGTGGCGGTGAGCGGGCGCATCCGCTTACCCAGGCCGGCCGCCATCAGCATTGCCGTGTCGATCATGCGGGTGCCTGATCCTGAAGCGCCAGGTTCCGTTTTTCCGCCGGTATGTTGGTGGCGAACCAGTCCGCCACAGGTGCGAGCGCCGGGTGGGCAAGGTCGCGTTCCAGAAGGTCCCACATGCGTGGCAGGAAGGACAGGTAGCGCGGCTTGCCGTCGCGCTTCCACAGCCGCGTGAAGATGCCGATGATCTTCGCATTCCGCTGCGCACCCAACACGGCATAGGCTGCATCGAAATCAGCCGGGGGATTGGCGACCGCCTTGTAGTGAGCGATCATCGCCGCCTCGACCTCCGGCGGGACATCGCGCCGTGCATCCTGAAGCAGCGACACGAGGTCATAAGCGGGATGTCCGGCAAGCGCGTCCTGAAAGTCGAGCAGGCCAAGCCCGCGCACTTCCGGCCGATCGATCAGCATGATATTTTCGGCATGATAATCGCGCAGCACCGTGACGCGCGGGCTGGTGGATCGCTCCACGATGGGCAGCACGGCATCCCAGGCGCGGGCATAGGCTTGCTCATCGACTGCAAGGCCGATCGCGGGGCAATACCATTCGGTGAGCAATCCCGCCTCGCGCTGATAGACGGCGCGGTCATAGGGCGGCAGATCGGCGGCTGGCTGGCGATGCAGGTCGGCCAGCAGTTCGACCGCCCGACTATATACGCTGAGCTCATCGGCGGGTGCGTCGTCCAGATGCTCCTTGACCCGCAGGTCGCCGAAATCCTCGATCAGGACCAGCCCCTGCTCAAGATCTCGCGCGAGGATGGCGGGTGCGGCGAAGCCCTGTCCCACCAGATGTTCGGCGATCGTGATAAAGGGGCGCGGATCTTCGTGCGGTGGTGGCGCGTCCATCAAGACGGCACGGCGCGCACCATCCACGACCCGGAAGTAGCGGCGAAAGGACGCATCGCCCGCGAGCGGGACGATCGCGGCATGTTCCCACCCCGCAGCTGAGAGAAAGGCGGGAGCGGAAGCGGGCGGGATCATATCTGCGACCATCGCTCTGTCCAAGCGTCCGGCACGCGCACTGTCAAGCGTCGAGCGCCGTCGGGTTCAATGTCGATGTGGAGCCGCAGCGCATGTGGCCATGCTTCCGGGCCCAGGCGGTCGGGCCATTCGACGATCAGCAGGCTGTCCAGAAGATATTCGTCTAGCGCCAGTTCCTCCGCCTCCTCCGCATCATCCAGGCGATAGAGATCGACATGCGCGACGGGCAGCTTCACCTCCGGCACGTCATAGGGCTGGACGATCGCGAAGCTGGGGCTGGGCGCTTCGCCCTGAAGCCCAAGCCCCTCCAATATCCCGCGCGCGAGCGTCGTCTTGCCCGCGCCCAGGCCGCCCTCCAGCGCGATGACGTCACCGATGCGCGCCACATCGGCCAGGCGACAACCGAGAGCCAGCATCGACGCTTCGCTGGACATGGTGAGGCTCAGTTCAGCCACGGGGCAACTCGATCACGGCCATCGTGCCCTGCCCCTGTTCCGATACGAGTTGGAGGCTGCCGCCATGGGCTTCGGCTAATTGCTTGGCGAGCGGCAGGCCGATACCGGCCTTTTCTCCGCTCCGGGCCTGTTCCGCGCGGGCGGCCGCATCGAAAATAGTGGCGCGGCGCTGTGGACTGATCCCAGGGCCGTTGTCGGACACGACCAATCGCGCGGAGTCGCTGCTCCCATCACCATGGAGCAACACCCTGGCGCCCCGTCCGCTGTAGCACACGGCATTTTCGAGCAGATGGTCGAGCGCCTGGCCGATCCGGCGGCTGTCTCCTTCCACCTGTCCCAGCGTTTCATGGAGGGACACGGCCAGGTCGATGCCCTTGGCGCTTGCTTCGCCTGTGATGCGGGCGACACATTCCTTTGCAAGGGTCGCGAGGTCAACCGGCGCGCGATCGATCGGCAAGGTTCCCGCTTCCCCTTGGGTCAGGTCGAGGACATTGTCGATCAGCATGCCGAGGCGGTTGGTGCTTTGCAGGATGCCGTCGACATATTCCTTGGCGGAATCGCTAATGTCGCCTGCATAGCCTGCGCTCATCATCTCGGCGAAACCGGCGATCGTGGTAAGCGGCGTGCGCAGCTCATAACTCATATTGGTGACGAAGGCGGTCTTGACCCGATCGGCCTGCTCCAGCGCTTCGTTCCGGTCACGCAGCACCTGTTCGACCCGGCGGCTGTCGGTAACGTCCAGCATGGTGAACAGCGCATTGCCGTCAGGCAGCGGGATCGCCGCAAATTCGAAAATTCGGCCGTCCGCAAATCCGACATGACCGACGCGCTGCTTGCGCTCCACCGTGGCCGCGCGGACAAGTTCGCGCACGAGGTTAGCCTGCTGCGGCTTGGCAAGGCGCGACTGAACGGCGCGCAGAAGCTCGTCGATGCGGGGATGCTGCGCCAGCAGATCTTCTGAAATGTCCCAGATCGAGCGGAAACGGCTGTTCCACAGCGAAAGGCGGCCATCGGAGGAGAAGACGCCGATGGATTCGAACAGATTGTCGAAGGTCGCCGTGCGGACGCGGAGCAGCGTATCGCGCGCGCTGGAGAGCTGGACCTGTTCGGTCCGGTCCTCGAAGATCAGGAGCAGGCCGCCGTCAGGCAGAGGTTGTGCATAGACGCGCAAATGGGTGCCGTCGGCAAGCAGCCAGTTCTCTTCACGCGGGTCGGGCGAGAGGAACCAGTCACGCCGTTCCGCGCGCCATGCCGGGAAGTCGCGGTGCTCTGGCAGGCGGCGCGCCTCGCGCATGCGGTCGAGCACGCGCTCAAAAACCGGATGGTCGGCCAGATGCTCCTGATCGAGACCGAATAGGCTCATGAACGGCTGGTTCCAGAAACCAAGCGTCCGATCGGGACCGAAGCGGGCAACACCTGCGGACAGGCGGTCGAGAAGGTCGCGCTGCGCGGCTTCAAGGCGGCGATGTTCCACGCGAGCCTGCTCGAGCTCATTCTGGTCCATCGCAAAACCCGCGACGCCTGCCTCCCCCAGCGGCACATCGACAACCCGCATCGTCCGGCGCTCGCCATCGATGGTGGCGGGAACCAGACGCTCAACCGCGCGGTCTTCGCTTAGCGCCTGCTCCGCCGCTGCCTCCGGACCTAGGCCACCGATCGCTTCGACCAATTCGGTGCCCTGTGCAATGACGTCAGCGGCGTTGGCTCCATCGACCGCGCGTACATAAGCCGCGTTGACGAGGCTAAGGCGCATGTCAGGGGTTCGATGCCACATCGGGAACGGCGCGGCTTCGACCAGACCGGCGAGCGCTTCCAGGGCGTCACGCAGCTGTTCGACCTTACTTGTCAGCGCCTGGATCTCTGACTGGCTGTCGGTGGCGTCGAATATCCACAGGACCACGCCGCCGCTTTCGGCGAGCACCGGACCGGCAGGCGCGCCGCGCACGAGCAGGAGCCGGGAAGAGCCCTCGCCCCGCACGGCCAGTGCAAAGCTGCGCCCCGCGCGCTGCGCAGCCGCTATTTCCTGAGACAGCGCGGACGCGTCGTCCGGCTCCAGCCCGCCATCAGGAGCGGTCAGTTCAGAGACGAAAGCGGGAACGCGATCCTTGCCCAGCCATTTGGCCAGCCGGTCGGCGGCCTCTAACCGGCCGTCTGCATGAATGATGATGGGCGCGGCCGGAGCCGATGCAAGCAGGCTGGAGAGGCGGTCATATTTGCCCTGCACCTGCGTGCCTTCGCGCCGCATGCGCTGGCCAGTCGAAAGCGCCCAGACCGCAGCTCCCAGCCAAGCGGCAAGGACAATCCCCAATATGACGGCGGCAAAGGGGGTCAATGACGTCATCGCGCCTGCGTACCCCTTATCACCACCTGCGACCCCTCTGCATGATTGTCAGGGGATTAACGCAACTATGCAGCAGCGTGAAGCGGGGAGTTGGAAGAAATCCGAGCCGCCTTCGGGACGGACACCCCCCATCTCCGTCATGCCAGCGAAGGCTGGCATCTCAGGACAACCGTAATTTCTTGAGATCCCGTCTTTGGCTGGGATGACGAGAGGCTAAGGTAAACAAAAAGGGGAGACTTTCGCCTCCCCCTCATGAGTTCTCAGTAGCGGTAATGATCCGGCTTAAACGGACCTTCCGGCGTCACACCGATATAGGCCGCCTGCTTGGGGGTAAGCTTGGAAAGCTTCACGCCCAGCTTTTCGAGGTGAAGCGCCGCGACCTTTTCGTCCAGATGCTTGGGCAGGACGTAGACGTCGTTCTTATACTGCTCCGACTTGGTCCACAGCTCGATCTGCGCCAGCACCTGGTTGGTGAAGCTGGACGACATCACGAAGCTCGGGTGGCCGGTGGCGCAGCCCAGGTTGACCAACCGCCCCTTGGCCAGGACGATGATCTTCTTGCCGTCGGGGAATTCGACCTCGTCGACCTGCGGCTTGATCTCGGTCCACTTCATGTTGGACAGGCCCGCAATCTCGATCTCGCTGTCGAAATGGCCGATGTTGGACACGATCGCCATGTTCTTCATCGCGCGCATGTGGTCGACGGTGATGACGGCTTCGTTGCCGGTCGCGGTGACGAAGATGTCGGCGCGAGGCGCGGCTTCTTCCATCGTCACGACTTCATAGCCTTCCATCGCGGCCTGAAGCGCGCAGATCGGATCGACTTCGGTCACCAGCACGCGGGCGCCGCCGTTGCGGAGCGATGCGGCCGATCCCTTGCCAACGTCACCGAAACCCGCGACGCAGGCGACCTTGCCGGCCAGCATGACGTCAGTAGCGCGGCGGATGGCGTCGACCAGCGATTCCTTGCAGCCATAGAGATTGTCGAACTTCGACTTGGTGACGCTGTCGTTGACATTGATCGCCGGGAAGGGAAGCTTGCCCTTCTTCGCCAACTCATAGAGACGATGGACGCCGGTGGTCGTTTCTTCCGACACGCCCTTGATCGCGGCGACGGTCTTGGTGAGGTAGCCCGGACGCTCGGCCAGGAAGCGCTTCAGCGTCGCGACGAAGATTTCCTCTTCTTCATTGCCCGGCGTGAACAGGTCTTCCCCGGCTTCGACGCGCGCGCCCCACAGCGCGAACATGGTGGCGTCGCCGCCATCGTCCAGGATCATGTTGCAGGTCGTGTCACCCCAATCGAAGATACGGATGACATAGTCCCAATATTCTTCCAGCGTCTCGCCCTTCACGGCGAAGACGGGGATGCCGCGCGCGGCGATGGCAGCAGCGGCATGGTCCTGGGTCGAGAAGATGTTGCACGATGCCCAGCGGATTTCGGCGCCCAGGTCAGCCAGCGTTTCGATCAGCACGGCGGTCTGGATCGTCATGTGCAGCGATCCGGTGATGCGCGCGCCCTTGAGCGGCTTGGCAGCGCCGAACTCGTCGCGCAGCGCCATGAGGCCGGGCATTTCGGTTTCGGCGATCTCGATTTCCTTGCGGCCGA
>CAMPHR010000047.1 GCA_946886075.1 uncultured Novosphingobium sp. | reverse complement strand
CAGCCACATGTGGCTGAAGCCGCTTTCGTCGTCGTTCGTGGTGCTGACGGGCAGCGACCAGGGGAAGCATGGCAAGTCGCCCAGCGTGACGCTTGGCGACGAAATGCACGAGTGGAAGAGCCGCAAGATCGAGAACGATCTGCGGCAGGGTCAAGGTGCTCGCCTGCAGCCGATTGCGCTGTTCGCGTCCACTGCTGGCCTGAAGACGAACCAGACCGGCGTGGAGATCTGGGAAGAAAGCGAGCAGATCCTCGACGGTACGATTGACGACCCCTCGACGCTGGTCGTTATCTTCGCCGCGCCGGATGACGCGGATTGGGAAGATGAGGCGGTCTGGCGGTCGGCTAACCCATCGCTCGGCCTGTCGCCGACGTTGCAGTTCCTGCGCGGTGAAGCGCGCCTTGCGAAGGGGAACCCGGTCAAGGAAGCGCATTTCCGCTGTTACCATCTGAACCAGTGGGTTGATGACCAAGCCCTCTGGCTCAACATGTCCAAGTGGGACAAATGCCAGGTCGGCACGAATGGCTGGCTGACGATGGCCGAGCGGATGGCGGGTCGCCGCTGCTTTGGCGCATGGGATTTGTCATCGGTGCGCGACATCACCGCGCTGGTGTGGCTGTTCCCGCCGATCGCGGGCGACCCGCTCTGGCATCTGCTGTGCCGCTTTTGGGTTCCCGAGTCGTCGCTCGCCCAGCGGGTGAAGGAAACGAAGGTGCCCTTCGACCGCTGGAAAGAGGCGGGCGCGCTGGAGGTGACGCCGGGTGACATCGTCGATCAGGACTTCGTCCTGCGCGCGGTCGAAGCTGGCATGAACAGCTTCGACGTGGAGCGCATCGGTTATGACCCGTGGGGCGGCGTCAAGCTGGTGACGGACATGCAGAAGGAAGGGATCGATACCGATCTGCTCCTTCAGGTTCGCCAGGGCATCCATTCGCTCGGGGAGCCGACCAAGGAATTCGAGCGGCATGTCTATGCCGGCACGCTGGATCATGGGGGGCATCCCCTGCTGCGCTACATGGCGCGGAACACAATGGTCCGGTTCGATGAGAACCTGAACTACATGCCTGCGAAGAAGCGGTCGAAGGACAAGATCGACGGCATCGTCGCGGCGGTGATGGCGAAAGCGGTGGCAATGGCCCCCGAGGACGACGCACCGGAACCGGAGATCCACAACCTATGAGCCTTCGCGAAAAGGTCGGCCGCTGGCTGATCGGGACGGACGCCGCACAGGCGGATTCCGGCGCGCCGATCAGCAACTCGGCCGAAGTAGCGCTGCCGACAATCCGTCGCGGCACGGAATCCTATGAATGGTTCACCGGCGTGCCTGCTGTCGCCGGGTTGCCTGTCGTCACTGACCGCAGCGCGCTGACGATCAGCGCGATCTGGTCCTGCGTCTCGCTGATCGCCGGTGCCATCTCCACCTTGCCGATGAACCTCTACAATCGGGCGAGCGATGGTGAGCGCACGATCCGCGAGAGCGATGACCTGTGGTGGGTGCTGAACGAAGAGTTCTGCCCGCGCTGGGTCGCATCTGCCGGTTGGGAATGGCTGGTGCTGTCGCGCCTGTTCGAAGGCGATGCCTATGCCGAGATCTTGCGCAAGGGCCCAAGGGTCTCCGGCCTGGTGCCGCTGCATCCGCGTCGGGTGGAGCCGGTGCCGTGGAAAGACGGCAGCCGCCTTGCCTATGTTGTCTATCCTGAGCCGGATCTCGCCGACCAGACAATTCGTGTCATCGACCAGGACGACATGCTGCATGTGCCGGGCCTCGGCTTCAACGGCACGCGGTCATTCTCGCCGCTGCGGCACGCCCTGCAGAATGTCGGCGGCGTTGCGCTGGCTGCCCAGAACTATGCCGGGCAGTTTTTCGCCAACCAGGCCCGCCCCGATTATGCACTGGTCGCGCCGGTGGAGGCGAAGTTAGACACGGAGGCGGTCGAGCGCCTGCGCAGCCAGGTCGAAGAGCGTCACGCCCTTCGCAATGGGCAGGCGAGCAAGCCGATGCTGCTGACCGGCGGGCTCGACATCAAGACGATAACGCTCCCGAACAAGGACGCGGAGCTCGCCGTCACCCGGCAGCTGCAGATCGAGGAGATCGCGCGCATCTACAATGTGCCGCCGTTCATGATCGGGCACAATGAGAAGACGACCAGCTGGGGCTCTGGCGTGGCGGAGATGGGCACGGCCTTCGTGCGCTATGTGCTGCGCCGCCACCTCAACGCCTTCCAGAATGAGATCAACCGCAAGTTCTTCCGCACGGCATCGCGGCTCGCCGAGTTCGACACGTTCGAGCTGGAACGCGCGGACCTGAAAACCCTGTTCGAGACCTTCCGTTCGGCACTCGGCCGCGCGGGAGAAACGCCGATCCTGACGCGGGACGAAGTCCGGCGTCTGATCAACTACGGCCGCACTCCTGGCGGCAACAGCTTCGAGGACAACGCCAATGCGCAACCGGCTGCTTAACCTATATTCCCGCAACGCCAAGATCGGCGCGGGCATCAAGGCCGAAGGCAACACCATCTATCTCTATGACTATATCGCCGGGTCGGAAGCCGACGCGCAGTGGTGGGGCGGCGTCAGTGCCGAGGGTTTCACCCGCCAGCTGATGGCGATGGATGGCGACGTGTCGGTGCGGATCGACAGCCCCGGTGGCGATGTGTTTGGCGGCCGCGCGATCGCCCAGGCCATTCGGGAATACGACGGCAAGGTCACCTGTCATATCGACGGCCTGGCAGCGAGCGCCGCCAGCTATATCGCGATCAGCGGCGACCATGTCGTCGCGGCCCCCGGCGCGTTCATGATGATCCATCGTGCATGGACGCTGATGATCGGCAACAGCGCCGATTTCCGCGCCGAGGCCGATCTGCTCGACAAGATCGATGCCAGCATTGCCGCCAGCTACGCCGCGAAGGCCGGCGGCGAAACCGACTGGATTGCCCTCATGGACAAGGAAAGCTGGTTCACCGGCGACGAGGCCCTCGCGCTTGGCCTCATCGACGAGGTGCTGCCCGAACAGGGCGGCAAGGCCGCCAACGCGGGCAAGCGGGGCTGGAACCTGTCAGCCTTCGATCATCCGCCCGTGAACAAAATCCCGGGCCCGACGCCCGAACCGGCACAGCAGCCCGAGCCGGAGCCGGAGCCGACCGAAATCGACGACATTGCAGCACGCCAGCGGCGACTCGCCGTGGACTTGCTGACCCAAGCTGCCTGAGCGCGCCGCGCGAGGGAGACCACCCGGGCCGCTTTCGCGGCCCTTTTTTATGGAGAAGCGTACATGAGCATTCAGGCTCTCCGCGAGCAGCGCGCGGCAAAGGCGAAGTCGCTGCAGGATCTGGTGAAGAAGGAAGGTCAGTGGACCGCCGACAACCAGGCCGCCTATGATGCGGGCATCGCCGAGATCGAGGATATCGACGCCAAGATCGAGCGGCACCAGCGCATGAACCAGCTGGCAGCCGAGACCGCGCTGACCAGCAACGTCATCGATGCCGCGCAGCGCGTCGGCCGCGATCAGAACAGCGAGGCGAGCCGCCTGTTCGCCAAGTGGCTGCGCGGTGGTGACAATGCGCTGTCGGCCGATGAATGGCAGGCGCACCTCGCCGCCGTACAGAACACCATGTCAACGACCACCGGCAGCGAGGGCGGCTATACCGTCCAGACTGACGTCGCCCAGACGGTGCTCGATGCATTGAAGGCATTTGGGGGCATGCGTGCACCCGGCATGGCGACCGTTCTGCAGACGGGTTCCGGCAACGGGATGAACTGGCCGACCAGCGACGGCACCTCGGAAGAGGGCGAGATCCTCGATCAGAACGCCACCGCTGCCGATGCAGACGTGTCGTTCGGCACCAAGGATCTGCCAGTCTATAAGTATAGCTCGAAGACGGTCGCCGTACCGATCGAACTGCTGCAGGATAGCAGCGTCGATATCGAAGCGTTCGTTCGTGCTCGCCTGGTGACCCGCCTCGGCCGCGTAACGAACAAGCATTACACGATCGGCACCGGAACCGGTCAGCCGACCGGCGTGATGGTCGCGGCAGGCACGGGCAAGACGGGCACGACCGGCCAGACCGGGACGGTAATCTACGACGACCTGGTCGATCTGGAGCACAGCGTCGATCCGGCCTATCGCGAAAGTGGCAATTGCCGCTTCATGATGAACGACAGTTCGGTCAAGGTGGTGAAGAAGCTGAAGGACAGCCAGAATCGCCCGATCTTCCTCCCCGGCTACGATCTGGCGAACAATGGCAAGCTCGACACGCTGCTGGGTTATCCGATCAAGGTGAACCAGCATGTGGCCGATATGGCGGCGAACGCCTATTCGATCGGCTTCGGCGATTTCAGCCACTATGTCATCCGCGATACCATGGCGATCGAGATGTTCCGGTTCACGGACAGCGCCTATGCGCGGAAGGGGCAGATCGGTTTCCTCGCCTTCCTTCGCTCGGGCGGCAACTTCATGGACGTCGGCGGGGCGGTGAAGCGCTACCGCAACAGCGCGACCTGATGATGCGGGGCCCGGTCTAATCGCCGGGCCCTTTTGTCCTTTCTCTGGTTTGAGGATCTTCCATGTCGAAACCGAATATCGCGGCCCTGCAGGCCGCCGTCACTGCTGCGCGTGAAGCGCTTGCGGGTGACCCCGAAAATGAAACGCTGAAGGCGGACCTGGCGAAGGCGGCGCAGGCACTGGCCGACGGCGAGCAGGAACTCGCTGAAGCGATCGAGGCCAGCAAGGTCGAGGTGCGCGTGCTGGTCGATCGCGGCGAGCATAAGGCCGATAGCGTTGCGCGCCTTCTCCCGGCGGAAGCAAAGCGCGCCGTCAAAGAGGGCTGGGCCGACGCGGATAAGGAGGCGATCGCCTTCGCCAAGGCCGAAGCCAAGTAAGGGGCACGCGCCGCGATGCTGTTCACCCTGACCCCCACGGCCATGCCAGAAGGCTATGGGGAGGCCCTGTTGAGCCTGGATGCGGCCAAGCTGCATCTGCGCGTGGATGATGCCGAGGAGGATGATCTCATTGAAGTGCTTCGCGACGCTGCCCTGCAGTTGGTCGAGAAGTTCTGCAGCGTCCGCCTAGGCGTGGTGACCGGCATCGTGGCGACCTTCCCGGCGTTCGGCCGAGGCATGAACCTGGGCGTCGGGCCAGTGCCCACCGTCACCGTGACGGCCGTCAGCTACATCGGGAGCGATGGCGAGCCTGTCGATCTGCCCGCTGGCAGCTGGCGGCTTTCGGTCGATGGCGCGCTGGTTCCGGCACCGGGCACCAGCTGGCCGACAGGTGGGCCGGTAACGGTGACGTTTGACGCCGGCTATGCAGCCGACGCTTGCCCTCGGCCATTGATCGCGGCTGCGAAGCTGGCACTCGGCCATCTCTACGCCATGCGCGATGTTGCTATGGAGGGCGAGGCAAGCGGCGGCATGCCCGCAGCCTTCGGCCTGCTGTGCAGCGGCTACAGGATGCCGGTGCTGTAATGGCGTTTCAACCGCTGCGCGCCGGAGATCTCCGCACCCGGATCCGGATCGAGGTCGAGGGCCGCGTGTCCAATGGGCAAGGCGGATGGACGACGGCCTGGTCGTCGTTGGCGGTCATCTGGGCAAAGAAGGTGCCGCTGCGCGGTGATGAGATCACGCGCGACAGCATCCAACGGGCGGTCAGCGTCACCCGTTTCGTGATCCGGCATCGTTCCGATGTCACGGCCAAGCATCGGCTCGTTGAAGTGAAGAAGATCGGCGATGCCTATGAGGTTATCGGCGGCCCGTGGAATATCCGTCGGATCGACGATCCCTACGGCCGCCGCGATCGGCTCGAGCTCGACTGCGAGTGGCAGGCGGGCCTCGGCTGATGGCGCGTCGTGTCCAGGGTGGCGCGTCCATCCGCCGCCTGCTCCGATCTCTGCCCGATGCTGCCCGCGATGAGATCGCCACCGTGCTGGATGATGGCAGCCGGGACATAGAGCGGCAGATGGTGGCGCGCGCGCCGCGCCGCACCGGCGCGCTGCAGGCGGGCATCAAGCGCCGGCTGCGCCGCAATTCCTTGTCGGTGTCGATCGGTATCACCGGCAGCAAGGCTGAGAAGCGCAAGCTCTTCTATGCGCGCATCCTCGACCTGGGCCGCAAGGGTCAGACAGTGACGGCAAACCGACGGATGCCCGGTGGCGGCACGAGCCGCTACACCATGCGGGTGCGCGCGATCGGCGCAAAGCGCTTCGTCACGGGCCGCTATTCGGATGCCCGCGCGGTGCTCAACAATCGGCTGAAAGGCGTTTGGGATCGGATCCTGCGCCGCGTCGCAGGGGGTGATTGATGACCAGTGCCGAAGACGCGATCGAGAAGGTCGCGTTCGATCTGCTCTCCGTGATCGCCGACCTGGGCGCGCCAGTTTACCAGCATGTGCCGGAAAACACGCCGCCGCCCGTCGTCATCATAGGCGATATCGAAGCCGCGCCGCTGGGCGGGAAGAATGATCCCGATCGCCGCGCCACGCTGTCGGTGATGACCGTCACGGAAGCGGAAGAGCGCAAGTCGCTGCTGCAGATAAAGGGCAAGGCCGAAGCGGCGCTGGATGGCGCACAGGCCGAACATGATGGCTGGACCCTGTCCTTCGCGTTCATCGCCGCCACGGCGGTGCTGACTGCGGAGGGCGATGGCTATGTCGGCGAGAGCCGGTTTCAGATCCTGGCGCTTCGCGCCTGATCGCATGTCCCCGCAGGGGCTAACCTGAAGGAGTGAACGATGGCCAAGAAATTGGGCAATGACTACCGGCTGTGGATCGAGAGCGCCACGCCCGGCACCTATAATGAGATCAAGGGCGGCACCTCGCTCAAGATCAACCGCACGTCGAACCTGATCGACACCTCGACGAAGGACGACTTTCCCTATGGGACGCAGGCCCCAGGGCTGAAGGCGCTGACGATCGACAGCGAGATCTACCCGAACCTGCCCGACGCGAACGGCTTCACCAAGTTGGAAACGGCCGCAGCGGGGAGCGCCCCCGTGGGTTTCCAGATCCGCAAGGGTGGCTCCGAAGGTGTCGAAGCGGACGTGGTGTTCGAAGCATCCATGTATGTCGGCAACTTCAATACTGACATGGGCAAGAATGATGTCGTGAAGTGCGACTTCCAGCTGACGCTGGCCGCCGCGCCCACGACGGATACGCTCGCATGAACCGGGAGGCGAACAATGAACGGGGTGAGCTCACGCTCACCCTGGACGGCGAGCCAGTTGGCCTGCGGCCCAGCTATGAGGCTATCCATGCCTTTGAACGTGCCACGGGCAAGGGCCTCATGGAACTCGCCCAGGCCGCTCTTGCCGGGACGCTCAGCGCCGGTGACACGGCCATCATCGCTTGCGAGTGCGTCCGTGCATGGGGCCGCGCCACGGAAAACAAGGGCTATGCCGGATCCAACTCGACCCGCATCGCCGAACTGATGATCGAGGCCGAGGGCGGCTTTTCGATGTCGCTCTCGACGATCGCCGGCATGCTGGCGATGGCGACCACCGGCGGATACACCGCAGCGGGGGAACTGAAGCCGACGGCGACGAAGAAGACGACGGAGTCAGCCCCCGCCGTCGGCTGATGGGCCTTGCGGCCGCTGCCCTTCAATGGCGGCCTCATGAATGGTGGGCGAGCACGCCGCACGAGTTCTGGGCTGCCATGGAGGGATGGAAGTCTATGAATTGCGTGGAAGATCGTGATAGGTGACGGCCCTCGAGATTGATGGAGGGGTTATGAAGTGGATCGCGATCATGCTCGCTGCCGTGCCGAGCGTTGCGCACGCGGCGGATCAGTTTGACCTGGTCTGTGTTGGGACGCAGGAGATGACGAACCTCTCGACCTTGTCGATCGACAAGAGCGAAGATCGGCGGACTTACAGAGTTGACCTGAAGGCGCGTAAATACTGCGAAGCAGAATGTGGATACATCAGGGACATACATTCCTTCGCGGACGATCACATAACCTTCATCGAGAAGAACGCTGAAGGAAACCCGCTTTTGGAAAAGTCCTTAGAGCAGGTTAATCGGGAAGACGGTTCGTATTATGTCGGGTATTTCCCAAGAAGGGGCGAACTTGGCATGCTCGTCAGTAAAGGCACCTGTGAGCCCAAGCCGTTCTCCGGCTTCCCCAAGGTGGACCAAAAGTTTTAGTCTTCGCCGCCGAACATAGATCGGCATGAATCAGATGGCCGCCGGGGAAGCTCCTTGGTGGCCTTTTTTGTTTGTGGGGTGACGCGTGGCCACGGATGTCAAAGATCTGCTGCTTCGGATCGATGCATCGACCGAACTGCTGCGCAAGAACATGGCGGCCGCAGAGAATGTCGTCGGCGACTTCGAGAAGGTGGTGGAGCGCGAGCTCGACAAGGTGGAGCAGCGCTTTTCGCAGTTGAAGGGCGCGGGCCTGTCGAACTCGCTCCGCGCCATCAAAGAGGATTTCCGGAAGAACTTTACCGACATCCAGAAGATGGCGGCACAGGCGATCGAAGCGCCTCGCCTGAAAGGGGGCGGGCTCGACCTGGGCGTCGGCGACGCGAAGGCAGCAGCTGCGGCGGCTCAGCAGCAGGCGTCTGCCCTGCGCCTGATCGCGGATGCGGCGGAGCGGGCGGCGCTCGGGGAGAATGAACTCTCCCGCGCCACCGATATTCAGGTGCGGGCTGCTCGCGCCGCTGCCGCCCAGGCCGAATTGCAGGCGCGGCAGCTGGCAGAGCAGGCGGGCGCGCTCGAGCGGATCCAAATCGAGGCCAATCTCGCGGCTGCTGCGACGGGGCAGTTTCAGGGCGCAGGCCGCAAGGCTGCTGCCAGCGCGGGTGAGCAGAAGGCAGGCTACCAGCAGCTGTCCTTCCAGATCAGTGACGTCGCCACGCAGTTCGGCATGGGGGCGAAGCCCATGCAGATCTTCGCGGGGCAGGCTCCCCAGGTGGTGCAGGCGATCGGCATGATCAAGGGTGAAGCGTCGGGGCTGATCGGCTTCCTCGCGGGGCCTTGGGGTGCGGTGATGTTGGGGGCGGTCACCATCTTGGGCACGCTTGCGCTGGCGGATGACAAGGCGGCCCAGTCCAAGAAGGCACATAAGGATGCCACCGACGATCTGCGCGACGCGGTTGATCGCCTGAATAGTGCGGAGCGTGCTGCTTCAGAAACGACCCGCCAGGGGATTATAGACAGCATCAACGCGGCGAACGCCTACAGAATTCGCGCGGTTGATGCGCGGAAGGCTGCTGTCGCGGAACTGGAATTAGCCAGGTCGAAGCTGGAGGCGGATCAGAAGCTGCGCGGAGCCTTGCGCAGCGGCGATGAGATGGCGACGACTGTGCTGAGCAAGGAGGACGCGGCGCTTCGTGCGCAATATGAAGGGCTGAAAGACCGGATTGACAAGCTCAATGGCGCGATCATCAACAGCAGCAAGGCAATGGTTACGGGTGCCGGGCAGCTGATCCAGCGCGACGTCGCTGCCCGCAACGACCCTCGCACCGCCATCGACCAGCGCTACGAGGATTCAGCCGATGCGGCGCGCCGCAGTTTTAACCGCACGGGCAACCGTGGGGCTTACGATGCGGCTCTCAACCGCGCAACGCAGGAACGCGATGCCTCACTGAAGGTGCTCGAAACGCGGAATAAGAGTGATCGGTCGGAGCGTGCGGCGGCGCGTCGTGCTGCGCGATCGGACGCCCGTTTTGAAGACGACAAGGATAATTTTGCCGTCGCCGGGCTGCGGGCCCAAGCCGATTATAGCGGCGAGATCGACGATCGGCTGAAGGCGGAACTGGCGGCGCTCGATGCGCAGCTGGAAAGTTACAAGCGCCGGTTGTCGCTGGATGAGAACCTCTCTTCCGCCCAGCGCGACGAACTGGTGGCCGCGCAGGCCGCCGTGGTCGCACAGGAGAAAATCAACGCTGAGCGGAAGGCAGCCGACGATCGCGCCCGTGAACGGTTCGAGTTGGAGACCGCCGCAAACAGGGCGATGCAGGATGTTCTGGATGCACAGTTGAGCCTCGCTATGGGACGCAAGGAAGAACTGGCGATCCAGCAGCGCATCCTGATGCTGAAGCAGAGCCAGGAGCGCGCCGAACAGGAGGCGGTGCTGGCGAGCCAGACTGCGACCGACGCCCAAAAGAAAATTGCGCAGGCGGCGCTGGTGCAGCTGGATCCAAAGCAGGCGGCCGAGCGTGCGGCGCTGAACCTTCGCTATGCCAGTCCTATGGAGCAATATCAGCGGAGCATCGCCCAGACAGGTGCGAACCTCGGCGACGCGCTGGATCAGATCAAGGTCGATGCACTGGAGGATCTGAACAACGGCCTCGTTGACGCCATCATGAATGCCGGCAACCTGGGCGAGGTTTTCAGCAATGTGGCGAAGAGCATCGTCGCCGATCTTATCCGGATCGCGATCCAGCAGACGATCGTCGCCAACCTGACGCGAGCGCTCGGGGGACTATTTGGATTTGGCGGTGGCGGTGCATCTGTCAGCATGCCAACCTCCGTTCCTCAGTTCTCCCTGCCCAGCTTGCCGATGGGCTTCGCCTCGGGAGGTTACACCGGGAACATTCCGGCGAGCCAGGTGGCGGGGGTTGTCCACGGCCAGGAGTTCGTCTTCGATGCCGAGGCCGTGCGACGGATCGGTCGCGGGCAGCTGGAGGCGATCCGCAGCGGAAGCTTCAAGGGGCCCTCGATGTCGGCGGGAATGCTAGCATCAGCGCGAGGTGGCAGTCAGGTAGTGAAGCTGGTCGTTGCACCGTCGCCATATTTTGACGCGACGGTCGATGGTCGGGCGACCGCAATCGCCGCGCCGCTCTCCGACGCGGCGGCGGGAAGAGGCTCAACCGGCGCGCAGATCGCCATTGCGCGCCGTCAAAGCAGGGCGATACCATGAGAAGCATGGATGATCTAAACGACCGAAAGCAGCGGCAGCGCGCGAACTGGGAGGCAAGCCGCCTCGCGGCAATTGCAGATGCTGTCGATCGCGTTCGGTTTCAGGCATCACTGGCGGAGAAATTCCTCAACGCCCTGCTGATCGCGCACGGTGGCGCCATCATCGGGCTGTTCACCTTCATCGGCAACTTGCTGGGCAAGGTTGAAGCTCCGCTGTCCCTGGGGATCGGCTATGTGTGGGGTGCGTTCGCCAGCTTTGTGGTGGGGCTTTCGCTCACCTTGGGCGTCTACCTCATGGCGTTTCTGTCGCAGCACCATTTCTACCACCAAGCCGTGCATGAAGCCGAGCGGTTCGACCGTGCCATCGTGATGGATGAAACGCAGATTGATCGTTCGCGCGAGCAACTGTCGAACGCCTCGGGGGATCGCCACTATCGTCGCGGTTTGCTGGTGGCGGGAGCGTCCGTCGTTCTGTTCATCGTTGGCGGCGGCTTGGCGCTCATGGGCCTGTTGCCCCGCTAGGATTTCAAACCATGATCATCATTCCCGAAAAACCTGCGTCGCGGGTCGATGTGCCACGCCTCATTGACTTCGGCGGGTTTCTCACCCCCGCAGGCGGAGGGCCGGTGCAGCGTCTCAACCGGCTCGGCAACCGCTACGCGGTCACCGTAACGATGCCGCCCATGCGGGGCTCGCAAGCCCGCATCTTCGTCAACCGCCTCATCAGGGGCAAGAGCGAAGGCGCTCGGATGGCATGGCCGCTCGATGGCTTCGATCCCGGCGCACCGCTTGTGGGCGGGGCCCCGGTTGTCGTCGATGGTTCGGGACAGGCGGGCCGGCAGCTGTCCATCCGCAGCATCGCGCCGCACTATGCCTTTCGGGAAGGGCAGCCGATCAGCCTGGAAGTCGATGGGCAGCATTATTTCGACTTTATCGCTCAGGCGACTGTGGTGGGTGCAGGAGGAACTGCGACGATCACTCTGTCGCAGATGCTGCGCATCGAACCGCCAGATGGTGCCGTTCTGCACGTCGCGAAGCCGATGATCGAGGGCTTCATCGTAGGCAGCGAGATCAGTTGGGAGCAGGCGATCTCCGGATTCACAGAAGGCATCCAGTTTGAAATCCAGGAGGCTCGCTAATGGCATTTTCTGGCAGGGTCATCAGCGTCGTTGGACTGATGAAAATAGAACTGCCTAGTTATGTGGTGCGGCTCTGCGACGGAGGCTTCATCCATTGGGGTGATGAGAAGTTTGACAGTATAGACGATCTGTTCGGCACGGTTGCGGATGCAGAATCGTTTGAGGAAAAAACGGGAGATGAAGCGCCTGGTGGCCGGCTCACCTTTCTCCCGCCGACAACCACTGCGGCGGCTGCCCTGACTGACCCATCCTATCAGGGCGCGCGCATGCGTTTCTGGCTTGGTGAATATGACCCGATGACGGGTCACGTTGTGGGCTCGCCCGAACTGACGGCGGATCTGGCAATCGACACCGTCACGCTGAAGGTCGGAAAGGGCACCAGGTCCGTGGACATCGAATTTGAGAGCGCGGCCAAGCGTCTCTTCATGGTCATGCGCGGCAACGCTCTCAACGATCGCTTTCATCAAGCCTGCTATCCGGGGGAAAAAGGCATGGCAAACGCAACGGGGATGCCGCGCTCGACGGCCTGGGGCGCAGCGACGCCAAACGCATGAACGATATGCTCCGGCGGCAGGCCGCCCTTGAGAAGACGTTGGCGAAATATCGCGGACGGGCACTGGATTTTGAGAAGGCCGATTGCGTTCGCATGGCGCGGTTTCATCTAGTCCAGCTAGGACATAAGCCGCCCATGCTGCCACGGTACCGTTCGTTGGCGGGCGCTGTGCGCGCCTTGCGCCAAGCAGGGGGAATGGAGGCATTGTTCGATAGCCTTCTGCCTCGGATCCCCCACGCTCGCATGCTGCCTGGCGACATAGCCATTTTGGAGGGCGACAATAGCATGGATTCCGCAGTCATCTGCGTCGGCCACAAGGTCATTGGCTGGCACGAGGGTAGCGACCGCATGGTCAACATGATCCCGTTGGAAATCAAAGCGGCCTGGAGGGCCTAATGGCAAAGGCTCTGATGAAGGTGGCGATGATCGCGGGCGCTGTCGCTCTGGTTGCCACTGGGGTCGGTGCGGCCGCCGGCGCAGGGCTTCTTGGTACCGGCGCAATGGGGGCGGCCGGAACCGTCGCCGGTATCTCGACCGCGACCATATCCACGGTCGCTTCGGTTGCCACCGTCGTTGCTGCTGCAGCGTCTGTAGGCGCTTATCTGATGGCGAAAAAGCCGGGCGCGGCCGGCGCGGTCAACCAGGTGACGATCAGTGCGAACGCGCCGATCCCCTATGGCGTAGGGCGATGCTTTTACGCTGGTAGTCAGCTGCACGACGTCGGCTATGGCGGCAAAGCCATTGGTTCGAAGACAAAGAACCCCTGGCTGTCGAAAGTGTTCGTCTGGAGTGCTGGCGGCCCGGTCGAGGAGATCGAGGCCTTCCTTATGGACTGGCAGACAGTTAACTTCACCGGAACGTCGGCACTGGGCTATTATAGCGGCTGGTTGTGGCATGACCGCCAGCTGGGCTTGCGTCCCGAGGCCGACGCCCTCGCACCTCCGCCGCCGGGTCTCTATTCGTCGATGCCCGATTGGGGGCCGGCATATAAGCTGTCCGGTTATGCCGCGAGCCTCCTGACCTTCAAGTTCGACCGCGACAACAAGAAGTGGGCGAACGGCATCCCGGCCTTCGGCGTCGTAGGAAAGTGGGCACGGGTCTATGACCCCCGCAATGACAGCACATATCCCGGCGGGTCCGGCGATCATCGTTTCGATGATGAGGACACGTTCGAGTTCGACCGCAACGCAGCGCTCAACGCCATCACTTACGCGCGCGGCCGCTATGCGATCGACACGACGACCGGCGAGCAAACAATGAAGATCGTGGGTTGCGGTTTCCCCAAGGATGCTTTCGATTGGCCGCAGTGGGTGGCCTTTGCCAATGTGTGCGAAGCGAATGGCTGGAACAGTGACGGCACTGTGTTCGATGGCCCGGGGATCAGCCTGTGGGACAACCTGAAGCGCATGTGCGCTGCTGGCGGCGGCGTTCCAGTGATCTCGGGCGGGCTTCTCTCCGTCCGGTTCCAGTCGCCCAAGGTGGCTCTCGACACCATCACGGCCGAGGATTTCGCCGACGGCGAGCGGATCGTTCCTGGGATGCGGACCTATCGCGACCGCATCAACACCATGGTCCCGAAGTATCGCTCCGAAGCGAACAAGTGGGAATATGTGCAGTCGGCTGCCGTCAGCTTCGAAGAATATGTGACGCTCGATGGCGAGCTGAAGGAGGAGGAATATCTGTGCGAGCTGGTCACCGATAAGGATCAGGCCGCCCAACTGACCGCCTATGAGCTTTTCAATCGCCGCGAGCTTTCGGGAATTACCATCCCGTGCAAGCCGCGACTGTGGGAAGCCCGGCTCGGCGAAGCCTACCAAGTTCAAGATCCCGAAACGGGCCTCAATCACCTCTGCGTCATCGCCGCGATAACCAAGGATATCGCACAGGGAACCGTCACGCTCACATTCGAGACGGAAACCAGCATCAAGCACGCGCTCGCACTGGCGATGACTGGCACTGCGCCGCCGCCGCCCACGCTTGTGCCGCCTGGCGATTCCGACGACGCATCTTGGGATAACGGAACCGGGGGAATGCCCACGACGCCGACCGGCTGGACGCTAATGGGCCAGATGCTCACCGGACAAACCGGAAGCGTGCCTCTGCTCATCGTGCAGGGCGCAGTCGGCGCGGGCGACATCGCCAGCGAGATCATCTTCGAATATCGGCCCTACAATGTCAGCAACGGGCCGGATGATAACTGGACCGGCAGTAGCCTCGAGGCGCCCCTGCTCACCCGGAAGGAGGTCGTCGGGATCGTCGCAGGCGTCGATTATGAAGTGAGCGTCCGCTATCGGTCTGGCACGCTCATCGGTGATCGCCTGATCTTGGGGCCAGTGGCGGTCAATGCCTGGGCAGCGACAGCGGTGCTTGCCAACGGCGGCAATGTCAGCGTCGCGGCAGCGGGGGACGGCCTCTACACGATCACGAAGACGGGCGGCTCTGCCGGCTGGGATGCGTCGGCGGTCAGCACCACCGGCATAGCGGGCGGCGCGGTGGCGCTGCTCCGCGCGCCGGCATCGGGGGCCGACGTCATCGCGGGTCTCGCAACAGCGCCCAACGCGTCGGACAGCTACACCGACATTCCCTTCGCCGTTTACTTTGGCGGCGGCGGGTCGCTATTCGCCGCTGAGAGCGGCAGCCTGACGGCGATCGGCACCTGGTCGCCCGGCGACACGATCTGGATTGTCCAGGCGCTCGACGGCACCTCGATCTCCTATCGGAAGGGTTCGACGCTCACCAGTTCGACGCTGCTGCGCACGGTCTCCACCTCCTCGACCACCTTCTACTTCGACAGCAGCATCGTCGATGTCGGCCGGACGTTCGTCGCCGGCTTGTTCAAGCGCCTGACCTAACCGCCTCCATTCATCGGAGTTTTCATGACAACACGCCTCGACCTGACGGCGTCACGCAATGAGTCGTGGCTGCCGACGATCAACCTTGTCTATTCGGGGGGTGCCCTGCCCCTGACGGGCGCGGTCATCAAGATGCAGTGGCGCTTATATGAAGGCGCTCCTGGCGCGCCCCTTGTCGACTTTGGTGACGTGATTTTCGCCGATGGGCCAGCCACGGACCAGGACGTCGCAATGGGTATTGCCGCGTCTTCGCAGCGCGTCCTCCGCCTTTTCCCGGCGGCTTCGCCCGAGGTGCTCCAGGCGCTGCCTACCGGCGTCAATCAGCCTGAACCGGGCGAAGCAGACCGCTTCAGCTGGGATGCCGTGATCATCTACGCCGACGACATCGAGGAGCGCATCGTTGCGGGTGTCGTCGATCTTGCAAAGGGGACGACCATAGATGCCTAATATATTTACGGCTCACGCTCGCGGGCTGCGCGGCCCTGGGGTCGATCAATCCTATGTGGATGGCATGGGCCTCAAATCCGCCAACTATCTTGGGGCGACGGCACCTGTTCTCCGCAACTTGTTCGACAAGGATAAGGCTACTCCGGACACCGGCATCAATGGTGACACCGGCGTCATTTATCCAGCGGACGATATTTCGCTCACCGGCGCCATCCCGGTGGGCGGGCTGCCTTCGGTGACCGCAAGCGTGGATCTTTACAAATACGCCTTCTTCAATTTTGCGGGCGAGTTCGTTGGCGGCGATGATGGCTTGGGTACGGTGCTGATCGATGCCGGCGATCCGCTCTCTATCCCGGATGGCTCCTTCTACTTGAAGTTCGACACGCCGACAGCCTTCATACCAGGGTTGATGGTGGTGCCCGGCATCGCCCTGCCGACGCGGTACATCGCGTTTGGCGCGGCCGACAGTGAGCCTTGGGCAGGAAAAACGCTAGGCTTCGTGGGCGACAGCATCTCTGCAGTCCATGTCTATCAGCCGATCGTCGCCTCGCTGCTGCAAGCCGACTTCCACCAGTTCACTAATGACGGCTTCAGCGGCCGGAAGATGGGCGAGGCCGTTCCAGTCCTTACAGGCGGCAACCTGGGAACGCTGGACCTGTTGAGCGTCTTCCTCGGGACGAACGACTTTGGCGGCAATACGCCTCTTGGAGCACATGGCGACGCTACCGGGGCGGGCACCTTCTATGGTAACACCCGCAACGTCATCGAAACCGCTCTGACAACGAACCTCGACATGCAGATGATGATGGTCACGCCGATGAAGCGCGGCG
The DNA here is from genome assembly GCA_946886075.1 of uncultured Novosphingobium sp. Next base: position 3,788 of record CAMPHR010000047.1, on the reverse strand, counting down.
TCGTCAGCGGAATGCCCGCGTGGGATGACTCGAACACGGCCGGACATGTCCTGGAGGACTATGTTGAGGCGATCATCCGGGTTGCAGCCGACTATGCGGTGCCGGTCCTCGACTTGTTCCGGCTCTCGAATTTAAATGACCTCACCCTGTCCACCTATGCCAGCGATCTGCTGCATCCGAGCACCATGCAAGCGTGGAACATGATCGCACGAAAATTCGCCGCGTTCATCCGGTCGATCTGATCGTCGCTCCCTCTCAAGAACTGAGGAAATCTATTCATGGCAGTGGAAGCGGGAGCGTCGGCCGGTGAGGTTGGCGGGATGGTGGCCGGTGCGATCGCCATATTGGCGGCGCTGGGCAAAGGGGCTGCCTGGGCGCTGAACTGGAAGGACGCTCGGGCACGCACGCGCGCGGCCAAGCTGCAGGCATGGCATGAGGAACTGCGGGCCCGGGAAGAGCAGCAGGACAAGCGCGATCGCGACTATCAGCAGCGGATCGAAACGCAGCTGCGGCGGCTCGCGGTAGAAAATCGCGTGCTTCGGCGGGCGTTCGAGTTGGTGGCCGAGCCGCTGCGGCGGCTGGAGCCCGATAACCCGAACCTCGCTCGGGCGCAGCTGATGCTGGATCGGGCATTTCCGCTTGATCCGGCCCTGCCAGAGGATCTCGCCACGCTGACGGCCATGATCGACCGCCCGGCACCTGAGCCCGAGCGGGTCTGACGCCGGCACATATCCGAACTTTTCGCGGGCGCTTTAAGCGCCCTTTTTCATGGGGGAATGAGATGAACTCGACCGATCCCGCGTGGCTGCTCGCCGCGCGGCAACTGCTCGGCACGCGCGAAGCGGCTGGAGCGGCAAACAGCGCCACCATCCTTGGCTGGGCCAAGCTGCTCGGCATCAAGGTGCTCGGCATCCTTTACAATGCGGACAGCACGCCCTGGTGCGGCCTGTTCGTCGCGCACTGCCTGCGCGTCGCCGGCGTGAACCTGACGGCTATGAAAGTAGGCGTGCGGGCGAAGGCGTGGGCGACCTGGGGCAGCGCGATCGCGGCCGATCGGCTCGCGCCTGGTGCAATCCTTGTCTTCGATCGCGCGGGTGGCGGCCATGTCGCCTTCTATGTGGGCGAGGATCCAACGCACTATCATGTGCTGGGCGGCAATCAGGGCGACCGGGTGAGCATCATGCGGCTGGAAAAGAGCAGATGCGTGGCTCGGCGCTGGCCCACGCTGGTGCCCGTCATCGGCGGGCCCGTGAAGGTGACGGCCTCCGGGGTGCCAGTGTCGAGGAATGAGGCGTGAGCGCGCTGCGCTGGCTGCGGTCGCGCCTGCAGGAGCGATCGACCTTCGTGGGCATCGGGACGGCGATCGGCGCTGCCTCGATCCTGCCCAGCCCGTGGAGCTGGCTTAGCCTGGTCGCCGGCACGATCGCGGCGCTGATTCCCGACAAAAATTACGGGGGTGAGTGATGGCGGTGCTCTTCTCACGGATCTGGCCGCACCTGCTTGCGGTCGCGGCGATCGCGACCGTTATCTGGTACATCGACCATCGCGGTTATGAGCGCTCACAGCAGGATGAGCGGCTCGCCCGCGCCGAAGCGGCCGCGACCTTTAACGTCCTGCTCCGCCGCAGCGAGGGCCGCCTCGCCGCGATAGTCACATCCAGCGACCGAACGCTCGCCGACAAGATCGCGGCGGTGCGCACCTATCACCGCACCATCCTTCAGCCTGCCCTTGAAAAGGAGATCGCGCATGATCCGCTTCTCGCCCGTCCTGATGCTCGCCTGTCTGACGGCGTGCTCCGCGAACTCAACGCCGCCCGCGCCGGCAGCGCCTGTTCCCGCCGAACTGACGGCGGAATTGAGTGCACCTTGCCCGTTGCTGTCTCAGATATGGGATCCGCTGGTGGCAACGCTGGTGCGGGTGAGCCAGGTGGACGCCCGCCTCTATGAGGAATGCCGCCTCCATCATGCGGGCGTCGTCAATGCCTATGTGGAGAGCCGGGCCGAGATCATCCGGCACAATGGAGGGCGTTCGCCTCCAGAGCCCTCGCGAGCCGACATTCTCGACCCTCCCTGATCAGGACAGCTGATCCAATGTCGATCAGCCTCGGAACCGGCTGACGACCCGCTTCCATTCCCGCTCGTCGGGGAGTGTAAGCGTGATTTGCGGGGGCGCATCGACCAGGTCGATCGCCCTCGGCCGGATGCGCTTGCCGACGCGGCGGGCGCATTCCCTGCACCAGAACTTCTCGCGCGCCACGCCGAAATTGTCGTCCCATCCTCGGCGGTGGAAATGCCACCAGATGCCATGAGGGTGGAACAGCCCGAAGTGACCGCACCGGCAGAGAACCTTCACCGTGCGGTGCCAGGCCGCCGCCTCGAACAGACAGGTGGCGACCTTCAGTCCGTCTCTATACCGGGCCACATTCCGCCAGCGCCTCGTCGGCAAGCTCCTGCAACGTCGCATAGCGGACTTCGACCAGATCCTCGATCGCGGCCGAGATATACTTCACATCCCGCCCGGTGAGGCCGCGACCGTCAACCGCCTCATTATCCTGCAAGCTTTCAGCGAAGCGCCGGAAGCGCGCTTTCAATCCATCATCCATTTGGTTCTCCTATCGGTGAGCCAGAGAGTTCCCTGCCTCGGCGGGGGTTGAGGCGCGCCAACGCCTCAAGCCGGCGGAAACGACCCGCCATGTCACCGGCTGGCCTGCCGGATTCATCCCGCCTCCCGGCGCTCGGGAGGGGTGAACAGATATGGAACAAACGAAATGGAGTCGAGTCCGCTTTTTGATGATTTTGTCGCGCCTGTGTCGCCTGTGGCGGCTTATATCGGAGGCAAGCGACGGCTGTGGAAGCGCGTGACGCGCGCGATCGATCTGGTGCCGCACCAATCCTATGGCGAGGTGTTCATGGGCATGGGCGGCGTCTTCCTGCGGCGCGGCCGTCGCCCGCGTGCCGAGTTCATCAATGACTGGTCAGAGGACGTGGCGACCTTCTTCCGGATCCTGCAGCGTCACTATGTCGCATTTCTGGACATGCTCCGGTACCAGCTGACGACCAGGAGCAATTTCGAGCGGCTGATGCGGGTCGATCCTTCGACCCAAACCGATCTGGAGCGCGCCGCGCGGTTCCTCTACCTCCAGCGCCTTGCGTTCGGCGGCAAGGTGGCAGGGCGAAACTTTGGCGTCGATTCCGCGAACTCAGGCGGGTTCGACGTGACGAAGCTGCAGCCCATGTTGGAGCAGTTGCACGAGCGGCTCGCCGGGGTGACGATCGAGCGGCTGCCCTGGTCGGATTTCGTCCGCCGCTACGATCGCGCCGACATGCTCTTCTATCTCGACCCGCCCTACTTTGGCAGCGAGGATGACTATGGCGCTGGGTTGTTCGATCGAGCGGAGTTCGGTGCCATGGCCGAGCAGCTGCGCGAGATCGAAGGCCAGTTCCTGATGAGCATCAATGACGTGCCGGAGATCCGCGACGCATTCGCCGGCTTCGCCATGGCGACGGTCGATCTGCAATATACGGTCGGCAACGGGTCGCCGGTGGCAGCTAGGGAGCTCATCATCACGAACAGCCGCGACGTTCCGGTCGAGCGGCTAGTGCCTGCTAGAGGCCCGGTTTAGCGCGGTTCTGGCATAGCGGGGGCTGTCATCGCCTGGACCTAACCAGCATGTATGATAATGACTGATCCCCGCTACCCGCTCCAATATATCCTGGAAATTTACCGTTTCTTTCCGCAGTTGATCCGCGGCCGCATTTTCGGCCGGTAAACGCTCCGGGGGGGGGGAG
>CAMPHR010000046.1 GCA_946886075.1 uncultured Novosphingobium sp. | reverse complement strand
CCCCGGCCCCTCCCGCAAGCGGGAGGGGAGCAGTAGAAGTAATGCCCACCACCACCCATGACGTCGTCATCATCGGCTCCGGCGCAGCAGGCCTCACCGCCGCCATCAACCTGGCGCAGGACCGCAAGGTCGTCGTCCTCGCCAAGGCCGCCCTCGACAGCGGCTCGACCAACTGGGCGCAAGGCGGCATCGCCGCCGTCCTTGACGCGGGCGACAGTTTCGAGGCGCATGTCAACGACACCATGGTCGCAGGCGCGGGCCTCAACGACCGCAGCACGGTCGAGTTCGTCGTCTCCGAAGCCCCCGCCGCCATCGACCGGCTGGCGGCACTCGGCGTCCCCTTCAACGGCGGCGAGGAGTTCGGCGAACGCTGGCACCTGACCCGCGAGGGCGGCCACAGCCACCGCCGCATCGTCCATGTCGACGACGCCACCGGCCACGCCGTTCAGGTCGCGCTGCTGAAGGCCGCCCGCGCCAATCCCAACATCACGCTGATCGAAGACTTGGTTGCCATCGACCTCATCACCTCCCGCCATGGCGAGCGCTATTCCGGCGACGGCCATGTCTGGGGCGTCTACGCCTTCAACAAGCGGACCAAGCATGTCGACGCGCTGCTGGGCAAGGCGACGATCCTCTGCACCGGCGGCGCGGGCCGCACTTACCTTTTCTCCACCGCCCCGCGTGGCGCGACCGGTGACGGCATCGCCATGGCCTGGCGCGCGGGCTGCCGCGTCTCCAACATGGAGATGAACCAGTTCCACCCGACCTGCCTCTACAATCTGGAGGTCAAGAACTTCCTCATCACCGAAGCCGTGCGCGGCGAAGGCGGACACCTGAAGCTCCCCTCCGGCGTCCCCGGCGGCGGCGAGCGTTTCATGCCACGCTTCGACCCCCGCGCCGAACTCGCCCCCCGCGATGTCGTCGCCCGCGCCATCGACCATGAAATCAAGCGCCTCGGCCTTGACTATGTCCATCTCGACATCAGCCACAAGGAACCCGAGTTCGTCCGCACCCATTTCCCGACCATCTACGCCCGGCTGCTCGACCTCGACATCGACATTACAAAGGAGCCGATCCCGGTCGTCCCGGCGCAGCATTATACCTGCGGCGGCGTGGTCATCGATCTCGACGGCCGCACCGACCTCCCCGGCCTCTATGCGGCGGGCGAAGTCACCGAAAGCGGCCTCCACGGCGCCAACCGCCTTGCGTCCAACTCGCTGCTCGAATGCTTCGTCTTCGGCGAAGCGGCGGCGCGTCACATCCGCGCCCATTGGGATGATCTGCCCGCCCCGCCCTCCATCCGCCCATGGGACGAAAGCCGCGTCACCAACAGCGACGAGGAAGTCATCGTCCAGCATAACTGGAAGGAAATCCGCCGCTTCATGTGGGACTATGTCGGCATCGTCCGCACCACCAAACGGCTCGAGCGCGCGCAGCACCGCATCGACCTGCTCGCCAAGGAAGTGGACGAATATTACGGCCATTTCCGCGTGACGCCCGACCTTATCGAGCTACGCAACCTGCTGGAAGTCGCCCGTTTGGTGGTCCGCTCGGCGCTCCGCCGCAAGGAGAGCCGGGGCCTCCACTATACGCTCGACTATCCCGACATGCTTCCGCAAGCCGTGGACACGGTGCTGGCGCCCTGATGCCGGGCGGTTCAGCTAGAAAGGAACTGCTTCACCACAGCAGCAAAGCGCGCAGGCTGATCCGCCATGATGACATGGCCGCTGGGACCAATCGGCGTCAGCTTCAGGTCCTTTTTGGCGGCATAGGCGGCACGGAAATTGCGCGTGATCTGTGCCGATTGCGCCGCGTCAGACCCAACAGCATAAACAACCTCCATCGGCGCCCCGATCCGCCCAAGCTGTGCCCGAAGATCGGTATTGGCGAGGTCGCGCAAGGCATTGGCAATGACATCGGGATCGCTCCCTCTGGCCCCCGGCGCATCGGCAACGATCTGCGCCAGATACGCCCGGCCCGCCTTGGTGCCCGTAAAATATTGGCTCAGCTGATCGGCCAGAAAGCCCATTCCCCGCGCCGTCCCGCCGACCATCGCCGCACCTTCGGGCAGCATGTCGACGACCATGATCCGCCCGGCCACGCCCTTCAGCCCCAGCATCATCGCCAGCGTGCCGCCCATCGAATGCCCGACGATCGCAGGCCGCGCCAGCCCCGCCGCCCTGACGTAGCGCGCAATCTCATCCGCCAACGGCTGCACCAGTGGCCCGCTCGCATTGGCATCCGCCGCCAGCCCGGCAAATCCGCGCACATGGACCAGATGCCAGCGATAGCCCGGCAGCTTGGCGATCATCTCGCCCCACAATCCCGGTCCACTCGCCAACCCCGGGATCAGGATCACGTCGCGCCCCGTCCCCCGCACCGTCACGGCGATCCGGCGCGAAGTAAAGGGAGCCGCCGCCGCGCCCTCAGCACCCAGCATCAACAGCCCGGCGCAAGCCCCCGCGCCGACCCGCAGCAATGCCCGCCTGTCGATCATCGATCCATTCATGCGCCCCTCCTTGCTCATCGCGTCTTAACGGCCGGTGAGCGCGACTAGGCCATATCGTTCAGGCTCCTTACATCGCAAATGTGGAATCGTTCGTCGCATCGCCCTTGTCACTCGAAGGCGGCGACGGGCCTAAATCGAAGGAGAGTTCGGGGACATTCATGTACAAGCGATTTAAGGGACGCGGGCAGCGTCCGGACGGCGGATCGGCCCGCCTCATCCTGTTGGTGGCAGCACTCTCCGCCTGCGTCAGCGCGCCGATGGAACCGCAAGCCAGCGCCTCCCAGCGCCCGCAACCGACCACGGCGACCTTCCCGATCAAGCGCGTCGCGAACCCGCCAAAGACGTTCGATGAACTCGACGTCGACCAGCGCGAAACGCCTCCGCCCGCCCTCGTCAGCGTGGTCCGCAACCTTGGCCAAAGCTTCAATGGCAAGGTCGGCATTGCCGTCCGCCGCATCGGGGCCGACTGGACCGTCGCCTGGAACGGCACTTCGCTCTTCCCGCAGCAGAGCGTGTCGAAGCTCTGGGTGTCGATGACCTTCCTCGACGCGGTCGACCGGGGCAAGATCCGCCTCACCGACACGACCACGATCACGCGCAAGGACCTGACGCTCTTCCACCAACCGACCGCCGCGCTGGTCGGGACCAGCGGCTGGACCACCAGCTATTCAGACCTCATGCGCCGCGCGATGACGCAGAGCGACAACACCGCCAACGACACGCTGCTGCGCGCGGTCGGCGGTCCGGAAGCCGTGCGCGGCTATCTCGCGCGGCGGACGATCAAGGACATCCGCTTCGGCCCGGGCGAGCGGCTGCTCCAATCGGCAACGGCCGGGCTCGATTGGCGGCAGGATTATTCGATCGGCCGCAATTTCTACGCTGCCCGCTCCCGCCTGCCCATGTCGGTGCGGACCAAGGCGCTCGACAATTATCTGTCCAACCCGCCAGACGGCGCGGCGCCCTCGTCGATCGTCAAGGCGTTGGCCAAGCTCAAGGAAGGCGAGATGCTCTCATCCGCCTCTAGCCAGCTGCTGATGTCGATCATGAGCGAGGCAAAAACGGGGCCGCAGCGGATCAAGGGCGGCGTTCCTGCCGGATGGAAATATCTGCATAAGACCGGCACGGGCCAAGAGCTCGCCCCACGCTCGACCGGCTATAACGACATCGGCATCATGACCGCGCCCGACGGCACCAGCTACGCTGTAGCGGTGATGATCGGCAGCACGACGGAGCCCATTCCCGTGCGCTGGCAGCTGATGCAGGCGGTGGCGAAAGCCGTCGCCGCGAACCACGAGAAGCGGTAGGGTAGTCGCCGAAAAGGGCCGTTCGCATTGAGTCTCGACAGGAGCTGTCGAAGGGCTTAGCGCGAACGAGCCTTGATATTCCTCAGTCCAAATTCGGCCGCAGCCAGCGCTCCGCCGTCTCCAAGTCGATACCGCGCCGCTGCGCATAATCTGCCAGCTGATCGCGCCCTACCCGTGCCACGCCGAAATATTCCGCTTGGCCGTGACCGAAATAGAAACCGCTCACGGCCGCCGTCGGCAGCATCGCAAAGCTTTCGGTCAGCGTAATGCCGGTCGCATGATGCGCATCGAGCATGTCGAACAGCAGCGGCTTCAAACTATGTTCAGGGCAAGCCGGATAGCCGGGTGCCGGGCGGATCCCGCGATATTGCTCGCGGATCAGCGCCTCATTGGTCAGCTGCTCGCCCTCGGCATAGCCCCATAGCGCGGTGCGGACATAATGGTGCAGCCGCTCGGCAAAGGCTTCGGCCAGCCGGTCCGCCAGCGCCTTCAGGAGAATGTCGGAATAGTCATCGATCGCCGCCTTGAAGCGCGCCAGATGCGGTTCGATGCCATGGATCGACACTGCGAACCCACCCATCCAGTCGCCATTGGGGCTGATAAAGTCGGCAAGGCACATGTTCGCCCGCCCTTCCCGCTTGGCGATCTGCTGCCGCAGCATCGGCAGGGTGACATGCTTTTCATCCTCGACATGGACGATGATGTCGTCGCCCTCGCGGCGGCAGGGCCACAAGCCCACCACGCCCCGCGCCGTCAGCCATTTCTCGCTGACGATCTTGTCCAGCATCTTTTGCGCATCATTGAACAGACTGGTCGCGCTCTCACCGACAACCTCATCCTGCAGAATAGCCGGATAATTGCCCGCCAGCTCCCACGCACGGAAGAAAGGCGTCCAGTCGATATAGTTGATCAGGTCCTTCAGGTCCCAATCAGGGAAGCTGTGGATGCCGGGCAGCAGCGGACGCGGCGCCTTCAGAGCCTCGTCCATCTCGAATGCGTTGGCGCGGGCATCCTCGATGCTCAGCAGCTGGCTCTGCCCCTTGCCTTCGCGCGCCTTGCGCACATGCTCATAATCGTCCTTTGTCTTCTTGACGAAGTCGGTCTTCTGCGTTTCCGACACCAGAGCCGTCGCCACGCCGACCGCACGGCTGGCATCCAGCACATGCACGACCGGCCCGGTGAACGCCGGATCGATGCGCAGCGCCGTGTGCACGCGCGAAGTCGTCGCACCACCGATCAGCAGCGGCATGGTCATGTTGGCGCGCTGCATTTCCTGCGCCACCGTCACCATCTCATCGAGCGAGGGGGTGATCAGGCCCGATAGCCCGATCATGTCCGCATCATTCTCGTTCGCGGCCTTGATGATGTCCTGCCACGGCACCATGACGCCCATGTCGATGACTTCAAAGCCGTTGCACTGGAGCACAACGCCGACGATATTCTTGCCGATATCATGCACGTCGCCCTTGACGGTCGCCATGATGATGCGGCCTTTGCCCTTGGCGCCCGGCTCCTTCGCCGCCTCGATAAAGGGCAGCAGGTGCGCCACCGCCTTCTTCATGACGCGCGCGGACTTCACCACCTGCGGTAGGAACATCTTGCCCGCGCCGAACAGGTCGCCCACGACATTCATGCCGTCCATCAGCGGGCCTTCGATGACTTCAATTGGCTTGACGGCAGCGAGGCGGGCCTCCTCCGTGTCCTCGACAACATACATGTCGATGCCCTTGACCAGCGCATGTTCCAGCCGCTTGGCGACCGGCCAGCCGCGCCATTCCTCGGCCGCCTTTTCGGACGCGGCATCCTTGCCCTTGAAGCTTTCGGCCAGTTCCACCAGCCGGTCGCCTGCCTCGGGATCGCTGTTCAGCAGCACATCCTCGCACGCCTTGCGCAGCGCCGGGTCGATCGCGTCATAAACGTCCAACTGCCCGGCGTTGACGATCGCCATGTCCAGCCCCGCCGGAATGGCGTGGTAGAGGAACACGCTATGCATCGCCCGCCGCACCGGCTCATTGCCGCGGAAGGAGAAGGAAAAGTTCGACAAGCCGCCCGAAATATGGACATGCGGACAGCGCGCCTTGATCTCGCGGCAGGCTTCGATGAAGTCGACGCCGTAATTATTATGCTCCTCGATCCCCGTCGCCACGGCAAAGATATTCGGATCGAAGATGATGTCCTCAGGCGGGAAGCCGATGGTCATCAGCAGCTTATAGGCGCGCTCGCAAATCTCGACCTTGCGCGCCTGCGTGTCCGCCTGCCCCGTCTCGTCGAAGGCCATGACGACCACCGCCGCGCCATAGGCCATGCACAGCCGCGCATGGTGCAGAAAGGCGTCCTCCCCCTCCTTCATGCTGATCGAATTGACGATCGGCTTGCCCGAAACGCATTTCAGCCCCGCCTCGATCACTTCCCATTTGGAGCTGTCGATCATCACCGGCACGCGGCTGATGTCCGGCTCCGACGTCATGAGCTTGAGGAAAGTCGTCATCGCCTCCACGGCGTCGAGCAGACCCTCGTCCATGTTCACGTCGACGATCTGCGCCCCATTCTCCACCTGATCACGCGCGATATCGATCGCCGCGGCATAGTCGCCCGCCATGATCAGCTTCTTGAACTTGGCCGAGCCGGTGACGTTGGTGCGCTCACCGATATTGACGAAAGTGGCGGTGGATTGGGTCGTCATCTTCTAAACCTTCTTCCTCTCCCCTTCAGGGGAGAGGGCCGGGGAGAGGGGAATGCGAGGAAAGGACGCCTTTACAGGCCCCTCTCCCTAACCCTCTCCCCTGAAGGGGAGAGGGAATCTTCATCTACGCCGCGATATGCATGGGCTCTAGCCCAGCCAACCGCGTCACAACCGGCAACTCCGGCACCATGCGCGGCTTATGCCCCGCCAGCGCCTTAGCCACCGCACCGATGTGCGCAGGCGTGGTGCCGCAACAGCCGCCGACCATATTGACCAATCCCTCGTCCACCCACTGGCGAATGAGCGAGGCCGTCGTCTCGGGCAACTCATCATATTGCCCCAACTCATTGGGTAGTCCGGCATTGGGGTAAGCCAAAATCAGCGTATCCGCATTCTTCGCCAACTCGCTCAGATAAGGCCTCAGCAAATCCGCCCCGAAGGCGCAGTTCACCCCAATGGTCAGCGGCTTCAGATGCCGCAGAGAATACCAGAAGGCGTTGATCGTATGCCCGGACAGGTTCCGCCCGGACATGTCGGTAATCGTAAAGCTCAGCATCAACGGCACCGGCCGCCCCGCCGCCGCTTCAGCCTCCCGCGCCGCCATGCCCGCCGCCTTCGCGTTCAGCGTGTCAAAGCAGGTTTCGACCAGCAGGAAATCCACCCCACCCTCGATCAGCGCATCGCACTGCTCGCGATAGTCGGCCTTCAGCGTGTCATAATCGACCTCGCGATAGGCCGGATCATTCACATCCGGCGAAATCGACAAAGTCTTATTCGTCGGCCCGATCGAACCCGCCACAAAGCGCGGCCGCCCATCCTTCGCCGTCGCCTTCTCGCAAGCGGCCCGGGCCAGCTTCGCGGCGGCGATGTTGATCTCCCGCACCAGATGTTCGCAGCCATAATCGGCCATGGCGATCTTCGTGGACGAAAAGGTATTCGTCTCGATCATGTCGGCGCCAGCGTCGAGATAGGCGGTATGGATGCCCTCCACGATATCCGGCCGGGTCAGGCACAGCAGGTCGTTATTGCCCTTCTGGTCCCTCGCCAGATCCAGCGACCCACGATAATCCGCCTCCGTCAGCCCATGCTTCTGGATCGAAGTGCCGTAACCGCCGTCAAAGATCATGATCTTCTCGGCGGCCACTTTACGGAATTGGTCTTCAGCAGTCATCTTAAAACCCCGTTCGCCCTGAGCCTGTCGAAGGGCTGCACTTTTCTTCAGGAGAAGGACTGGGCTTCGACAAGCTCAGCCCGAACGGAAGAACAAACTTCACGCCCCCGGCCTCAAACCCAGCAAATGACAAATCGCATAGCTGAGCTCCGCCCGATTGAGCGTGTAGAAGTGGAAGTCGCGCACGCCGCCCGCATAAAGCTTGCGGCACAGCTCCGCCGCCAGCGTCGCCGACACCAGCTGCCGCGCGGCGGGCAGGTCGTCGAGCCCCTCGAACAGCTTGCCCATCCATCCCGGCACATCGGTATTGCACATCGCCGACATGCGCTGGACCGCCGCGAAATTGCTCACCGGCATGATGCCGGGGATGATGTCCGCCGTGATCCCTGCCGCCGCCGCCGTATCGCGGAAACGGAAGAAGGTCTCCGGCTCGAAGAAAAATTGCGTGATCGCCCGCGTCGCCCCCGCGTCGAGCTTGCGCTTCAGATTATCGATGTCGCTCTGCGCGCAGGACGCATCGGGGTGCGTTTCGGGATAGGCGGCCACGGAAATCTCGAACGGGTGCCGCTTGCGCAACCCTTCGACCAGTTCCGCCGCACCCTGATACCCCTCCGGATGCGCCACGAACTTCGTGCCCGCTTCCGGCGGATCGCCGCGCAGCGCTACGATGTGCCGCACGCCCGCTTCCCAATAGGCGTCGGCCACCTCGTCAATCTCGGCCTTGCTCGCCGCCACGCAGGTCAGGTGCGCCGCCGCTGCCAGCGGCGTTTCCTTCGCAATCCGCGCCACGGTGTTATGCGTCCGCTCCCGCGTCGATCCGCCTGCGCCGTAAGTCACGGACACGAACTTGGGCGCCAGCGGCGTCAGGGTCTCGATTGCCGACCAGAGCTGCTCCTCCATCTTCTCCGTCTTGGGCGGGAAGAATTCAAAGCTCACATTCAGGTCGCCTGCCAGGTCCGCGTAAAGCGGCGCTTGCCAAGCCCGCGCGGCCTCATCGATGGAGGAAAAGCTTAAAGTCATAGGGAAACTCGTCCTTCGATGGGCAGGATACGCGCGCCCCGGCGGCGGCCCAGCCATAATACTACCGTCAATTCCTGGCCGGGCAGCACCTCTACCCGTTCCAGCTCCAAACCTGCGTCCGCGAACCAGCTTTCGATCTGCTCGTCCGAAAAGCCAAGCCGCGCATGCTGGTCGCGCAGCCGCAGCTCTTCGCGTTCATGCGCGGCGAAATCGGCGATCAGCACCCGACCACCACTTGTGGTCACCCGCGCAGCTTCGGCGATCACCGCTTCAGGCGCCTGCGCATAGTGCAGAACCTGATGCAGCACCACCGTATCCACGCTGCCCGGTCCCAATGGCAGCGCGGTGAAGTCGCCCAGCACCAGCGCATATTTGTCGCCCGCATCTTCGGGCAGCTTGGCCCGCGCCAGCCGCAACATGTCAGGGCTGCGATCCAGCGCCGTCACCTGATCGGCCGCATGCCCGAACAGCTCGATCATCCGCCCCGTGCCCGTGCCGATGTCGAGTAGATGGCCCACGGCCTCCGAACCCAGCAGCGCCGTCATCGCAGCTTCAACGTCCACGTCCGGCACGTGCAGCGACCGGATCGCGTCCCATTCCTCGGCATGTTCGGCAAAATAGCTTTCCGCCGCCCGCGACCTGTCAGACCGCACCGCCGCCAGCCGGGCAAGGTCGGCCTTTTGCCACAGCTCCTCGCTTTCGGACGGCACCAGCTGATCGAACAGGGCTAGGAACGGCGCCATCGCGTCTCCCTTCACCAGGCGGAGGAATACCCAATTGCCTTCCTTGCGCCGCTCGACCAAGCCCGCTTCGGCCAAAATACGGACGTGGCGTGACACGCGCGGCTGGCTCTGCCCCACGACCTGGGCGATTTCGCCCACCGCCAGCTCCATCGCGCGCAACAGATAGATGATGCGCAGCCGCGTCGGGTCTCCAAGTGCCCGGAAAATGTCGAGTGCGGCGCTCATTGCAGTATCATATAAAGAAATCTTTATATGCGTCAATGGTCCTGCTTATGGGCACCACCGTTCATTATTCCAAAGCCCGGAAATGCGCGAGTCGCATGATGGGGATTGCCTTGAGTCGTTCAACGCATTACGAATCGGCCCCGCAGGCGCAAAGGGGGGTGAACTTTTCTCCGAGAGTGGTCTGCACGTTTTTTATCTCTGAGAGGGGTTTGCCCATGTCCAAGTCGATTGCTCTTTCGCTCGTTCTCGCCGCATCGCTCGGCCTCGCCGCTTGCTCGAAGGGCGAAGAAAATGCTGCCAACGCTTCGGCCAACGCTGCTGAGAACGCTTCGAACGCTGCTGACAACGCCATGAACGCTGCTGAAAACGCCGCTGCCAACGCTTCGAACGCTGCTGCAAACGCCAGCAACGTTGCCGAGAACGCGGCTGCGAACGCGATGTAATTTCCCTCCTCGGGATTTTCGGAAACAGGGCCGCCCGGCAACGGAGCGGCCCTTTTCTTTTGGGCGGCCTCTCTTCTTTTGGGCGGCCCCTGTTCTTTTGGGCGGCAAGCCTCGCATGAAAAGAAGGGCCGCCCTTGTGGGACAGCCCTCCTTTCACCAACAGCGAATGACTGATCAGCAGTCGCGGTCGATCGCGCGACCCGCCAGCGCACCCACGCCAGCGCCCACGATCGCGCCGGTCGTGCCATCGCCGCGGCGACCATAACGGCCACTGCCCTTGCCGATCTCATTGCCCAGCAGGCCACCAGCGATCGCGCCGATGATGGCGCCGCCCGTGCCATTATCCCGGCAACGATAGCCACCGCGATAGCCACGATAATAGTTGTTGCGATAATAACGATCGCCCCGATAGCCGCGGTAAGAGTCACCGCGATAATAGTCGCCCCGGTAACCGCGATAACCGCGATCGCCCCGATAATAATCGCCGCGTTCGTAGCGGCCCCAGCCATCGCGCGCCTGGGCGGGCGCGGTGGTGACGGCGAAGGAAGCAGCGCCCATTGCCAGCGCCGCCCCCATATTGATCAGAAACTTGGTCTTCATGGCGTGCTCCTTCAAATCTTGCTCTCGACCGGGTGGGCTTTGCCGCCGCACCTTCGATTGCACCCCTTTTGACCGATTCGCATTGAGCCAAGCCTGAATGGGCGTGTCAGCCGCCGTTCAGCTAAAAATTAGCTGTATCCCGAGCATTTAGCGCTCACCAAAGCTTAGCTCTCACCATCTGCTATAAAGCAAAAGCACCTGCCTGTCGCTGATGTGGCAATCAGCCGTTGGTGGAGCAGGCCGGATTGCCTATGGCGCTGAGATGCGCCGTATCCTGATCGTCCTGTTGCTTGCGGTCCTGCTTTTGCCAGCGCCCCACAAGAACAAGCCGGAACTTTTGAAGGCAGGCCCCCTGCTCGTCACCGTGCGAGTGCTTCCGCTCAACTCTGCAGATCCCGGCGACCGGCGTGTCGGCGCGCTCGATTATCTGGGCGGCTGGCAACTCAGCAGCCCGCATCACGGCTTTGGCGGCATATCGTCCCTGCTCGTCGAGCAGCAGGACCAGGTGCTGGCGCT
This sequence comes from uncultured Novosphingobium sp., assembly GCA_946886075.1. Next base: position 9,262 of record CAMPHR010000046.1, on the reverse strand, counting down.
CAGCGATTCCGGCACGCTGATGGGCTTTGCCCTCACCCCCCACGCCAACAACCGACACCCCTTCATCGCGCCGTTGCCGATCCGCCCGCAGGATCAGGACCAGCCCTGGTGGGCATGGGATTCAGAGGCGATGGCCCATGATCCGGCAACGAACCGCTACTGGGTCGGCTTTGAGATGCTGCAGCGCATCTGCCGCTATGCGCCGGGATTTTCCCGCGTGGAATCCTGCCGCAACTGGCCGGAGATAGAGGCCTGGCCCGAAACGGGATCGATCGAGTCCATGGCGCGCCTCCCCGATGGCCGCTTCCTCGTCATTGCGGAGATGGGGATGATGGCCGACGGCAGCCACGACAGCCTGCTTTTCAGCGGCGACCCCACGGAACAGGGCACTGCGTCACCCATACGCCTGCGCTATGTGGCGCCGCGCGGCTATCGGCCGACGGACGCGGTGGCGCTCGACGACCGTCACATCCTGGTGCTGAACCGCCGCATCACGCTGCGCGACCTGTTCACGGCGACACTCGCCATCATAGAACTGCCTGCCCGCCCAAAGCCGGGCGAACGGCTGACCGCCCGCACGCTCGCCCGCCTCGCGCCGCCGCTGCTATCCGACAATTTCGAAGGTCTTGCGGTGACGCGTGAAGCTGGACGGACCATCGTCTGGATCGTGTCGGACGATAATCACGAATTCTTCCAGCGCACCCTGCTCCTGAAATTCGCCCTGCGTGGAGTGCGGGGCGTTCGGTGAGCAGTATCGAAGCTTTAAGATGTAACTTCGTGCCTTGGGTCAGCGTTATCCCCTAACACCGTTCGCCCTGAGCCTGTCGAAGGGCTCTACTTCTCTTTAGAATGAAGACGGCCTCGACAAGCTCAGCCCGAACGGGATCTGAGATCCAGATCAAACACAAGCCGCTCAAAAAATCGGGAAATGCTGTCCCTCGCGCCTCGGAAAGACGCAAAAAAGCGGCCTGTCGCCAGGCCGCTTCTTAAAGCCGAAACGAATCGAACCGAATCAGGCGGCGACAGCAGCCTGCTTCTTGACGATGTCACGCTTCAGACGGCGCGCCTTCAGCGACAGCTTGTCGTCGTTCGTCTTCAGCAGCCAGTTGTCCAGCCCGCCATTATGCTCGACCGAACGCAGACCGTGGGTCGACACGCGCAGCTTGACGGTGGTTTCCAGCGTTTCGGAAATCAGCGACACATTCTGCAGGTTGGGCAGGAACACGCGCTTGGTCTTGTTATTGGCGTGGGAAACATTGTGACCCACCTGGCGGCCCTTGCCGGTCAGCTCGCAAATGCGCGACATAGTCAATCAACCTTGTAGTTCATGTTCGTTCGGAAAGCGGCGCCAGTAGCGGGATTCCGGAAAGCCGTCAACCCGCCACGCCGGTGAGATCGGACCGCTTGCGCAACCCTTTCCGCCACTCGGACGTTTGCAGCCGATAGACGAAAGGATGGCGCAATGCGACTCATTGGTGGCTTGTTGGTGATAGTTTTGCTGGTGCTGGCCGCTGGCATCGCGACCGGCTTCATCAACCTGCAAAAAACCCAGGAAGGCAGCTTGCCCAAGATCGCAGTGGAGGGCGGCCAATTGCCCAAGTTCGACGCAAGCGTAGCCAAGGTCGAAGTAGGCACGCGCAACGAAACGGTCGAAGTGCCGACGGTGGATGTGAAGAAGCCCTGATCATTTCTAAAAAGCTATCATTCTTGTAAGGGCGGGCGGATGGCACCGCCCTTTCCCCTCCCTGCCCCCATGCACCGCGCGCTTGAACTGGCGCGCGCGGCGGAGGAAGCAGGCGAAGTGCCGATCGGCGCCGTCGTCACGCTCGATGGGCGCATCGTCGGCGAAGGGGAAAACCGCAACCGCCGCGACAATGATCCGACCGCCCATGCCGAAATCGTCGCCCTGCGCGCGGCGGCGGAGCGGCTGGGCGATTTCCGCCTCACCGGCTGCGACCTTTGGGTGACGCTGGAACCCTGCCCGATGTGCGCGGGGGCGATATCCCACGCCCGCATCGCCCGCCTCTATTATGGCGCCGCAGATCCCAAGGGCGGGGCAATCGAGCAGGGCCCAAGGCTCTTCACCCAACCCCAATGCCTGCATCGGCCGGAAGTCTATGGCGGGCTCGGCGAAACGGAGGCTTCAGCGCTGCTGCGAGGCTTTTTCCTGGCCCGCCGCTGAATAGTCGATGCGATAGAGCGTATAGGGCAAGGCAAAGCCGCTCTTCAGCGCCACAGGGTGCAGCCAGCCGGGAATCTCGCCGCGCGCTAATCCTGCATAGAAGCCGCGCGGGCTGCGCGACTGATACACCGTCCCTTCCGGGAATCCGGGGCAGATCAGCAGATAGGCCGCATGATGGCGCGCAGCGATTGGCCGGAACGCGTCTGCCGATCCGTCAAAGGCGTGATGCAGGTCCAGGATCACCTTGCCATTGCGATGATAAGGTCCCGCAACCGCGCTATGATGCGTGGTCGCGATCAGGCGCGGCCCCAGATCGACCATCGTGAAGATGGTGGCGGGCGGCAGCTGGTTCAGCACCTCCAGCGCTGGCAGCGAACGGCAGCGACCATTGGCTTTGCTGATCGACTGCAACCGGGACTTCGCCGCCGGACGTTGCGGCTTGGGCTTTTCGCCAGTGACGCCGGTCCACAGCTGGTTGATCTGCGGGTAAAGCGGCGTCGCGAAGGCCGCCGTGGCAAGCAACGCGACCCCGCCAAGCCCAGCCATCCGTGCCAGGGGCCTGCCGAAGAAGACAAGCTGAAGCACCCGGTGCGCCGCCCATGCAGCCGCCGGAATGGCAAGCAGCTGCGCCGCAGGACCAGCGCGCAACTGCCAGAAAAGAAGGGCAGTCGAAAACAGCATCATCAGCCCGACGGTGCCCCAAGCCCACAGCCGGTCGCTGTCACGCCGCGCTTCCCACAGCGCCCAGATCAGGCCGAACAATCCCGCAACCGGAATGGCCATCAGCGGCACGATCAGGCTGCGCGCCTGAACCGTGATCGGCTTGGCCTCCCGAATATTGGCGAGCCACAGCCGCTCCAGCTCGGGCGAAATCTGATAGGCGCCCGTCAGGCATTGCGGCCAATTCAGCCAGGCAAAGGCCGCGACCGCACCGCCCACCAGCACGCCAGCGCCCAATCGCGCCTGCCAGCTACGCAGCGGCAAAAGGGCGAGCAGCGTCATCCCCGCGCCCACCGCTCCGAATATCGCCACCCAGATGGGCGAAATGGCATCGCAGACCATCTGCCGGTTGGCGTAGCTGGCGAACAGCAGGAACAGGATCGAAACCGACCCGGCAAGGCTCAGCGCATAGGGCAGCATGCGCCTCGCCGCGCCTTCCTTGAACACCCAGCGCAGCGCGATCAGCGCGCCACCCGCCGCCAGATAGACGATCATCTCCATGCCGATGGTGATGGACAGCGCACTGCTCACCCCCGCAACGATGCCGCCGCGCAGCCAGTTGCGGTCCACCAGCCCCGCCAGCATCAGCACGGTCAGCGCCAGCTGCCAGCCATGATGATCGACCCGCATCGGCAGGAACATGCTGACGCCCATCTGCGCCGCGAACGGCGCCAGCGCGGCGAGTATCCAGCCATTACCCCCCGCCAGGCGGCGAGCGATGAAGCCCAGCCCCAGCATCAACGGCAGCAGCGGCAGCGTCGGCGCGATGGCGCAGGCAAGCCGGTCCGCCAGCCCCTGATCCACAAATGCGCGGAACAGCAGCATCAGCCCTGCGAGCGGCAGATCGACGAGCCGGGACCAATGGATGTTGAATCCGGCGGGCGGGTCCAGCCGATACTGCCTCAGGTCATACCAGCCCTGCCCCGCCAGCCAGTCCCTGACCTGCAGGTACCGCATATTGTCATCGGTATCGTTGAGCGTCAGCCAATGGATCGCGGGCCAACGCGAATAAAGCAGCCAGGTCACGGCCGCCACCCACATGAGGAAGGTCAGCCATTTCCAGTGCAGCTGCGCCCATGCGGACACGCAGACCAGGGCGCGCCGGGATCTTTCCCGCACGGTGAAGCCGCTTTGCAAGTTCATGGCGGGTGGATTAGAGCCTTCGCATCAAATCGCAACGGGGCCTTCATGAAATTGCTGTCACGCCTGACGCCGGAACGGCAGGCCCTGTTCTGGCAAATCCTGCGCTATGGCCTCAGCGGCCTGTTCATAACCGCTTGCCAGGCCGTGATCTACTGGACCCTGGCAGCGGTCGCCCGATGGCACGTACAGCTCGCCAATGTCACCGGCTATGTCGCAGCCGTCATGATCGGCTATGTGACCCACAGCCTCTTCACCTTCCGCGATCAGGAAAGCACCGGCAACCATGCGGCGCGCGGGCTCAAGTTCGTCGCCGTATCGCTGCTCAGCTATGCGCTGAACGCCCTTTGGGTCTTCCTCTGCGTCACCCATATGCAATGGCCGGAATGGTCGCCCATCCCGGCCATGCTGTTCGTGACGCCAGCCGTGGTGTTCGGCCTCAATCGCCAATGGGTCTTCCGCTAAGGCCTTTAGTGGACGAAGCGCGCCACCACATCCCGGTATGACCGGCTGACCTTCACCTGCGCGCCTGATTCCAGCACCAGGAAGCATTCGCCATTGGTATGCGGCTTCACCTGCCGCACCTGGCTTAAGTTAACGATGGTCGAACGGTGCACCCGCTGGAAATTGCGCGGATCAAGCCGCTTTTCCAGGTCCTTCATCGTCTCGCGCAGGATGAGGGAATTATCCGCCGTGTAGATGCACATATAGTCGCCCGCAGCGTCGATCCGCTCGATCGAGTCCACATCGACGCGGAAAATCTGCCCCCGATCCTTGATGTTGATGAGCTTCTCAAAGCGGTTCGAGGACGGCGCCTCTTCATCAGCGTTGAACTCGGTCATCGCGTCAGGCGCGACCTCGGCCAGCACCTCACGCAGCTTCTCCGCTTCCTGCACCTGCTTCTTTTCCGACAGGCGCTGCCGCACGCGGTCCAGCGCGTCGGCAAGGCGGCCCTCATCGACCGGCTTCATCAGGTAATCGACCGCCTGAGCCTCGAAAGCGCGAATCGCATGATCGCTATAGGCGGTGCAGAAGATGAACAGCGGCGGCTCGACCTCCATCAGCCCTTGGACGACGGAAAAGCCATCGAATCCGGGCATCTGAATGTCGAGGAACACAAGGTCGGGTTTATGCGTCTTTATGGCGCGGATGGCTTCACGGCCATTCGAGCAGGTTTCAACAATTTCGACATCCTCATGCGCTTCCAGACGGAGCTTGAGGCCTTGAATAGCCAGGCTTTCGTCATCGACGAGGATTGTTCTGATGGTCATGCGGCCACTTTCGATGGTTCATCCAGATTAAGCGGCATTTCGATATGGACCGAAAAGCCGCTTGGCGTGGAACGCGTTTCAAAGCTCTGTCGTTCCCCGAACGCCTGAATCAGGCGATCGCGGATATTCGCCAGGCCAACGCCTGTCCCCTCGCTCATGGGGATGTTCGGGCGAGTGAACCCCTCGTTCAATCCCGGGCCGCTATCCGATACGACGATCCGGACATTTTCACCGGCAGGCTGCGCCGTGATGGAGATTTCGGCGCCTTCTTCCTTGGGGGTGACCGCATATTTGATGGCATTTTCTACCAGCGGCTGGAGCAGTAGCGACGGCAATCGCGACTGCGCGACGGCCGGATCGATGTTGAATACCGGCCGCAAGCGGTCTTCGAACCGCATCTTCTCAATCTCCAGATAGAGTTTGAGCGTTTCGACCTCCTGCTCGATCGTCACTTGCGCTGTGGGTTCATTAATCAGTGTATAGCGCAAAAAGGACGACAGGCGTGAAAGCATCGCATTGGCGCGATCCGTCTGCTTCAAAAGCACCAGCGTGGATATGCTGTTCAGCGTATTGAACAGGAAATGCGGATTGAGTTGATAACGCAGCATCGCTAGTTGCGCGCTCGACGCCTGATTTTCCAGACGCAGCAGCTGGTCCGCCTGCTCCTCCACCTGAAGGTAGAAGTTGATGGCGTAGTAAAGCGCCGACCAGGCACCCAGCAGCGTTATGCTGAGATAAAAGGCGCCAAGGAAGAGTTGCAGCCCCGCCGTTTCGCTCGCCCGGTTCTGGGTCGAAAAAACCCAGGCGTCGATAAAGGCCACCAGTCCAGCCGCCATTACCACGGTAACGATCGACGCGCCCCAGGTGATGATCGGCCGCTGTCTTTGCAGAAATCGGAAGATGACCGCGATGAGCAGGGTAACCGAATAGCCCGACACCGTGGAAATCATCACCGGGATCAGGCTGGAAAGCGGTTGCCCATTGGCGATGGTGGACGACCCACGCAGCAGGAACGCACCCGCCCAACCGACGGATTGCAGGTTCCAGAAAGCGCGGTTCTTGTCAGCGAAAAAAGGCTGAGGCTGAATAGGTTGAACAGACATCGCCGCCAGCCTAGGCGAATTCAGGTTCAGGGTGAAGCCACCCAAGTTACGCCGCCGTAGCAGCTTCCTGATCCATCGGCGTGACCTCGTCGGGGCAAAGCCAGACAAGGTCCCTTAATTCCAGCGCCCGGCCGTCATGCGCCTGAATCGTCACCCGGCGGATCGGCTGGCCGTCCCGCTTGTCCGCCAGCACCTGGCAAGACGGCGTCCCGCATCCCCATTTCTCGCCCCACTGGCGCAGCGCGATCATGACCGGGGCCAGCTCCTGCCCCTTTTCCGTCAAACGATATTCGATCTTGCGCCGGTCGCACTGCATCGGCTGGCGCAGCATGATCCCGTTCTCGACCAGCCGAGACAGCCTGTTCGCCAATATGTTGCGAGCGATGCCCAGCGACGACTGGAAATCCTCGAAATGCCGGATACCCGACAATGCGCCGCGCAGGATGAGAAACGACCAGCGCTCTCCCATCGCTTCCAACGCGCTCGGCAGCGCGCATTGTTCCAGATCCTGCGCGAGATTGTGCTTCATCGTCCGTTTAGATAGCTCAAAGCCACAGCCCTTGCAAAAGAGCGACCAATTTGCCCCAAGATGGGATTTTTTTGTTGCACAGCAAGATGCTTCCCGGACAATCGGGCCACGATGCTGCGTCAATATGAACTTGTTGAGCGGGTGAAGCGCTACGATCCGGATGCGGACGAGGCGATGATCAACCGCGCCTACGTCTTTTCCGTCCAGAAGCACGGCTCGCAAAAGCGCGCCAGCGGCGACCCCTATTTCAGCCATCCAATCGAGGTGGCGGGTATCCTGACCGACTTCAGCCTGGACGACCAGACGATCGTCACAGCCCTGCTGCACGACACGATCGAGGACACGCTCGTCACCTATGACGAGATTGAGAGCGCGTTCGGCAAGGACGTCGCGCGCATGGTCGATGGCGTGACAAAGCTGTCGAAGATCGAGGCCATGTCGGAAAATGAGCGGGCGGCGGAAAATCTCCGCAAATTCCTGCTCGCCATGTCGGACGACATCCGCGTGCTGCTGGTGAAGCTCGCCGACCGGCTGCACAATATGCGCACGCTGCACTTTATCAAGAATGAGCAGAAGCGCCGCCGCATCGCCCGCGAGACGATGGACATCTATGCCCCGCTCGCTGAGCGGATCGGCATGTACGACTTCATGCGCGAAATGCAGCTTCTCGCCTTCCGGGAACTCGAGCCCGAAGCCTATGACAGCATCACCAAGCGCCTCGATCAGCTGAAGGAAGGCGGCCATGGCAAGGTAGACCGGATCGGCGCGGAGCTGCAACTTTTGCTCGGCGGCAAGAACCTGTCCGTCACCGTGTCCGGCCGCGAAAAGCACCCTTATTCCATCTGGAAGAAGATGCAGGAACGGCACATCAGCTTTGAACAGCTGACCGACGTCATGGCGTTCCGCGTCATCACCGACACCGCGGAAGATTGCTACCGCGCGCTCGGCTTCATCCACCAGACCTACAAAATGGTGCCGGGCCGGTTCAAGGATTACATCTCCACCCCCAAGCGCAACGGCTATCGCTCCCTCCACACCACGGTCATCCATCAGGATAATGCCCGGATCGAGGTGCAGATCCGCAGCCGTGACATGCACAATGACGCCGAACTCGGCCTCGCCGCGCATTGGGCCTACAAGCAGAAGGGCGACGCGGGCGACCAGCATGCGGCATGGCTGCGCGACCTGGTCGAAATCCTGGAACAGAGCCAGGATGCCGACGAACTGCTCGAACATACCCGCATGGCGATGTATCAGGACCGCATCTTCGCCTTCTCCCCCAAGGGCGAACTGCACCAGCTGCCCAAGGGATCGACCCCGGTGGATTTCGCCTATGCGGTCCACACCTCGCTCGGCAACCAGACAGTGGGCGCGAAGGTCAACGGCCGCGTAGTCCCGCTGCGCACCAGCCTCGAAAATGGCGATCAGGTTGAAATCCTGAAGTCAGAGGGGCAGGAGCCGCAGCCGGGCTGGCTGACCTTCGCCGTCACCGGCAAGGCGCGCGCTGCGATCCGCCGCTTCATTCGCCAGAAACAGCGTGGCGAAGAAGTGGCGCTGGGCGAGAAGCTTTATGAGGAAATCATCGGCCGCTTCTCCCCCGAACTGGCAAGCGAACTGGGCGACAAGGCGCTGAAAGCAGCGTTGAAGCGCCTGAAGCTGGACGACCGCGGATCGCTGATGGTCGCCATCGCCACGCATCGCCTGCTCGATTCAGAAGTGATGGAGGCCCTCGTTCCCGGCTCCACCAGCGCCGAAGGTATTGAGGAAGCCCACCCGCGCCAGCACGCCCCCGTCTCGATCCGTGGGCTTACTCCGGGCATAGCCTATAACCTCGGCGACTGCTGCCACCCCGTCCCCGGCGACCGCATCGTCGGCGTCCGCCGCACCGGCGAACCGATCGAAGTGCACACCATCGACTGCCGCTCGCTCGAAGCCGGACAGGATGACGATTGGGTGGACCTGAGCTGGGACAGCAAGTCCAAGGGCGGCACCGCCCGCCTGCAGGTCATCGTCAAGAACCAGCCCGGCGCCCTCGCCGCCGTCGCCAACGTCTTCGGCGCGACCAAGGCGAACATCCTCAACCTCCAACTGGTGAACCGCGAAGGCCCCTTCCACACCGACATCATCGACCTGGAAGTCAACGACGCCCAACACCTCAACCGCATCCTGTCGGCGCTGCGCGCGCTCGACATCGTGGTGCAGGCGGATCGGGTTTAATCTGGCGGCGTACCTGCTCCCCCTCCCGCAAGCGGGAGGGGCTGTGCATATATTCCTCCCCCTCCCGCAGGCGGGAGGGGGAGGAATATATGCACAGCCC
>CAMPHR010000045.1 GCA_946886075.1 uncultured Novosphingobium sp. | reverse complement strand
ATCCCGGACACGCTGGTGAGCGGCAGTGCATGGCACTGGCCGTCTTTTTTGCGTCTCGGGGGCTATCGAATCGGCCGCAGTCCTTCTAGGGCTTCGGCCCGGACGCTTTGAGATGGGGTGGCGCCAACCGCCCCGTGGAGCAGGAGTACAGATTACCATGGCACGTATTGCGGGTGTCAACATCCCGACCAACAAGCGCGTTATCATCGCGCTCACCTACATTCACGGCATCGGCCGCAAGACCGCCGTCGACCTCGCCGACAAGCTGGGCATCGACCACAGCCGCCGCGTTCAGGACCTGTCGGACGCCGAAGTCCTGCAGATCCGCGAAGCCATCGACGCCGACCTGACGGTCGAAGGTGACCTGCGTCGCGAAACCGCGATGAACATCAAGCGCCTGATGGATCTGGCCTGCTATCGCGGCCTGCGTCACCGCAAGGGCCTGCCGGTTCGTGGCCAGCGCACGCACACCAATGCGCGCACCCGCAAGGGCAAGGCGAAGCCGATTGCCGGCAAGAAGAAGTAATCGTTGAGGGTCAGCCCCTCCGGCTCGGCCCTCCGGTGACTTCCGCTTTCAACGATTTCAGTAGGATAGAGCAACATGGCACGCGAACCCCAGCGCATTAAGCGGCGCGAGCGCAAGAACATCTCGGCCGGCGTCGCGCACGTCAACGCCAGCTTCAACAACACGATGGTCACCATCACCGATGCCCAGGGCAATGCGATCAGCTGGTCCTCGGCCGGCATGATGGGCTTCAAGGGAAGCCGCAAGTCGACCCCTTACGCAGCGCAGGTCTGCGCCGAAGACGCAGGCCGCAAGGCTGCCGAACATGGCGTGCGCACCCTGGAAGTCGAAGTGAAGGGTCCGGGTTCGGGCCGTGAATCGGCTCTGCGCGCTCTGCAGGCCGTCGGCTTCCACATCACCTCGATCCGCGACGTGACGCCGATCCCGCACAATGGCGTGCGTCCTTCCAAGCGTCGCCGCGTCTAAACGCCGCGCTTGAGCTTTCCGGGCGGCGGACGCGCCGCCCGTCAACCCGTTTACATCGCCGGGCGGTCCTGTCGGGTTCAGGATTTCAAACGTTCCGGCCTCATCCCCAGGGGAAATACATGACTGTCAACATGAAGAACTGGCAGGAATTGAAGAAGCCCAACAGCCTTGAGATCAAGGTTTCGGGCGACGGCAGGCGGAAGGCGACTTTTATCGCCGAACCTTTGGAGCGCGGCTTTGGCCTGACGCTCGGCAACGCGCTGCGCCGTGTTCTTCTATCCTCGCTCCAGGGCGCGGCGGTCACCTCGATCAAGATCGAGAACGTACTGCATGAATTCTCATCCCTCGCCGGCGTGCGTGAAGATGTGACGGACATCGTCCTCAACATCAAGCAGGTCGCGCTGAAGATGGAAGGCGACGGTCCTCGCCGTCTCCAGCTGTCCGCGACTGGCCCTGCCGAAGTGCGTGCGGGCGACATCACCACCGTTGGCGACATCGAAGTGATGAACCCGGACCTGGTGATCTGTCACCTCGACCAGGGCGCGACGCTGAACATGGAACTGACCGCTGACGTCGGCAAGGGCTATGTCCCCGCCGTCGCCAACCGTCCGGCCGATGCGCCGATCGGCCTGATCCCGGTCGATGCGCTTTACTCGCCGGTTCGCCAGGTCGCCTACAAGGTGGACAACACCCGCGTCGGCCAGGAACTGGACTATGACAAGCTATCGCTGACCGTCGAGACCGACGGCACTGTAACGCCGGAAGACGCGGTGGCCTATGCGGCCCGCATCCTGCAGGACCAGCTCCAGCTGTTCGTCCACTTCGAAGACGCGCTGCCCGTCGCCGCTCCGGCTGCTGGCGCCGCTGCTTCGGCCGCTGCCGAGGGCGAGAGCGACACCAACCAGATCAACCGCTACCTGCTCAAGAAGGTGGACGAGCTGGAACTGTCGGTCCGCAGCGCCAACTGCCTCAAGAACGACAACATCATCTACATCGGCGACCTGGTCCAGAAGACCGAAGCCGAGATGCTGCGCACTCCCAATTTCGGCCGCAAGTCGCTGAACGAAATCAAGGAAGTGCTGTCGTCCATGGGCCTGCGCCTGGGCATGGACATCCCCGGCTGGCCGCCGGAAAATATCGAGGAAATGGCCAAGAAGCTCGAACAGGAGCTGCTGGGCTGATCTACAGCCGTCACCCCAGCTTCCGCTGGGGTCTCAGGCCGCTAGTGGCGACCTTGGGGCACGAGATCCCAGCTTCCGCTGGGATGACGGATTGAAGGTGGAATGGGCGACGACCTCTAACAGTCGCCTGGTCTGGGGTACCTGAAACGGCCCCTTAACGAACGGAAGGAAAGACATATGCGTCACAAGGTTGGTCATCGTAAGCTGCAGCGCAGCGCCGGGCATCGTAACTCGCTGCTCCGCAACCTCGCCGCTTCGCTCATCAAGCATGAGCAGATCCTGACGACCACGCCCAAGGCGAAGGAACTGCGTCCCTACGTCGAAAAGCTGATCACCCTCGCCAAAAAGGGTGGCCTGTCGAACCGCCGTCTGGCCCATGCGCGCCTGCAGGACGACACGCAGCTGACCAAGCTGTTCGAAGTTCTGGCCGAGCGCTACAAGGACCGCAACGGTGGTTACACCCGCGTGATCAAGGCTGGCATCCGCGCTTCGGACGCGGCGCCGATCGCGATCATCGAGCTGGTCGACCGCGACATGGATGCCAAGGGCAAGGACTCGGGTCCGGTCCAGAACGCCGATGCGGACGAGCTGGAAGCGGCCTGATCAAAGGCAAGGCGGCGCGCTTTTTTAAAGCGGGCAGATGGATTTAAGAAACAGGCTGCGGCTCGATGAGGCCGCGGCCTGTTTTGTTTTTCGGGGCCGAAAAAGAGGAGAGATGGGCGATTTCCGCTGGTCCTGAGCCTGTTGCTGATCTGCCGGGCCACCCTGCCCGTCTTGGCCGATCCCGATGCCCCCATCGTGCGGAGCGCTGCCATTGGGCTGCGCTATCCTGATGCCATGAGGCACACAGCGCCAATTCAGGCGGGGTGCCCCGGTTGCTGCGCGTCGACAGCCGCGCGGGGCATGGAGCGGGTAAGCCGGAATATGCCGGCAGCCATGCCTTCTCTCCCCATATACCGGCCTCAAGATCCGCGAAGAGCCGTGAGGCGCGTTCAGCCATGTGACAGCCGGACGAGCCTAAACAGCGCGCGGCGCAGCGGAATAGGAGCGACGGCATGAGCGGCAAGGCGGGATGGATGACAGGAGCGATGTTGGGCGCGGCATTGCTGGCAAATAGCGCGGCGGTGGCCCAGACGTCTCCGCGCGGCGGCTACAGCTATCCGGAGGCCGACGAGCGCCAACCCCAGGATGATCGTTACGCCGACGAGGATCTCGCGGAAGGACAAGAGCGGGACACCAGGCCGTCAGCGCAGCCCCGGGCCAACGATGATTTTTCGGACGTCACAGGCGAGTCCTATGAGCAGGCGCGGACTGGCGCGGGAACGGCGCGTGACGACCAGCGCTACACGGACGCCGATGACGCGCGTGCAGACCAGGAACGCGAAGAGGCGATCACCGAATGCGCCGTCGCCGCGCGTGAAGAGGCAGAGCGTGACGGTGGCTTTGCAGAGGTGCGGCAGGTGCAAGAGCCGCGAGATAGCCGCAACGGTTATGAGGTGGAGGGCGACATCGATGCGCGATCCACTTGGCGCTCCAACGATGGCAAGACGCTCCACTTCACCTGCTCGGTCGAGAATGGCCGTATCGCGAGGCTGAATATTCCCCGCAGCGGGTCCTCGCGATAGCGCGGTACGGCTGCCGCTCGCGGACGCAAGAGCTTCCGAGTCGAATTCGGAAATTTATCCCGATCGCGATTCGGTCGGTTCCAACCGGGGTGGGAATAGGCTAGGCGGCGATCATGTCTTCGGCTCCTGCCTCGCCCCGCACCGCTGCGATCGTCTTCATCTTGCTGACGGCGATGCTGGACGTCATGTCGATGGGGATCGTGATTCCCGTCGTGCCGCAACTGATTGCCGAGCTTTCGGGATCGACCACGGCGACAGGCTTGTGGAACGGCTTGCTGGTTGCGCTCTGGGCGGTGATGCAGTTCCTGTGTTCGCCGGTCATCGGGTCGCTTTCCGACCGGTTCGGGCGGCGGCCGGTGATCCTGATTTCGGTGGCGGGACTGGCGCTCGACTTCCTGCTGATGGCGCTGGCGCCCAATCTGTGGTGGCTGGCGTTGGGTCGGATATTCGCGGGCATCACATCGTCCAGCTTTACGTCCACCTATGCCTATATGGCCGACATCCTGCCGCCGGAAAAACGGGCGCGCGGATATGGCCTGATCGGCGCGGCATTCAGCGGCGGGTTCGTCGCCGGGCCGCTGCTGGGCGGCATGCTGGGCGAGATTTCGGTGCGCGCGCCCTTCTGGGCGGCGGCGGGATTTTCCGGCCTCGCCTTCCTCTACGGCCTCATCATCCTGCCCGAGTCGCTTGCGCCAGAAAAGCGGATGACCTTTTCGTGGAAGCGGGCTAATCCTTTTGGCGCTTTGAGGCTGTTGCGGTCGCATCCTGAGCTGTCGAGCCTGGCGACGGTCAACTTCCTGCTGCATTTCGCGCATCATCTGTTTTCGGCGGTGTTCGTGCTTTATGCGGCCGATCGCTACGGCTGGGGGCCGTTGCAGGTGGGCATATTGTTCGCGCTTGTCGGTGCGCTGGACATGGCCGTGCAGGGATTGCTCGTCGGGCCGGTGACGCGGCGTCTGGGCGATCGGCGCACGATGGTGATCGGCCTTGCCTTTGGCGCGCTGGGCCTTGCAATGATGGGCCTAGCACCCACGCAGGAGATGTTCATCGCGGCGGTATTCCCCAGTGCATTCTGGGGGCTGGCGATGCCCACGATCCAGTCGCTGATGACGCAGCGGGTGTCGGAGTCCGAACAGGGGCAATTGCAGGGCGCCAATAACAGCGTCGGGTCGATCGCGGGCGTGCTGTCACCGATCTTCTTCGGTGCGATCTATTCGATTTCGGTGGGTGAGCGGCCGGTGTTGCCCTTCATCGGCAGCGCCTTCCTGATGGCGGCGGCGGTGCTGGGGGGTGCGGCGTTGCTCGGCTGGGCCGCCGGGCGGGCGCAAGGCGTCCCTTCGCTGGACAAGAGAGGTCAAGCGCACTAACCGCGCCCCATTCCATTCTCTCCGGCTCATAAAGGCGATTCGATGACGCTGCCCCTTCAGGATTCCATCCTCATCGTGGATTTCGGCAGCCAGGTGACGCAGCTGATCGCGCGCCGTGTGCGCGAGGCGGGCGTCTATTCCGAGATCGCGCCCTTCAACAGCGCCGATGAGGCGTTCAAGCGGATGCAGCCCAAGGGCATCATCCTGTCGGGCGGCCCCTCTTCGGTGATGTGGGAGGACAGCCCGCGCGCGCCGCAGAGCTTCTTTGACGCAGGGATTCCTATCCTGGGCATCTGCTACGGCCAGCAGACGATGATGCAGCAGATGGGCGGCAATGTCGAAGGCGGCGAGAGTGGCGAGTTCGGCCGCGCCTTCATCGAGATCAAGAAGCGTTGCGCTCTGTTCGACGGGCTCTGGGCCGAGGGTGAGCGGCATCAGGTGTGGATGAGCCATGGCGACAAGGTGACGCAGCTGGCTCCGGGCTTTGAAGTGGTGGCGGTGAGCGAGGGCGCGCCCTTCGCCATGACGGCGAACGAGGAAAAGCGCTTCTACGCCACCCAATTCCACCCCGAAGTCGTGCATACGCCGGACGGCGGCAAGCTGATCGCCAATTTCGCCCGCCATGTCTGCGGCCTGAAGGGCGACTGGACCATGGCCGAATTCCGCGCGACCAAGATCGCCGAGATTCGCGCGCAGGTGGGCGATGGCAAGGTGATTTGCGGGCTTTCGGGCGGTGTCGATTCCGCCGTGGCCGCCGTGCTGATCCATGAGGCGATCGGCGACCAGCTGACCTGCGTGTTCGTCGACCATGGCCTGATGCGCAGCGGAGAGGCGGAGCAGGTCGTCTCGCTGTTCCGGGGCAGCTACAATATTCCGCTGGTCCATGTGAACGCGGAGACGCTGTTCATGAAGGGGCTGGAGGGGGTCACCGATCCCGAAGCCAAGCGCAAGTTCATCGGCAAGACCTTCATCGACGTGTTCGAGGATGAGGCGAAGAAGATCGGCGGGGCGACTTTCCTGGCGCAGGGCACGCTGTACCCCGACGTGATTGAGAGCGTGAGCTTCACCGGCGGGCCTTCGGTGACGATCAAGAGCCACCATAATGTCGGCGGGCTTCCTGAGCGGATGAACATGAAGCTGGTCGAGCCGCTGCGGGAGCTGTTCAAGGATGAGGTGCGGGTGCTGGGCCGCGAGCTTGGCTTGCCCGAGGTGTTTGTCGGCCGCCACCCCTTCCCCGGGCCCGGCCTGGCGATCCGCATTCCGGGCGAGGTCAGCAAGGAGCGATGCGACATATTGCGCAAGGCCGACCTCATCTATCTCGAGGAAATCCGCAACGCCGGCCTCTACGACGCGATCTGGCAGGCCTTTGCCGTGCTGCTGCCGGTGCGCACCGTGGGCGTGATGGGCGACCATCGCACCTATGACAGCGTCTGCGCGCTGCGGGCGGTGACATCGACCGACGGCATGACGGCGGACATCTATCCGTTCGACGCCGCTTTCCTGAGCCGGGTGGCGACGCGGATCATCAACGAGGTCAAGGGCATCAACCGGGTGGTCTATGACTATACGTCGAAGCCGCCGGGCACGATCGAATGGGAATGACGCGGAGGTAGCAGGCATCCGGGGGATGCCTGCCCGCGTCATTCGGCACCGCAAGGTGCCGACGGCAAGCCAGCGTCGGGGGACGGTCATCGGGTTTATTCGGCACTGTAAGGTGCTGATGGGAAGTGTACCCCCTCTCCCCGGCCCTCTCCCCTAAAGGGGAGCGAGAGTGGTGGTGGCACGCCTACGAACGCCAGTGTCTGCTAGGGACAATTGCTGGCGCTATACTCTGATGGTCGCGCGCGATAGTCTCTAACCATGACCCGCGCGCCTCTTGGCCATCCCGTCTATCGGGATATGCCCGCCACCATCTTTGAGAAAATGTCCGCGCGCGCGCGGGAGACAGGGGCGATCAACCTCGGCCAGGGCTTCCCGGACGCGCAAGGACCTGACGATATTCTGCGCGCTGCCGCAGATGCGCTGATGACCCGGTCCAACCAATATCCGCCGAGCGGCGGCTTGCCGGAATTGCGGGCGGCGGTGGCGGCGCATTATGGGCGGCACCAGAGGCTGACGCTGGAGGCCGACGGGGTGATCGTCACCTCCGGCGCGACCGAGGCGATTGCCGCGAGCCTGTTCGCGCTGGTGCAGCCGGGCGATGAGGTGCTGTTGCTGGCGCCGCTGTATGATGCTTATCTGCCGCTGGTGGAGCGCGCGGGAGGGGTGGCGCGCGTGATCAGGCTGACGCCGCCGGACTGGCGGGTGACGCGGGGGGCGCTGGAGGAGGCGGTGGGGCCGCGTACCCGCCTGCTGATCCTCAACAATCCGCTCAACCCCAGCGGCAGTATGATGGATGAGGCTGAGCTTGCCCTGCTGGCGGCGTTTTGCTCGGAGCATGACCTGATTGCGATTTGCGATGAGGTTTGGGAGCATGTGACCTTCGATGGCCGTCTCCATCAGCCGCTGATGCGCTTTCCCGGCATGGCCGGGCGGGCGGTGAAAATCGGGTCGGCGGGCAAGATATTTTCGCTCACCGGCTGGAAGATCGGCTGGATGTGCGCGGCCCCGCCCTTGGCTAAGCTTTTGGGACGAGCGCACCAGTTCCTGACCTTTACCAGCGCGCCAAACCTGCAATGGGCGGTGGCCGACGGGTTGGCCAAGCCCGATGCATGGTTCGGGGAGATGCGGGCGGGCTATCAGGCGTCACGCGACCGGCTAGTCGATGGCCTGCGCGCGGGCGGCTATGTTGTGCAGCGGAGCGCGGCAACCTGGTTTGTGACGGTGGACCTTGTCGCGTCGGGCATCGATCCTGATGATGTAAGTTTCTGCGAGCGGATCATCGGCGAGGCTGGCGTGGCGGCCATCCCGATTTCTGCCTTTTACCCCGATGCGGCGGTCAGCCATCTGGTACGGCTGTGCTTTGCAAAGAGCGACGCGGTGATCGATGAAGCGGTGGCGCGGCTTTGCCGTTTTCGCGAGACGCTCGGGTAACTAACGCTTGCGGCGCATCGCGGCGGCGGCTAGGTTCACCTTTCGTTCCAACGGGGGATTTTCATGGACAGCCTTGCCATCATCCTCAGTCTGGCCGCCTTCACTGCAGGGCTGGGTCTGGGCTGGCTGTTTCGCGGTAAGGCGTTGGCGCCACTGGCGGCGGAGAAGGCGGAGCTGAATGCGCGGCTCGTTCAGGCGGAGGCGCAGCGCAACGGCGCCCTGCAGGAACTGGTGGTGGCGCAGGACCGGGCGGCCCAGGCAGGCGTGCTGGCGCAGCGGCTGGACGAGGAACGCGCAGCGCGTGGGCTTGCCGAGCGGGAGCTGGCGGCGCTCCGATCCGAAGCGCAGGCGCGGGCAGAGGCGTTCGAGGCGCAGATCGTGGCGCTGAAGGATGCGAAGGAGCAGTTGTCGGCGCAGTTCAGCGAGATTGGCGGCAAGCTGCTGCATCAGGCGCAGAGCCATTTTCTGGAGCGCGCGGATCAGCGGCTGGCGCAGGCGCATGAAAAGAGCGAGGCGCAGCTCAAGCAATTGCTGCACCCGGTCAACGAGACGATCCAGCGCTACGACCAGAAGATCAGCCAGATCGAGCAGCAGCGCACCGAGGCTTACGGAATCCTGCGTGGCGAGATCGAATCGATGAAGTCGGGGCAGGAAGCGGTGCGCGCCGAAGCGCAGCGGCTGGTGGATTCGCTGCGCCATGCGCCCAAGGCGCGCGGGCGCTGGGGCGAGCAGCAGCTGCGCAATGTGCTGGAGACGTGCGGGCTTTCCGAGCATGTCGATTTCCGCACCGAGGTGAGCGTCGAGGGCGAGGATGGGCGGCTGCGCCCGGACGCTATCGTGCGCATTCCCGGTGGCCGCGCGTTGGTGATCGACGCCAAGGTGTCGCTCAACGCCTATCAGGACGCCTATGGCGCGGAAGGCGAGGAAGAGCGCAAGCGGCTGCTCTCCGCCCATGCCGCCGCGATGCGTGCGCATGTCGAGACGCTGGGGCGCAAAAGCTATGCCGACCAGTTCGACGAGGCGCCGGACTATGTCATCATGTTCGTGCCCGGCGAGCATTTCCTGTCAGCGGCGCTGGAGCATGACCCACAGCTGTGGGATCACGCTTTCGGTAAGCGCGTGTTGCTGGCAACGCCGACCAACCTCATCGCCATCGCGCGCACGGTCGCGGCTGTGTGGCGGCAGGAGAAGATGGCGGACGAGGCCAAGCGGATCGGGGCGCTGGGCAAGGAGTTGTACGAGCGACTGGCAGGCGCGGCGGCATCGCTCAAGAAGCTCGGCAATCGCCTGACCGGCGCGGTCAGCGATTATAACAGCTTCGTCGGCAGCTTCGAGGGCCGGGTGCTGGTGACCGGGCGCAAGCTGCGCGACCTCAATATCGAGACTGGCGGCAAGGAGCTGGAGGCGCTGGAACCGGTGGAAGCCCTGGTGCGCGACCCCGCCTCGCCCGAAGCGGTGCGGGCGTTGCCGGAGGCCGTGGCGGACGCGGCGGAATAGAGGGCTGTCAGGTGGGAGTGCCGCCACTCTATTTGTCGGCGTTAAGTCTGACGTCTCTGGATGGTGCGCCGCCTAGTTTTGGCATCGGCATCGACTGGCGGTTGATAAAGAGCGGCTATGCTGGAGCCGGCACATTCGAAGCGTGAAGCCAACGCAGTCGGCAACCGAGGCGATAAGGTACGACCCAACCTCACAAGATTTCAGCCTGCGCTGGGATGACGAGAGGGGGTGAGTAGCGGAATGGGAGCTTCAGGCGCTATCACGGGATTAGCTGCGGCTTCCAACCACGTTCGTAGCCGCATTCTCCTGATCTGGCCATTTCCGACGAAACAGTCCCAAAAGCAGCAACCACGGCAGCAGTAAAAAGAGAGTGACGAATTCGGGAGTAGTCCGACGGCCAAGATCATTCATCAGAACAATCCCGATCGTATTTACAACCCCATGATATATGCCGGGTGCCCAATCTGAATTATCTTTGTCCCTCAGCAATGTCATCAGCGGAGCAAGCAAAAGCGTGGATAGCGGATAATAGGCTAAGCCAGCTAAGCGATTATCGCTAAAAACAACGCCGAAATAAATCACCATTGGCCAATGCCAAGCGCCCCAAATCAACCCGGTCACCAAGGAGTAGCGCCAGAAGCCTAGTTGCCGCCACTGCCTGTAAAGGTAGCCGCGCCAACCTATCTCCTCTGTCAGAGTGAATATGATGGACGACGCAATCGTGACCAGTGTTACCATGATCACGAGGCCGACAACCCCATTCGGCAGCAACTCTGGATTTAGTTTGAGCAGCGCTGCGACGGCCGTGCGTGGGTCAGTGAATGGCGCAACCCAGTATCCCAGCACTGACGCCGTTCCCCGTGAATACACCATTATCGCTATCGGAAGAACGATCGCAACCAGCCACCATCGGTTCGGCCGCATCTTCAGTCCGAGCGAAGATGTCCGCTGGCCTTTTTCGAAGAGCCACGCACATGTGAGAGCGGCAACCGGCGGCCCTAGCAAAAACAGCAGACTCGCCCCACCTGCATCTGTTGATGATCTAGCGCCCCTGAACCATGCAATAGTGAGCGGAAACCAGCTAAAAACGAACGCGATTTCTAAGTACGCGAACGCCTTTTGATTTGGCCGCATGTCACTCCCCTTCATCTGTTCTGTTGCACCAGACAGAATTATTACTGTGCACCGAACGTAACATGCGCCTGCTTACCGGACAAGGCGATCAGCCCTAGAACATCTGCTAATGGTCGCCTGCTGCCGGGCAGCTTACCCGTCTCAAACCGGAGGTAGCCAATTGGACAGGCTGCTTGCGAAATAGCACCGCCGATGGCTGGCGGGGGATGGTTAACGGACTGACAGCTTCGGTGCGTGACGTGATATTTCCAGACATTGACGCAATTGGAGCGGAAGGAGAAAAAGGCGGGGATATGAGGCGTATGCACCCGCTACTTATCGCGATCACTAGCCTGCCAATTTTTGCAGGGGGCCTAATCTGGGAAATGAACAGCGCCGCCGACTGCGTAGAGCGAAACCGAATTGTCGTAGGGGCTATGACCCGCAGTCAGCATTGCGGCGGCGGCGACTATAAGCCCCATTTCAGCCCGTCGCTCGACAGATGAATTGGAATTGGTTCTCCGGCCACTGACACCGATGGGCCGCCAAACTCATTCCATCGAAACAGATTCACGTGCCATCCGCCCGGGATCATGCGCGAACGATCAATTATGCCGTCTGCACCCGCCGCACGCGCTTTGTCAGCGTTACGCCATGATGGCGGCTCCTGCCCTGCCTTCAGGGCCTGTCGCCACTGCGCATTCGACAAATCGCGATCAATGCCGAGGAGGCGACAGGCGTGCTCATCATGTTGATCGAGCACATGGGCCTCACCTACGATCAGTGGCACTACGGCACGGCGCCGACCGTCCTCCCGGATGTAGCCCGAAACCGCAATCATCGCCCATTCCAGTTGCGGACTCATGTAGAGCGCGGCCTGGCCCGGACGATGGTAGCGCCCTGCGCTCTCGGGCCCGGGAGGCGTAAGGGCGTCATCTACCCGATCTGCGAGAACAGACCGGAAAAATTTGCCGCTGACTCTTCGAAACCTGAAACTCAGATCGTTCGTCATTATGCCAACTTACTTGCCAGCCGACGAGGAGACAACGACTGCTCTGCGTCGGATCGAATCCGGGATGACGGCGCGGCTATGGCTGGGGTCGGCCGTAAATAGCCCACACATTCTGCCCAGCCCTGCAAGCATTGCACTTGGCGCAAATCTCCCTTAGACGCTCTCCCCGTCATCTGGGGAGTAGCCAGCCGTTCGCGTCGCGGACGGGCCGTATGTCAACATATTTGGCCGAGAGGCCGTGGCATGCGGGATGCGGAACGTCTGGGCGGAAGCCGGGCGGCCGTGTCAGGCGAGACCAATGGCATCGGCTCTTTCCAGTCCGGCCGGGCGGGAGGAGGCGGTGGCATTGCGTCTTCAACCCTTCGCCCGGCCCCGGATATACGTATGACCGACGCACTCTTTACCTCCACCGCCTTGGTCGCACTCGCCGAGATGGGCGACAAGACGCAGCTGCTCGCCATGCTGCTCGCCACCCGCTTTCGAAAGCCGGTGCCGATCATCATGGGGATATTGGTCGCGACCATGGCCAATCATTTTCTCGCGGCGCTGGTCGGCCACTCGATCGCGGGGGTGCTGACGCAGCCCTGGTTCCGCTATGCGGTGGCGGCAAGCTTCATCGCGATGGCGGCATGGACGCTGATCCCGGACAAGATCGATGAGGACGAGCCGCTGAAGGCGCCGTCGAAGGCGGGCGTGTTCGTGACGACGCTGGTCGCCTTCTTCCTGGTCGAGATGGGCGACAAGACGCAGGTCGCGACCGTGGCGCTGGGCGCGCGTTTCGACAATGTCCTGGCGGTGACGGCGGGAACGACGCTGGGCATGATGATCGCCAATGTGCCCGCCGTGTTGTTCGGCGAGGCACTGGCGCAGAAGGTGCCGGTGCGCGCGTTGCAGATCGGCGCGGCGCTGCTGTTCCTTGTCCTTGGGCTGTGGATGATCGCTGGCCTGCAGGGCTGGATCGGCTAAAAAAGGAACAGGGATCGCCGCCCGGCGGTTGTCAGCGGGCGGCGGCTGTTGCAAGGGGTGCTGACTCTTTTCCCAAGCAAGACAGGCATGGAACGCGTGATGAAGGACAGTCTGGTTACGGTGTTCGGCGGCGGCGGCTTCCTTGGCCGACAGGTCGCCCAGGCCCTGATGGAGCGGAGCGCGCGCGTGCGCATCGCCCAGCGCGATCTGGCAGGCGCGCTGCGCGTGCAGCCGCTTGGCGCGCTGGGACAGAAGCAGTTCGTTGTGGCCGACATCCGCAATGCGCAGAGCGTGGCCCGGGCCGTCGCGGGCAGCGACATCGTCATCAATCTGGTGGGCGTGCTGAGCGGCGATCTGGAAGGATCGCACCATGACGGCGCCGCCAATGTCGCGAAGGCTGCGGCAGAGGCCGGAGCGAAGGCGCTGGTCCATGTGTCGGCGATCGGCGCGGACAAGGAGAGCCCATCGGCTTATGGGCAGTCCAAGGCGGCGGGAGAAGCCGCTGTCAGGGCGGCTTTACCCAACGCGACGATCATTCGCCCCTCGATCATCTTCGGTCAGGAAGACCAGTTCCTCAACCGCTTCGCCGAGCTGATCAGCCGCTTGCCTGTCGTGCCGGTGATTGGCGCGGACACGAAGTTCCAGCCGGTCTATGTCGCGGACGTCGCGCAGGCGATCGCCAATGCGGCGGGCGACCCCGGCCGTCATGGCGGCAAGACCTTCGAACTGGGCGGGCCGCGCCAGATCAGCATGATGGAACTCAACCGCTGGATCGGCAAGGCGATCGGCCGGGATCGCAGCCTGATTGCGGTGCCGCCCTCTATCGCGTCGGCGATCGCGAGCCTTGGCTGGCTGCCGGGCGCGCCCATCACGCGGGATCAATATGCGATGCTGCAGCGGGACAATGTCGTGTCGCCGGGCGCGCTGGGCTTGGCGGAGCTGGGCGTTGCCCCGACGCCGATGGAGGCGATCGCCGACAGCTGGCTGGTCCGTTATCGGCGCCATGGCCGCTTTGCTGGACGGGTGAAGGCCTGACATCTAAAAGGTGCGTTCATTGCCGCCTGCCACTCTGTCGATGGACGGACAGGATGGCGCGGCGATGAGCATCCGGCCCGCATTGCGCCCAACGCGCGCATCTGCACAATAGGCGGCGCCACCCTTCCGTCCGCCTGCCGGGCGATTTCCCCTTCAGTTCAAGGACCAGAGCCGCCCATGGACCTGCATTATCTAACGGTCATCCTGCTAGGCATTGTCGAGGGGCTTACCGAGTTCCTGCCCGTATCGTCCACCGGACACCTGATCCTGGCGAGCGAACTGCTCGGCTATGATGCGGCGACCTGGGCGATGTTCAATGTCATCATCCAGCTGGGCGCGATCCTGGCGGTCGTCGTGCTGTATTGGCGCACCTTCTGGGCGGTGGCGATGGGATTGTTGCGCAAGGAGCCGACAAGCTGGCGCTTTCTACGCAACTTGCTGGTGGCCTTCCTGCCGTCGGTCGTGATCGGGCTGGCGATGCACGACTATATCGAGATGTTGCTGGGGGCGCCGCAGGTCGTCGCCTGGGCGCTGATCGTCGGCGGCATTGCGATATTGCTGATCGAGCGGATGGCGAAGGATAACCGCTTCCACGGTATTGCCGACATTCCGCTCGCCCGAGTGGTGGGCATCGGCTTTATTCAATGTATTTCTATGATTCCGGGGGTGAGCCGGTCGGGCGCGACGATCATGGGCGCGCTGGCCCTGGGCGTCGAGCGGCGGACGGCTGCGGAGTTCAGCTTTTTCCTGGCGATCCCTACGATGTTGGGCGCTTCGACATTGGAGCTGCTGAAAAAGGGAAGCGACATCACCTCTGCCACGGTCGGCTGGAGCAGCATCGCATTGGGGTTCATCGTCTCCTTCATAGTCGCGCTGCTGGTAATCCGCTGGTTTGTCGGGCTTGTTTCGCGGCAGGGTTTCGTCCCCTTTGCCTGGTATCGGATCGTGGCTGGCGCAGGGGCGCTGATCTGGCTCACCCTGCGGTAGGGCCATATCGGTCCTATGTTGCGGCTGATTGGCTGCGTTTTGGCTAATCCGTGCTACAAACGCTGCAATTTTAGGTAACGTAGGCTGTCATATATCGTAGAATCCACGTGACTCTGCCGGTTTTTCTGCTATGTGCGCCCTGAATTCATTTTAGGGACTCATCATGGCTGACAATCCGATGCTGAAATTCGTGGGAACGGGCCAAGCCTATCCCGAGAAGCGTTCGGCGGATGATCGCGCCGACGACTTCATGGAAATCAGCCGCAGCTTCCTGCTGGACAAGGCGGAAGAACAGGCTTCGCGCTGCTCGCAATGTGGCGTGCCCTATTGCGCGACCCATTGCCCGCTGCACAATCATATCCCCGACTGGTTGCGCCTGACGGCCGAAGGGCGGCTGCGTGAAGCCTATGAGCTTTCCAACCTGACCAGCACGATGCCCGAAATTTGCGGCCGCATCTGCCCGCAGGATCGCCTGTGCGAGGGCAATTGCGTCATCGAATTTTCCGGTCATGGCGCGGTCACCATTGGCTCTGTCGAAAAATACATCACTGACACGGCCTGGAAGGAAGGCTGGGTCGAACCGCTGGTGCCCGGCAAGCCGCTTGGCCAGTCGGTCGGCGTGATCGGTGCGGGCCCGGCGGGCCTGACCACGGCGGAATATCTGCGCGTCGCGGGCTATGAGGTGCATGTCTATGACCGGCACGACCGTGCGGGCGGGCTGCTGACCTATGGCATCCCCGGCTTCAAGCTGGAGAAGGACGTCGTCATGCGCCGCGTCCAGCGGCTGAAGGACGGCGGCATCGTCTTCCATGAAGGGTTCGAAGTCGGCCGTGATGCGTCGATGGAAGAATTACGCAGCCGCCATGACGCCGTCCTGATCGCGACCGGCGTCTACAAGCCGCGTGACATCAAGGCCCCGGGCGTGGGTGCCAAGGGCGTGATCAAGGCGCTCGATTTCCTCACCGCGTCCAACCGCGCAGGCTTTGGCGATGCGGTGCCCGAGCATGAGGACGGCACGCTGCACGCCAATGGCAAGAAGGTCGTGGTGATCGGCGGCGGCGACACGGCGATGGATTGCGTCCGCACCGCCATCCGCCAGGGTGCGACGTCGGTGAAGTGCCTCTACCGCCGCGACCGGGAAAATATGCCGGGGTCGCAGCGCGAAGTGCAGAATGCGGAAGAGGAAGGCGTCGAGTTCGTCTGGCTTTCCGCGCCGATCGCGTTCGAGGGCACGGAACATGTGAGCGGCGTCAAGGTGACGAAGATGCGCCTCGGCCAGCCCGACGCTTCGGGCCGCCGCGCGCCGGAAGCTGACCCGGGCACAGAACATGTGCTGGAGGCCGACATGGTCATCAAGGCGCTGGGCTATGATCCGGAAGAACTGCCCAAGATGTTCGGCGCGAAGGATTTGTCAGTCACCCGCTGGGGCACGCTGCGCGTCGATCACAAGACGATGATGACGAGCATGGACGGCGTGTTTGCCGCTGGCGACATCGTGCGCGGCGCTTCGCTGGTCGTGTGGGCGATCCGCGACGGCCGCGACGTGACCGAGCATATGCACCGCTATCTGCGGACGAAGGCGAAGGCGGCCGAGAAGGTCGCCGCCTGACCTGAACCTCATCCACCCGTTCGGTTCGAGCTTGTCGAGAACGGGGTCCACTTCTCGACAAGCTCGAACCAAACGGATTTAGAAGGAAGCGCTGATGAGCGATCAGACCCCCTATATGGCGAGCCCCGAAGAGCGCGCGCGCCTTGCCGCCGAGGGCATGTATCATCCGGAGATGGAAGGCGATGCCTGCGGCGTCGGCCTTGTCGCCGCGACGGATGGTCGTCCGAGCCGCCGCGTCGTCGCTTCGGCGATCGATGCACTGAAGGCCGTGTGGCACCGTGGCGCTGTCGATGCGGATGGCAAGACTGGCGACGGCGCGGGCATCCATGTCGACCTGCCGGTGCGCTTCTTTGACGATGCGATTGCCGATTCGGGCCACAAGCCCCTGCCCAACCGCCTCGCCGTCGGCATGATCTTCCTGCCGCGTACGGATCTGAGCGCGCAGGAGACCTGCCGCACGATCGTCGAGAGCGAGATCATCGACGCGGGCTACACCATCTATGGCTGGCGCCAGGTGCCCGTCGACGTGTCGGTCATCGGCGAGAAGGCGCAGCGCACCCGTCCGGAAATCGAGCAGATCATGATCGCCGGGCCGATGCCTGAAGAGCGCGACCAGACCGAGTTCGAAAAGGACCTCTACCTCATCCGCCGCCGGATCGAGAAGAAGGTGATCGCCGCGCAGATCCAGGATTTCTACGTTTGCTCGCTGAGCTGCCGGTCGATCATCTACAAGGGGCTGTTCCTCGCCGAATCGCTGTCGGTCTTCTATCCCGACTTGCAGGACGAGCGGTTCGAGAGCCGGGTGGCGATCTTCCATCAGCGCTATTCGACCAACACCTTCCCGCAATGGTGGCTGGCCCAGCCGTTCCGCACGCTCGCGCATAATGGTGAGATCAACACCATTCGCGGCAACAAGAATTGGATGAAGAGCCACGAGATCAAGATGGCCTCGCTGGCCTTCGGTGATCATAGCGAGGACATCAAGCCGGTGATCCCGGCGGGCGCTTCGGATACCGCTGCGCTTGACGCCGTGTTCGAGGCGATCTGCCGGTCGGGCCGTGACGCGCCGACGGCAAAGCTGATGCTGGTGCCCGAAGCTTGGCAGGCCGCCGCTGGCGAAACGCCGCAGAGCCATGTCGACATGTATGAATATCTCGCCTCCGTCATGGAGCCGTGGGACGGTCCGGCCGCGCTGGCGATGACCGATGGTCGCTGGGTCGTGGCGGGCGTAGACCGCAACGCGCTGCGTCCGCTGCGCTACACGCTGACCGGCGACAATCTGCTGATCGTGGGTTCGGAAACCGGCATGGTCGTGGTGCCCGAAACCACCATTGTGAAGAAGGGCCGCATGGGCCCCGGCCAGATGATCGCGGTGGACCTGCAGGAAGGCGAAATCTACGACGACCGCGCGATCAAGGACCAGATCGCGGGTGAGCGGCCCTATGCCGAGCTGATCAAGGACTTCATGAAGGTCGGTGATCTGCCCCAGGCTGACAGCGCCCTGCCCGCATGGGACAAGGCGGAACTGACGCGCCGTCAGGTCGCCGCCAATCTGTCGCTGGAGGATATGGAGCTGATCCTCGCCCCAATGGTCGAGGACGCCAAGGAAGCCGTCGGATCGATGGGCGACGACACGCCGCTCGCCGTCATTTCCGACAAGCCGCGCACCGTCAGCCACTTCTTCCGCCAGAATTTCAGCCAGGTCACCAACCCGCCGATCGACTCCCTGCGCGAACGGCATGTGATGAGCCTGCGCACCCGCTTTTCCAACCTGCACAACATATTGGAGCAGGAAGCGCAGAACAGCCATGTGCTGGTGCTGGAATCGCCGGTGCTGATTTCGTCCGAATGGGCGCGGCTGAAGGCCCATTTCGGCCCGGCGGTTGCGGAAATCGACTGCACCTTCCCGGCGGAAGGCGGGCAGGAGCAGCTGCGCGCCGCCATCGCCCGTATCCGCGAGGAAGCCGAGCAGGCGGTGCGTGAAGGCCGCACGGAAATCTTCCTGACCGACGAGCACATCAACGCCGACCGGGTCGCCATCGCTGGCGTGCTGGCGGCGGCGGCGGTGCACACGCACCTCGTCCGCAAGGGCCTGCGCAGCTACGCGTCGATCAACGTGCGCTGCGCCGAGGCGCTCGACACCCATTATTTCGCGGTGCTGATCGGCGTCGGCGCGACCACGGTGAACGCCTATCTGGCCGAAGCGAGCATCGCGGATCGCCATGCCCGCGGCCTGTTCGGAGATCTGGCGCTTGACCAGTGTTTCGAACGGTTCCGCACGGCCATCAACGAAGGCCTGCTGAAGATCATGTCCAAGATGGGCATCGCGGTCATCAGCAGCTATCGCGGCGGCTATAATTTCGAGGCGGTGGGCCTGTCGCGCGCGCTGGTGAACGACCTGTTCCCCGGCATGCCCGCGAAGATTTCCGGCGAAGGCTATGCGTCGCTGCACCATAATGCGGTGCTGCGCCATGAAGCGGCCTATGACAGCGCGGCCGTGCGCCTGCCGGTCGGCGGCTTCTACCGCCAGCGCAATGGCGGGGAGAGCCACGCCTATTCGGCGCAGCTGATGCATCTGTTGCAGACGGCGGTGGGAACGGACAGCTATTCGACCTATCTGCAATTCTCGCGCGGAGTGCGGGATCTGCCGCCGGTTTATCTGCGCGACCTGCTGGAGTTCAACTTCGCGCGGGAGGCTGTGCCGATCGACGAGGTCGAGGCGACCACGGAAATCCGCAAGCGCTTCGTGACGCCGGGCATGTCGCTGGGTGCGCTCAGCCCTGAGGCGCATGAGACTCTGGCGATCGCGATGAACCGCATCGGTGCGAAGGCCGTGTCGGGCGAAGGCGGGGAGGATGCGAACCGCTTCAAGCCCTATGAGAATGGCGACAATGCCAACAGCGTGATCAAGCAGATCGCTAGCGGCCGGTTTGGCGTGCATGCCGAATATCTGGGCAGCGCCGAGGAGATCGAGATCAAGGTCGCGCAGGGCGCCAAGCCCGGCGAAGGCGGCCAGCTGCCCGGTTTCAAGGTGACCGAGTTCATCGCCAGGCTGCGCCATTCAACGCCCGGCGTGACGCTGATCTCGCCGCCGCCGCACCATGACATCTACTCGATCGAGGATCTGGCGCAGCTCATCTACGACTGCAAGATGATCAACCCGCGCGCGCGGGTCTGCGTCAAGCTCGTGAGCCAGGCTGGTATCGGCACGGTGGCGGCGGGCGTGGCGAAGGCGCATGCCGACGTCATCCTGATCGCGGGCCATGTCGGCGGCACGGGCGCAAGCCCACAGACGTCGATCAAATATGCCGGCACCCCTTGGGAGATGGGGCTGTCCGAAGCCAATCAGGTGCTGACGCTCAATGGCCTGCGCCATCGGGTGAAGCTGCGCACGGACGGCGGGCTCAAGACCGGCCGCGACATCGTGATCGCGGCGATCCTGGGCGCGGAGGAGTTCGGCATCGGCACGCTGAGCCTCGTCGCCATGGGCTGCATCATGGTGCGCCAGTGCCACAGCAACACCTGCCCCGTGGGCGTCTGCGTGCAGGATGAAAAGCTGCGGGCAAAGTTCACCGGCACGCCGGAGAAGGTCATCAACCTCATGACCTTCATCGCCGAGGAAGTGCGCGAAGTGCTGGCACGTCTGGGCTATCGCAGCTTGGACGAGGTGATCGGGCGCACGGAACTGCTCAAGCAGGTCAATCGCGGTGCGGAGCATCTGGACGACCTGGACCTTAACCCCATCCTCGCGAAGGTGGACGCGCCCGATGACCAGCGGCGCTTCAGCCTGACGGAATGGCGCAACGAGGTACCCGACAGCCTGGACGCGCAGATGATGCGCGACGCCAAGGCCGTGTTCGAACGGGGCGAGAAGATGCAGCTGACCTACACGGTCCGCAACACGCATCGCGCCGTGGGCACCCGCCTGTCCGCGGCCGTTACCAAGCGGTTCGGCATGTCTGCCCTGGCGGACGGCCATTTGACCGTGCGGCTGCGTGGGTCGGCTGGCCAGTCGCTGGGCGCCTTCCTTTGCAAGGGCATCACTCTGGAAGTCTTTGGCGACGCCAACGACTATGTCGGCAAGGGGCTGTCGGGCGGCACGATCGTCGTGCGCACGACCGTTTCCTCGCCGCTGACCAGCAAGGACAACACGATCATCGGCAATACCGTCCTCTACGGCGCGACGGCGGGCAAGCTGTTCGCGGCGGGCCAGGCGGGTGAGCGCTTCGCCGTCCGCAACTCGGGCGCGCAGGTCGTGGTCGAAGGTTGCGGCGCCAATGGCTGCGAATATATGACCGGCGGCACGGCGGTGATC
>CAMPHR010000044.1 GCA_946886075.1 uncultured Novosphingobium sp. | reverse complement strand
CTGTTGCTCCCCCCGCTCCTGCGCCTGTCGAGACAGTGACGGCCCCCGATCCTGTTGAAGAAGTCGCTGCGGCGCCCGCTCCTGCGCCGGTCAGGGCGGCTGCTCCAGCTATGGCGGCAACGCAGGCCGACCATCGGGTTGACGACATCTATGGCCGCAGCCGGGTGGAAGTTGACGAGCGCGACGCCACCCCGGTGAAGCCGCGCCGCAACAAGCTCAAGCTTTGGACCTATGCAGCGGTGCTATTCTGCCTCGTGATAGGCGGGGTGGGCGGCGCGCTTTGGTATTTCGGAACGCCAAGCTGGGCGGTCAATCTGGGCCTCGTGTCCGAAGAGGGCGATCCGGATCTGCTCTTCTACCTTTCCAAGCCAGCGGAGCGGCGGAAGCTGCCCACGGGCGAGGAATATTTTGCTTTCGGCGCACGGATCGTGAACAGTGGGAAGGGGACCCTGCCCGTGCCGCCGGTGCTGGTACAGCTACGCGACCAGCAGAACCGGCTGGTGTTCAGCTGGACGACCAAGGCGGATCGCACCAGCCTGAAGCCCGGCGAAGAAGCGTCGATCAACGAGAGCCGGATTGATATCCCCAAGAATGCCGAGAATTTGTCGCTGACTTTTGTTCAGTGAGGGCAGTTAGTTTCGGTCACCATGTCCGTTCGGGCTGAGCCTGTCGAAGCCCTCTCCTTTAAGAAGTGGAGCCCTTCGACAGGCTCAGGGCGAACGGTGCAATGCTCTTTAACAATATCACGGATAGCTCACCGTCTTCGGCCGTCCTTGCGGGATCGGGATGAACTCCTGATCATCGCCAGGGATGAGCGGAAAGCGCATCGCCTCCCAATCCTCGCGCGCCTGAAAGAGGCGGTCCTTCGAGGAGGAGACGAAATTCCACCAGACATGGCGCGGCGTCTTGAAGGCTTCACCACCGCAATACATCACGCGGCCGCCATCGACGCTCATCAGTGTGCCGCGCGTGCCGGGACGCAGGACATAGAGCGTCTGCGGCAAGAGCGGCACTCCATCCAGCGCCGCGTCGCCGCCCGCGACATAAAGGGCGCGTTCATCGGCATCGGTATCGATCGGCACGCTGCCGCCGGGCATCAGCTGGATGTCGGCATAGATGGTGTCGGCATAGGTCGTGACCGGCGAGGTCGCGCCCCATAGGCTACCCATGATCACTCGAGCGTTGGCCCGGCCGCAATCGATGATGGGCAAGCCGCCTTCGCTGACATGCTCAAAGGCAGGCGCCATTTCCTCGATCCTGTCGGGCAGGGCAAGCCAAGTCTGGACGGCCGAGAGCTTCGATTCCCGCGCGCGATCGCTGTCGGGCGAGCGCTCGGAATGGACGATGCCGCTGCCCGCGGTCATCAGGTTGATTGCGCCCGGCTCGATCAGCTGTTCCGTCCCAAGCGAGTCCCGATGCAGGAAGGCGCCCTCAAACATATAGGTGACCGTGGCGAGATTGATGTGCGGATGAGGGCGTACATCGATGCCCTGCCCCGCCCCGATCCTCGCTGGCCCAGCCTGATCGAAGAAGATGAAGGGGCCAACCATCGTGCGGCCCGGTGCGGGCAGCGATCGGTGAACGCGAAAGTCGCCAAGATCGTGGGTAGTGGGCGTGATTGTCTGGATGATGAGCTCGTCGGGCATCATGCGCGTGTCCCCCTGATCAGGCTTCGCCGGGCGCGCGGGCTTTGATCGCCAGCGCATGAACCTTGTCGCGGAGCAGGTCGGCAAGTGCCGTGTTGACCAGCCGCTGGCGCGCTACGCGGTTCTTGCCCGCAAAGTCAGCCGAGACGATCTCTACCGTGAAATGGCTTTCGCCCGATCCGTCATGCCCGGCATGGCCGCGATGCTTTTCGCTGTCGTCGATCACGGCGAGTTGCTCTGGCGACAGGGCGGCGCGCAGCCGCTGCTCAATCTCTGTGGCCACCGGGCCTTTCAGTTGGGTGCTCATCGCCCCTATATAGGCCCTTTGTTCCATCATGCATCAGGGCAATCTTGTCTACCGACCCCTTCTCGACCCGCCGTTTCAACCGCTTCCATGGCCGCGTGGAAAGCGACCGCCCCTGCTGGGTCGAAGGATGTGCCGAACCCGGAGAGTTTCGCGCGCCACCGTTAGAAGGTTCGAAGACGACCCAGGAGGGCCCGCGCTGGCGCTGGCTGTGCCTCGACCATGTGCGGGAGTTCAACCAGGGCTATAATTTCTTCACCGGCATGAGCCCCGATGAGATCGCCGCTGCCCAGCGCCCCTATGCGGGATGGGAGAGGGAGACGCGGGCTTTTTCATCCAACGCCACAAGCCCGCCGCCCAAATGGTCGGACTTTCAGGACCCGCTCGACGCGATCGGCGCCAAGTTCAAGGAGCGGGTGGCAAAGGCGCGAGCCGACAACCAAATGCGGCAGGATGGAAAATTCCTGTCCAATGAGGATCGCAAGGCATTATCCACCATGAGACTTCCGATCGATGCGGATCGCAAGGCGCTCAGGCAGCGTTATACCGAGCTGCTGCGGCGCTATCATCCCGATCATAATGGCGGCGACCGTAGCCATGAAAGCGCCCTACAGGGCGTGATCGAGGCCTATGGTCTGCTGCGCAAGGCGCCCGCCTTCGCCTGAACGGGCAGGCCGCGCCGCACCGATTGGCTACTCGACACCGGCCTTCGCCTTACGTTAGGGCGGAAGAGACCGAACAGAAAGAAGTGTGATGACCGACATTCCGAACGTCCAGCCCGATACCCGTTCAGAGACGCTGCTGGCCGCGCCCGACCGTGAGGTGGATGCGCGGGAAGTGTTCGGCATTGATGTCGATATGAAAATCCCCGCCTTTTCCGAAGCGGACGAGCGGGTGCCCGATCTTGATCCCGCCTATGTGTTCGACCCGGACACCACGCTCGCGATTCTGGCGGGCTTTGCCTATAACCGTCGCGTCATGGTGCAGGGCTATCATGGCACCGGCAAGTCGAGCCATATCGAGCAGGTTGCGGCGCGGTTGCGCTGGCCCTGCATCCGCATCAACCTGGACGCGCATATCAGCCGTATCGACCTGGTCGGCCGTGACGCGATCGTGCTGCGGGACGGACAGCAGGTGACGGAGTTCCGCGAAGGTTTGCTGCCCTGGGCTTTGCAGCGTCCCGTCGCGCTGGTGTTTGACGAATATGACGCAGGGCGTCCCGATGTCATGTTCGTGATCCAGCGCGTGCTGGAAACCGATGGCAAGATGACGCTGCTCGACCAGAATCGCGTGATCCGGCCCAATCCGCATTTCCGGTTGTTCGCGACCGCCAACACGGTGGGGTTGGGCGACACGACTGGCCTCTATCATGGCACGCAGCAGATCAATCAGGGCCAGATGGACCGGTGGAATCTGGTGGTGACGCTCAATTACCTGCCCGCCGCGACCGAGGCTCAGATCGTGCTCGCCAAGTCGGGCGAATATGACCATGAGGGCGGCCGCAAGGAAGTCGAGAATATGATCAAGGTGGCGGAGCTCACCCGCCAGGGCTTCATTAACGGTGACATTTCGACCGTGATGAGCCCGCGCACCGTGATCAGCTGGGCACAGAATGCGCTCATCTTCAAGAATACCGGCTTTGCCTTCCGCCTGTCCTTCCTCAACAAATGCGATGAGGCGGAGCGGCCGCTGGTGGCGGAATATTATCAGCGCGTGTTCGGCAAGGACCTGCCGGAAAGCGTCGCCCACCGGGCGGCGTGACGCCATGATCGTTGTCGAGCGCATCGCGCCGGATGGCAGCGCGCACCGGGTCAACATCCGGGGCCATGAGCTGATCGTCGATATGACGCCGCCTGACGGGCATGATGCGGGACCTGACCCCCATGACCTGTATGATTCCGCCTTGGGCGCGTGCAAGGCAATGACGATGCTCTGGTATGCCCAGCGCAAAGGCATTCCGGTCGAGAACATCCATGTCGGCGTTATCCGGGATGCGAGCGAAGAACGGGACGGCGTCTATCGGCTGACGACGCGGATCGCGCTCAGCGGACCGCTGACGCCCGAGCAGCATGATACGCTGATCGGCGTCGCCGCGCGTTGCCCTGTTCACAAGCTGATGAGCGAGGTCGAAACGCGGATCGAAATCGTCGCCGTACCGCCCGTGGGCGAGGCTGAACGCCCGTGACGGAGACGATCGCCCATGTTGCCCCGAGCCGCCGTCTGCCCTTGGAGCGCGGGTTTAACCTGCGCGATTTTGGCGGCTATGCGACGGCCGATGGGCGGGTCGTGCGGCAAGGCATGCTGTTCCGGTCGGGCACCATGGCGCTGCTGAGCGAGGCGGATGCGGCACATCTGCGCTCGCTGGGCATACGGGCGATCTGCGATTTCCGGCGCGGTAATGAGCGCAGCGCAGAGCCGACAGTCTGGCACGGCGCAGAGGTCGACTATTTCTGCCGCGACTATGACGAAAGCAGCGGCATATTGGGCGAGATGCTGAAGCGCAGGGACGCGACCGCGCAGGACATGCGCGATGCCATGATCGCGCTGTACCGTGCCATTCCGCTGGACCATGCCGCATCCTACCGGGCGATGTTCGCACAAATGCTGGCGGGGCGATTGCCGATCATCATCAACTGTTCGGCAGGGAAGGACCGGACCGGCGTCGGCGCCGCATTGATATTGGCGGCCTTGGGCGTGCCGAGTGAAACGGTCGTCGAAGACTATCTGCTGACCAATGAACATGCCGATTGGGATTGGCTGCTCACTCAGCGCGACACGCGGATGGCGCGGGCCTGGTCCGCCCGGGCAGAGGCGCTCGAGCCTTTGTTGACCGTGGATGAAGCCTATCTGGAGAGCTTCTTCGCCGAACTGAACAGCAACCATGGCGGCATCGAGGGGTATCTCGCCGGTCCGCTCGGTCTCAATTCGTCGGCACGACAGCTGCTGTGGGAAAGGCTGCTCGACTGATGGCTGAGCGTTCGCCCCTGGATGCTTTCAAGGACGTGCTGTCGGGCGCGGCCCGGTCGATCGCCCGCGATGCGGAGGTTGAAGTCGGCTTCACGGCGGACGCCCCGCATATGGCAGGCAAGGCGATCAAGGTGCCGACACCCGGCCGGAACCTGCCAGCCGATCAGGTCGCCCTCGCCCGTGGCTTTGCCGACGCCAACGCGCTGCGGCTGCGTCATCATAATCTGAAATTGCATAGCGCCGCTGCGCCGGCCGACGCCACGGCGCGCGCTGTCTATGACGCGGTCGAGCAGGCGCGGGTGGAGGCAATCGGATCGCGGGCGATGGAAGGCGTGCGCGCCAACCTCAACCACGCGCTTGAACTGCGGCTGAAATCCGACCCTCTACGCCGCGCGCGCTCCGCTGATGAGGTACCGCTGTCGACGGCACTGGCGCTCAAGGTACGCGAGCGGCTGACGGGCCAGCCGCTTCCCAAGGATGCGACCGGTGGCATGGCCATGGTTGACGCCTGGATCGAGGAAAAGGCGGGCGCTGACCTGGACGCACTAGGCCTCGCCATTGATGACCAGCGCGCGTTCCAGAAGCTCGCCCAGGCGATGCTGGAGCATCTTCAGCTAGTCGAAAGCGATGTGCCGCCCGAAACCGACGAGGACGAGCCGCAGGACGAGGGCGAGGACGAGGAAGAGAGCCAAGAAGAAGGCGATTCCGGCGAGGAGGAGTCCGGCGACAACGACATGAACGCCGAGGCGCGTGCCGAGGATAAGGGCGGCGACACCGAGGAAGGTGAGACCGAATATAGCGACGACTTCGACGCGGACAGCGACGAGGGCGCCGACGACATGGGCGATGAGGGCATGATGCCCGTCAGGCCCAACCGGCCAATGTCAGACCTGCCGCCCGGTTTCGACTATAAGCCCTATACGGTCGCGCATGATGAGATCGTCACTGCCGAGGATCTGTGCGACGAGGATGAGCTCAATCGCCTGCGCGGTTTCCTCGACCAGCAATTGGTGAGCTTGCAAGGTGCGGTGACGAAGCTCGCCAACCGCCTGCAGCGCCGGTTGATGGCGCAGCAGTCACGGTCTTGGGATTTCGACCAGGAAGAAGGGCTGCTCGATGCGGCGCGGCTGGCGCGGATCGTGATCGATCCTACCCGCTCCCTCTCCTACAAGATCGAGCGGGACACCGAATTTCGCGACACGGTGGTGACGCTGCTGATCGACAATAGCGGCTCCATGCGGGGCAGGCCGATCAGCATCGCCGCGATCAGCGCCGACATCATGGCGCGCACGCTGGAGCGGTGCGGCGTCAAGACGGAGATATTGGGCTTTACCACGCGGGCTTGGAAGGGCGGCCAGAGCCGCGAGGACTGGCTGGGAGCCGGGCGTCCGCCGATGCCGGGGCGGCTCAATGACCTGCGGCACATCATCTACAAGAAGGCGGATGAGCCATGGCGCCGGGCCCGACGCAACCTCGGCCTGATGATGCGCGAAGGGCTGTTGAAGGAAAATATCGATGGCGAGGCGCTGCTCTGGGCGCATCAGCGGCTGATCGCACGCCATGAGGAACGCCGCATCCTGATGGTGATCTCCGATGGCGCGCCGGTCGATGATTCGACGCTGTCGGTAAATAGTGGCACCTATCTAGAGCGCCATCTGCGGCAGGTGATCGAATGGATCGAAAACCGCTCGCCGGTGCAACTGGTGGCAATCGGCATCGGCCATGACGTCACCCGCTACTACCGGCGCGCCGTCACCATCATGGACGCTGAACAACTTGGCGGGACGATGGTCGAGCAGTTGGCAGGGCTGTTCGACGAGGATTAGGCCATCAGCCGACCCCTCCAGCCCAGTTCATCCCTTGAAATGGCCATCGGCGCTTTCGACCTCTCATCAAGGGGCGCGAGACACGCCGTTGTTGAGGAGAACGTCATGAGTGTCGCTTTTCGCCGCGAGAGCGACGAGGAACATCTGGAGCCCACATTCGAGATCCCGATCCCGCCCGGCCCCAACTGGGTGACGCAGCGCGGACTGCGGCTGACGCGCGAGAAGGTGGAGGTGCTGGAAGCAATCGACGTGTCGGCGATAAGTGACGAAAGCGCCAAGAAACATAAGCGCGAGCTACGCTATTGGCGCAGGCGGCTGGCGACGGCGGAGGTGAGGCCGGTACCAGAAGGCGACGCGGTGGGTTTCGGCGCGCGCGTCACATATCGGCTCAGCGGCCAGACGAAGATCGTTGCCCTGGTGGGTGACGACGAAGCCGATCCCAACGAGCAACGGATCAGCTTTTCCTCACCGCTTGCACGGGCGATGATGGATGCCGAGGTGGGAGAGAAGCTGGATTTCGCCGGAAAGGCTGAGGTTTTGGAGATTGTGTCGATCGAGCCAATCAACGAGATGTGATCATGGCGTTTTCGGAGGCGCGGCGACATTGCCCGCGCCTCCGCGATCATGCGATCAGCCGTTCCGGCCTGCCTCGAACAGGAACCAGGCGCGCTCTTCGGCCTGATCGGTCCAGTCATCCACAATGCCTTCAGTCGCATTGTCGCCCGCTTCGGTAGCGGCAGCCTTGGCGGCGCGGAGCGATTCGACGAGGCGCAGATTGTCCTCGCGCAACTCATTCAGCATGTCAGCCGGGTTTACATATTCGGCATCATTGTCAGTGATCGACTGATGGCGGGCAATGTCACCGATCGAACGGAGCGTCGTGTTCCCCGTCTTGCGCACGCGTTCGGCAATCGCATCGGTGACGGCCAGGATCTGTGC
Organism: uncultured Novosphingobium sp.; assembly: GCA_946886075.1. Next base: position 13,749 of record CAMPHR010000044.1, on the reverse strand, counting down.
CGCCTGCTCATCGAACATCAAGTGATAATCGCGGAAATGCGGACCCGAGACGTGCCAGTGGAAATTCTTGGTCTTGAAGTAGAGCGCATAGCTGTCGGCAAGCACGCCGTTGAGTGCTTCGGCCACGGACTTGGTGGCGTTGCTGCGAAGGTCGGTGGGAGTCTTGAGGTCGGGGGCGGTCATGTCTTGCTCCTGGCTCAGTGAAATGATTTCGCGGGTATAATGATCTGATGGCGATAAGGTGCCATGACAAGGCGGGAATTGCCTGGGGAAATCCTCGGTCAGACTGATCCACTCAATCGATCAGTGCTGAGCAATCAGGCGAGTTGCAACGCGGTGACGATAAGGATCAGCGCGATGATCAGCATCAGCATTGCGACCGTCAGGCGGGTCGCCCTGACCGCGCCTGCATGCAGAATCCGTTCGCGCAGCAGGACGACGGGGACAAGCGCAGCTGTGACGCCAAGCATTCCGCCGATCCCTGCCAGGACCGGCTCCGCCGTGCGGACCGCTATTCCCAAAACCAGGAATTGAGAACCGTCGCCGAGGCCAAGGATGAAGAGTCCCAAGACAGTGGTGAGGAAAGGACCTGTTGGCCAGTCGGCAAGCGGGTCCGGCGACTTCACGCGCCAGAGCAAGCCTATGCCCAGGAAAAGCACGGCCAGCGCCAGGAACAGCAGGCGGGCGTCCGACCCCAGCATGGGTGACAGGAACGCGCTTGCGACCGCGGCAATAGCGGCATTGGCGGCGGCGGCGAGCGCAATGCCGGCGATAATCGCCCCTTCCTGTCGGAAACGGGTCGCCAGCGCCAATACCAGCAGCTGATTCTTGTCACCTATTTCAGCCAGGAAGCATCCAAGCAGCGCAGTCAGCAATGCATCCATCAGCTGCGGCAGTCTTTAGAGGGACAGTGCCGGTGCGGACGCCGCTGGTTGCGTCACGATCGCAACGGGCAGCAACTGCGCATCGGCTATTTCCGTGGCGATCGCGTCGCGCATCAGGTCGAGATAGGATAATATCACCGGGCCCGTGCCCTGCAGCGACAAGGCAGATTGCAGCGTGTCGGCAAGCCCTTCCACACTGTCGATATGATAAGCGCGGGCGACATGGCGGATCTGGTCGACTTCATCGCTCATTCGCAACAGGCTCACCTGGCTTCGCTGCCCCGCAAGGCCATCGACGCGGCGTAGCATGTCGGCAAGAATGGCCAGCATCGGATCATGTCGCATGGGAAGCATCCCCCTATCCTGTTGCTCCGATGACAAGATGCATCGGAACCCGTTAAGGCCGCGTAAAGTCTATCACGCAGCCCGGCCGACTGCCACGCGCGTCTTGACATTATCCCGAATCTCCCTCATGGGCGGCTGCTGAAACGGGGCGGCCCTTCACGGGGCCGCTTCTCTTTTTCACGATATACACGACCAGGAACCAGGGCCATGGCCAAGCCAGCAACTGTCAAGATTCGCCTCGTCAGCTCGGCTGACACCGGCTTCTTCTACGTTACGAAGAAGAATCCGCGCACGAAGACCGAGAAGCTGAGCTTCCGCAAATATGACCCGGTCGTGCGCAAGCATGTCGAGTTCAAGGAAGCCAAGATCAAGTGATCTGACGGCGGGCGCGCCCGCCTCGATCAGTTGACGGCTGAATGAAGAGGCCCGCCCCTTGTGGGAGCGGGCCTTTCCTTGTTCGTTGCGACCTGTTGCGTAGAGGTTGGAGTTGGACAAACGCCTGGCTCCTTGGAGGCAAGGACGCCTCCATCTGCGTCACGCGAATGCTGGCATCTCAGGACCACCGTCATTTCCCAAAGATCCCCACTTCGCTGGGATGAAGAGGGACTGAATATCCACAAAAAGGGGGAGACTTCCGCCCCCCCCCCCTCGCCAGCTCGAAACGCAGGAAGGGGGAATGAACACGTTCCTCCCCCTTCCCGCTTTCACTGATCAGTTACCGACCGGCTGACCGTCCGTGCGCGTGATGACGATGGTCGATGAGCGCGGCTGCTGACCCGCGACTGGCCAGTTGCCGGTCGGGTGCTGGATGTTGACGAAGAAAGTCTTGAGGTCCGGCGTATAGGCGATGCCGGTGATCTCGCATCCGACCGGTCCAACCAGGAAGCGCTTCGACTGCTTGCTGGTCTGATCGACATAGAACATCGCATTGTGGCCGAAAGCCTGGTCGATGGTCGTGCCGGTCACGCCAGAATTACCCGGAACGCTGTGATCGGTCTGCACCCACAGGCGGCCTTGCGGATCGATACGGATGCCATCCGGGCTGGAGAAGGTATCGCCCTTGATGTCGCCCACCAGGTTCGCGCCGCCAGCCGACAGCTTGGGATCGCCGGCCAGCAGGAAGATTTCCCAGGTGAAGGTCGTCGCCAGCGGCGAATTGTCCTTTTCCTTGAACTTGATGATGTGACCATGAAGGTTGCGCGTGCGCGGGTTGGCCGCGTCGGTGACCTGACGACCGCTATTGTTGGTGAGCGTGCAATAGATTGCGCTGTTGTCAGGCGCGACGGTAAGCCATTCCGGGCGGTCCATCACGGTGCCGCCTGCGACGCGCGCTGCGGCCTTGGTGCTGATCAACACATCGGCTTGGCTGTTGAAATTAACGGTGACAGGCGTGGGCGGCGTGGTGCTCTGGCTGACATTGCCCGGATCGACAGCGCCCGGCACCAGGCCGTTCTGCTGGTGGACCAACGCACGCCATTCCCCTGTGCCATCGGCGTTGAAGCGCGCGACATAGAGCGTGCCGTAATCCAGCAGGTCGGTATTGGCAGCGCGGTTCGACGCGTTGAACGCGCGATTGGGCACGAACTTGTAGATGCAACCCGGCGTGCCGTCATCACCCATGTAGAAGGCAACGCGGTTGTTGCTGTCGGTCATGTGCGCAACATTTTCATGGTCGAACCGGCCCATGGCGGTGCGCTTCGTCGGCTCGGCAAGTTCCTGATAGGGGTCGATTTCGACCACCCAGCCGTAATTTTGCTCAGGCTGCGACGGATCGAGATAATTGTCCGTGCTTTCTTCGCAAGTCAGATAGGTGCCCCAGGGTGTGCGGCCTGACGAGCAGTTGTTCAGCATGCCCTTGATCGTTCCGGACAGCTGGCCAGCGGCGGGACCGCCTGCACGATAGTTGCTGTTGCCGCTGTAGCGCTTGTTGAACTTCGATCCGGCCTTCACCGCCCATTTGCCGTCGCTGCCCTTGGCGACTTCCACCACCGAAATGCCGACGCCCGACAGCGCGAGTGCCTTCTGGTCTGCGGTCGCCGTGGCGGCGTTGTAGCTGCCTGAGAAGAGGATGTTATAGTCGGGCAGCTCATGGTTGATGGCGAGCAGTCCGCCAACATTGGCATCGGTGCCCGACAGCGAGAAATATTCCATGCCGTCATGGTTGCCGCCAGCCCATTTTTCGGCGTCGGCAGGCGTGGGGAAGCTGCCGGAGTAGGGCGTGCCAGCCTCAACGGAATCGCCCGCCTTCAACAGCACCTCGACGGAATAACCGGCAGGAACCGTGACGGTGTCATTCTGGTTTGCGGCGACCGGCGCAAAGGCAATGGCGTAGCTGGGCGCGGGCGCAGGGGTGGGCGTGGGGCTGGGCGTCGGGCTGGGTGACGCGGAATCATCGTCATCGTCACCGCAGGCCGCGAGAGCGCCGAGCATGGGCAGGATGGACAGGCCCAGCAGGCCGTTCTTCAGCACGGAGCGGCGGCCCGGATTGGCAGCGACGATCGCTTCCAGGCAGTTGTCGCCCGATTCGATTCTGGGCTCTAAAGCGCGAGACGGCGCACGCGCCTCATCGGTGAGGTGAGACATGATTTTACCCTGTTCCAGATCGGACGGTCGGCGGGATGCCGCGTCCTTGATCCGGGGGCTTGGCAGGCGCGCATGTAATCAGCGCTTCACTTCAGGGACAGGGGCATGAAAAACCCATGACAGTCCAGTGACGATCATGGCCGAGCGTTACAGCAGGGCATTCACCTGCTCGATAAAGCGCAGAACCGAGATCGGCTTGGAGACATAGGCTTGCGCCCCTGCAGCGCGGAGCCGGTCCTCATCGCCCTTCCCCGCATAGGCGGTCACCGCCATGATCGGGACGGAAGCAAGCCGCGGATCGCGTTTCAGCGATACGATGAGATCAAGGCCACTGACATGGGGCAGGTGGATGTCGGTGATGACAAGGTCCGGTCGGAACTCCAGCGCCTGCGCCACCACATCGCGGCCGTCACGCAGTGGCAACACTTCATGACCATGGGCGCGCAGCAGGTCGCAAAAAAGTTTGAGATTGAGTTCGTTGTCCTCGACAACGAGCACGCGCTTTGCCACCAGTCACCCGCGTTAAATGAATGCGCATTCGAAAAGCGCGCTGATACAACTGCCCCTTGCCGAGAATCAATCATGCGTTCCGATAGCCCCGATAGCAAGCGACTTGGCCCAGCCGATAACGAGGACGCCATGACGCTCGCCCTGATGGCGCTGGCCTGGACGCTCAGCGACGAACAGCGGGCGGACCGGCTGCTTGCGCTCACCGGGCTCGATGCCAGCGCGCTGCGGGCGGGAGTGGATGACCAGACGGTGTTGCAGGCGGTACTCGACTTTCTCGCTGATCATGAGCCGGACCTGATCGCCTGTGCCGACGCGCTGGATACGACGGCTGAAGGGCTGATCGGCGCGCGGCGGGAGCTTGGACGTTGAGCCGTCCCCTCATCATCACCGATTGCGACGAGGTGCTGCTGCACATGGTCGTCCCCTTTCGCGAATGGCTGGACGAACATCATGATGTGCATTTCGACATGCGCGAACGTGGTTTCGCCGAAGCGCTACGCCACAAGGACAGCGGCATCCCGCTGGAGCGCGAGCTTGTCTGGCAGCTGCTGGTCGGCTTCTTCGATACCGAGATGCACCGCCAGATGCCGATTGCCGGGGCCGTCGATGCGATAGGCAGGCTGTCGCGCATTGCCGATATCGTGGTGCTCACCAACATCGGGGAGCGGCATCATCAGCAGCGGGTGGAGCAGTTGGCCGCCCATGGATTAAGTTTCCCGGTGCACTGGAACCACGGGCCCAAGGGCGCCCCTCTGACCGCGATCGTCGCGGACCGGCAGCCATCAGCGGCGCTGTTCATCGACGATCTGGCTGAACATCATCAATCCGTGGCCGAGCATGCCCCGGGCGTCTGGCGATTGCATATGGTCGGCGAACCGGAAATTGCGCCCGATATCGACGCTGCGTCCCACGCCCATGCCCGCATCGACAGCTGGGCGGAGGCGGAAGCCTGGATCGCAGCCCGGCTGGCCGAAGGGCCTGCGCCTTCACCTTCCCATAACCCAGATGGAGCCCATAATGAGCGTTGAAGCCCGCCTTGCCGAACTCGGCATTACCCTGCCCGAAGCTGCGGCACCGGTCGCAGCCTATGTCGCTGCCGTGGAAGCCAACGGCCTCCTCCACATTTCCGGGCAGATTTCGCTGTCCGAAGGGCAGTTGATGACTGGCCGCCTCGGTGAAGATCGCGATCTTGATTATGGCGTCAAGGCAGCGCGCGCCTGCGGTCTCAACCTCATCGCCCAGATAAAGGCCGCGCTCGGCAGTCTGGATCGCGTCGAGCGGATTGTGAAGCTGGGCGCCTTCATCAGCAGCGCGCCGGGCTTCACCGACCAGCCGAAGGTGGCGAACGGCGCGTCGGAATTGATGGTCGAGGTGTTCGGGGACGCGGGCAAGCATGCTCGCAGCGCCGTTGGCGTGCCTGTGCTTCCGCTCGGCGCGGTGGTTGAAATCGACGCGGTCGTGCTTGTCCGGCCTGCGGCCTGATCTTTCCTTCCTGACGGTCCGCCCCTTTGCCCACCGTGGGCTGCATGGGGCGGACGCCAGTGAAAACGGCATGGCTGCCTTTGATGCGGCCATCACGCAGGGATATGGCGTCGAATGTGATGTCCGGCTGAGCCGAGATGGCGTCGCGATGGTCTTTCACGATGCGGCGCTGTCCCGCGTGACGGGGGCCGAGGGCGTAGTCGCGGAACGGAACGCCGCCGAGCTTGAACAGCTAAGACTGGAAGACGGGGGCGGCATTCCCCGGCTGGCGACGCTGCTGGCAGCATGCGGGCAGACGGTCCCGCTCTTGATCGAATTGAAGGTCATGGGCCGCACTGTCGCGCCCCTTTGCGCAGCTGTGGCGCGTGATCTGGCGAAGCACCCCCGCGCGCTGGCTGCGGTCATGTCCTTCAACCCCATCGCGATGCGCTGGTTTGCGCGCAACATGGGCCAGGCGGTGCGCGGGCTGGTGGTAACGGAGCAGGGGCCGCCGGGCTGGCGTGGTGCGGCCCGGCGCGGCCTTGCACTTTGGGTGGCGAGCCCCGACTTTATCGCCTGTGATGTACGCGATCTTCCTTCCCGTTTCGCAGCCGAGGCGCGTGAGCGCGGATTGCCCGTGTTGAGCTGGACCGTCCGCAGCGCGGCCGAGCATGCCGTTGCGGCGGCGCATGCGGACCAGATTATCTTCGAGGCCCCGCGTGACTGAGTGCGTCGTGCGGATGGCTGGCGGCGTCGCGGAACTGCCGCGCGCGGAGTGGGACGCCTGCGCCGGAACCGCCAACCCCTTCATGAGCTGGGATTTCCTTGCTGCGCTGGAACGATCGGGCAGCGTAGGCGCGGGAACAGGATGGCAGCCGCTGCCGATGCTGATCGACGGTGCGGACGGGCAAATCGCGGCCGCTGCACCTCTTTACGGGAAGACACATAGCCAGGGCGAATATGTGTTCGATCATGGCTGGGCCGATGCGTGGGAGCGTGCGGGAGGCCAATATTATCCCAAGATCCAGCTCGCCGCGCCCTTTTCTCCGGTTCCGGGTCCGCGTTTGCTTCTGCGGGATGCGAAATCAGGGCCCGCGCTGATCGCTGGCATCGAAACGCTGGTGGAGCGCAACGACCTGTCCTCCGCCCACGCGACCTTTATCGAGCCGGGCCAGGTGCCGTTGTTCGAAGCGGCAGGCTGGCTGATCCGCGAAGATAGCCAGTTCCACTGGATCAACCGCAGCTACCGCGATTTCGATGATTTCCTCGCCAGCCTGTCGAGTGCCAAGAGGAAGAATATTCGCAAGGAGCGAGCCCGCGCTGTCGAAGGACTGGAGATCGCGCACCTCACCGGCAGCGACCTGACCGAGGCGCATTGGGATGCCTTCTGGCACTTCTATCAGGATACCGGATCGCGCAAATGGGGGCGGCCCTATTTGACGCGGGACTTCTTTTCGATGCTGGGCGAAAGCATGGCGGACCGGGTGCTGCTCATGCTGGCGCTGCGTAATGGCAGGGCGATCGCGGGAGCGCTCAACCTGATCGGCGGCGATGCGCTATATGGCCGCTACTGGGGCTGTGTCGAGGATGTGCCCAACCTGCATTTCGAGCTATGCTATTATCAGGCGATCGATGCCGCGATCGCGCGCAGGCTGGCCAGGGTTGAAGCGGGCGCGCAGGGCGGCCACAAGCTGGCGCGAGGATATGGGCCGGAACCCACCTATTCCGCGCATTTCCTTCCCAACCCGTCTTTCCGCCGGGCTGTTGCCGACTTTCTCGCCGCGGAGCGCGCTGGCGTGCAAAACGACCGCATCTGGCTTGCTGAACGATCGCCGTTCCGCAAGCAGGGATGAACGTCAGGCGGCGCGGAGTTGGCTCGCCGCGATCCAGGCACGTGCCTGGCGCTGCGCTTCGGCGATTTCGCGCGCGGTCATTTCCTCCGCAATCTCGGCGCGCATCGCCTGTCCTTCCTCGCTGCCGCGCGAGGCCGCGAGGTTGAACCATTTATGCGCTTCGATCAGATCAACGGGCATGCCGCCGGTGCCGCAGCTATAGGCGACACCTAGCTCAAAACATTCTTCAGCCGATTGCCAGCCCGTGGCTGCCAAGCGGCTTTCCATCAGAAACTGGGCGCTCTTCAAACTATTTGCCATGACCGAATCCCCCTGTGGATTTCGAGATGATGGTTTTCGACAGGCGGCACGGTGCACCGGCGGGGGATAAAAAATGGTTAACGCAGACTGCGGCTTTGAAACGGCAGCGCCCGGAAAATATGGGAGGAGCAAGGTTAATGAGACCAATCGCCCGATCTATCGCTGGCTTCGCCGCGTCATTGACTTCATAGCCGCGCGATGACCAACCCTTCTCCTCCGGTCGCCGCTCGACAGTCGCCAAAGGACATCGGATTTCGCGAATTTGTGGTGTTGAGCGCCTGCTTGATGGCGATGAATGCCCTTTCGACCGACCCCATGCTGCCTGCCCTGCCGGATATCGGCCGAGACCTTGGGGTCGCGAACGCGAATGACCGCCAGCTCATCATCAGCATCTATTTTCTGGGATTGGGCGCTGGATCGCTGCTGTTCGGCATCCTGTCCGACCGCTTCGGGCGCAAGAAGGTAATGGGCGGCGCGCTGGTGTTGTTCGTGCTGTCCACCATCGCATGCGCGGTGGCGCAAAGCTTCGCGCTGCTTCTGATCGGCCGCGCTTCAGCCGGTTTTTTTGCTGGTGCAAGCCGCGTCATCTCGGTCGGCATCATCCGCGACAGGTTCAAGGGCGACGCGATGGCCCGGGTCATGTCGCTGATCCTGGCGGTGTTCATGCTGATACCGGTGGTGGCGCCAAGCTTTGGGCAGGCAATCCTCTGGTTCGCGCCATGGCGCTGGATTTTCTGGATCCTTGCCATCCAGGCTGCGCTCATCCTGATATGGATGATCGTGCGCATGCCCGAGACGCTGGCACCGGAAAATCGGCTGCGGATGAACGCCACGACGATTTTCCGCACGATCGGCGCGGTACTCACGAACCGCAGTGCAGCGGGCTACATGCTGGCGAGCGGCGTGGTGATGAGCGGCCTCATCGGCTTCATCCTTTCGGTGCAGCAGATCTTCTTCGATATTTTCGACGCCAGGTCCTTCTTCCCGATCGCCTTTGCAGTGATGGCGGGCAGCATGGTGGTGGGCAGCCTGCTGAACAGCCGGCTCGTGTCGCGATTCGGAGCGCGGCGGTTGAGCCAGGGTGCGGTGATCTCCATGATCGTCACGAACGCCATACATCTCGGCGTCATTGCGTCCGGCCACGAAAATATGGTCAGCTTCATGGTCTTTCAGTCGGCCACGATGATGGCGGTTGCCTTCACGGCTTCCAACTTCGGCGCTATTTCGATGGAGCCATTCGCCAAGGGGGCGGGCGCTGCCTCTTCCTTCCAGGCCTTTTTGACGACAGCGCTGTCCAGCGCCTTGGGCAGCATCGTCGGACGTGCCTTCGACGGGACGACGCTGCCGCTGACATTAGGCATGCTGATATTCGGGTTCGCGGCGCTGCTGATCGTCACCTTTGCCGAGCATGGAAAGCTCTTCACGCGGCCACATCATGATGCGCTCCGCGAACCGGAGCTCGACCCCGTCCACTGAAAGAAAAGGCGGCGGATCATGTCCGCCGCCCTTCGCTACCCTCAGGCCTCCCGCCCGCCCGGCGTGGGAGCACCCGGCATCGGCGGCACCGGTTGCGGCGGTACGTCGGCATCCTGTTCGTGCGTCTCGACCACGCCGCGCGCTACATGGCTCTTGCGATAGCCATAGAGGAAGTAGAGCAGCAAGCCGACCCCACCCCACACCGGCAGCACCAACTGGGCGTCCACCGGCAGGTTGAAGAAGAGGAAGAGACAGCCGACGGAAGCAAGAGGAGCAATCGCCCATATTGCAGGCGTCCGGAACGGCCGGTGGCGATTGGGATCGCGCACCCGCAGCACCAGGACGGCGATCGACACCATGAAGAAGGCGAAGAGCGTACCGGAATTGGAAATGTCAGCCAGCTGGCCCACCGGCAAGAGCGCTGCGCCGATCGCGACGAAGATGCCGGTGACGATGGTCACGATATGCGGTGTCTTGAAGCGCGGGTGGATGCTCGCCAGCTTTTCCGGCAACAGCCCGTCGCGCGCCATCACGAAGAAGATGCGTGTCTGGCCAAACATCATCATCAGGATGACGGAAGGAAGAGCGAGATTGGCGGCCAGGCCCAGCGCGTTCCCGACCACCGTCCAGTTAATCGAGCGCAGCACATGGGCCAGCGCCTCGTTGGAGCAGACCAGATCGCCCGCATGCGCGGCAGTGGCACAGGCCTGGGCAAAGCCTGCCGAACCCGGGGCGACGATGGAACCATCCAGGCCCAGCACTGGCTGAGCCCCGATCGCGCCGATCGCACCTGCGGCGACAAGCAGGTAGAAGATGGTGCAGAGCGCGAGACTGCCGATAAGACCGATCGGGACGTTACGCTGCGGGTTCTTCGTTTCTTCCGCTGCTGTCGAAACCGCGTCGAAGCCCACATAGGCAAAGAAGATGGAAGCCGCCGCGCCGACGATCCCCATCCCGCTGGTCCCTTCAGGGCCGAACCAGCCATTGGGCGCGAAGGGCGAGAAGTTGCCGGTGTCCAGCGCAGGCAGCGTCAGTGCGATGAAGGCGGTGAGCGCAGCGACCTTGATCGCGACCAGCACGGCATTGACGCGCGCGCTTTCCGTAGTGCCGATGACGAGCAGGGTCGTAACGGCAAGAGCGACGACGATCGCGGGGATATTGATGAAGCCGTGGGAAAAGTCGGCATGTGGGATAAAGCCGTTCATGCTCCAGGCGGGGCCCGCAGACAGGGCCTGTGGCAGCTCCAGCCCCGTGACGCTCTTCATCAGCCCCATGAAATAGCCTGACCAGCCCACGGAAACCGCGCTCGCCGCCACCGCATATTCGAGGATCAAGGCCCAGCCCACCATCCAGGCGAGCAGTTCCCCCACCACGGCGTAGGTGTAGGTATAGGCCGATCCGGATACCGGCACCATCGACGCGATTTCGGAATAGCAAAGCGCTGCGAAGGCACAGACCGCCCCGGCAATGACAAAGCTCCACATCATGCCCGGCCCCGCCTTCTGCGCGGCAGCTGCGGTCAAAACAAAAATGCCGGTGCCAATGATGGCACCGACACCCAGCAGCGTAAGCTGTATTGGCCCCAATGTCCGCACGAGGGATTTTTTCTCAGCCGTCGCCAATATGGCGTCCAGTGGCTTGATGCGCCCGAAAATCATGCGTGGAGCCCTTTATATGTCATCTTGTCCCCAACCGGTCGCGAGACCGGTCCCTTATATCGTGAAGGAGAGACTATCGCCTAATGTGGCGCGCGCAAGTATGTTGCGCGGCCTCGGCACATTAGTCCAAAGGAGTCATTGATGATCGAACTGCTGCGCGCCGCGAGCCTGTCGGATGTACCGCACGGCTTTGCCGGGCGCCGGGGCGGTGTATCGACCGGCGCGCATGCGGGATTGAACGTCGGCCTGGGATCAGCGGACGAGCGGGAGGCCGTCCTGCGCAACCGTGATCTGGCAAGGGACGCTCTTCTTCCTAGCGCGAGCTTGGTCACGGTGCGGCAGGTCCATTCGCCGGACGTCGTGACGGTGACGGGCCCAATCGGCGAGGCGCATCGCCCGGCGGCCGATGCGATGGTAACGAACCTCCCCGGCCTTATCCTTGGCATATTGACGGCGGATTGCGTCCCCGTGCTGCTTGCCGATGCGCAGGCAGGAGTCGTCGGAGCGGCGCATGCCGGGTGGAAGGGCGCGATCGCTGGCGTCACCGACAACACGCTGGCGGCGATGGAAAAGCTCGGCGCCCGCCGTGACCAGATCAGTGCCACGATCGGCCCTTGCATCGGCCGCGCTTCCTATGAAGTGACCAGCGACTTCGCCCGCCATTTTGAGGAAGAAGATGTGGAGAACAGCCGCTTTTTCTCGGCCGGACGTGAAGGCCATTGCCAGTTCGACATTGCAGCTTATGTAGCAGCCCGCCTTGCCACGGCAGGCGTCAGCCGGGTCGAGATGATGGACGAAGACACCTACAGCCAACCCGATCGCTTCTACAGCTATCGCCGATCCTGCCATCTAAACGAGGCAAGCTATGGTCGGCAAATATCGATGATCGCGGTTGGTTGAGGCGCCGCCAATAAGCGAAGCGCTCAGCCGGGCGGCAGGCCCGGATCGATGCCGGTAAGCTCGATCGACAGGTCCCAGAGCCGCCGCGCATCTTCGACATTGGCGGCCTGCTGCTCAATCCGCGCAGGGCCGGACACGCCACGCATCTCCCATCGCCCCTGCGGCCCGAAATAGTCGCCGCCTCTGGCATGCGGATCGGTGGCCGCCTGAAGCGTCGGCCAAGCCGCCGCCGCGACGGGATTGAAAAACGGGCGCACAAGCGGAAGTATCGGCTTCGTCCATGGCGGAAGATGCCGCATCAGTTCGGTCAGGGATACGCCCGGATGGCAGCCGATTGCACTCACGGGCGATTTCGCCGCGCGCAGCCGCCGGTTCAGTTCCAACGCGAACAGCAGGTTGGCGAGCTTGCTTTGGCCATAATAAGCGGTGGCGTTGTAGGTCTTGTCAGCGTTCCAATCATCCCAAAAGATGCGGCCTTGGCGATGGGCGATGCTGGAGGTGACCACGACGCGGGAGCCGACCGTTTCCGAAAGCTTTGGCAGCAGCAAGGCAGTCAACGCAAAGGTGCCAAGATGATTGACGCCGAATTGAAGCTCGAACCCCTGTGCGGTGCGGGTTAGCGGCGGTATCATCACCCCCGCATTGTTGATGAGCACGTCGAACCGGGGTTCGTTGGCGACCCGATCGGCGGCTGCGCGGACGCTTGCCAGATCGGCCTGATCCAACGCGATCAGATCCAGATCTGCACCTGGAGTGTCTGCCTTGATCTGGGCCAGCGCTTCGGCACCTCGTCCAGCATCGCGGCATGCGATCAATATACGCGCGCGCTTCGCGGCCAAGGCTTTGGCTGTTTCGAAGCCGATCCCCGTGTTGGCGCCCGTGACCAGGAACGTGCGGCCACTTTGATCCGGCACATTGTCTTTGGTAAAAGTCACGGCAATTCCTCCCCGCCTGATCTTATATTCCCATTAATGAACAGTCGCGGATATTAAGGCAATGGGGTTCGATTTCGTCCGCTGGTCTTCAGTTGAGCGCCATGCTCGACGCGCGCATCGAACAGGCGATCATTTCGCCTTGGCCGCAGTGATGAGGATCTCAACCTTATAATCGGGGCTGTACAATTTGGCTTCACATGTCGCCCGGGCGGGAGCAGGGAAGCCAGCAATCCAGGCATCCCATGCCTGGTTCATTTCCTCAAAGTCATTGATGTCGGCGAGCCAGATTTGCGCCATCAGCAAATGGCTTTTGTCACTTCCCGTCTGTTCGAGCAAAGCATCGACCTCGGCAAGCGCAGCCTGCGTCTGAACGCTGACGCGCTCACCAGGCGCGCCGATTTGACCCGCGAGGTAAATGGTGTCGCCATGGATCACGGCTTCGCTCATGCGCGGGCCGGTGTCGATGCGGATAATGGTCATGATATGAGTTCCCTCCAAGTAACGACTAGCCGAGGCGACGGGTTTGGGCCCGCGAGATCAGTCAGGCTCTGATCAACCTGTTCTTGCCCGGCTTGCAGGCCGAGGTCGATCCTTAAGTCATTTATCAGGCTCAGACCCAGCGACATCTGCCGAGAATGGCTCTTCATAATGTGAGCGCGGTTCTGGTAGCGGCTGGCCAGTTGGAAGTCACATCGCGGCGCGGGTTGCCACTGCAAACCTGGCATAAGCACCTCTTCAGCGATTTCGGGATTTCTGGCTCGATGAGTTGGAGCTTTGGACAGTGCGTGGAGCCTACGCTCAGGACCTATTAAATTGCTTGTGAACGGCCTGATTGGTTGATTCA
>CAMPHR010000043.1 GCA_946886075.1 uncultured Novosphingobium sp. | reverse complement strand
TGAACCCGCCCGTGTGGGGTCCGCCGCAGCACGCCTCCGTGGCCGACAGCGCGCCGGCGGGCGGGTACGCCGGCCGGATTTGCGATATACCCCGCGTGGTTTGGGGGGGGTGGGCCGGTGCTTTCGTCGGTAAACTGGCACAGCACACCATAGGGCTTGTTGAAGAGGATGAGGGCCACCGGTTCAATCCTCCCCGTCGAAGGCGAGGCTGCCCTGGTCGATGAGCCTCTTGATAAGGGCGACCGCTCCGGAATTGTTCGCCAGCTTTGGGTCTGGGGCGATGACAGGCGCGGAGCAAAGCTGTTCAGCAAGCTGCGCGATGGCTTCTCCGCAATCGAAACAGTGACCGTCCACGAACAGCAGGATCGACGGTCCTTGCCTGATGAAGGAATAGCGGCTGGCGGGATTGCGCCTCAGCTCAGCGCCTTGGGCCAGCAGCGCCTCGACCTCATCAGGTGCGACCGGATCGTCGGGCCGCCAGTCAGCGTCGGCATATTTGGGCAAGCTGTTGTGCAGCCCGAACCAGCGGGCGAAGGCATCGCGATCGCGGAGGACCTCCATGGCCATCCCATGCAATCGGTCGAGCGCGGCCGACGTAATCTCGCCGGGGTTGGATTGTGGCGTGAGGTCGGGATCGGCGTAGCGGTCTTCCTCCGCCAGGCCGTCCGCTTGATGGGCGCTCCATTCTTCGATCAGGTCGGATCGGGAAGGGGCGCGAAAGCCGATCGAGTAGGTCATGCAGTCATCGCCAACTGCTACGCCGTCATGAGCAAAGCCGGGCGGGATATAGAGAATGTCGCCCGGTTCCAATATCCATTCCTCCTCCGCCTGGAAATCAGCGATCAGGCGGAGATCCTCATGGGGCAGCAATGGCGTCGCGGCATCGCAGCGCGGGCCGACGCGCCAGCGTCTCCTGCCCAGGCCCTGGATGAGGAAGACGTCATATTGATCATAATGAGGTCCGACGCCCCCGCCGTCGGTGGCGTAACTCACCATGACATCGTCGATGCGCCAGTCGGGTATGAAACGGAAAGGATCTATCAGTGCCGCGACGTCGGGGGCGTGATGATCGACGGCTTGCACCAGCAACGTCCAGGGGGCGGTTTCGAGATTGCTGAAGCGGTCCTCCGGGAGCGGGCCGCTTTCCACCACCAGTTGATCTGCCGGTCTGGTGATCAGGCGCGATTCTATGCCTTCTTCGCAGGCGAGGCCGGCGAGTTCGTCGGGGTCGAGCGGGTTGGTCCAGTTTGCCCACGGATTGCGGATCAGGACGGGGCGTTTTTGCCAGAAGTCGCGAAGGAAATGGTCAATTGAAAAGGATTTGAACTGCATGGGGTGCACATGGGGGGATTGGAGATGGGAGTCAAAACAAGCCGAGATAATCCTGCTATTGAAAATCGGTCTCAACATCATTAGCAGCGGATGAAAGATTGATCCCCGGGGGAACCGACATGAAGAATCGCACGATTTTGAAGCTGAGCGTTGCGCTGTCCGCCTTTGCGCTGGCACATCCCGCCATCGCGCAGGACGCGCCACCCGCCGACGACGCGACGCAAAGCGAACAAGGCATCATCGTGACGGCGCGTGCCGGTACGAAGACCGAGACGCCGCCGCTGGAAGTGCCGCAGCCCGTCACGGTGATCAGCGAGCGCACCTATTTGTCGCAGGGTGCGGTCAGCATTAGTGATACGGTGAAATATGCCGCGGGCGTCACCGCCAACCCTTATGGCCGCGACACGCGCGTAGATAGCTTCATCATCCGCGGCATCCCGGCTTTCCAGTTCCGCGACGGCATGCGCGACATTTTCAGCTATTACGCCAGCATTACGTCTGACCCCTATAATTTCCAGCAGGTCGAGATCGTGCGCGGTCCGGCTTCGGTGCTGTTCGGGCAAGGACAGATTGGCGGGCTCGTCAACCTGGTTTCCAAGACGCCGACCTTCCAGACCGGCGGCGAAGTATCGCTCGTCTATGGCAGCTATGACCGCAAGGAAGCGATGGGCGATGTCAATGTCGCGCTGTCCGACACGCTCGCGGTGCGCGCGGTGGGCCGGGTGCGCGACGCGGACACCTATGTCGACCATGTGCGGGACGACCGCGTGTTCTTTGCTCCGTCCATTCGCTGGCAGCCGACGCCGGATACCGACCTAGTGCTGCAGGGCCTCTACCAGAAGGACAAGAGCGGATCGACTTCGCAGTTCCTGCCGGTCGTTGGCACGTTCCGGCCCAATCCCAACAATGGCGAAAGCCTGGACCCGTTCCTGTTCGTCGGCAAGCCAGGTTGGGACCGCTATGATGGCCGCACCCTGCAAGGTGGCGGATCGCTGACGCAGCGTTTTGGTGACAATGTGCAATTGAACGTGAAGGCGCGCTATATCGACAGCGATGTCGAATATTTCACGCACTACACTGATAGCTACACCAATCCGACGAACCCCTATCTCGATCCCGCTGGCCGCACGATCAAGCTGCTGAGCGAGGGTAATTATGCCCGCATGAATGTATTTTCGACGGACAACAACCTGCTGTTCAATTTCAACACGGGTGCAGATGTTGAACACAAGCTGCTGGTGGGTCTGGATTATAGCTGGAACAAGGTCAGCAAGCGTTCCGGCTATGGCGAAGATATCATCGATCTCTACGATATCGACTATGATGCGCTGGTCATTCCGACCATTTCGCCTGACTGGGTCCCAGTCTCACAAAAGCAGCTTGGCATCTATGTGCAGGACCAGATTCGTTTCTGGGATCGCGTATCGGTCGTGCTTGGCGCGCGGCGGGACCGGGTGACGACATCGGGCACTACGGTGAAGGACAAGGCGACCACGTTCCGCGCTGGCATCATCGGCGAACTGGGCGCGGGCTTCTCGCCCTTCTTCAGCTATACCGAAAGCTTCCTGCCGATCGCGATGACGGTCGATGGCGGCGGCGCGGCCAAGCCGCAACGCGGTACGCAATATGAGGTTGGCTTCAAATGGCAGCCGGAACGCAACACGTTGGTGACGGTGACGGGTTTCCATATCAAGGAAATCAACCGCATCATCTACGGCCTCGGAACGTCGGTCACTCAATCGGGCGAGATCACCAGCAAGGGGATCGAGATCGAGGCCAGCCACCAGTTGCCGGGTAATTTCGAACTGCTGGCCAGCTATGGCTACAACAAGGTCGTTTCGCAGGAGACCCCAGCCTTCGATTATTTGCCACGTCACACGGCGTCCCTGTGGACGACCAAGACCTTTGGCCTTGAAGATGGCGCGCAGCTGCGGTTGGGCGCGGGCGTCAACTATACGGGCAAGCGCACCTCGATCGGTTCGGCATGGACGCTGGTGACGCCGAGCTACACGTTGGTGGACGCCCTGGCGGAGATCAATTGGAAGGATTGGCGCTTTGCGGTCAATGCGACCAATTTGCTGAACAAGCAGTATTTCGCGTCCTGCTTGGCGCGTGGCGATTGCTTCGTGGGCGCGCCGCGCAACGTCATGGGGACGGTGAGCTATCGTTTTTGATTGAGCTGTTGCTTTAAGAGCGATTGCTTCGCAATCGGGCCCACCCCCGGCCCCTCCCGCTTGCGGGAGGGGAGGGACGTTTCTTCACTGCAATCGGCCTCTGCTACGACTCTCGCCTTGACTCGTTATGGAACTCATCGATACCCATTTTATAAATTTGGGAAAGGATGAGGATCAATGGCGCGTTTGGAAGGCAAGGTTGCGATCGTGACGGGTGCGGGCCGTCAGGGGAATATTGGTGCGGCGGTTTGCGACGCTTTCCTGCGGGAAGGTGCGCGGGCGGTGATCGCCACGGACTTGCGCACCGAAGATGCCGTGACGAGCGAGCTGGACGGCAAGCATGGCGCTGGCCGGTTCAAGCTGGTTTCGCAGGATGTGACGCAGGAAGCGGACTGGGCCAAGCTGGTGGCGATGGTCTTGTCAGAATATGGCGCGATCGACGTGCTGGTGAACAACGCTGGTATCTCGATTCATGGCGGTATCGAAGCGACATCGCTGGAAGATTTGCGCAAAGTGATGGCGGTCAATCACGACAGCGGCTTTTTGGGCATGAAGCATTGCGCGCCTGCGCTGGCCGATGCCGTCAATCGCTTTCCAGGTGGTGGATCGGTGATCAACACCGTTTCAATGGCATCGCACATGCCCAACGCCAACAACCTCAGCTATCATGTGTCGAAGTCAGCGCAGCGCATGTTGACCATGTGCGCCGCTATCGAATTTGGCCCCAAGCGCATTCGGGTCAATTCCGTGCATCCCGGACAGACTACGACCCCGCTGCTGAGGGAAGGTTATGAGGGATATGCGCAGATGGGGCTCTATGAGTCGGCGCAGGCGGGTATTCAGGAGCTGGTGGACATGTGCCCGCTCCGCATCGAAAGCTTCCCGGAAGATACGGCGCATGCCTTTGTCTATCTGGCGTCGGATGAAGCGCGCTTTGTGACTGGCGCGTCAATCTATCATGATGGTGGGCTCGGCCGCCAATATTGAGCGGGGAGGCGTAGCGCGCTCCTCGCCTGACTTCCGCTGTCCGCCCTACTCCGTCATCCCAGCGGAGGCTGGGATCTCAGGCCCGTCATCTAGCCGCACGAGATCCCAGCTTCCGCTGGGATGACGGCGGTGGGGCTTCAGCCAAGGTGGAGAGGGGCGTTTTCCGCGATCGGCATGAGCCCTCGCGCAATCAGTTCGGCTATGCGGAGCGCCTTGGCTTCCGCTTCTTCGTTGGTCAGGGGTTCTGCCGTGCCTGCCGAGACCGCATCGACCATGTCCTGCGACAATATCCACAAGAACATCGACGCCACTTCGTCGCAATCGATGGGGCGGATGCGGCCGCTCGCCTGCAGCCGTTCGAGATAGAGGCGGAGGGGCGCCTGCTGCCGGGCGGTTCGTGCCTCGCCCATGGCGTCCCTGAATTCCGGGAAGCGCAGCCCTTCGCGCATGCTGATCGCGGTGACAGCGTGCGCCGCCTTTGTCCGGGTGCTACGGATGATCATGCGGGCCCATGCCTGAAGGCCCTCTACCGGATCGTCGCGATCGAGGAGGCGGAGATCGGCGGCCATGTGCCTGTCCGCGATCCTGTCGAGCACGGCGCGCAGGAGTCCGGGTTTTCCGCCATATTTGGCATAGATGGTCTTTTTGGAAACGCTGGCGCGCTGGGCGATCAGTGTCAGTGTGGCGCGCTCATATCCGAGTTCGATCAGCGCCTGTTCAGCCGCCTCCAGCAGGGCTTCGGCACGTTCTTCAAGCTCTGCCGCGCGGGGTCGGCCTGCGCCGCTTCGCCTTTGTCCCTGATGCATGGATGTTGATTGGCGCGAAGGCGGGCCAAGTGCAAGCGCGCGATAGCCGGTGAAAAAAGCGTCCCGCCTTGCCCCAGAAGGCGGGACGGGACGCTCCTGACGGTCGCAGGCCGCCCCCGGAAACCGTGCGCGGGCCGCGTCCGACAGGAAAAACAGGCTAAGCCGTTGAGAGTTCCCAAGAAGGTTGCGCGGACGGTCGGCATTTGGCGGGGAGTGGCGCAAAGCGGTCGCTTGATGAGATGTCTTCATCTGCCAAGCCGAGGGCGATGAAGGCATTTCGACGTTCACGCTGTCATGGGCGATATTCGAACCACATCGCGGGCATTTTGTGCCATAAGGACGGCATGGCTGGACCCGATGTCGAACGACCCGCAGGCGCCGCGGAGGATTGGACGATCCCACAGGATTGGGACAGCTATTCGCGGCAGGACCATGCCGTCTGGGATGAGCTGTTTGCGCGGCAGGCGGCGCTGCTGCCGGGACGCGCGGTGAAGGAGTTCATCGACGGGCTCGACATATTGCGCATCGCCAAACCGGGCATTCCCAACTTTGAGGAATTGTCCGAACGGTTGATGAAGCGGACCGGCTGGCAGGTGGTGGCGGTGCCGGGACTGGTGCCCGACACTGTGTTTTTCGAGCATCTGGCGAACCGGCGTTTCGTCGCGGGGCGCTTCATCCGCAGGCCCGATCAGCTCGATTATCTGCAGGAGCCGGATGTTTTCCATGATGTGTTCGGGCATGTGCCGCTGCTCGCGCATCCGGTTTTTGCCGACTATATGCAGGCCTATGGCGAGGGTGGGCTGCGGGCCGATGGGCTGGGCGCGATCGAGAAGCTGGCGCGGCTGTATTGGTATACGGTCGAGTTTGGCCTGATCCGGCAAGATGCGGGGTTGAAGATTTATGGCGCGGGGATCGTCTCTTCCTATGGTGAGTCGCTGTTCGCGCTTGATGATCCGTCGCCCAATCGGATCGGTTTCGACCTGAAGCGGCTGATGCGCACGCGATACCGGATCGATGATTATCAGCAGTCTTATTTCGTGATTGAGAGCTTCGATGATCTTCTGCGCCAGACAGTCGAGATGGACTTTGCGCCCTTATATGAAGAGTTGAGGCGGGAGGGTACGATAGAGGCGGATGAGGTCGTGGACGGCGACCATGTCTTCAGCCGTGGGACGCAGGATTATGCGAGGTCGAAGGCGTGTTGAGGGTTACTCTGCACGGATATTGGCGGTCGTCGGCGGCTTATAGGGTGCGTATTGCGTTGAACCTCAAGGGTGTTGGCTATGATCAGGTCAGCCATGATTTGCGCGCAGGCGAGCAGCGGGCTCCCGGATATCTTGCGATTGCGCCTCATGGGCTGGTGCCTGCGCTGGAGGTGGGGGGCAGGACGCTGATCGAGAGTCCGGCGATACTGGAATGGATTGACGGCGAGTGGCCGGAGCCGCCTCTGTTGCCGGGGGATCGGGATGATGTTGCGGTCGTGCGGGCCATGGCGGCGCTGATTGGGTGCGACATTCATCCGCTCAACAATCTGCGCGTGCTCAATCGGTTGCAGAGCCAGTTCGGGGCGTCGAAGGATCAGGTGAAGCTGTGGGTGCGGCACTGGATCGCTGAAGGATTTGCGCCGCTTGAGCAGATGGTGGCGCGGCACGGGGCGGGCTTTGCCTTTGGCGACGCGCCGACGCTGGCGGACTGCTATCTTGTGCCGCAGCTTTACAGTGCCGCGCGGTTCGGGGTGGATTTGTCGCCTTACCCTCGATTGGTGGCGGCGGGTGAGGCTGCGCTGGCGCTGTCCGCTGTTCAGGCGGCGCATCCTGACCGGCAGCCTGATGCGGGTTAGCCCGCCTGTTCGGCCTTGTTGAAGACCGCGAGTTGATCGGCAAAGGCACGCTGGTAGGCGGGGCGGGCTTCGGCGCGGGCGATATAGGGGGGAAGGTTGGGGTAGCGTTCGAGCAGTCCCGATCCGGTGAGCCTGCGCAGGACGGTGACCATCAGCAGGTCTCCGGCGCTGAAATCGCCCTCCAGCCATGTGCGGCCGCCGAGCCAGTTGGACAGCTCCGACAGGCGTTGGTTCACCCGGCGGTCGAGCAGGGGCATGCGCGCTTCATACCAGCTTTCGTCGCGCTCCAGATATTTCGGCATTTCCCGTTCCAGGATCGGCGGTTCGACCGTGTTCAGGGCGGCGAACATCCACGCGGTGGCGCGGGCGCGGCCGTGGGGGTCGCTGGGCCACAGGCCGCCGTGTCGGTCACCGATATGGAGGATGATCGCGCCAGATTCGAAGAGGGTGAGGCCGTCTTCCTCATAGGCCGGGATCTGGCCGAACGGTTGGGACGCGAGGTAGGCGGGCTGCTTCATTTCCTCGAAGGAGAGGAGTTTGACCTGATAGGATAGGCCAGCCTCTTCGAGCGCCCATCTGACGCGCATATCGCGCGCCATGCCCCGGCCGCGGTCGGGGGAACGTTCGAAGGCGGTGATGGTGATGGTCATCCTGCAACTCCGGCTGGCTATGCGGTGAAGAGTAACTCCCTGATTGGCGAAAGTCGAATGGCGCAACCCATGCGGGCGGATGGGGGTTGTCGAGTGCGGATCATAAGGGGGTGCGCATGAGCTGGATGGCGCTGCAGGCGGGGTTCTGGGGATTGGTAGGCGGTTCCGCGCTGCTGCTGGGTGCGATGGTGGGGTATCTTGTCGCCCTGCCGCAGCGGTTGATCGCGGCGATCATGGCGGTTGGGGCGGGGGTGCTGATCTCTGCGGTCGCGTTCGACCTTATGGACGAAGCCTATGCGAAGGGCGGGTTCGACTCTGCGGCGATGGGATTTCTGGCGGGAGCGGCGGCTTATACCGTCGCGAACATCATCGTCACCCGTAGCGGGGCCAAGCATCGCAAGCGGTCCGGCTCCAACCCTGAGCAGAGCCAGCAATCGGCCGATGCGGGATCGGGCATGGCCATCGCGGTGGGCGCGTTGCTGGACGGAATACCGGAGTCCATCGTTATCGGCGTGAGCCTGCTCGAAGGCGGCGGCGTGAGCATGGCGGCGGTCGCGGCCGTGTTTCTGTCCAATGTGCCCGAGGGCCTGTCGAGCGCTGCCGGGATGAAGAAGGCGGGGCGTAGGCCTGCCTATATCTTTCTCGTCTGGGGCGGGATTGCGCTTGCGTCGGGGCTTGCCGCTTTGATCGGTAATGTCGCGCTGGCGGATGCGAGCGACGACATCATCGCAGCGACGATGGCGGTGGCCGCTGGCGCGATCCTCGCGATGCTGGTCGATACGATGATCCCGGAAGCGACGGAAGAAACGCACGAGTTTTCCGGGCTGATCGCGGTTGCGGGCTTTTTGCTGGCGTTCGTGCTTTCGAAGACAGGCGGATGAAGATGCGCAGCCCGGTCAGGCTGCGATCTTGTCCAGTTCGCTGATCAGGCGCAGGAATTCCACTTCATTTTCGTCATGAGGCGTGCCGTCTTCATGGAATATGTCGTGGAACCAGCGTTCCTTGAGGCCATCGATATTGGGATTTTCCCACTTGTCCCACGGCAGGTGGGTCTGCGTCTTGCCGCGCACCAAGCCCCAGCAGAAGGTGCCGACCTCATGCTCCTTTGCCACCGGCAGGATCGCCTGGAAGGTGCTGCCTGCCGGGCGCGCCATATATTCGGTGCAGAGCAGCGGACGGCCCATGGTCTTGAGCCATTTCACGCGCTGCGCGAAATCTTCGGCGATGCCATAATTGTGGAAGGAGATGATGTCCGAATTGCCGGTCTGCGCGCGCTGGATGGGGCTGAGCAGATCGGGCGCCGACCAGTCGCCAAGCCAGATGCCGCTGGTGAGCGGTTGCACCGGGTTCATTTCCCGCGCCCAGGCAAAGGCGTCGACCAGCAGCGGCACGACGAGGTCAGCCTTGGCCTGCAAGGCGACGGGGTCGCAGAGCGCGACTTCGGGGCCATTGTCAGGCTCGTTCCAGATGTCCCAGGCGATTACGCGTGGGTCCTGGCCGAAGCGGGCGACGACGCCGCGCACATAGGCTTCCAACCGGTCATGTTCGTCAGCGTTCATAAGCGTCGGCATGCCGGGGGATTGCACCCAGCCGCTATTATGGACGCCTTCGCGCGGCTCTGGCTGCGGCCCAAGCGCAGGTTCTGGATGCCAGCAGGAGTCGAACAGCACCAGCATCGTGCGGATGCCGTGGTGGTCAGCGACGCCAAGGAAAGCATCGATCCGGTCGAGGAAGCCCGGCGCATCCTCCAGCCACAACAGGTCGTGCAGATAGACACGAACCGAGTTCATGCCCACCGATGCAGCCAAGCCGAGTTCGCGGTCGATCGTCGGCAGGTCGAATGTGCTCGCCTGCCACATCTCCAGCTGATTTATCGCATTGGATGGCGTGAAATTGCACCCAACCAACCAGGGCTGGGCC
Source organism: uncultured Novosphingobium sp. (assembly GCA_946886075.1). The sequence goes on along the minus strand of CAMPHR010000043.1, from coordinate 12,652 downwards.
TTGAACCATGCATGTGCCGCTTCCGGCGTCCAACGTTCACTCATAAATCGTCCCGCTCACGACCCCCGTCCGATTCGACGGCTCTTTAATGGCGCGCCACTACGAACCAGGACAATCTAGAACAAGAGGGTTAACTGGACATGAGTAATGGAATTTTCGATCGATTCCGACCGATTTTTAAGCGGCGTTTTGCATCGCTTGTTCCCGGAAATGCTGGGCGAAATGTTCCATTGCCGAAAGGAGCGAGGGAAGCTGCGGGCCTCGCGCCGTTGCGAGGGCGACATTGGCCGGACGGGGTGCGGGCCAGCCGAATATATGGTGGGGAACGGCATTAACGCGCGAGGCGTCATGGCCGCACATTTGCGCGATGCTTTTTGCAAAATCGGCCCAGGAAAGCGGTTGGCCGTTGGTGAGGTGCCATAGGCCCGTCTCCCCATCGATCAACAGGTCGAGGCAAGCCGTCACCAGATGGGGCACATAGGTCGGCGAGACGACAAGATCGGATGCTGCGTGGAAATCCTCCCCTCGGGCAAGCGCCGACGCGACGGCGGTGGCGAAATTATACTGGTCATAAGGAGAGAAGAAGGCGGCGGTGCGCGCGATGAGGTGCTGGCCGGGAAGTTCCGCGATGCCTGCTTCCATCCGTGCCTTGCTGCGGCCGTAGCTGTTGCGGGGGGAGACGGGGTCGCTTTCGATATAGGGCGCGTCCTGCGTGCCGTCGAAAACAAGGTCGCTGGAGAAGGACAGGGTGGAAATGTCCTGGCTCTGGCATGCATCGGCAAGCGCGATGGCCCCTTCCGAATTGGCGAGCATGCAGGCGGATTCTTCTGCCTCCGCATCGTCGACCCGGACCCATCCCGCAGCATTGACGACCGCCCACGGGCGCAGCTTTTGCAATGCCGCGTCAATGCTCGCGCGGCTGGCAAGGTCGAGATCCTGGCGGCTGGTCAGCACATAGGGGATGTTGCGGAGCGAGCAGGCGCGGGCCATTGCTTGCCCCAAGGTGCCGGTGGCGCCGCAGATGAGCAGGGGTTGCGGCGATAGAGAGCCACGCGTGCCGACGATATGCTGCGCGATCGGCGCTGGTCGTGGAACGGGCGGATGAACCATGCGGGCGGGGCGGTGCCACCAGCCTGCTTCTGTCGTTATGGGGGGACGGGCGCCTTTTGTGGACAACCCTTTCACTAGTGACGCCATCGCGGTTGGGCGGGGGAGGCCGCTGCTTACGTCCCAAACGCCGGGTTCATAGACGCCCGGCCGAGTGAGCAGCGTGTTCCAGCCGCTGCTGCCGAGCAGCGACCATATGGTCACGGCTTCAACCGGCACGCCTTGATCATTGAGGTGCGTTGCGATGTCCCATGCCTGCGCCATCCAGCGGAGCTGTTCCTCGCGGGTGCAGCCATTATGCACTTCGGTGATGGCGACCGGCAGGCGATAGCGTCCCCACGCTTCACGCAGCGCGCCTTCAAGCCCTTGTGACGGGGGTTCGAGCACACGCACCGCCTCCACATCGGCATAAAGTTGCGTGTCGCTGCCGCCATGGAGGTGGCGGGGGTAGCGTTGCAGGCGATGGTCGAGGAAGCGGTCGCTGGTCAGATAATGGTTGATGCCGATCACATCGGGCGGGCAGGGATCATCGAGGATTGCTTGCAGCCGGTGCTCGAGCCCGAACCCGGCGATGCGTTTCCAAAATGGGTTGGTGCGATCGATCTTGCCGCACAGAAGGTCCCAGCCGGTCCAGCGGCGCATATTGTCGAATGTCGCCTGGTCGCGCAGCGCGGCGGTGGCGTAGGTGCGGCCAAGGTCGTCGGTCTGGATCAGGCGGGCGGCTGGGTTGACGCGCCGGATGGCCCGCATCGACAGGCGGGTGGCGTCTACCTGGTTGAGCAGCGCCAGCCAGAAGTCCCGCTCGGAACGGAGGTGCGGATACCAATGGCCGTACAGCGCCGAAAAACGTGCAGTGGTCACGGGTTCGTTGACCGGCGTGCAGTCCTGAATCCAGGGATAGCGTTCGGCGACGTTGCGGGCGTGGGTTGCTAAACCTTCCGCGAAATTTTCCGAGACTAGGCTGGTGTAGCGTGGCCCGCTGCCATGGTGGATCAGGCCAGCTATGACCCGGATGCCGAGTGCGCGCAGGCGGGCGAGCCTTTCGTCGCTCCATGCCCAATCGCAATGATCGGGGCTATGCGGGCTGGTCCGTTCCCAGAGGACGGGATAGCGGATCGCCGTAATGCCGAGTTCCGCGAACCGGTCGAGATCCTCCAGCCGATCCTGATGGCCGCTGAGGCGCACCTGGTCGCCATAATGATCATGCACCCTGTTCACGGTGCATTCGAGGCCGCCCCATAGCTGCGGAAAATTGGTCATTTCGGATCCCCTCTGATGGTTTTTGGAAGAGGAAGCGGTTCTGACGGTGCCCCCGAGTAGGTCCAAACCGACGAGGCGTTCAAGAGGATGCCTCTAAATAGCACCCGTCCGACAACTTAGATCAGCGGCAGTGCAGGAACGCGCGGGGCACCCGACGGGTTGTGTCTGCATTCATCATCCAGAAAGGTACGCGCTTATGGTCCCGCCCCATTCGTCCAATCGGCATGGAACAGGACCAAGTCCCCAACCCGGCGCTCATACGTTAATCTGCTTCAGCCACCTTCGTTGGAATTTCGTGTTCCAGCGCCCGCAGCATTTGATGAGCCGCTTTGCCGCACAATCCAATGTGCTGTTCTGGGAAGAGCCTAATCATGTCGCTGAGCTGAAGGCGCCTGACCTGCATGTGGAAATTTGCGCCCAGACAGGGGTCACGGTGATCACGCCGCAGCTGCCCGCCGGGATGCCGAGGGAGCAGGAGTGCGAGGTTCTGAAGCAACTGCTCGACCTGTATCTCGCCGGGGAGCCGGGGCCGTTCATCCGCTGGTATTATACGCCGATGATGCTGCCCTTTTCCGAGCATGTGATGGCGGACTGCATCATCTATGACTGCATGGACGAGCTCGCCAATTTCAAGGGCGCGCCGCCCGAGCTGCTGCCGTTGGAGCAGCGGCTGCTGTCGCAGGCGGACCTGGTCTTCACGGGCGGATACAGCCTTTATGAAGCGAAGCGGGACAAGCATCCTGCGGTCTATCCCTTTCCGTCAAGCGTCGATGCGCAGCATTTCGCGAAGGCGCGCCTGACGCGCCCCGCCAATGATGATGGGCGTCCGCGCCTTGGCTTTTATGGCGTGGTCGACGAGCGGATGGACGTGGAGCTGCTCGCCGCGCTGGCGGATGCGCGGCCGGAATGGGTTCTGGAGATTATCGGCCCGGTCGTGAAGATCAGCGAGGATGACCTGCCCCGGCGGGAAAATCTGCGCTTTTTAGGGGGGCGGTCCTATGAGGATCTGCCCGCTTGCGTTGCGGGTTGGGACGTGGCGTTGATGCCCTTTGCCATCAATGATGCGACGCGGTTCATCAGCCCGACCAAGACGCCCGAATATCTGGCCGCTGGCAAGCCGGTGGTGTCGACGCCGATCGCTGACGTGATCCGTCATTATGCCGACATTGAAGCAGTGAAGATTGCCGAGCGCGGAGACGCCTTTATCGCGGCTTGTGATGAAGCGCTGGAACTGGCACGCGGCGATGGGCAGTGGCTGAAGGAAGCAGACCAGCTGCTGGCGGGCATGTCATGGGACAAGAGCTTCCAGCAGATGGACAGGCTGATCAAGGATGCGCTTTCGCGCAGCGTCCATGCGCATCCGATCGTGTCGCCCACGTCATGGACGAGCAACCGGTCGCATCATTATGATGTGATGGTTGTCGGCGCGGGCTTTGCTGGCGCTGTGATGGCGGAGCGGCTGGCGGCTGACGGCGGCAAGAAGGTGCTGGTGGTCGATCGGCGCCCGCATGTGGGTGGCAACGCCTTTGACGAATATGATGCCAATGGCGTGCTGATCCATCGCTATGGGCCGCATATCTTCCACACCAATAGCGAAGAGATATTCGACTATTTGTCGCGCTTCACCAAGTGGCGGCCTTATGAGCATAGGGTGCTGGCGGCGGTTGATGACATGCTGGTGCCGATGCCGATCAATCGGACGACGCTCAACATGCTGTACGACCTCGACCTCAAGACGGAGGATGAGGCAGCGGCGTTCCTGGCGGCGCAGGCTGAGCCTGTGTCGGTCGTGAAGACGTCGGAAGATGTGGTGATATCGGCGGTGGGCCGGGAGCTTTATGAGAAGTTCTTCCAGGGCTATACCCGCAAGCAGTGGGGGCTTGATCCGTCCGAGCTCGACAAGGCAGTGACGTCGCGGGTGCCGACGCGGACCAACACCGACGATCGCTATTTCACCGACAAGTTCCAGGCGATGCCGCTGGAAGGCTACACCCGCATGTTCGAGCGCATGCTGGACCATCCCAATATCGATGTCCTGCTGGGCGTCGATTACTGCGAGGCGCGCGATGCTTATCCGCACGATCATCTCGTATTCACCGGGCCGATCGACGAATATTTCGGCTATCGCTTCGGCAAGCTGCCCTACCGGTCCTTGCAGTTCGAGCATGCGCAGCTGGACCAAGAACAGTTCCAGCCGGTCGCGGTGGTCAATTTTCCATCGCCTGCGACCGAATATACCCGGATTACCGAGTATAAGCATCTGACCGGGCAGCAATCGCCCCGGACGAGCATCACCTATGAATATCCGGCGGCGGAGGGGGACCCCTATTACCCGATCCCCCGGCCGGAAAACCAGGCGCTGTTCAAACGCTATGAAGCATTGGCGATGGTGCAGCCGGACGTGAGCTTTGTCGGGCGGCTCGCGACCTATCGCTACTATAACATGGACCAGGTCGTCGGGCAGGCGCTCGCCACCTATCGCAAGATGGCCCAGCGCCAGATCCGCGAACAGGTCATTCCGGCTGTCATTGAACTGAGGCCGTCTTCAGGCGCGGCATAGTTGTTAACTGCTCCCGGGTGCTGTTGCCGGGGACGCGGCTGGAGCGTGATCCGATTCCTCTCTGATCGGATCACGCTTTAGCGGAGCCCCGGGGGCATGTCGCAGTCCGTGTGGCGGTTAGACGGGGACCAACTTCGGCAGGGTACGCGCAGAGGTTGCGAACGGAAAAGCGGATGAGCGCGGCAAGCGAGAGGGTCTGCTGCTGCTTGCGGCCAAACATGTCGGCATTCAGCGGCGACCCGACCCTCATCGGCAGCAGCCGCGAGTATGCGCTGGAAGGCGTTGTTCAAAGTCTTCATCTCAAAGGAAAGAGGAGGGCTTCGAATAGCTCACCTTGAAGGGATGCCTCTTTTAATCCCTACCGCATCAACGCCCGCCAAGCACCAGGCGGCCGCCCCGTCTCGCGCCGGAACGCCGCCGTAAAGGACGGCGCCCCCGCATAGCCCAACGCGCGCGCAATCTCCTCGATCGATCCCTGGTCTTCGGTCAGCATCGCCTTCGCCCGATCGATCCGCCGCCGCCGGATCGCCGCGCCGGGGCTGATCCCCGTACTATGATGAAAGCAGCGGATGAAATGATCCCGGCTGATCCCGCAGCGCTCCGCCATCGCGTCGATCGACGGGGCAGGGCTGGGCGCGTCGATCATCGCCAGTGCGACCCGCAACGCCCGCGCGGACAGTCCGCCACGCCGACGTCCCGCGCGTTCCGCCGCATGGGCCAGGAACCGCCGCAGGTCGAGCAGGATCAGCCGCACTAGCGCCTCGCCGACATCTACGCTGTCCTCGCCAGGGTTCTCGACCTCCGCCGCCAGCCGCAGCATTGCTTCTTCGATCGGCGGCGCATGCATGTCGAAGCAGGCGCTGATCGTCGCATCATCGAAATCGATCCCCATCAGCGCCGGGGCGATCCGCCTGTCATCAAAACGGATGCGGACGGTATCAAACGCGCCTTGCGCCACATGAAACTCCATCGGCACGCCAGCCGGACGCAGCGCAAGAGCGCCCATGCGCGCGAACGGACGGCGCGGGTCGCCCGCCTTGCGCCCCTCCGATCCGGTTAGCAGCCGCGACAGGCCGAGCATCAGCACCGACTGCGGCTCGACCATCTGCACCGTCTCCTCCCGCACTTCGGGATAGGCGCAAATCTCGACCACCGCGCCATCCAGCGCAAGCGACCGCCGCACGATGTCAGCGCTTTCCCGCGCCTGCCGGATCGATATGGCATCCATTACCACTACTTATCGCAAAGCGCGAAAAATTACGAGATCATGCGACAATAACGCGCCACCAGTCCGCTCAACCTTGAGCGCAGCGACCGTCGCCGCATAGCTTAGGGTTAAGGAGAGTGCCCCCATGAACCGCCCGACCGGACCCATCACGCCTGCCACCGATCCCATCGCTCAGGAAGAAGCACGCTGGCAGCAGGAAACGCGCGGCCCCGCCATCGAAGGGCGACCGGAACGCCGCGACCCCTTCGTCACGCAGGCGCTCAAATGGCCGATCAAGCCGCTCTACACCCCTGCCGATCTCGACGCGGTGGGTTTCGATTACCAGGCCGACCTGGGCTTCCCCGGCGAATATCCCTACACCCGCTCGACCAAGCCCAACGGCCATCGCTCCGATTTCTGGACGATGACCCAGGTCACCGGGTTTGGCAAGGGCGAGGATTGGGCCAAGCGCGCCCGCTACATGCTGGACCAGGGCCTGTCGGGCCTCATCCTGGAATATGACCTCGCCACCACCAACGGCTATGACAGCGACGATCCCGTAGTGGAGGGCGAAGTCGGTCGCGCGGGCATGGCGCTCGACAGTCTCGAAGACCTCGAAAAAGCCTTCGACCTCCCCTTCGACAAGCTCAAATATCTGATGAGCGTCTGCAACGCGCCGCAGCCGGTCAACCTAGCCATGATCATCGCCGCGCTGGAAAAGAAAGGCGTCGATCCCAAGGATTTCGTCCTCCACATCGTAAACGGCATCCTGATCGAATATACCTGCGTCGGCCGCTACATATACCCGCCTGAACATGGATTGCGGATCGCCACCGACTGCATAGACTATATCATCCGCAACCACCCCAATTGGGCGCCGATCTCTATCATCTCCGCCCAGCTTCAGCCCGCCAAGGCGAACCCGGTGCAGGAGATTGCCTATTCGCTCGCCATCGCCTGCGCCCATATCGATGCGGTGCTGGAACGCGGGCTCGATATCGACACGGTCGCGCCCTACATCAATCACTTCGTCGTCAATGTGGACATGGATTTCTTCGAAGGCGTCTGCAAACTGCGCGCCTTCCGCAAATGCTGGGCGCGGCTGATGAAGGAGCGTTACGGCGCTTGCCGGCCTGAAGCGCTCAAGATCCGCATGATGACCTCGCCCACCACGATTGCGCTGACGCTCCAGCAGCCGCTCAACAATATCGCCCGGCTCGGCATCATGGCGACCGCCTGCGCGCTCGGCGGAGCAGGGGAGGCGATGACCACCCCCCTCTATGACGAAGCCCACGCCCTGCCAGCCGAAAACGCCATCCGCGTAGGCGCTGCGATCCAGCATATCGTCGCCCACGAAACCGGCGTCGCGGAGACGATTGATCCCCTCGCAGGCTCCTATTATGTCGAAACCCTCACCAAGCAGATGGAGGACGCCGCCTTCGCCGAGATGGACAAGATCTTCGCCATGGGCGGCGCGCTGAAAGCCATCGAGACCGGCTATATCCAGCGCGCGCTCGGCCGCGAACAATATGAGCGCAACAAGGATGTCGAAGAGGGCCGCCGCAAATGGGTAGGCGTCAACCACCTCACCCGCGAGGATGAGGAACGCGAAATCGAAATCTTCCGCCTCGACGAAGCCATGGAGGAGGAGCAGATCCGCAAGGTCCGCGACCTGCGCGCCCGCCGCGACCAGCCCGCCGTCGATGCCGCGTTGGAGAAGGTGCGCGAAGCCGCCCGCACTGGCGCGAACATGGTCCCGCCCTGTCTGGAGGCGGTGAAGCTCTACGCCACGCACGGCGAAATCTGCAACGCGATGCGCGACGTCTTTGGCGTCCATAGCGCCGACAGCCAGCTGATGGGGATTTGACCGGCATGACCACATTCAAACGCCCCTTGCGCGTCCTGCTCGCAAAACTCGGCATGGACACGCACACCGTTGGCGTCACTGTCATCGGCCACGCCCTGCGCGAAGCGGGCATGGAGGTTATCTTCACCGGCCTCAAGCAAACCCCCGAAATGGTCTGCGCCGCTGCCATTCAGGAGGATGTGGACGTCGTTGGCATCTCCACCCTGTCGGCGGGCCACACCCGCAGCCTGCCCAAGCTCGCCCATCTGCTCCGCGAAGCAGGCGCGGGCGACAAGCTGCTTGTCACGGGTGGCGTCATCCCCGAAGAGGATAAGCCGATCCTCGAACAGGCGGGCGTCGATCGCATCTTCACGATGGGCTCCGACACGCGCGACATCGTCGCCTATCTCGAAAGCTGGTGGGCGCAGCGCTTGGCGGAGGACGCCGCCTGATGATGCAGCGCGCGGCGGAGGTCGCCGACCGCCTCCTCACCGGAGAAGTGGCGGCAGGCGCCCGCGCCATCCGCTGGCTGGACGACCGCGACCCGCGCGGCGCGCAAGTGCTTGGCCTTATCTACCCGCACACCGGCCGCGCCCAACTGGTCGGCGTCACCGGCCCGCCCGGCGCTGGCAAGTCCACCCTCACCGACACGCTCGTCACGCAATGGCGCAAGCGAGACCAGCGCGTCGCCGTCATCGCCGTCGATCCGTCCAGCCCCTTCACCGGCGGCGCGATCCTGGGCGACCGCGTCCGCATGAGCCGCCACGCACTCGACCCCGGCGTCTTCATCCGCTCGCTCGGTACGCGAGGCCAGGCAGGCGGCCTGTCCCGCTCCACCCATGACGCCTGCCTGGTCTTCGACGCCATGGGCTATGACATCGTCCTCATCGAAACCGTGGGGGTAGGGCAGGACGAGATCGACGTCGTGAACCTCGCACACACAACCGTGATCGTCGCGGTGCCGGGGCTGGGCGACGAGATCCAGGCGGTGAAGGCTGGCCTCATGGAGGCAGGCGACATCTTCGTCGTGAACAAGGCCGATCGCGACGGCTATGACGCCACCCACCGCCAGATGGAACTGATGCTCCACCTCCGCGCGCAAAGCGTCCCGGATCAGCGCTGGGACGTGCCACTACTCCGCGCCGTCGCCGCAAAGGGGGAGGGTGCGGACGCGATCGTCGACGCCATCGCCGCGCATCGCGCCTTCCTGCACGATCATGGCGACTTCACCAGCCGCAGCCGCCTGCGCGCGCGCGAACAACTGCTCTCCCTCGTCCGCGAAGCCCTAGCCGCTCGCGCCGTCAGCGTCAGCGGGGAAGCCATCCTGCATCGGGTCGAAATGCGTCAGCTCGACCCCTATGCCGCCGCTGACCAGATCGTCGCCACCTTGTTTGAAGGAAGTGCCGCAGCATGACTAAGTCCATCTGCGCCCTGGCGCACAAGCCCGGCAGCACCCGCGCCGAGTTCCAAGCCTATTATGAGGACCATCATGTCCCGCTGGCGATCAGCCATTTTCCCTTCACGGCTTATACCCGCAATCATGTCAGCGGAGCGCACGCCTTCGGATGGGACACGATCAGCGAGTTCTGGGCCGACGATATAGAAGCCGCCGCCGCGCTGATGGCAGGCCCCGTGGGCAAGATCATGGCCGCCGATGAAGAACGCTTCATGGACAGGTCCGCCATCGCTTCTGCCGGTGTCGAGGAAATCATCCTCTCCCCCGGCCCCCGCGCCGGACATGACGGTCGCCGCACCGCCCTGCTTGTTCAGGACGGCGAGCGGGACGCCGATTTGCGTACAGCTGTCCTCGATTGGGCACGCACCCTTGCCGATGACATGCCGGGCGTTTCGGTTGACTTTACGACCAACTGGTCTGACCGCGCATTCCCGGCAAAGGCGGTCCTATGGCTGCCCGGGACGCAAAACCCGGCCATTCCGCAGCGTCTTTCAATTCAAAGACTTGAGTTGCGCCACGCCGAAACCCCGCCATCAAAGCTGCTCGGTTCCAGCTCATCATCTCTCTAAGCGTCCACTCACTGTTGGGATTATGCAACAGCGTAGACATAAACACCGTATAATACGCAGATCGCAACTAGCGGCTTGATACAGGCGATAAACGCGACTAACGGAACCGCATCGGACATGTTTCTTCATGTTCGGGATCAACAGGCGCTTTTTCCGGTGTAAAGCGCGCCGATAACGATAAATGCCGCGCTGTTGACGAAGAACAACGTGATGGGAGGATATATGAAATCCATGTTGCTTGCGGGCGTCACCGCAATTCTCGTTCCCTTTTCCATTTCCGCGAACGCGCAGGAACAGTCTTCCGCCGCGCAGGAGCCGTCGACCAGCCTCGGCGACATCGTCGTGACGGCGCGCCGCTCCGCTGAAACGCTGCAGGATGTTCCCGTCGCCGTCACCGCGCTCAGCGGCGACTTCATCGAACGGCAGAATATCTCCGATCCGACGGACGTGCCGAATTTCGCGCCGAACATCACGATCGAGCAGCAGCCGTCCAGCCTTTCGGCCGCGACGATCTACATTCGCGGCATCGGCAACAATGAGCCCTCCGCCGTGTCGGAACAGGGCGTTGGCGTCTATCTCGACGGCGTTTATCTCGCCCGCGCGGCCGGTGCCGTGTTCGACCTTATCGACCTGGAACGGATCGAAGTTCTGCGCGGTCCCCAGGGTACGCTGTTCGGCCGCAACACCATCGGTGGCGCGCTTCAGCTGATCACCAAAAAGCCCGCCAACGACATGGGCGTCACGGCAAAGGCGGGCTACGGCCGCTTCAACGAATGGTATGCGCGCGCGCGCCTCGACACCGGCTATATCCTCGGCGACGTGCTGAAGGCGTCCATCGCCTATCAGCATCGTGAAGGCGACGGCTATGTCGACAATATCCTGACGCCCTCGCGGCAGGACCCCGGCTCGCTCAATGCGGACTCCTTCGCTATCGGCCTTCAGGCTGATCTCGGCGACGTCACGGTCAACTATAATTTCGACTATGACAACCGGAAGGGCACGCCCGCCTTCTTCCAGCTTGTCGCTACGACGCCGCTGGCACAGGATTATTATTCGCAGTCGCCCAATTTTGGCGGTGCGCCCTTCCTCGTCAGCCCCGACCGCGAGGGTACGGTCCAGCAGGCGGGCTTCACCGACCGCAACGGCGACTATCGCTATGGCAGCAAGACCCGCGTTCAGGGTCATGCCCTGACCATCAGCTATGACGCCATTCCGGAACTGACGCTGAAGTCGATCACCGGCTATCGCAAGTTTTTCCAGGACACGATCCTGAACCTGTCGGGTAACGGCGTGCTGCGGGGTCCGGTGGTTGGTTTTGGCTCGACTGACGTCACTATCGGCGATGTCAATCCATACACTGGGAACAATGCGCCGCAGAAGCAGTGGCAGTTCAGCCAGGAATTCCAGGCGCTCGGCAAGGTGGGCGACTTCAACTATCTGCTCGGCATGTATTATTTCTATGAGAAATCATCAGAGTATAATCGGCAGGCGCTGACACTTGTGACCCCCATTGCCGGTCTTCCCTTCCTCGGTTTCACGCCTGAGCAGGTTGCCGAAATTTCGGCGCTTAATCCCGGGCTCACGACCGTCGGCGTGAACACCAATCCGGTCCAGGCTTTCGGCGGCACGTCGCAGTCGATGGCGCTGTTCGGCCAGGTCAGCTGGAAGCCCGCCTCGTTGGACGAAAAGCTCGAAGTGACGCTCGGTGGTCGCCATACCGCTGACGACAAGAGCATCTATCTTGCGGGCGACGTCTCCCCCGTTCAGCGTGGCCGTCGCAGCTTCGACAATTTCTCCTGGCTGGCTTCGGTCTCCTATGAGGTCGTGGACGACGTGATGGTCTATGGCCGCGTATCGACCGGCTATCGCTCGGGCGGCATCAACCCGCGCGGCGGCACCATCAACGGTTTCGATCCGGAAAAGGCGACCTCCTATGAAGCAGGTATCAAGTCGCAGTGGTTCGACAACCGCCTGCGCCTGAACCTGGCTGGTTACGTCACCGACTATGACGATCTTCAGGTCCAGCAGTTCGCCGCAGGCAGCGGCGGCGCCACCTCGCTGATCGTCAACGCGGGCAAGGTGCGCCTGTCGGGCTTCGAAGCGGAACTGACCGCCGCGCCCTTCCAGGGTTTCCAGATCGACGGTTCGGTCGGTTATGTGAAGCACAAGTACAAGACCTTCCTCTTCCGCGATCCGGGCACCAACACCGTGCTTGACGTCGCTGACGAGGCTCGGCCGCTCTACACGCCGAAGTGGAACGTCCATGTGGGCGCTGAATATTCGCACCCGATCGGCGGCGGCGATACGCTCGTCCGTCTGCGCGGCGACTATTCCTACCGCACGAAGATCTACTTCAACGCGCTCGACAACACCGCGCCGTTCAACGAACAGATCGCCTCGCCCAGCCAGACCAACGTGAAGGCACGCCTGTCCGTCGAAGGCATCGACCTTGGCAGCGGCAAGCTCGACGTCGGCGTCTGGGGTGACAATCTACTCAACCAGCAGCGTCTCGTCTACGGCATCGACTTCGGCGCCCTGGGCTTTGCCGGTGCGACGTTCAACAAGCCGATCTCCTACGGCATCGACGCCAAGATCGCCTTCTGATCACCTAAAATATCCCCCTCCCGCAAGCGGGAGGGGCTAGGGG
>CAMPHR010000042.1 GCA_946886075.1 uncultured Novosphingobium sp. | reverse complement strand
GCCGCTTTAGCTCAGTTGGTAGAGCACATCATTCGTAATGATGGGGTCACGTGTTCGAGTCACGTAAGCGGCACCAGTCCTTCAATAGGAAATCCCTGAAAACCCTAGCGAAAGTGCCTTTCGGCTGCTGGCCGAGAGATTGCCTAGTTATGTGCCTTTGGCTTGATCCTGTGGGTGCCCAGTGGGTGAAGTATGGGAGAGCGTAGGCGCAATCGGATGCAGATCAGTTCACGATTTCGTGAAACCCATTGGTCTGCGCAAAGCCGCTTGGCTAGCTATCGTTGACCGAACGGCGTCTGATGACCGAGGCAACATGGTCCGAGTCTGGCTTGGCCGGTAGAGGATGCCAGTGAGTGGGCTTTTTCTTGTAATTTCCCGGATTGGTCAGCCATTGGCCATCTCGCCACTTCCCAACGAAGACGGAAGTCACTTCGGATGTCACGGCGGCTAGCTCATACAGCAAAACGGGGACGCCATCCTTTGGGGCAGTGTCAATTGGCTTCCATGCCATCATCATGTGCTCCGCGTTGGTATCTGTGGCCGTCAGCTTGATCGCGCAAAGCGCGCTTGATCGGGGGTCACCTGACGCCGCGCTGGGGCAAGCTGCGGCTGGATGAAATCACACAACCCGCCGTCGCAAAGTGGCTGGCGGACAAGCAAGAGGAAGGGCTGGCTCCGGCAACGGTAGAAAAAATTCGCGTGACGCTGAACCGTTCGTTTGAACTGGCGATCCGCTGGAACATGGCGGGAGTCACGAAGAACCCGGTGAAGGGCATCCCGCGCAAGCCTATCAATAATGCCCGCAACCGCTATTTGAATGCGGCGGAGGCGAAGCGGCTGCTTACGGCCTGTGAGTCGTCGCTCAACCCGCAGTTGAAGTTCATCGTGCCCTTGCTGCTCTATACAGGCGCGCGGGTGTCGGAACTGCTGCACGCGGAATGGCGGCACATCGACCTGGATAAACGGCAGTGGCTCATTCCGACTTCCAAGACCGGCCGGGCGAGGCATGTTCCACTGTCACAGGCCGCGATCAACGTTCTCAACGCGGTGCCCCGGTTCAACGCCTGCCCTTATGTCGTGCCGAATCCGGAAACGAAGAAGCCCTTCGTGACCATTAAACACGCATGGCAGACGGCGCGGAAAGAGGCGGTGCTGCCCGACTTGCGAATCCACGATCTTCGCCATTCTGCCGCGTCATTTATGGTTAACGCGGGCGTCGATCTGTTCGCAGTAGGCCGGGTGTTGGGCCACGCCGATCACAAGTCGACGATGAGATATAGTCACTTGGCGAACGACACGTTGCTGGCCGCCGTTGAGGCCGGATCGAAGAAAATGCGCGGATCGCCGCGCCTCTAAACTCTCCTCCCGTCCATGTGCTGGCCTTGCGGCTAGTGCGTGGCCGGGTGGCGTTCCCATTCTATCTTTTTTTTTGGAAATCATCATGACCATGCAAACCAATGCGAAGCGTTCTGCCGCTTCGATCAGGATCATAAAGCGCGATCCTTCCGACCTCATCGGGGGTCTGAGGGCTATGTTGGACAGGCTTGGCCCGGAAGTGAACAAACACGATCGCGCCGACATTCTGATTAAGGCCTGCATAGGGGAGGGCGTGAACACGGCATCGCAAATTTTTGAGATTGCGGCACGGCTCGGTTTTAGCCACGGCCATGTTCCCATCAGGCTGAAGCAGGGCATTGGGCATCATTGGACAGTGGATGCCGCTGGCCGTTACAAGGATTTGTCCGGCTGACGGCTTGTTCGTACAAGGCGGGCGATACTGCGGATCGACGATTGCCTACGCCCGCCTTCATGAGCAGATTGGCTACTGCCGGTTGAACTTGGGCCAGACCAAAGCCGTCCTGCACTCCACCATGGCGCGGTTAATTTTCGCACCTGTCGCATTGTTGCAGATAGCTGTCACCCTGCCGTAGCTGGACCCGGTTTGACGGCATTGCAACGACTGCCCTGCGGTAAGGTCCGTCGGCTAGGTGGTGGCCTGGATGGTGCAACACGCGAGATCGCCCGTCATATCGAAGTGCATCGACCATGGCTCGGAATATGTCTGGCATAACCCACGCCTAGGGCTACAAATCACTTTGAATAGTATGCCTTGCATGTCATATCGCATTTTATCGGCGTCCCGAGCAGCATGAGGATATGATGAAGGTTGTCGGCAAGGTCTTTGAGCCATCGCCAGATCAAATTGGCGCAGCCGATGCCCATATCGGTCAGCGCCTTCGTGAAATCCGCAAACTCGCTGGATTGACTCAAGTGCAGCTCGCCGAGCGCCTTAATATCGGTCAGACTGCAGTGGCAAAGCTTGAGCGACGGCGTGATCTCCATGTTTCCACATTGGGCGAATATCTCAGTGCGATGGGCGCGCGCCTGCGGATCGATGCACAATTCTGCAATGCTGCCGCGATGGTCAATAATCTGCGTGAGGCGGACTTTCGTTTCGAACAGGTTGACGAGAACCAGCTCATGCTGCCCATCATCGGCGAAGATCGGCTTCCTCCGCAGCGGGATGTCGTTTTCAGCATAAAGCCGGAATACAGCCGAAAGATCGCTTCGGGTGAGAAAACTATCGAACTGCGGCGGCGTTTCCCTATGTCCGTGCCAGTGGGGACGACTGCGCTTATTTACGAGACTAGTCCGACGCGTGCTTTAGCCAGTGTCGCGGAGATTGGTGAGGTATATCGCCGCACACCACAAGAGATTTGGGCTGATTTTGGACAGAGGGCTTGCATCGCTCAGAGGGACTTTGACGCTTATTTTTTAGGCGTCGATCGCGCCTTTGCGATAGAATTGAAGCATGTTCGCAGGCTGCCACGTCCCTTAAAACTGAGCGAGCTGCGCGAACGGTTTAATTTCGAGCCTCCCCAGTCTTTCCTATACGCAACACCAAAGCTGCGAGAAGCCCTCCTATATGAGCGCGCCAAGATACCTGATTGACACAAATGTCTTCATCGGCTTGGAAGATCATGCCGAAGTAGCTCCCGTATTTGCTTCACTACTGCAACTCGCCGCCAGTAATGGCGTCGAAATTTCCGTGCATGAAGCCGCGATTGACGACATTAGGCGTGACAGCAATGTGACACGACGCGAGGTGTCACTTAGTAAAATTCGCAAATTTCCTGCCATCGAGAAAGTGATTGGGCGAACAAAGGCTGATTTGGAGACAAAATTCGGACCGATTAAGCGTTCGAACGATCTTGTGGACTCTATGCTACTTGATGCGCTGGAGATAGGCGTCGCTGATTTTCTAGTTACACAAGATCAGGGCCTACATGCCCGGGCGATGCGTTTCTCCGCTATGCTTGCCGACCGCGTGCTTTATGTCGCGGATGCTGTCACACTACTTCGGACCACCTATGAACCCATCAGGATCGAACTGCCTTCGATCCGGGAGGTCCAAGCGCACATGATATCCCAAGATGACCCGATTTTCGCCACACTCCGCGACGACTACGGTGGCTTCGACAAATGGTGGCGCGACAAGTGCGTAAAGACCAAGCGACCCTGCTGGATCGCGATGGATGGAGAGGAGATTGCAGGTCTACTCGTACGCAAAGACGAGACGGGAGGCGATACAACTGCCACCCTGCCTGGAACGAAAATCATGAAAATATGCACCTTCAAGGTGCGTCCCGAAAGCCGTGGAATCAAGCTCGGCGAGTTGCTATTGAAGCAGGCGCTGTGGCATGCGCAAACCAATCGGCATGACGTCGTTTATTTGACAACATTTCCTAAACAAAAGATACTCATTGACCTCCTTGAATACTACGGGTTCGAGCACACCCATAACATCAAGAACGACGAAATGGTCTACGAAAAAGCTCTTTTGCAAGGTCGATTGACGCCGGTAGCAGATGTATCCTTGTTTGATTTAGCGCGGAAGAACTACCCTAGGTTTGCCACCGGAAACGGGATCGCATCATACGCAGTCCCGATTAAACAGGAATATCACGAAATTCTTTTTCCGGAGCTGATCGATCGGCGACAAATGGCGCTGTTTGATGACAGTTCTAGGCGTCCGGGGAATACCATCCGGAAGGTATATTTATGTCGAGCGAAAGCGAAGCTCGCTCAGCCTGGAGCGCTCCTGTTCTTTTACAAGGGTAAATCGACCTCGCGCCCATCGCAAGTGATCACGACAATCGGCATTTTTGAGGAGATGATGCTCGCGAAATCTACTGAGGAGTTGCGAAGAATGGCGGGCGGTCGCTCAGTCTACAGTGACACACAACTCGTCAAGATGAACGCAACCAAGACTAATCCGGTCAAGGTAATCAATTTCCTTCTGGCCGCGCATATTGATCCTCCAATCTCGTTGCCTGCTCTACAGAAGGACAATGTCTTCGCTAGCCATCCACCGCAATCAATAAAACAGTTGATGCCGATCCAACAGCAGACGGTATTGAGTCAGGGGAGCTTTGGCTTTTCCACATGACCCGACGCATCGCTCTGCTAGGATTGTCCGGCGTAGGCAAGTCGACACTTGTCGAACGTCTGGCGGAAGAACTACCCGTCCTGCATCTGCAAGCCAGCGCTTTAATCAAGGCCGAGCAAGCATATAGAGCTCAGAACCCGGACAGTTCGGAGGTGCTTCGCACTGGTGCGGTCTTAAGCAATCAGGAGTTGATGATTGCAGCTTTTCATCGAGAGACCGCAAATGTTATTTTACCGGTGGTTTTCGACGGGCATAGCATTATCGATGGAATGGATGGATTAATCAAAATTCCGGCGGCTGTTTTTCTCTCTCTCAATCTTGATGCAATCTGTTTTTTGTCTGCCGAGCCAGGCACGATCTTTGATCGACGTAAGAATGATGGCACTAGGCCTCGACCCGAACGTGATGCCGCAACGTTGGCTGAACACCAACGCATTGCGCGCGAGACGGCTAGGGACATAGCGGGCGAGATCGGGTGCAAGTTTGTTGAAATATCGCATGCGGACTTGGAACAGCTAGAGGGGATAATCAGGGCTGATTGCGGAAAGAGAATACGGGAAACAGATGAGCAGTCCGATGAATAAGGCGAAGACGGAAGCGATCAAAGCGGTGGTTGCAAACGTAAAGCGGCTATTAGATGACGCACGGTTGCTGCAGAAGGGCGGCAGTGCAGGTTCGGCGCTCAGCCTTGCTATCCTTGCCTTTGAGGAGGCTGGCAAGGGCCACATCATCGAAAATGGGTGGGAAAAGCCAAAGCACGTGCGCAGCTGGCATAGTTATCGTCACTTCATGGCTGCCATAGTGCTCCAGGCTTCGTTCACCCAGAAGTATCAACTCAATATGAGCGGCGTCCAGCGCAAGATAGCTAGCCGGTTCGCTGCTCTCGGGTACAAGCCGGGTAGCAAAGCTTCGTTGCCTCCGATGAGTCAGGAACTGCGCGAAGAATTACGTTCTGAATTACTTCCGCAGCTTGCACGCATGTCAGATGAACAACAGATGGTTTTCGCGATCGAGCAACGTTGGCTGATCAAGATTGTTGAAGCGGTGAAAGAAGGGCAACTAGAAAAAATACGGCAATCAGGTCTTTACCTCGACACCGATGCGCAACTGGCGGTCACATCCACACCCGCTTCGGTGACGGGGATCGATGCCGAGCGTTGGATTTGGGCGGCGACACGCGTACTTAATCTGCTCGAGAAGGGCGTGTACTATCAGGCCTATTCACCGCTCGCAGAACTAATGACGGCAGCTAGTTCGGGCGACGAAGACGCAGCGCGAGTGCTTGAGGAGGCCAAATCCATGGCTGCCGAATCTAGTACGCCTGCGTCAACGCGTCTTTCCTCCTCGCAGAATGTCATATCGGATTGATTTTCTGAGTTAGCGGTTGATGGGGAAAAGGGCACCAGAGGTCTTGGGAAAGGAGAATTTGGTTTTGCAGGTATAGCGCAGGTCGAATTTCGAGATCGCTTCCTACCAAAGTGCCTTCAATAGGAAGCGGCCCAAACCGGACTTCCGCTGTGTTTGGGTAGGGCGTGGGACCAAGCGAAATTGCCGCCCGCTTTCATCGCAAAATTGGCAGAAAACCTGGCCTTTCGCTTAACTCGTGAGTCGCCTTCGTAATGATGGGGTCACGTGTTCGAGTCACGTAAGCGGCACCAGTCCTCGAGATCCGCGAAAAAGCTGGGTCTTCACCGACCCCATAGAGGGCTATCTGAGAACTGAGCGCCTATCCGGAGTTGCAGTTCTGCCCATATTGCCACAGGAAGGTACCTCATTCCCCGCCGCCCGGCTAAAAAGCGAGTCGTGCGTTCAGCGTCCAGATCTGGTCAAGCGCTGCGTGCGATACGATCCATTAAGGGCGCGACGCTGGCCATCCGCTTTCTAGCGTTGGAATTTTCGCCAACAGCAGGGGCCGGATGGACAGGCTCGGCATCGACAGGATGTGCCGGTGATCATTATCTCCGGCCTTTAGGCGCATTCTGATGGCGCTCTCCTGAAACTACCATAATTATGGTAAGCGGCTCCGCGATACCCAAGCTAAGTCACGAGGCACGAGGATAGTTCTGCGACTACCGAACGAGATCATTTCTGGTTCATCCGGGGTCGATGCTCACTCAGGATGTCTACGGACGACAATAACATATCGAGAGGAAAGCGAGATGTCTCTCCAGAGAAGCGGCGCCCTTTGCCTGCCAAAAACTTTGACGCATCCGTCGGGATGGCTCAGGAACCTTGCTCCGTCGATCCCTCCCTGTTCCTTGCCCACTAGAGTCATGCCCCGCCATGTCCGGTCAGTCGGAATATCCGTCCAGACATCGGAACCCAAAGGAAAATGCCAAGCATGAATATGCTGGAAGCTAGCGTCGCCCAATTAGACCCCGTCGTGGCCCTTTTGGCATTGGTCCAGATAACCGGCGACCGGTCACTTCTGGACCAGCACGGGCCTGCGCTTCGTCTGCGCCCGGGGGACAAGAATCAGACCATGTTTACTGGTGAGCGCCGGGGCGACGAAGGCGGCGCCGACGGTTACACGGATGCGGCAGCCCAGGTGCGCGCCATGCTAGTCGCCGAAATGAAGGCGGGTACCAAGCCATTGCTGCCGAACCTCGACCTTCCACTCTTCCGCAAAATGGCCGAATTTGCCGCTGGCCAACCGTTGCCCGACATATCCGTCGGTCCGGCTTATCAACATAGCGGTTTCACCACGGACACGCGTGTGCGCCGACCGCAAAAGGCGCCTCCGTCGGATTTCAAGGTACTGGTCATCGGGGCGGGCATGATGGGCATCAACGCTGGGGTGAAGCTGCAGCAGGCAGGGTTCGACTTTACGATCCTTGAAAAGCATCGTGACGTTGGGGGCAACTGGCTGGAAACCCGCTATCCGGGCGCTGCCGTCGATACTCCCAGCCGCAGCTATTCCTATTCCTTCGACCCCAATCCCAACTGGACACGCTTCTACCCGACCGGGCCGGAGTTTCTGCACTATATTCAAGATATTACCGACAAATACCGTCTTCGTCCGCACATCCAGTTCGACACTGCGGTGAGCGGCGCGCGATGGGATGAGGAGCGCAACCTGTGGGTGGTCGAAGCAAGGCAGGGGGAAAAGACGCAAAGTCACGAGGCCGACTTCGTCATCTGGGCGGTAGGGCCGAATAATGCCCCCAATTTTCCCGATGTGGAAGATCTGGACAAGTTCCGGGGCCCCGTCATGCATACCGCACAATGGGATGCGGACATCGACCTGGAAGGCAAGAAGGTGGTGCTGGTCGGCAGTGCCTGTAGCGGGGTGCAGGTGGCAACCGCTATCGCCGATCAGGTTGGGGACCTGACCATTGTCCAGAGGCAGCCGGAATATATTGTGCCCAACCCGCTGGCTCATACCCGCGTTGATGCGCTGGAACGGTGGGCGCTGGAGAATATCCCGTTTGTGCACCAATGGCTGCGATTTCAGGCGGCTGCGCTGGCGTATCAGGATTTGCGCGGCCTCGCCGTGATCGACGAGGAATACCGCGCTCGCACCGGCGGTGCATCGCCGCTCAGCGACATGATCAAGCGTCAGGCGATGGACTATCTGGAAAGCCATTTCGGCGACGATCCCGCCATGAAGGCCGAGTTGACGCCGAGCTACCCGCCTTTCGCCAAGCGCATCATCCATGATTGCGGGTTTTTCGACACGGTGAAGAAGCCGCGCGTGAAACTGTTGTCGGGGGCAATGAAGAGCGCCGACGAGAATGCTGTCATACTGGCTGACGGGCGCAGGCTGGAATGCGACGCGATCCTGCTTGCCACCGGCTATAAGCTGATGTTCGGGCGTCAGTTCGACATCAGGGGACGAAACGGCACCTTGCGGGACGCGTTTGATCCTTATCCCTTCTCCTATCTTGGCGTTCTGATCCCGGGCTTTCCGAACATGGTCTATCTGGGCGGTCCTTATAGCCATCTGGTCGCAAATCACGCGGTCGTCAGCGAGCAGCAGGTCCATTACACGATCGAGCTGCTGCAATGGATGGTGGATGAGCGCCTTGCCTCGATCGATGTGTCGCGTGAGGCGACCGACAGGTTCGTGGAGGAAGTCGATGCCGAGCTTAGCCAGACTGTATGGGCTAATAGTGGCAATGCGCACGGCTATTATCGGGATCAGGGCAAGAAGGTCGTGATCGGCATCGCGCGCCATAATTCGCATATCTGGCATGACACCCGCTCGCCGCGTGCGGAGGATTTCGAGATCAGGCGGAAGGCCGATGCGGGCGAAGATGAAATGCGGACGCCCACCCGCTTGTCCATGTAGTCAATTCCAACCCACATAGGCGCGGCGAACCGCCACAAGAGCGGACGCCGATGACATGAGAGAGGAGGGCAAATGCCGCTCGACCCATATTTTGCCAAGATGGTAGCCGGAGCGCCGTCACATCCCCCGTTGCGCGACATTCCGATCGAGTTTCTGCGGAAATCGTTGCGCGAATCCGCAGCCGCTCGTCCTCGTGCGGAGGTCAGCCTTGCCGACGTCCATGATCGGACCATCCCCGGTCCGGCAGGGGCTATGGGTGTGCGGATATACACGCCGCTCGGAACGGGGCCTTTCCCGATCATCGTCTATTTCCATGGCGGCGGGTTTGTCGTGGGCGACCTGGATACGCAGGATGTCATCCCGCGCTCCCTCGCCGCAGGGGTGGGCAGCGTCGTGATGTCGTTCGATTACCGGCTGGCGCCTGAACATAAATTCCCGGCGGCGCCCGAAGATGCATGGGCTGCGGTGCAGTGGGCGGCGGCTCATGCGGAAGAGTTGGGCGGCGATCCGTCCCGCTTGGCGGTCGCGGGGGACAGCGCGGGCGGTGTGCTGGCCTGCGTCACGGCGATCCTGGCGCGCGATGCCGGGGGGCCTCGTCTGACGGCGCAGGTCAACTGGTATGGGCCGGGCGACCATCCGTTGAGCGATAGTGAATCCACGCGCGAGTTCGGTGACGGGCCGGGCCTGAGGCTCTCCGACGTACATTATTTCTGGGAACTCTATCTGGAGGATGAGGCGCAATATGCCGATTTCCGCGCCAGTCCCGCGCGTGCCAGCAGCCTTGCAGACCTACCCCCCGCTTTCATCGCGACGGCGGAGTGCGACCCCGCTCGCGACGAGACCGAGGCTTATGGACATCTGCTTCGCGCGGCGGGCGTGGAGGCGGAAATCCATCGCTACGCGGGCATGACACATGGCTTCATGGCCTATGTCGGCGCAGTCGAAGGCGCGCGGCAGTCGATGGACGACGCATGCGCTTTTCTGCGCCGCCGCTTCGACAGCGAAGCATAAGACCGCATCAACAAGGTGTTACCAATGACGGAAGAAGAACGTAAATTCAGCGGTGGCGTGGCTGTTATCACGGGCGCGGGCTCCGGCATCGGCATGGGCCTCGCCAAGCGCGCGGGGAAGGTCGGGATGACGGTTGTCGTCGTTGACCTTGTTAGTGAGCGGGCCGAGCAGGTCGCGCAGGAAATCCGTGCCGAAGGCGGCATGGCCGAAGCGATGACCGTCGATGTGTCGCGGTACGAAGAGATCGACCGGCTGGCGGAAACGGTGTTCGCCCGCCACGGTTCGGTTCGCCTGCTGATCAACAATGCGGGCATCGAAACCATGGGTTGCTCGTGGGAAATCCCGGCCGAGCGCTGGGAAACCACGCTGAACGTCAACATCCACGGCGTGGTGCATGGGTGTAGGGCGTTCGTGCCCAGGATGATCGCCAGCGGGTGGGAGTGCTGGATCGCCAATGTGGCGTCAGGCGCGGCCTTTGGAATGATGCCCGCCAACACTGCCTATGTGATGTCCAAGCACGCGATCCAGTCCTTCAGCGAAGGCCTGTATCTGGAAATGGACTATATGAACGCGCCGATCCATGTGGCGAGCGTTCTTCCGGGGATGGTGAAGACGCGGATCTTCGACCGGGAGGCGGGCGCTGGCGAAAGCGAGGCGTCCCATCCCTACAGGGACTCCATGCGGCTGCGGATGCAGGATTATGGCATGGAACTGCCGGAGGCGTGCGAGAAAATCCTCAATCAGATCGCCGCCAACGCATTCTGGGTGTCCACCCATCCCGACCTCCTCAAGCTCCTGATCGACACGCGGATCGAATTTCTGGGCAGCGGGAAGGCTCCGGTGCTCAGCGATCAGGTCCGCCAGATGCTGCCGGAGCGATCCTCCGCTGCGTCGGTGAGTTAGAGTGCCGGACGGTAGCAGGGGGGGCGTTGCGATGAAAGAGCGATTGAGCGGCAAAGCGTTGATCGTGATCGGGTCGGGCACGGGCATAGGTGCGGCCACAGCGCGCCGACTGGCCGCTGAAGGCGCGCGCCTGTGTCTGGCCGACATCAATCTGGCTGCGGCGACGGCGGTGGCGGAGCAGATCGCAGGTGAGGGAGGAGAGGCTTTCGCCACCTTCATCGACCTTGCCGACGAAGCGTCGATCACGAGAGCGGTCGAGACGGCTGCTCAGTGTTTCGGCGGGCTGGATGGGGCGCATGTCAACGCGGCGGACATGCGCACAATCATGCACGACAGCGATGTGCTGGCCGAAGAGCTGGCGGTGTTCGACAGAACGCTGACGGTAAACCTGCGGGGGCATCTGCTCTGCACCCGCGCCGTTCTGCCGCATCTGTTGGCTCGCGGCGGCGGCGCGATCGTCTACACCAGTTCGGCTGCTGCCGACATGGGGGACCCGCTCCGCCCGGCTTATGCAGCGTCCAAGGGCGGGCTGAACGCGTTGATGCGGCATGTCGCGTCGAAATGGGGGCGCGATGGCGTGACGGCCAACTGCGTCGCGCCCGGATATGTAATCACGCCCGAAATGACGGAGAGCGGCGCAATGAAGTCCGAACTGCTGTCCCAAATGGGCAGCCAGACGCCATCGCCGCGACTGGGTGACCCGGCCGATATAGCGGCGATGGTTGCCATGCTGTTGTCGGATGACGGGCGCTGGATGAATGGTCAGGTTTATCATGTGAACGGCGGCGCGCTGATGCGTTGATTTACCTCATTCGGGGTAAGCGTTTGCCGTCACGAGCTTCTAGCCATCGATACTGAAGCGGGGCCTCGATCGATGAAGAGGGCAGTGCGCTCCAATTCATCATTGATGACGACAGCGGCTGAACAAAAATCAGCAAGATAACAAAGGTTGGAAAATGGGCAGCATCTCAGATCTTGAGACAGTATTGAACGATCCATCGACCATGATGGACATCGGCACGGAACGGCTTTGGTCGATCGACTATGCCGAAGTCGAGGCGTTTCAGCTATCGACTATCGCCAGGCGCTTCTCCGAACTGCGAAATAGGCTGGGTATCCTCAACAATCTCGCCGAGGATATCGGCATCACGGAAATCAGCGGAGTGGGCGACATAACCGCGCTTTGCTTCCCGCATACGACTTACAAATCCTACACCGAAAAGTTCATCGAGAACAAGGAGTTCGGAAAGCTCACCAACTGGCTGTCGGCGTTCACGACGCATGATCTGAAATCGACTGACACCAGCGGCTGCCAGTCGATGGAGGAATGGATTTCGGTGCTGGAACGCGATACGCCGATCCGGCCGATGTGCTCTTCGGGCACGAGCGGGAAGATTTCCTTCTTCCCCAAAAGCACGGACGAACAGCTCTTTTCCCACTATGGCTATATGTTCGGCAACAGCGGCTTCCGGGACGAGGATGATTCCGGTCTTCAAACCGGCGAGGTTGATTTCTTCTGCCCCTGGCCGGTCGCCAGCGGTCATCATAACCTGCCGACAGCATTCCGCATCTTGCGTGATTTTCATTATGCTGGCCGTCCCGGAAAGCATGTCTATACCGTGGGCGATGGCCACTGGGACCTCGACATGCACTGGCTATCGGCGAAATTGCAGGCGGCGGCGAACCGGGGTGAGACGCTGCAGCTCGATGCAAAACAGGCGGATCTGCGCGAGCGCCTGCGCCAGGTTCGCGAGCGCGAGCTTCAGAACAAAGAGGCGGAGTGGGACGCGTTTTTGAACGAGCTGGTGGTCGGTCATGCGGGCCAGAGGGTGTTCGTCATGGCGGCAGCGCCCCAGCTCTACTCCATCGCGCTGGAGGCAGAGAAGCGCGACCTGACCGTGACCCTGACCCCGGACAGCTACATTCAGGCGGGCGGCGGCTCGGGCCTGCGAGGGACAGCTTTCCCCGACGACTGGATGGACGTCGTCCGGCGCCGCATCCCCCACCGCATCAATGAGGTTTACGGCATGTCGGAGATCAATGCCGTTGCGCGCCTGTGTAGCCACGGTCAGTTCCACTTCCCGCCTTGGGTGTTCATGTCGGTCCTTGATCCCGATACGGGCGTGCCGCTGGCGCGCGAGGGTGAAGTCACCGGGCGGCTGGCGCTGTTCGATCTTCTACCGCAGACTTATTGGGGCGGTTGCATTTCAGGTGACAGAGTGAAGGTGCAGTTCAGCGGCGAATGTGGCTGTGGACGCAAGGGTCCCCGGATGAGCCCAGAGATCGCTCGCTACAGCAGCCTGAAAGACGACGACAAGATCACATGCGCGGTGTCCGCCGGCGCCTACGAGCGTGCGACGGACCTGACGCTGACCGCTTGAGCGCTCGGCAAGTGAGCAATTCCGAACTGGAAGCAGATATGTCCGATCCCATTGTGCCGCTCGTCATTCGTGGCAAAATCATAACCGACAATCTCAAGACCCATTCAACCCGGGGCGGAAAGTTCACTTTCCAGTCCCCGGATGTCACGAAATATATCGATCAGCTCGTCCTGTCCGATCCCTGGCAGCAGAATGATCTTTATCAAATCTCGCTGGATGAGATCATCGATTACTTCGTCGATCTGGGAAAGCACCTCGCTCTGGACAGCAATGTCCATGTGCAAAAGGCGCTTGAAATGAGCATTGGCACGTCCAGCTTCAGCGAAGAGATGCTCCGCTTCCAATATGGCCTGATACCGATGCTGCTGAGCCGCGCCGCGATCGAGGAGCAGATCAGCAACAGCATCGGCCGGGAATATCTGGAAGGATGGGTGCCGGGGACCGCAGGCGGCCGTGATTATGCCATCCGGGCTTTCGGTGCCCGCGCCGTTCACGTCATTGCGGGCAATGGATGGGTCATCGCTCTGCAAACCCTGCTCGTGAACGCCTTCACGCGCAGCGACGCCATCATCAAGATACCGTCCAACGACCTCTATTTCTGTCTTGCCGTCGTTCAGACCATGATCGAAATGGCGCCGGACCACCCTGTGACGAAGCATGTCAGCGTCGCCTACTGGAAGGGCGGGGACGAGAATGTGGAAAGGGCGCTGTACCGGCCGATCAACCTTGAGAAGATCGTGGCGTGGGGTGGCTTTTCCTCCATGGAAAGCATTCGCAACTATCTCGGCCCCGGCCTCGACCTCGTGGCACTCGATCCCAAGAGCAGCGCGTCGATC
The DNA here is from genome assembly GCA_946886075.1 of uncultured Novosphingobium sp. The sequence continues at coordinate 9,245 of CAMPHR010000042.1, read as the reverse complement.
ATCGGGCGGGCGGCTTTCGATTCCGAAGCGTCCATGATGCACGCCGCTGAAATGGCAGCTCGCGATATCGGCTATCTGAACCAGGCGGGATGCATCAATGCCCGCACCCTCTACGTTGAGTCCGGAACGGACGCTGACGGAATAAAGCGCGCCAATGATTTCGGCCGCGCCGTTTTCGACGCGATGCAGAAACTGCCTTCCCATCTCAGCAGCGCTCACCCAGCCTTCGACACGACCCTCCGCGAAGAGATAGAAGGCGTGCGCCATTCCGGCATATTCCGCGTCTATGGCGGACGATCTTCCGAAGGTGGGATCATAGTCTCGCAATATCCCGATGGCGTGGATTTCGCCGACAGGCTGGATTGCCGCGTAGCGAACATCATTCCGGTCGATGAGATCGACGAGGCCGTCAACCGGCTCACCATCCACACGCAGACCATCGGCATCTATCCCGACGCGCTCAAAAGCGAGATCCGCGACAAATGCGCGCTTCGGGGAGGCCAGCGGCTCACATCTCTCGGGACAGCGACGTTGGGCGGCTTCGGCGGCCCGCAGGACGGCATCGAACCTGTCCGGCGCATGGTCCGCTGGATACGCGACGACACGGCAATCGCCGACGCGCCCGCTGGTCATTTCGGCGCCGCCGCCTGAGTTCCGACAATATGTGATGAGGAAGACTGAAAATGTCTCAACAATCAGACAATAAGGCGATCGTGGCGCGGTTCTGGAGCGCCTTTTCGGACTGCCGCTTCGACGAGGCCCTCAATCTCCTGGATGATGAGGCAACATGGTGGGTCGCTGGTGATCTGCCCGGCGTTTCCGGCACCTACACCAAGGACCAATGCGGTCCGATGTTCGCCGGAATCGCTGCTGGCACCAAAGCCGGTGTGCGGGTCACGCCCGGGGTGATGACGGCGGAGGATGACCGCGTGGCCATGGAAGCGACGTCGCAGGCGGTGACGATCGACGGCATCGATTATGCCAATATTTATCATATGCTCCATGTCGTTCGCGACGGGAAGATCGTGAAGGTGCGCGAATATATGGATCCGAGCCGCATTTCGCTGGCCTTCGCTTCTTCGGTCAAGGATCAATAGCATAGACGGCGAAGGCGCTCGCAAAGTCGTTCCCAAGCGCGGGGCTCATGAATGAGTTTGGCAGCGCTGATCTGAAGATGCGCGTCATGGAGAGGATAATCGATTTGGCAGACTCATCGGCGAGGGTAGCGGGACCAGAGTTGGCGGCTGGGGGGCTGGCATCTGCCAAGGACCACAAGACAGGTGAGACCTCTGGCGTCGCCGCCGGGGCGGTAGGCGGGTCGTTCGGATTGATCTTGGCGGTGTTCGCCGAAAGCATGCTCTCGCCTGCGGGTATGCACTTCGTTGCCCCATCGCTGCCGTTGATGCAGGCGGAATTCGCCGGTGTGGCGCAAGCCGATATTCTCGTCCCGATGGTCGTCACGCTGCCTGGCTTGATGATCGCCATGTGCGCACCGTTCATGGGCGCCCTTGGCGACCGCATCGGCGTCCGGCCACTTCTGCTCTGGTCGATGGTCGCCTATATGATCATCGGAATACTGCCTTACTGGCTGGGATCGCTCTATGCGATCATTGGCGCGCGTTTCCTGTTCGGCATTGCCGAATCCGCCTTGGCCGTTTGCGGCACGCCGTTAATCGCCGCCGGATTTCTGGCGGGCCGCAGGCGTGCCATGATCAGTGGTCGGGTAGCCTTCATCGGTCTGTCGTCGATGTTTTTGGCGATGTGTGGCGGCTGGGCGGCCCAGTCCGGCTGGCGTACGGCCTATCTCCTCTACCTGTTTGCAGCTGTACCGTTGATGCTGGTGCTGTTCTTCGTCCCGCGTTCCCTGACTATCGTGGAGTCATCGGCTGCGGGGAAGCAGCCTCGGCAGCTATGGGCGATCTATGGGCTGAACTTCGTCTATGGCACCGGGATCGCCGCTCTGTTCGTCTATTCCGCATTCCTCCTAAAGGAACTCGGAATCCACACACCCAAGCTGGCAGGCACTTTGTCAGGGGCGGCAGCGTTCACGACCGTTGCTGCCTCGCTGCTATTCCCGTTCATATCCCGGCGGGTAAGTGGACGCGCGCTGATGATCTTTTCCTTCCTGCTAATGGCAGTGGGGTGCGCGACTTTGTCGAGGGCGGATGACGCGGCTTTGGTGGGTGCGGGTCTTGTCCTGACGGCCACGGGCATGGGCCTGTTCATTCCCACTTCGACCGACATGCTGTTGCATTATTGCCTGCCGCAATATCGGGGCCGCGCTACCGGGATCGCGATGATGGCTCTCTATCTCGGCAATTTCGTGGTGCCTTTCAGCATGACGGCTCTGACGCGGTCGGGATCTTCGATCGGCCAGGGCTATGTGCTGCTGAGCGTCGTCTATGTAATCACGGCGCTGGTTGCCATGTGGCTGGCAAAAGCGGTGTTCACCATTCCCGGCGGCAGTGGTGATCGCCCGGCCGCGCACTGATAGTCACCTTGCATCGCTTGGCGGAACAAAAGGAATTCAGAATGGATCGTCTCAAAGGCAAAGTAGCCATCGTGACTGGAGCCGGACGGATCGGCAATATCGGCCTGGCGATCTGCGAAGCTTTCCTGCGCGAAGGTGCCAAAGCGGTCATCGGCACTGACCTGCGTGCGGACGAAGCCGAAGCCATCTCTGCGCGGATCAGCGAGCTGGAGGCTCCGGGCCGGTTCAAACTGGTGGCACATGACGTCACCGATGCGGGGCAGTGGGAGAGACTGGTGTCGGACGTCGTCGCCGAGTTCGGCGGGCTGGACATTCTGGTGAACAATGCCGGGATTTCCATCCATGGTGGCATCAAGAACAGCAGTCTTGAGGATGTGCGCAAGGTGATGGCCGTCAACCATGACGCCCTCTTCCTGGGCATGAAATATTGCGCGACCGCGCTGGAAGGCTCGATCGAGCGGTTCGAAGGCGGCGGTTCGATCATCAACAATTGCTCTATGGCGAGCTACAAAACGAGCAGCCACAATATCGGCTATCATGTGTCGAAAGCGGCCGCTCGCATGCTCACCATGTGTGGGGCAGAGGAGTTTGGCGGGCAACGGATACGCGTCAATTCAGTTCATCCGGGCCTGACGGTGACGCCGCTGGTCCGCGAAGGGCTTCAGGAATATACGCAAAGCGGCATGTTCTCCTCCGTAGACAGCGCGATCGAGGAGATTGCCGGGCGGAACCCGCTGAAGATCGCAGGCCAGCCGGAGGATGCGGCACACCTCTTCGTCTATCTCGCATCGGACGAGGCGCGCTTCGTAACCGGGGCTGCTTTTTGCCACGATGGCGGCCTGGGCATTCAATATTGAGGGAGCCGCATCGGCCGGATCAGGGGCTTCCCGCCCCTGAGAAATCTAGCGGGACTTTCTCGATGCAGCCCTCACCCTCGCTCCCCGCCGCCGAGCCCTCAAAATCAGGCACAGTACAAATATAGAGGGTCGATCGGTCCGCACCGCCGAAAGTGCAGGCAAGGGCTCGCCTGCCTGGCCGCATCGGAACGCGGTGGGTGGTCCGTCCTTCCTGGTCGATGCGGAGTACGCCTGGCCCGCTGCTTACCATGCCAGCGTTGAACGAGACTGGCGCTGCCGCCCACACGGCCCCTGAATCATCAAGGCAGATACCATCCGGGATTGCGCCATCGGGTAGTGTAGCAAAAACACGTTGATCCGAAAGCGCACCCGACCTCAGGTCGATGGTGAAGGCGGACACCCGCATCGCTGAGCTTTCCGCAACATAGAGCGTTTCGCCATCCGCGCTGACCGCCACGCCGTTCGGTCCCATCATCTGCCCCGCCGCGATAGCGGGCTTACCGTCAAGGTCCACCATCAGCAGGTCGGTCGGCTCAGGCATGCCCTGCTGCTCGCTGGCCCAGACGTCGCGGCCCGGCTGGCTCACATAGGCTCGGCCCTTCGCCGTGATCATGTCGTTGAGAACGAAGCGGCAAAGTCCGCTCAAGTCCGCATGCCCGACCGCGCCATCAGGGTCGATCCGAACGATCCTTCGACTCTTTGACAGGACTGCGATCAGACCGCCATCTTCAAGGAAACCGAGCCCGCCGACGAAGTCGTCCGCCGTTACGAAAAGGATTTCAGGGGAGGCGCCGCCTTTCACCCGGTATATGCGGCCTTGGCGAATATCTGAAAAATAGAGCGATCCTTCAAACCATCGCGGGCATTCCGGCAGGTACAAGCCTCCAAGGACGGTCTCTGGATATTGCGTCGTGATCAATCACACCTCCCTGTAGAAATGCCGTTCTGAACGACGGCCTTAAAGATTGCTGCAGCAGTGAAGTGCAATGTGCGAGATCGCCATCAAGCAGCGGCAGCGGGTCGAGAATCGCTTGAGCAAGACCGCAATGCATGATCTAGTTCAAGCAGCGGCCCCATGAGGTCGGCGAAGAATAAAAAGATCAGGAGCGGATTGTCAATGAATGTGGTTGATAGGGTCGGTGTTTCCACGGCGGGCGATGTCGGCCGGGACAACCGGCTGGTCTCGTCAATCTACCGCTCGGCACAATCTTCGACGCCCTGGTATGATGTGCTGGACGCATTGTGCGAACATTATGACCTTGCGAAGGCCGTTTCGATCTTTTCCAGAAAGGGTCAGGATAGACATTGCATGACCGTGGATGCCCGCTGCGGAACGCGTGAGGCATTCAAGCCGGACCCTGATGGAGGAGCCGATCAGTTGAAAGGGTTGGCGCAGGGTGAAGCCGCCTTCTGCCATGTTCAGGATTCGGAACAACCCGCAGGATCGTTCGCGCCAATGAACTTGCTCGGCATCGACTTTTTCATTGGCGAGGTTCTGGCGAAGCTGAGGCTCTACCGGGCAGGTGGAAGCCATTTTCTGCCATCAGAGGCCGTGCAACTGCAGGCTTTGGCTTTCCATATTGCCGAAGCGATGAAGGTGGCCCAGCATGTTTGCCGCCTTCAGCATAACCTGTCCTTCCACGACATGGCGCTTAACCGCGTCAATGTCGGCCTCATCATAGTGGCGAGTGATGACCAGGTGGTATGGCTGAACCAACGCGCGCGGAGGATGCTGGCGGAGGAGGATGGTGTCCGCCTGATCAATAATCAGCTGCGCTGCTGCTGGCAGGCGGATACGACCAGATTGTGGGCGGCTGTGAAATCCGCGCGGGAGGATCCCGAAACGACTTACGCCGCCAGTTTGTCCCGTCCCCATGGCGAACACGACATGTCGGTCATGATAATCGCGAATCCTCAGCATGATGGACGCAATGACGGCGACCCGCCCGAAGTGGGAATATTCCTTCGGGACACGGCGCAGCGCGCCACCATGGATCCCAAAGTGCTCAAGAAACTGTTCGATTTTACCCACACCGAGATACGCCTCGCCATTAGTCTGAGCGAGGGAAGCAGCCTTGAAGATGCTGCGGTGGATTTGGGCATAAAGCTCGCCACGGTACGCGTGCACTTGCGTTCGATGTTCGGTAAGGTGGGCGTGCATCGCCAGTCTGAACTGATCCGCCGCATTCTTGTCTGATATGTTTTTGAGCTTTGATTTCAAGGTTCCGCGTGGGGCCTCATCCTCCATGCCTGGATGGGCGAGGGATGCGATTTCCTCTTCACCGCAAGGTTCCCGCATTTTACCTAAAATAGGGTAAGCGGCCGCATTCCTTATTTTCTAAGACAATCCGACCTAGCTTGGGGTGTTCGTCTTCATATCACAAGATGCCGGCTTCGTGTCGGCGGTAAGCCTCTGCAAACAACGCCATGCTCATTGCGTACAATAAAATTAATTAGAATATAGAGGGGATAGGTCCTTGAAGCATCTTCTTCAAATCCGCCATTTCATGATGGCAGGCAGCGTCCTGGCCATGGCCACACCCGCGTTGGCGCAGGAGAGTGGCCCGCAGCAGGAAGTCGGGCTCAACGACATTGTCGTCACTGCACAGCGGCGCGAAGAGAGCCTGCAGAGCGTGCCGGTTGCAGTGACCGCGTTCGGCACCGAACAGCTTGAGCAGTTGCGTATCACCAACGCGCGAAGGCTCGACGCTCTCGCGCCGGGCCTGCAGGTCACGACCCGCGGCCAGCAATCGAGTGTCACAGTCGCGATCCGGGGCATTACGTCGGGCGTTGCGAACAATTCTGTCGATCCCAAGGTCGGCATCTATGTCGATGGCGTCTATGTTGGGCGCTCCGTAGGTTCGCTGTTCGATCTCGCCGATATTCAACGGGTAGAGGTGCTGCGCGGTCCGCAGGGAACCTTGTTCGGTCGCAACGCCACCAGCGGCGCCCTCAACATCACCACGGCTGATCCAAAGGGCGAATGGGGCGTGAACGCCAACCTGTCCTACGGCAATTACAACGCATTCCGGGGTAAGGTCACCCTCGATCTTCCATCATTCGGACCTTTTTCTGCCCGGCTTTCCTATCTGCACGATCAGATTGACGGTGATGTCGAAAATCTTCTCGCAGGGCGGACGATCGATCTGAGATTGCGCGAGCCGAGTTTCGGGGTCTTCCGCTACGGCGCAGATCTCGGCATGACGAACGTCGATGGTGTACAGGCCAGCGTTAAGGGCGATTTTGGCAACTTGGTCGCGACCTATCGCTTTGACTATACCGACAGCCAGTCTTTGGGCCGCGCGATCCAGACGTTCGGCGTGATACCAGATTCGACAGGTGCCCTGCTGTCCGGGATCATTGCTTTTCAGCCGCTATTTGGAGGCATTACGAATATTTCGTCGCGCCGCCTTGATGCAGTGGCAAATGCCAGCAGCAAGGAGCATGTCATAACCCAAGGGCACAGCCTTACCTTGGCGCTTCAGGCGACAGACAATTTTTCTGTCAAGAGCATTTCCGCATATCGTGAGCTGGAACAGAAACCCTATATCTACGACCTTGGCGGAACCGGCGGCAACCGCTTCACCCTTGCGCAACTTAGTGCGCTGCTGGGGCGCAACGTCGCGGGCGTGCTGGACCCGGCTAATGCGCCCGGCTCCAATGACAGCTTCTTCTCTCTGCTCACTGCCCGTACTACGCAGCAGAAGCAGTTCAGCCAGGAACTGCAGTTTCAGCTTACTACCGACTTGTTCGATCTTACGGCAGGCCTGTTTTACTTCCATGAAAAGTCACCGGCGAAGGACGTGTTGGGAACCTTTCAGCCGGTTGAGGATGGCGTCGTCATTCCGCTTCCCGGACTGGACGGCCCGTTCGGCAATGGCCTGACCAGCACCGTTGCCGTCAACGACTCCATGGCAGGCTATGGCCAGCTGACCTGGCACGTAGCGCCTACCTTCGATCTGACAGGCGGCCTGCGTTATACCATCGATGACCGCGAACTTGATATCAAGGCGATCACCGGGGGGCAGGGCGGCAGTCTGGGCGTTGGCCGGTACAAGGCCTCTTTTGAAAAGCTGAACTACACCGCGATCGCGAACTGGCGCCCGTCCAGCAGGCTTACTGCCTATGGCAAGGTCGCCACAGGATATGTCTCTGGCGGCATCTTGAGCGGCATTCCGTACGAACCTGAAACGCTGCAATCTTTCGAAGTCGGATTGAAGACGATCCTTTTCGACAACAAGATGCGGGCGAACATCGCAGCCTTCCATAATAAATATCGCGGCTTGCAGGTGCAGCAGTTCGTCAATGGACGGCAGCGGTTCGACAATGCAGGAAAGGCAACGATCAAGGGCATTGAGGTCGAGACAGAAATTGCACCGCTCCCCGGCCTCACCTTAAGTGGAAATGCGAGCTATACGGATTTCGACTATCAGGAGTTCATCATAAATGGCGTGGACATCGCGGATGAATCTCGACCGGTGTTCTTTTCGAAATGGACTGCCAGAGGATCTGTGAACTATTCCGCGCCGGAGTTCGCAAATGGCAGCTATATCAATGCCCGCGTCGATGCGACATATAAGAGCAAGCATTATTTCTTGCAGCGCCCGATCCGCGAGGCTGCAACCGGTGCGATCTCACCTCTTGAACAATATGACGGCGTGCCCGCCCGGACGGTAGTGGACGCCAGGCTGGGATTGATGGATGTCCCCGTCGGAGGGGGCAAGGTGAGCTTGTCGGCATTTGGCCAGAACATCTTCAACAAGCGCTTCAACCCCTATGGCGTCTCCGTGCTCCAGCTGGTCACAGCCTATGATCGGGGGCGGACCTATGGTGTAGAACTCGGAGCAAAATTCTAAGACGGGGGATGTGATACGCTTTGGTGACTTTTTGAGGAAGGTTGATTCACTGGAGCGATGAATAGGACAATGTGTTCCGGTTATAATTTTGACCAACTAACACATTTTCGAGATGGGAAGGCTTCAACCGCGATGGAGAGGATTTTCACTTATCGGGTGCCTTATTTGACTGTTCATATTATATGGATAGCATATTCGGCGCCAGACTGTGGAGAGGCATCCGTCTGCTCATATCTCGATGGTAAGGAGTGGTGCACCGTCGGCTGCACCCTCCTAACCACTTATCTCGCGTACTATGGGTGTAGACCATGAGCGGCCGTCTGGGCGAAATGGCGGACTACACCGAGCGAAGGATCGAAATCTCCCAGTGATTTAAGTGCCCATCTTTGTCGTCTGTGGGGCACCATCGCCTTGGCATTACGCGCCGGGCCTTCCCTACTGAAAGCGCTTTGAGATGGGTCCGTCGTGGGTTCCCAGTGGGAAGCGCTCTGGGCTTATGATTCGGCGAAATAATGCCAGCGCATCTCCAATTCAATCATGCCGGACGTTTGCCTACACGGGACACACCAAGCGCTTGGACGCGCAAGCTGCTCCCCAGAGGCGCTGAGCAATTCAAGAACTGCTCAAAATCGCGAACTCTTCGGGCGATCCATCCGTCGAGTTCCTCAAACGTGATTGGACAGGTCGCGCTTTGAAATGAACTTTTCCACCCCATCGTTGTTCGATCGATGGCGACCAAAGTCTCAGAAAACGTCCGGTCATACGCAGTCAATCCCCTACCTTTCTTGACTTTCTCGATGGTTGCTTGGCCCGAATGTATCAGCCGATCGATGGAGTCCCGAAGCCGCTCCTGCGCTGCGTCGCTTGGCCGGTATTTGCCGGGGATCAACTTGTAGCCTAAAAAGTCGTGGCCTTCTGAGACATGGCCAGCAAACGCCTTTCGAGGGTGCAGCGCCGGATCATAGATTCCCATTCCGAGCTGTTCCGTAACCGCCCGATTGTTACCGCGATGGTTGTGCCTTGAAGCGGGCAGCGAGGTCG
>CAMPHR010000041.1 GCA_946886075.1 uncultured Novosphingobium sp. | reverse complement strand
GGGAATGGATGCCCGACAAGGATTCGAACCTTGATTGACGGAGTCAGAGTGCGGCGACACCCCACGGTTTTCTGCGGGTTTTAGGATCCGTGTTGCATCCATGTTGCATCGAACTCGAGAACCCTGGGCATGGTGGCTCGGCTCCTCAACGCAAATGGTGAAATAGTTTGCCGTGTACGTGGTGCACGCTATGCCGTCTGCGATGTTGGTGTTTATAGATGAAAGCGGGGATGCGGGCTTCCGCTTGGATCGTGGCTCGTCGAATGTTTTTGCCGTCGCGATGGTCATGTTTGATGATCATGAAATCGCGCGCCAGACGTCGGACGCCATCGATCAAGCGCGCGCTGCCTGGCCGGGATTGGCTGAGTTCAAATTCAGCAAGGCGAGCCGCGATGCAAGAGACGCTTTCTTCCAGGCCATCGCGCCTTTCAGTTTCCGCGTCCGGGTGCTGGTGGTCCGTAAGGAGCAAATCTACTCAGGCCGCCTGCGGAGCGACAAGGACGCTTTCTATCAGTTTTTCGTGAAAACCATGATGAAGTTCGACAATGGGCGATTGCAGGCGGCGCGGGTGATTATCGATGGCTCGGGTGAACGTGCCTTCCGGCGAGACCTTCAGTCCCATCTGAGGAAGCATGCCGCGGCCGGTGCGATCAAGGACATAAGGCTGAAAGATTCTCGCGGGGATAGCTTGGTCCAACTCGCAGACATGTGCGTCGGTGCTGTCGCCCGATCGTACCGCACTGACCGGCCGGATCACGGCCGCTGGCGGAGAATGATCCGAAATAAGCTGGATGATGTCTGGGAATTCGAGTGAGGGTGCGCTCTTCCGGCCTATCCAACCGATTGGCTGGAACGCGCACCGTCCGGTGACAGTTCGGCGCGGAAGAGCGACTTTGCATGTATGCATATACGCATGGCACATTAAAATTCAACTGCGGGTTGAACCGGCCGAAATCCGGCTGTTCACTTGAGGCGTCCCAGTTCGCTGCCTTGGACGGTCGCAAGGAATTTTGCCGTCCATCAATCGACATGGGGTAAAAGCGCGAGGATCGAGTCGATACGGGGAAATCATGGCGCGCACCTTCACCCGCAAGGAGTTCTACGACCTTGTCTGGTCGAAGCCCCTAACTCATCTCGCCAAGGAATTCCTCCTCTCAGACGTGGCGTTGCATAAGATCTGCAAGAAGCACGATATCCCTCATCCGCCGCTAGGGTGGTGGGCCAAGAAGGCAGCCGGGAAGGCTGTCACGCAGACGCCGCTGCCAGCCCTCACAGACAAACTGCTGGCGCAAATCACGATCGCCGCAGGAGAATTGCGCGCTGAGCCAGAGCTGATTGCCGGTGCTCGCGAAAGGGCGCGCATTCTTGCCTCTGCGGCAATGAAAGATGACCCGGCACCAGACCGGATTGTGGAGCGAACCATCGCTCAACTTGCCCGCGCGAAGCCGAACGAGGTGACCAAACTCGCCAAGGTTGAGAAGCCCGGGCTGATCAAGCTCGAAGTAGCGCCGGGATCTGCTGAGCGCCTGGCGCTAGCTCTCAATCGAATCGCTGCCGTTGGCGCACCTATGGGGGTGCGGATCACCAGCACGGATGAGGCTGCAGCTTTCGAGTGCGAAGGTGAGATCATCAGCTTCTCCGTGACTGAGAGCACAACGCAGGAAAGGCACGTGATGACGGCCAAAGAGCTGGCCGAAGAAGCAGCCTGGAAGAAGAAAGAGGAGAGGAAGTGGGCCGGGCGGAATCCGGTGGATAGAGTCTTTTTCAGCTTCTCAGGACCGACCTTTCCCCATTGGGATTATCATCCTACCGGCCAGCTCTCGTTCGAGCTTGAGCGGAGATACCTTTGGGGCCCCACACCACGCCGCTCCTTCCGCGACGGAAAGACGCAGCGGTTAGAGAACATGGCTGCGGATATCGCGGTGGGTATCCTGGTGCTGGTCGCCGCGATCAAGGATGATCGGCTGAAGCGTGAGGAGGCCGCGCGCCGCCAAGCGGAAGAGCAACAACGGCGCGAACAGGTGCAACGCGTTAAGCATGTCGAAAAGCGCCGCAGCGAAAGGCTCGAGCAGTTACTGGAGGAAGTGAGCTCCCTCGACCGACTGCGGCGGCTTGTGGCAGCATTAAAAGCGGAACAGGGGCTGGAGAGAGTTGGACGCGTCGGTGAGTTCGTTGCCTTTGCTGAGGCGAACCTGGCGGCGCGAGAAGCTGCATTGCAATCGGAAGGGCTGGAGAGAAGGCTAGCCGACGCGAAGCTCTTCGGCGATGATGATGACTTCGATTTTCGGCCTCGTGGCTTCTACTGACCAGCGCCTGCTGTGCCCGGCGCCGACGCCATTGTTTCGTTCAACTCCCGCTCGATCGCCGCTGCTACCGCTGCATCTTGGTCGGCCTGGTCGAACAGGTGGCCATATGTGTCGAATGTGACCTGAATCGAGCTATGCCCCATCCACTTTTGCACCCGCTTGGGGTTTACGCGCTGCTCAATCCACAGGGATGCGGCAGCGTGGCGGAAATCGTGCAGGGTGTAGCGCTGGGCCTTTAGGGGCTGCTGATCCTTATCCAGTGCGGGCTTGCCATCCTTGATCACCGGATCGGCTAGTCCCGCCGCCAGTTGCACGGCGCCTAGGATGTTCACGTTCAAATACTGGTGCGACATGACCTTTTTGGCCAGCGACGGTAAGACTAGGTCGTTGTCATTTTTGGGGCATGCCAGCTTCCATGCCGTCAGCGCCTTGATGGCAGAGGCGGGGAGGGGGATGGACCGGTGCCCGGCTTCCGACTTCGGCGGGCCAATGACATTCTTGAGGTCGGCACGCTGCTCTACCGTGACTGTCCCCGCCTTGAGATCGATGCAGCGCCAAGGCAGGCCGCGGAGCTCCGACGCGCGAAGTCCCGTGAAGATGGCGAGCAATGCGAGCGGGTGCGCCATAGGCTCGGCCGACGCGCTGGCGGTCTCGAGTACAGCCTTCAGCTCGGCCTTGCTCGGGACTATGATCTTCGGCTTCTCACGCTTGGCCCGACGCATCTTCACGCCAGACACTACGTTCTGCGCGACATGCCCGCGGGCCTGAGCCTCAGCCACGATCGCCGAGAGGGATCGCATCACCCGTGAAGCCATCGGCCGGGACAGCTTCTCCATAAGTTCGTCGCGCCAGCCCTCCACTATCGGCCGGGTGATCTGGGAGAGCTTCTTGTCGCCGCACAGCGGGGTGATGTGCAGGCGCACATGTTGGCCATATGCTGCCAGCGTTGAAGCTTCGAGGTTCTCTCGCTCGCCGCGCTTGATCCAGAGCTCGGCTGCCTTCGCGATCGTGATGGATTGGCTGTCAGGCGTGTGGGTGCCCTGCTGGACCTGATAGGCAGCGGTCGTCAGCCAAGCCTCGGCGTCCTTCTTCCGGGCGAACTGCTTGCTGCGGCGCTTACCGGCCGCGTCCTTATAATCGACCTGCCAGGCGGTCTTCTCTTCGCCCGATGGCGTGGGCCAAGTGCGGCGGCGGATGGACGTCATATCACGATCGCTGATTCCGCGTTGTAGGAATCTGACCAAATCGCCAGATCCTTCAAAAATTCGACTTTGCCACCTGTGCGGATCCGATCAAGAGCGCGCCCCATGTCGCCTAGGAGCCCATCGAGCGAAACTGCGGAAATACGCCTTGATGGGAAATGCCCCTCCAAGGCCCACGTCGCCATATCCGGACCGCCAAAGGTGAAATTTCCGACTGAGAAATCTTGCGCGTCGAAATATCGACTATCCATTAGCTCGCTTAAGCTGCTCGGATCAAAAATTAGAACAGTTGGGACGACGTCAGTTTCGTTCGCAGACGGGTGAAACATCGGAACAACTGCGTGTGCGGTGGCTTGGATTAATACGCGTGCATGCTGATTGAACCCAGCCACCATCCGCTCAGGAAGAATCCCTAGCTGCACAAATTCAAAAGCTAAGGCGAGGATCCACAACTGCGCCGGTGAGTACGAGAAACGCTGGCCCTTTCCGACGTTTACGCCTTTAGGGAAGCCAAGCTTCTTCAGGTGCTTAAGCCGGCTGGCAAAAGCAGGCTTCCGATCATCCCTGATAAAATGCAGTTCTCTGAGGACCGCTTCTATCTGGGCGTAGGTGTATCCGATTGAACGTTCCGGCATAGTCATAAGAGTGCCGATACTCTTTTAGGCTTGCGTTGTCGAATCTGCACCCTTAAGGATCAGCGTTAACAATAAGAGACTAACGCTACTCAAACTCTAATGGAGTAAATGACGTGCAGGATGATTTGCTCAAGGGCGCGAAGAGAGCGGCCGATTTTCTCGGTCTGCCGAAAAGCACGATTTACAATATGGTGAAAGGCGGACAGCTCCCGGTAATCCGCAAAAACAACAGAATGTATTTCCGGAAATCAGAGCTCGATGCCGCCTTCCAATCACAGTCTGCACGGAGCTGACAAAGCTCAGAAGGATGACGAAATGGAACTTGCAGACGATATCCTGATCGGTGTGACGGCGATATCCCGCTATGTCGGGAAGACGGAGCGCGCCGTCTACCACCTAATCTATAACGGCCAGATGCCGTGTTTCAAAATAGGCGCGAAGATCCACGCCCGGAAGTCGCAACTCGATGAATGCTTTAAGGCGCCAATAGCGCATTGATTTGAGAAGAGTGCCGACGAGGCGGCGGCAACCGACCTCGCCAGCTGTTTCATAAGGAACCAACCAAATGAACAACGCCCTATTACCGGGTGCGACGCCCTGCGTCACGCCAAATCTTGCCCGCTTCCTCGCTCGCCTTGATCGGCCAGCACTGGAAGCTGTCGCCCAAGCGGCGATTGATCGTCTCGACGATATCGATGGTGATGCAGATCTGGAAGACGACGATCCTTCCGGCCAATCCGATGAGGACGGGGTCAACACCGGACTCGGTCGCCTTTGGCTGCACGGTAGGAGTTACGAGGGGCCCGGTTGCCCGATCTCAGATGTGGGAGAGCAGGAGTGGGCATGATGGAGCGATATCCCTCCAGCTGCGGACAGCCTGCTCCCGCTCCACCCGTCAGCGAACCCTGGGTGGCGGTGATGTGCCGATTTCAGGCAGCCCGCGCGGCCGAAGTCTCTTACGACCATGCTACCTGGCGGCCAGCGTACCGGGCGGAGAGGAGCGGCGGACCCAATATCCCTGCCGCCGTCGACGCTGAAATGGAGCGGCTTACAGAAGCCAGGTGTGAGGCGGAAGAGGAGGTCATTTCAACACCGGCCGCTGATCTAAGGGGCGCAATTTGGAAGCTCAAGTATGCGCGCAGGAGGTGGGATGCCTTTGAGGAATGGCCATCAGACTGGTGGTCCAAAATCATGGTGGACCTCTCGAGGCTGGCGGCTCTTCCAGATTCAAATCCATCGCCAGAGGTTGCGGTCTCGTGACGCAAGGCGACACGCTTATTTCCGATGTGATCCGCAGTCGCGGTCGATCATGGGTGGCACTTAATGAGTGTCGGTCAGCGTTGTTGGCGGCTGGCGCTGCGTCGAGTGATTTGGTGCACTTGATCGGCTGGGCAACACTGTTTCGTTCTCTCCGCTGCACGGCATTTCACCACATGTGGATCAGCCAGTCATCAGAGGGCAACGATAGAAGGCGCTTAGACTCAGACGACATAAGGCGCGTTCCGGTGCCGTCCAATCTCTGGCGGAGCATCGATAGGGCTGATCGCAGCGACCAAGTTGAGGTCCGGCTCGATTGGGAGCGAGGTTATGCTTCGCTGCAGGTCGTGTCGGATGATGAGGAATGGCCATTCAGTCTTGGCGTGTGGGAAAGCATTGTTGTGGACGTTCCTGGACTGCAGGCCCTCGTCAATGAACTCGCGTCCGAAGCGGGGAGGGGGCCGATCAGCCGAGAAGAGCGCCGCGCGTGGATCCGGCAGCACGGTCTTAAGCTGAACAGTAAGCAAGCTTGGGCCCGCTTCTCTCGGGAAAATAATCCAGAGCGCCGTGGATTTTCTGCTGATTTCTTCTCGGACTACAGAGAAATTTTCCCGCGAAAACAAGGTCGTCCGCGAAAAGCGGAATAATCCAGAGAAACATTTTTGCGTGGATTTTTCCGTCGGCGATGTTCGACGAAATTCACAAACGTTCAGTGGAGAACCTCATGCAGGATCCTCTCAATTCAAGGTTGTCGGTGTCTCCCGTAGAGGCGGCCAGAATGATCGGAATCGGCCGGACGAACATGTTCGGACTCATCGCCAACGGCTCCGTTAAATCCTCGAAGCTCGGTAGCCGCCGCGTGGTGCTGGTCAGCAGCCTTCGCGAGTTGATCGGCGACACACAGGAAGGCGATGATGTCAGTCGCAGCTGAGCGGACAATCCGCATCATTCACGCGCCCTTCGATGCAGCCTTTGCTGTCGAAGTGGCGCCCCCGCTGGCCGACGAAGATCTCAACGCCACCTTCCCGGATCACCGCCGCGCAAGTCGGTGGGCAGATGGCCTTCGCCGGTCGCGCGGCTGGAGGATCATCGATCGAACAGGGCTGGCCGATCTTCCCCGGTCGAAATCCACCGCAACTTTGTGAGGCTGGACATGCTCAACAACGAAAAAAGCCGAGGCGCGCCAACGCCCCGGCCCATGCTCAACGGAGCCTTTCTTACTGTAGTCGATTCCCACTCGCAACCCTGCTCGGTCGAAGTCGCTTGGCATCGCTACCGCCGCTTGGTGCTGCAGGCCGCTCAAAATCCCTGCCTTTTGAAAGACGCATGGCACCGCCGATCCATGGCTCGGGCGCATTCGGCCTGGCGCCAGCTCTTTGTAGGGGCGACGGTATGATGGAGGCCCAAGGCTCAGCGCCGCAGCCGGTCGCGAATGTCGAAAGCGAGGCTGCCATCCTTGGCGCTTTGATGATCGAGAATAAGCTGATCGACCGCGTCGCAGACAAATTGCAGGCCGATGACTTTTCGGAACCTCTTTTCGGCCGCATCTACGCGGCAATTGTCCGAGAGGCTGCGCTAGGTCGCACGGCGAATCCGGTCACTCTGAAACCCTACCTTGCCGATGATCCGGCCCTGCAGGAAATGGGCGGCGTCGGCTACTTGGCGCAGTTAACGGGAAGCTCCGGCGCTGTGCTGATGCTCGAAACTTGCGTCCAGCAGGTGATGGAGATGGCGAAGCGCCGTAGGTTGATCGAAGGCCTCAACCATGCAGCCGCGCTTGCGGGGGGATTGGAGGTGGCCAATGAAGAGGTCATTGCTGCAGCCGATGCGGCTCTCGCTTCAATGGGCGATAACGATGATGGCGTGGTACAACTCAGCGCCTCCAAAGCGTTCGACGAAATGCTCACCGCCTATGATGGATCAGCCCCAGGCGTAACCTGCGGTCGAATTTCCATCATAGACGAAAAGCTCGGGCCAATCCGGCGTCATCACCTTGTGATCGCTGGAGGGCGGCCTGGGATGGGCAAGACCACGTTCGCGATCTCTTACTCATTGGGGGCAGCCGCTAAGGGGCATGGCGTCTTATTCGTCAGCCTCGAAATGTCGCGAACCGAGCTGATGCAGCGGGCAACAGCTGACGTGCTGTACGATGGCGCAGCCGGGGTACCTTACGCGGCCATTCGTGATGGGGTCTTCCGAAATGACGAAGATCGCCGTCGCGTCTATCGGGCAGCGCGCGAATTCAGGGATCTGCCGCTCAACATCGTGGATGCGGGCGCACTTACAATCGGGCGCCTCAATATGATCGTGCGGCGACACAAGCGTCGCATGAATGCCGCCGGGCAGGCGCTGGAGCTTGTCGTCGTCGACTATCTCCAACTCCTTCGGCCCGATCATCGCTGCAGCCCATATGAGGCCGTTTCTGAGGTCTCCCGAGGTCTAAAGGCCTTGGCAAAGACCTATGATGTAGGTGTGCTGGCATTGGCCCAGCTGTCGCGTGAAGTTGAAAAGCGAGAGGATAAGCGGCCCCAGCTTTCAGACCTGCGCGATAGCGGCCAGATTGAGCAGGACGCGGATGCGGTCATCTTCCTCTTTCGCGAAGAATATTACCTCCGAAAGGGAATGCCAGATCCGTCCAGCACTGCATACGCAGGGGTGCAAGCAGCACTTGAGCGCGTGGAGGGCCTGTTGGATCTGATCGTCGCCAAGCGACGCAACGGTGTCGAGGGAGTGGCAAAGGCGCGCTTTGCAGGCCGCTTCCAGGCAGTGAGGGATCTGGCCGCATGAGCAAGGAAACCTCCGCATGGATGCCTTTGTATGTGTCCGACTATCTGAAGGGAACCATGCACCTCTCCACCATGGAGCATGGGGCCTATCTCCTGCTCATCATGCATGCGTGGACCCACGACGGTGCGCTTCCGGCAAATGAAGTTCGGTTAGCGCGCATCGCGGGAATGACGCCGAAAGAATGGAAGGCTTCTCGCGAGGTCATCCTTGAGTTTTTCGAGGTGCACGAAGGCGGCATCCGCCATGCCAGGATCGATCGCGAGATAGAAAAAGCTGAGGCGGTAGTTGAGCAGCGCAGATCAGCGGGACGGGCATCGGCAGCGGCACGAAAAGCGCAACGAGATGGCAACGACCGTTCAACACCCGTTGCAACGAAAGCTCAACGAAACGGCAGACCCTCAAACGAAGGACTTTCACCCCGTCATCGTCATCAGGCTGCAGTCGATCGTCTCGACCGGGTATGGGGTAGTGTCGATGCTGACCGTTCTGCCTCAAAGCCGTCCACTGCTCAGGTGTGGGCGAAGGCCCGCGCTGCCAACCAGGGCAGGGAGCGGGAGAGTGCCGCAGATAAGGCTGGCAGGGCGTGGGCTAAGGTCGATGCCGATCGCGCACTGTCGGAGAGAGGAGCAGGATGATGAGCGGTCAGGATACGCTGGCCGCCGTCGCAGCTAGAGGTGTTGCGGGAACGGGGGGATCATCCCGGTTGATGGCCCACCGGTTGTCAGTTTGCGGTGACGCTGCAGAGGCCAAGCGCCATGGGGCACGTTTTGAGGAGGCCTGGCTTGCTCTGCATGGCGGAGTTGCCCCAGCCCCGGCGCGGGCGGCGGCTGCGCCTCTGGCAGCGACGAAACAGCTTGCAGCAGCAGTGCCCGATCGCGTCGCCAAGGATCAACCGGCCAGAGCACATGCATCGCCAACAGCAGCCAGCCCGGCACCGATGCCAAAGCCAATGCCAGTCCCGGCTGAGATATCCGCACTCGGCAGTGTTGCGACCGAAGCATACCGCTTGAGCTTTCGGGCGGCCAACAACCGGGCGCTTCGCCTCCTGGCTCATCCGGCTGCGCGTGACCGGCAATTGGCGGTGGTGGCTCTTGTCACTCAGGGGCTGGACGATGAGGCGATCATCGCCGGGCTTCCGGGTGAGCTGACTGACCAGCAGCACCGATCGAGGGCGGCGGCGGACGCAGCCTGGTCGAAGGCTTATGGCATTGAAGCACCGAAACCGCCGCTGCGCCACGGCTCAGCCGGAACGTCTGGTACCGATGGTTGCCCCTTCTGTGTAAGCTTCGATTGCGCCTACGGTGCGAGGGCTGCGGCTCTTGAGGTGGATGGAGCTCGACGCTGACACGCTTCCGGGCGATCGGTGGAGCCTGCCGCCCTTCTCGAGGTCAGAGGTAGCATCGACGGCATTGCCGAGCCGCCCGAGCCCCGCGCCTGACATCGCCTGTCTGATCCGGGACGTCGCTATGCGCCCGGCGCGATGACTGGCTTCCAAGAGCGCCGCTTCCGCCTTGGCGCGGATCTGCCGCTCAAGCTCGCGGAACTGTGACTGTGAAGGGCCGGTGATCGTCGGCTTGAACATGGCAATCGCTCCGCGAAAATGCGGCGCCATGACGGCAGGACAAATGCGCTAACTGGGGCTGAAAAGCAAGAGCACTGGCCAATATGCTTAGAAATTAGAGGCAGAAAAAGAGGCGCGCCGAGTTGCGTTATTACTGTCTGGATTTCGAGTCTGTTCGGGAGCGTCGGCGCCCCATCGTATTGTCTTTCCGCGTAAACGTAGGGTAGGAGAGGCGCGTGAACTGGGATAACGAACCTCCTCTTTACCGCACGCTCTTTGCTTTCTTGGGAGCCATCATAGGTGGCTTCATGGTTTGGATGATCGGCGGCAGAGAACTGCACGTCGTCCCTATGGGCGTATCCTATGGGGATCTAGCCGCGATTGCGCTTACGGCAGTGACTGTGCTGCTTGCGGTGTTTGCTTTGGCATGCGCCTTTGCGGCCCTTTACGGATACCGTGAATTCATGAAGCGGTCAGCTGCCGTCGCTGCATCTGTCGCGGAGAAGAAGACGGACGAGGCTGTTGAAGCTGCTGTTGAAGCATACTTAAATCTTCATCTCGACCGGGATTTGACGCGGCGAGCTCAAACGATTGCCACAAGGGTTATCACTCCCGAGTACCTTCGGGAGCGCATCATAGAGCAGATTGGTGTCGTGGCTCTTGGCAGTTTGCGAGATGAGAAATTGGACGCCGCAGACGCGCTCGACGCGGCCGGACGAGAGGATGACGAACTCGACCAGCTCGACCGAGATGCAGCGGAGGAAGAAGATGAACGTGAGGAAGGCCCTGAGACCCAATGATACAGGTCATTCCAGAAAGCCCGCAGTGGCGTCAGCTTAGCCCGAGCGTTCGTGCGTTGATTGAAGGCTTTCAGCGGAGCGCGCCTGTCGACCTCCAAGGCATTGCTCGCGCACTCGGGCTGGCGGTCAAAGCGGCTACTCTGCCTCCAGGAAAGTCTGGCGAGATCAGGCCTGATGGGGCCGGAGGCTTTGTGATCAGAGTAAATCGCCATGACAGTATCGGTCGGCAGCGGTTCACGGTTGCACACGAAATCGCGCATTTTCTTCTCCACAGAGATCTGATCGGAACTGGCATCTCTGATGATGCCCTATACCGTTCAAACCAATCGAGTGCTGTGGAGGCCGAAGCAAACCGACTGGCATCAGATATCGTCATGCCATCAAGATTGGTGGCAAACGCAGCCCAAGTTGCGCAGAGTGTCGGCGTGCAGGACCTCAACGCCCAGTTGGCTGAAAGCTTTCAGGTCTCACCGGCTGCGATGAAGATTAAGATAGGGGGTTAGTAGACGATGGCGCTTAGGCGGTTTGCGGAGGTGCCATATCTTCCGTTTCTCTCCATGCGGCCGGCTGAGATGCGGGCCCTCCAAGAACTGCCGAATAAAACGAAGGATCGGCTGCTTCCGATCGTGCCGTTGCGGCCTTGGACAACCTCTTACCAGCTGCAGAATGCTCTGGATCGGTTGAACGAGGCTTATGGGAGTCGTCCAACTATCCTGGCAGTAGGAGCAGAAGAGCCAACATCAAAAGCTCGCCCGGTGCACGGTGAACTTGCGGCCCTGCGACTTCCAGCCAATGGCTACTCCAATTGGTGCGATTTCATCAAATCTGTCGACAACGGTCACTTTATTCCTGCCGTTCAAATCGATGATGCGGCTGAAATTGGCGAACAGGTGGAGTGCTTCTATGAATTAGGCCGCGGCCTGGTCGTGATAGTTCCCAAGCAAGGCTATTTGGCACTCCCCGCGCTGGCAGCAAGCATCTCGGCTCGAACAGAAGGCGGGGTCGATACCTGCTTTGTCCTTGATGAGGGCGTTTCTTCAAGGGAGCCGCTTCAGCGCGCCGTTTTTCTCGTCGAACATGTCAACTCCATCAAGAGCGCGTGCCCTCACGCTTGCATTTCCGTCTCAGCATCATCGTTCCCGGACACATTTACCACGATCACCAAACAAGAGATTTTTGAGAGAACGATATTCGATCTGCTGATAGCGCAAGTCGGCCGCGATCGTATGATCTACAGTGATCGGGGAAGTGCTAGGGTAGAGCGGCAGCGGGGAGGTGGCGGCATCCCTGCGCCGCGCATCGATTACCCGCAGCCTGGCGAATGGCGCTTTTTTCGGAGCGAACAAGAAGGTTTTTCTGGTTATCAGGAGCAGGCCAAAGAGCTGCTGAAGCTCGACCCTCCAATTTTTGACACACTGCTCCGCGTTTGGGGAACTCAAATGATCGAGCGGACTGCGAGCGGCGATACTGCGGCCATCAAAACGCCAGCACGCTCCACCGCGGTGCGCATCAACCTACATTTGCAGCGGCAAACTTTCTTCAACGACCCGATCGGCCTTTACGACACAGAAGACGATTGGGCGGGCTAAAGCGCGGGAGCGAGAGCGTTCATTTGCTGCGTCCATTGAAGCCACTTTTTACCCTCGGCCGCTGAGGCTTCTTGGGCGCGTTGCCGCTCGGGGTAGAAGCGGCTCAGCAGCCTGAGATCTTCTCTGCGTATGATCCGCCCTCTAACTGCATTCCAAAACGCCTCGCTTGTGCCTTGGTAGCGGCACCGGAATGCGGCTTCAAACTCGCTGCGGTAGGGGTCATATTCGGCGCTCGTCTCCTTCCGCCCCTGCGCAGCACGGAAGGCGCGGCGCTCTTCCTGAATGGTCAGTAGTCCGAGTAATGTGTGGCCGGGTGCTCGAGTCATCGATCCGGAGCGTATCTGACGATGAGCGCCAGGCGCCTCCTGCACCCACACCTCTGTCTGCTTGAGGTCGAGGCGGGTCAGGCCCTTCTCGTGCTTCGGAGCAATGATTAGCATCGTCTGATCGAAATACCGTGCGTACCCTTCCATTTGGCTGGGCAACCGCTTTAGCGTATCTGCTGCGCTTTTGATTTCGATCCCGCAGAACGTTTCCCCAAGGATCGCTAAGTCGGCACGGATGCCAGTGCCGTTTAGCGAAAACTCGCTAGTGACAACGGGGAGGGGGCGACCCCGGCAGGCACGGCGCACCCACGATAGCGCTTCCACCTTGATGTCGATCTCGTCCATGCACACCCTCTTTCGCGGGCCAATGGCGACCATTGGTATGTGTGTCAACTCGAGCTGAGAAAGTGACGAGTGCTGACGTGATTGTCCAGCGCCAGAGCGAGCAAACTGAAGCTGCTGCGGTCCATTTCGTATGCCCGGTCATGACGCGTCGCGCTGTTGCCGGTGGTCGTCTCAATGAGCTTCGGCCGAAAATTCGGCCCAAGCAAATCGGGAGCATTCTTCAAAAGGTTATCGATCTTTTCCAGCACGTGCTTGTGCTGCTTGCCGAAAGCCGACGCGATATTCCAACTTGATGCACAGCATATCCTGCGCCTCGCCGCGACTGAGAGGGATGTGCATGATACACATACCTTGCTCAAAATCGGATCACGGTAGAGGCGATCAGGCCCCAGCATCATGCTGGCCCCTCACCGGGGGTTGCCATGATGGCAACACCATTACGCGATCGGAGGCTGCTGGCGCTGGGTGTGGTTGTCATGCCCACACCTTAGGGCGCTGCCAGCAAGGCAATCGGTGAGGGAACAAACTCTTAGGCTTCCATAGCTATGCCCATCAGCTCAACACCAAAGGGCCTACAGCCACAATGACAATCCACTATGACGAGCAGCGCCTCAATCATTTCCTATCACTTCTCGCAAAGCGCAAGGTGCATGAGGCAAAAGGTTGGGTGGGCGCTGTCCCATCGGCTTGGGCAGCGACGGCTATTGGCGGAGGACTGGAGCGCTGGTCAGAGGCGATGTGCCGGGGCTGCCTGCGATCTGCGCTAGAGGCGGAGACCTCTCCTCTTGCGCGCGCCATGCTCGTGTTGTCTTGGGGAGGAATGCGCACCCGCAATGCCGGGCTGCTGCTCAACGATCGGTCGAGCCAATGGCTCACTTTGATCGATCGCATGTGGAACGGAGACATAGACGCGACTGCCGCCTATGCCGAGTTCAGCAGCCTTCGCAGGGCGCCCGTTGGTGCACGCAAGGGGCTACCAGGCATGGGCCCAGCCTACTTCACCAAGCTGATCTTCTTCCTCTGTCGGGATAACCGTCCCGGCTACATCATGGACCAGTGGACGGCATGCTCGGTTAACCTGCTGTGCGGACAGGACGTTGTGCTGACGGACGTCCATAAGAGTTGGAACCGAAGCGGGCGGCTGGTCGAGGGCTACACCGTGAGCGACCAGAACAGCGCAGACAACTATCGCGCCTTCAATGCAGTGATTGAGGATCTCGTCACGCGGTCGAATGCGGCAGACGGCGAAGAGATTGAACTTGCCCTGTTCGACCAAGGGCGTGGCAGCGGGAAGTGGCGCAACTATGTCGTTCAGCATCGGCAAGCACCTTACGACGGTGGGCTGCGAAAGATCGTCGAGGAAGGAGAGAGAGACGGCAGCGAGGTTCCAAAGCAGCGCAGCCAGCCATCCTGCCGATGCCGAGCTGATGCGGGGGAATCGACGGCGGCGGCCTGAAAATCATGGGTCCTACCTAGCCGAGCCGCGAACCTAAAGCGGTGGGGAACCGCATTTGAGGCACTTGTGGCTTATTCGGCGGTTTGGGATTGTTAGAGCTTCGGGTTTGCGCTGGCCGACGGTCCAGTTCGACATACAGTCGGCACGAAAAATCAGCTGATCGTTCGCTCCACATCAATGGAAAACCGATCTGGCCTTGGCTCGAGCGAGGCGAAGGAGAGGCGCATGATGAGGTGGACCGGCGCCTTACCAACATAAACCGGAAGCCGTTCCCAAATTCTGTTAGCGGAGCCACCTCCACCTGAAGCGCCGTTTAGGGTTCCGATCGATCGAACCGTTCGCCTGAGAGACTTTGATCTGCAGGCGAGTTCTTTCCGTCGCTCGGCGCTGAATTTGAGATCCCAGGCTGCTTCATCATTAACCAGCGTATCTTCCTGGGTGGTGACCAAGCCACTCTTCGGGCGTAAGATTTCAGCGTTTAGAAGCTGCCACTCTTTGTGCGCCGGATTGGTGATGATGAGCGTGAGGGTGGTCCACCCGTCGTTTTCAACGTCCGTCAGCTCAACGCTGACCTCGGGTCTCTCACTTTCACGCTGTGCCCTGCGCTCCGATCCCGCAAGGTACAAGGCTACTATGCTGGCGGAAATCGAACCCAGCCCAGAAACCCAGTCGGCGACTGATCCCCACTCCATCAGCATCCCTTCAGCCTACGTTGCTCTACAATGAGCATATTCATGAAGTTTCTAACGTTGCGCCAGTGGTCGCAAAAGGTTGCTTTCCGCTGATACCCTTTGGAGGCGGCAGCGACGTTGCGGACGCTGACTGAAGGGCGTGAGCGGAACTGCTCAAGCGCCCAGGCGTAAGCACTTGGTCTCGTCCCTGCTTCAACGCCTCACCACGGGGGCGAGACACTAGCGAGCATCACTCAGGATCGCGTTCGGCGTATCAGGGCGAATAACGACCCTACAACGAGCAGCCAAAAGCTCAGCGTCCCCACGAACTGGCCCGGGCGGAAATTATCTTCAACGCCAAGCTGATGCGGCACGGAAGTATTGGGATTGTCCGCCAGGAACGGTGCGGGCCAGCCTCCAACCTCTCGAGACTGGAGGTTTTGCTCCACCGGGCCGTCATGTCCATACATCGCCCTTTCATCTGTGAAGGGCGAGATCCAGAGTGATGCGAGCGTGGCCACCAGCGCCAAGGTCATGATTGCTATAATCCTTACCATTGCGCTGTTCTGCTCCATTGCGAGCGTAAGGTGCAAGGCCCGGGCGGAAGCTGAGTTGGGCAGGCATACGCAGGAGACAGCATGGACAGCCTCATCGAACTTGATCGGCGGATCTCAAGAGCGATCGCCAAAGGGAAGGGAATCCGGTTCAGTGATGAGGAGCTGGACCTGCTAGTGACGGTCGGCGCCATCGACACACTGAAATCTGCTGCATCGGAGGCACTCAAGGCACAAGCAGCAGCTCGCCACCTGGCGAGAGAGCAGCGGCAGAGGGAGGCGTTCGAGCTCTTGGGGCCACAGTCTGGAAGGCGGAGATCATCGCCACCTGCAGTGGAAGACGCGGCGAAAGCCAGTCATCGTGCGCAAAGGACGTCGCGCCGCCGAGCGCCCAAATCAGGGAATTGATCGGCCAAAGGGCTCCGCTTCATGTTGCATCCATGTTGCATGGAGCCGCCGGGAAAGCTCAGAAATCTCCGGAAAATGGCGGAAATCGGCGGAAAGCGGATGCAACATGAAAATGCCGCCATTCCGGCCTCGTCATGCTGCCAAGCCATTGTTTTTCCTGCGGAATTTGTGGATGCCCGACAAGGATTCGAACCTTGATTGACGGAGTCAGAGTCCGCTCTCTTACCATTAGAGGATCGGGCATCAGGGTGAACCAGTGGCTCACCGGAAACGCGCAAATAGGCTGGCTTCCGCGGTAGGTCAAGGGGCTAAGGACAGGCCGAAGCGCGAAATCATCATCCGTGATATCCGCGAAAAAGCCCGCCGGACACGCTGTTGCGTCCGGCGGGCTCTTTCATCGTCCATTGCAGGATCGATGGGGCTTAGAGCCGCTATCCAAGATAGGAAGCGGCCCCCGGCATTTCAAAGCGGCTTAGTCTTCGTCGCTCTTCAGCAGGTAATCGCCGGCATCCGCATCGGTGCCATGCGCTTCGCCGCTGACGACGCCCAACGGATCATCGCCGATCGCCGCCTCCGGACCCTGCGCGAGCTCAGCGGCATGCTCTTCAGCGGCCGTCTTGGGTGCGATCAGGTCAACCTGGCTGGAGGCCCGCAGAGCGGCCCGCATCGCGGCGTCACGCGACGAGGCGGCGACGCGCATGCGGTTCATGCCAGCGCCCGTGCCCGCCGGGATGAGGCGGCCGACGATGACGTTTTCCTTGAGGCCTACCAGCGTGTCCTTCTTGCCCTGAACCGCCGCTTCCGTGAGGACGCGGGTGGTTTCCTGGAAGGAGGCGGCCGAGATGAAGGAGCGCGTCTGCAACGAAGCCTTGGTGATGCCAAGCAACACCGGCTTGCCAGCGGCGGGCGCAAACCCGGGCTGGAGCTTGGCGTTGATCTCGTCCATCTCCTCGCGGTCGATCTGCTCGCCCACGAGCAACGTGGTATCGCCGGACTCGATGATTTCGACCTTTTGCAGCATCTGACGAACGATCGTTTCGATGTGCTTGTCGTTGATCTTCACGCCCTGCAAGCGATAGACTTCCTGGATTTCCGCGACCAGATATTCGGCCAGCGGCTCGATGCCGAGAACTTCCAGAATGTCATGCGGATCGGGCGAACCGCCGATCAGGTTGTCGCCACGCTTCACGAAGTCGCCTTCCTGAACGTCGATCACCTTGCTCTTGGGGATCAGATATTCGACCGGCTCGCCGCCATCCTCGGGATTGATAGCGATCTTGCGCTTCGCCTTGTAATCCTTGAGGAACTGGACGCGGCCCGACACCTTGGCAATGATCGCATTGTCCTTGGGCTTGCGGGCTTCGAACAGTTCAGCGACGCGCGGCAGACCGCCGGTGATGTCGCGGGTCTTCGCGGCTTCGCGAGAGACACGCGCCAGTACGTCACCTGCCTGCACCTGGGCACCATCATCGACCGACAGAGTCGCGCCGACCGCCAGCATGTAGCGCGCGGCTTCACCCGAATTGTCGTCCAGCAGGGTCAGGCGCGGACGCAAATCCTCCTTGGTACGGGCAGCGCCACGATGCTCGATGACGACGCGCTGGGCGATGCCGGTGGCTTCGT
This sequence comes from uncultured Novosphingobium sp., assembly GCA_946886075.1. Next base: position 5,825 of record CAMPHR010000041.1, on the reverse strand, counting down.
CGGTCTGCTCGGTCAGCGTCTTGTTGTCGATCAGGTCGACATACTTCACGATGCCCGGCTTTTCCGTGATCACCGGCATGGTGAACGGATCCCACTCGGCGAAGCGGTCGCCCTTCTTCACGGCATCGCCATCCGCAAACAGGATGGTGGCGCCGTAAGGCAGGCGGTGTGTTTCGCGCTCGCGACCTTCGCTATCGATGATCGCGATCTCGCCGTTACGGGCGAGCGACAGGCGACGGTTGTTCTTGTCGGTGATGGTCGGCATGTCGCGCAGCTCGATCGTGCCGTCCGACAGGGCTTCCAGGTTCGACGTTTCGTTGAAGTTCGCCGCGCCGCCGATGTGGAAGGTACGCATGGTCAGCTGCGTGCCCGGTTCACCGATGGATTGCGCCGCGATGACGCCGACCGCTTCACCGATATTGACCGGCGTACCACGGGCAAGGTCACGACCGTAACACTTGCCGCACACGCCCATCCGGCTTTCGCAGATCAGCGGGCTGCGGATTTTCACGGCCTGGGTGCCGATGGCCTCGATCTGCGCGATCATAGGTTCGTCGAGCAGGGTGCCGATCGGGATGACAATGCTGCCGTCCTTGCTGTCGACGATGTCCTGCGCCGTGGTGCGGCCCAGGATACGCTCGCCGAGCGAGGCGATGACCGAACCGCCTTGGACGATCGCCTTCATCTCCAGCGCCTTTTCGGTGCCGCAATCTTCCTCGACGATCGTGCAGTCCTGCGACACATCGACCAGACGGCGGGTCAGGTAACCCGAGTTCGCCGTCTTGAGCGCGGTGTCGGCCAGACCCTTACGGGCGCCGTGGGTGGAGTTGAAGTATTCAAGAACGGTCAGGCCTTCCTTGAAGTTCGAGATGATCGGCGTTTCGATGATCTCGCCCGAAGGCTTGGCCATCAGGCCGCGCATACCGGCCAGCTGCTTCATCTGGGCCTGCGAGCCACGGGCACCGGAGTGCGCCATCATGTAGATCGAGTTGATCTGACGCTGACGGCCCGTCTCGGGATCCTTTGGCATCGCCTTGATCTCGTCCATCATGGCGTTGGCAACCTGATCGCCACAACGGCTCCAGATGTCGATCACCTTGTTGTACTTTTCCTGCTGGGTGATCAGGCCGTCCTGATATTGCTGCTCATAGTCCGCGACCATCGCCTTGGTCTCTTCGACGAACGCCGTCTTGGAGTCGGGGATGATCATGTCGTCCTTGCCGAACGAGATGCCGGCTTGGAACGCGTGGCGGAAGCCCAGCGCCATGATGGCGTCGGCGAACAGCACGGTGTCCTTCTGGCCGGTGTGACGATAGACCTGATCGATGACGTCCCCGATTTCCTTCTTTGTGAGAAGCCGGTTGACGACGTCGAAGGGTACCTTGTGGCTCTTGGGCAGACATTCGCCCAGCAGCATGCGGCCCGGGGTCGTTTCAAAGCGCTTCATATATTGCTGGCCGTTTTCGTCGGTCTGCGGCACGCGGCTGATGATCTTCGAGTGCAGCGTCACGGCCTTGGCATAGAGGGCCTGATGGACCTCCTGCATATCGGCCAGCAGCATGCCTTCGCCCGGCTCGCCTTCGCGTTCCATGGACAGGTAATAGATACCCAGCACCATGTCCTGCGACGGGACGATGATCGGCTTGCCGTTCGCGGGGCTGAGGATGTTGTTGGTCGACATCATCAGCACGCGCGCTTCCAGCTGCGCCTCGAGGCTCAGCGGGACGTGCACGGCCATCTGGTCGCCGTCGAAGTCGGCGTTGAAGGCCGAGCAGACCAGCGGGTGGAGCTGGATCGCCTTGCCTTCGATCAGCACGGGCTCGAACGCCTGGATGCCGAGGCGGTGGAGCGTCGGTGCGCGGTTCAGCATGACCGGATGCTCGCGGATCACCTCGTCCAAGATGTCCCAGACTTCTTTGCGCTCCTTCTCGACCCACTTCTTCGCCTGCTTCAGGGTCATCGAAAGACCCTTGGCATCGAGGCGAGCGTAGATGAAGGGCTTGAACAGTTCGAGCGCCATCTTCTTGGGCAGGCCGCACTGGTGCAGCTTGAGTTCCGGACCGGTCACGATGACCGAACGGCCGGAATAGTCGACGCGCTTGCCGAGCAGGTTCTGGCGGAAGCGGCCCTGCTTGCCCTTCAGCATATCAGACAGCGACTTCAGCGGCCGCTTGTTGGCGCCGGTGATCGTGCGGCCGCGGCGGCCGTTGTCGAACAGCGCGTCGACGGCTTCCTGCAACATGCGCTTTTCGTTGCGGACGATGATGTCCGGCGCGCGCAGTTCCATCAGCCGCTTCAGGCGGTTGTTACGGTTAATGACGCGACGATAGAGGTCGTTCAAGTCCGAGGTCGCAAAGCGGCCGCCGTCCAGCGGCACGAGCGGGCGCAGTTCCGGCGGAATGACCGGAACGACGTCCAGGATCATCCATTCGGGGCGGTTGCCCGATTCCAGGAAGCTCTCGACGACCTTGAGGCGCTTGATGATCTTCTTGGGCTTCAGTTCCGACTTGGTGGTCGCCAGTTCGTCGAGCAGTGCGACCTTCTCGCCTTCAAGGTCGAGGTCCATCAGCATCTGCTTGACGGCTTCCGCACCGATCCCGGCGGAGAAGGCGTCCTCGCCATATTCGTCCTGCGCGTCGAGCAGTTCGTCTTCGGTCAGAAGCTGGAACTTTTCGAGGGGCGTCAGGCCCGGCTCGGTGACGATATAGCTTTCGAAATAGAGGACGCGCTCAAGCTGCTTGAGCTGCATGTCGAGCAGCAGCCCGATGCGCGACGGCAGCGACTTCAGGAACCAGATGTGCGCGACGGGCGCGGCCAGTTCGATATGGCCCATGCGCTCGCGGCGGACCTTCGACACCGTGACTTCAACACCGCACTTTTCGCAGACGATGCCCTTGTACTTCATGCGCTTATACTTGCCGCACAGGCATTCGTAATCCTTGATCGGACCGAAGATGCGGGCGCAGAACAGGCCGTCACGTTCCGGCTTGAACGTGCGGTAGTTGATGGTTTCCGGCTTCTTGATCTCGCCGAAGGACCAGCTGCGGATGCGCTCGGGCGAGGCAAGGCCGATCTGGATCTGGTCGAAGGTTTCGGCCTTCTGGACCGGGTTGGCGAAGTTCGTCAGTTCGTTCATTTTTCAGTCCCTCTAGAGGGTAAATTGTTCGGGGCGAGGAGGGGAAGAGCGCTGTCTTCGGGAGACAGCGCCCGAACCCCTATTCCGCCGCCTGCGCGAAGCCGTCGCCGTCTTCCTCGATCTCGTCCATCGCGGCGAGTTCGACGTTGAGGCCCAGCGAGCGCATTTCCTTAACCAGCACGTTGAAGCTTTCGGGAATGCCGGCCTCGAAGGTATCGTCGCCCTTGACGATCGCTTCATAGACCTTGGTGCGGCCGACCACGTCGTCCGACTTCACCGTCAGCATTTCCTGCAGCGTGTAGGCGGCGCCATAGGCCTGGAGCGCCCACACCTCCATTTCGCCGAAGCGCTGGCCGCCGAACTGCGCCTTACCGCCCAGCGGCTGCTGGGTAACAAGCGAGTAGGGGCCGATGGAGCGTGCGTGGATCTTGTCATCGACCAAGTGGTGCAGCTTTAGCATGTAGATGATGCCGACAGTCACCTTGCGGTCGAAACGGTCTCCCGTGCGCCCATCGTAAAGGTCAGACTGACCCGACGAGTGCAGCCCCGCCAGCTCCAGCATCGCCGACACGTCGGCTTCGCGGGCGCCGTCGAACACTGGAGTCGCCATCGGAATCCCGCGCTGCAGATGCTCGGCCAGATCGATGATCTGTTCGGCGGTGCGGCCTTCGATCTGATCAGCATATTGCGGCCCGTAGGATGCAAGCAGCCGTTCCTTGACCGCGTCGGGCATGGCGCCCGCCTGCGGGTTCGGATTGGCTTCACGCCATTCCTCCAGCGCATGCTTGAGCTGCTGGCCAAGGCCACGGGCAGCCCAGCCCAGATGCGTTTCGAAGATCTGCCCGACGTTCATGCGCGACGGCACGCCCAGCGGATTGAGCACGATGTCGACATGAGTGCCGTCCTCCAGGAACGGCATGTCCTCGATCGGCAGGATGCGCGAGATGACACCCTTGTTACCGTGACGACCAGCCATCTTGTCGCCCGGCTGCAGCTTGCGCTTCACCGCGACGAAGACCTTGACCATCTTCAGTACGCCCGGGGGCAGCTCATCGCCGCGCTGCAGCTTGTCGACGCGATCCTCGAATTTTTCGACGATCAGCTTCACCGCTTCGTCATACTGCGCCTTGACGGCTTCGATGCCGGCCTGGCGGGCGTCGTCCGCGACTGCGAACTTCCACCATTCATGACGCTCGACTTCGCCCAGCAGGGCCTCGTCGATCTCGACGCCCTTTTTGACGCCCTTTGGAGCAGCGGCTGCGGTCTGGCCGAGCAGCATTTCCTGGAGGCGGTTGAAGGTCGCGCGGTTGAGGATGGCGCGTTCGTCCTCGCGGTCCTTGGCGAGACGGTCGATTTCCTCCCGCTCGATCGCCATGGCGCGCTCGTCCTTGTCGATGCCGTGGCGGTTGAAGACGCGGACTTCCACGACCGTGCCGGCAACGCCCGGCGGCAGGCGCAGCGAGGTGTCACGCACGTCGCTCGCCTTTTCACCGAAGATCGCGCGGAGCAGCTTTTCTTCCGGGGTCATCGGCGATTCACCCTTGGGGGTGATCTTGCCGACCAGAATGTCGCCCGGCTCCACTTCGGCGCCGATGTAAACGATGCCCGCCTCGTCGAGGTTGCGCAGCGCTTCTTCACCAACGTTCGGAATGTCGCGGGTGATGTCTTCCGGCCCCAGCTTGGTGTCGCGAGCCATGACCTCGAACTCCTCGATATGGATCGAGGTGAAGACGTCATCCTTCACGATCCGCTCGGAGATCAGGATGGAGTCTTCATAGTTGTAGCCGTTCCAGGGCATGAACGCGACGAGCGTGTTGCGGCCCAGCGCCAGCTCGCCGAACTCGGTCGATGGGCCGTCGGCGATGACGTCGCCGCCCTCGATCAGGTCGCCCACCTTCACCAGCGGACGCTGGTTGATGCAGGTGTCCTGGTTCGAACGCTGGAACTTCTGCAGCGTGTAGATGTCCACGCCCGACTGGCCGGGTTCGATGTCGCCGGTGGCGCGGATGACGATACGGGTCGCATCGACCTGATCGACGATGCCCGGACGCTTGGCGGCGATGGCGGCGCCGGAGTCACGAGCGACAGTGCCTTCCATGCCGGTGCCGACGAACGGCGCTTCGGCATTGACCAGCGGCACGGCCTGACGCTGCATGTTCGATCCCATGAGCGCGCGGTTGGCGTCATCGTTTTCCAGGAACGGAATGAGCGATGCCGCGACCGACACCAGCTGCTTGGGGCTGACGTCCATCAGGGTGATGTGGTCCTTGGGCGCCATCAGGAATTCGCCCGCTTCACGCGCCGAGATCAGGTCCTCGGCCAGCGTGCCCTCTTCGGTCACTTCGGCGTTGGCCTGCGCGATGGTGTGCTTGGCTTCTTCCATCGCCGACAGATAGACGACCTCGTTGGTCACCTTGCCGTCGATTACCTTGCGATAGGGCGTCTCGATGAAGCCGTATTTGTTGACGCGGCTGAAGGTGGCGAGGCTGTTGATCAGACCGATGTTCGGGCCTTCCGGCGTTTCGATCGGGCAGATACGGCCATAATGGGTCGGGTGAACGTCGCGGACTTCGAAGCCTGCGCGCTCGCGGGTCAGACCGCCCGGCCCAAGCGCCGACACGCGGCGCTTGTGGGTGACTTCCGACAGCGGGTTGGTCTGGTCCATGAACTGCGACAGCTGCGAGGAGCC
>CAMPHR010000040.1 GCA_946886075.1 uncultured Novosphingobium sp. | reverse complement strand
TGAATCAACCAATCAGGCCGTTCACAAGCAATTTAATAGGTCCTGAGCGTAGGCTTAAGCGTCTGGACAGAGAAACCAGCGGGCATGTTATAGGCGGGCGGCCAATGCCCGCAGTCTTCGTAAGCTTCGGCATAACCGCCAGAACTGCAGTGCGGCAGTTGTCGATCGCCGTCATCATCTTGAGCTGCAAGGCTCAGATGTCCGGCATTGATGGCATGACAGGCCGGTCCAACAGCACGGAAGATGTCAGCAATGTTAGGGGCACGATCAGCGACCACTGGTTTGACGAAGTCCCATGGTGGATGCAGTCTGCCGGCTTGATGGTGCCAGCCAAGCGTTTACCTCAGGCTGCATGACCCCGACTGCGAATACGCGATAGGCGGGTTTCGGCGAAATCGGTCATTCACCGTCGCGTTCGGCAATGGCAGTTTAGTCCCAAGCCCCGTCCTTCCTCCCGGTCGATCATGGCCTTCAGTAAATGTCCGGTTCTGGGCGCGGCATCCAAGCTGGTAAGCGGCAGAGAATGGCACAAAGCCGCCGTCGGTGCTGGCCTGCACGCTCATGCGGTGCGATGCCGACAAGAGGGTTGTCCTCAAATATCTTTAGGGCCAGGCTCAGGCCTGACCAGGCCCTGGCCCTCCTTTACCGTTTATGGACGGTCGGTCGGCAACGATCATCTTAAAACGGCGCGCTGCAGGTGCAGACGTACCTTAGAGCACGATATCAGACGAAGGCTCGCGAACTCCAGGCCAGCTGAATGATAAGTAGCGGAGCCAACTACTGGTCCCGCTACCATATCTTCACGTTGCCGACGTGCGGCTTTTGCAATGCCGAACGCCTGCCTGACGTGCTGATCCTAAATAGGGCTCGCCAGAGAGGCGTTAGGTGGACGGCTCGAGAACTTCGATCCAGCCGCCGCTGCCCCCCTCTTCAAGCGGCCCACGGCTGGCACCTCAGCCAAGTATCCTTCAGTTACATAGCTTGCAGGCTGTTCTTGAGATCTCCTTAAGAACGACGCGGTTCCGGGGGCCTTCCCTTCGTCAGGAGGCAGGTGTGGTGATGGACAGCAGTTCGATCGACGGAGGCGCGAGTGTTTGCGTGATCCGCACTTCGCTACCCTTGAGCGTCGTGGTGCTGAGCAGGCGATAGTCCCACACATCGCTGATGCGGTAGCGTTGTACCTTGTACAGCTTGTCGGGCGACAAGCCGGTGACCCGGACGTCGAAGCCGTCATTATGATCGTAGCTGAGCGTGCGGCGCGGCAACAGGTTTATCGTGAAACCGCCGCCGGCGATCTTGTCCCCGGCAGGTCGCGGACCACGCAGGGATACAGGCACTTCATAATTGCTGATGAGGATGTTGATAGCCTTGCCATCCGAAGACTTGCCCGCCTGAACGGCAAATCCATTCTTGTCATCTCCCTTGACCGCCAGCCTGAACGGCGTGTCCTTCATCCGGCCCAGTGCGATTAATGCCTGACCGATCTTGTCCGGGGTCTTGCCATCCAGCCCGAACAGATTGGGACCCATGTAGAAGGTCTGTTCGTCGATCGGAGAATCCTGCATATAGATGATGGCCGATGTCGTGAACGCCGCTCGACCGCCCAGCGTCAGCAGTTCAGGATTGATGCCCAGGACATTCCATTCGTCCATGATCAGCTTGGCCTTTTTGAAGCCATGGCTGTCCAGCAGCTTGCGCATGTCTTCGCCAAGGCGGACGTAGAGATAGGGATCTGCCGCATCGACATTATAGTCGTGGAAGGTCCAAAAATCCAAGGGCAGCCGGTTTGCGCGCAGATATTTGAGGAAATCTTCGCGATAAGACGGGCCATTATGGGTGAACATCAGCGCGGGACCGCCGATCATGGCATTTGGGTCCGCGGACTTCACCGCTTTGGCCACGCTGCCGTATAGTTTATAATATTTGAGCGGGTCAAACCGGCCATCCGGCTCGTTCAACACTTCCCAATATTTGACATTATAGTTGAAGCCCTTATTCCACCCCTTGTTGTAATGCAGCACAACATGACGGGCGATGTCGGCATAATGGAGATACTCTTCGTCCTTGGTGAAGGCGTTGGGTATGGCGCTGCGATCACCTGCGCTCGCGCCGATCCGGAAGAGGGCGGTGGCGCCTATGCCGTAGATGGATTGCATCAGCCGGTCGGTGGGGGCGAAATTATAATTTGACGCATCGGCGGGGTCGGCGGCCAGATTGGGAAACATGACCTGCGCCTTGAGCGCGTCGGCTGAAATGGTCGTGCCATCGGCCATCAGGCGGGTGCCGCGAAAATCCGCATACAGATCACCCGGGCCGTAATTATCATGGATGCGAATGAGGTCGATGTTGGCGGCTCGATAGCCCGGCGAGGCATCTGCGCCAAGGGATCGGTAGCCAGTGCGGTCGGACACTTCCACGGTGTCGTTCAGCTTTTCAACAGCAGGCCGGTCGCTCCACGGAAGCGGGCCGGCATTGACGCCGCGCAAAGCCTTGAACTGACCGAGGTTGCTTGCTGCATCAACGGTTATCGCCCGAAGCTTCGGCTGGACTGCTTCGCTGACTTGCTGCGCCTGGACGGGCAGCGTCCCTGGCAGGAGGCACGCTAGAGCCACCACTCTTGCAAGGTTACGCAGCTTGGGCTTGGTCGGCATGGTGTTATCGGTCCTTCATGTGCCGGCTGCCATCTGCGGGTGCGTTATGCAGTCGCGCGATTGTACTTATGGAACGGACGGACCTTGGACCATGTCTCGCAAAGACTGTCATGACCACCCATTTATCAATCACATCCAGAGGATTTTTCGCGCATGTGCCTCGATGCTCAGCGTGAAATGAGGAACAGGTTGCGGTTTCGCTTCAGACTGCCTTCCTTAATGTCTGACAATGTCATGGGCGCGGCATTTGTATCCCGGAATTATGCCGGGAGCACCGAAATCAAGATGAGCGATATGTTGTCGCTTCCGCCGGCCTCAAGCGCTTGGTCGATCAGGCGGCCAGGTGCTGTCTCCGGGTCCGCGCTCAGGGTCTTGGCGACTTCTTGATCCTCAACCATCGACGACAAGCCGTCCGAACATAGCAGGAAATGATCGCCCGGCATCAATGGGACGCTGGCGTATTCCAGCTCCAGCCTTTCATCTATGCCCACTGCGCGGGTGATGAGGTTGGCCTGTGGGTGCGAGCGGGCTTGTGCGGGGGTGATCAGTCCTGCGTCTACCAACTGCTGGACATAGCTGTGATCGCAGGTGAGCCGATCGAGCCCTCCATCGCGGAAGCGGTAGATGCGGCTGTCACCTGCCCAAAAGAGGGTCGCGGTCCCACCTGCGGCATGCAGCCCGGCCACCGTCGAACCGCACCTTTCCCGCTCTTCGCTCAAGGCGAGTATGGCGCGATTTGCATCCTGGATGGCGCCGTCGATCGCATCCCGATCAATAGCAGCTTCTCCCTCGGCCAGTTCGGCCAGCGCATGGATGACGAGCGTTGCTGCGCGGTCGCCACGGCTATGCCCACCCATCCCGTCCGCCACGGCCCAGAGCCGGTGATCGGGATGATCGAGCAGGCGGTCTTCATTCACCATGCGCACCTTTCCGATATGTGTGCGCGCAATCGATCGGCAATATAGGCGTGCTTGCCGCGGCTCATCCTGATGAGCGGAAAAGTTCATGACTGCTGCGCCTCCAGTTCCGCGGTGGCGGCGTCATAGCCAGTGATGAAGGCCTGAGCGAGCAGACCATCCTCGCCCTGGTCGATCTGGCGCGCGAGGTCGGCGTGACGGTTCTGCGCCTCTTCCCAACAAGCCGCGGCGCGGCTTTTCAGGAATGTGCCTTTTGCAGGCATGGCGGCCTCTATGCCCGCGGGCTCGAACCGGCCGATCGCGGCTTTCAGGGAAACCTGCAGGCCCGTGAAGGTCGCGATCAGGTGCTTCTTGATGTCGCGGAAGGAAGCGGCGAGCGCAGCCGGACCGTCCAGGAAGCCGCGATCATTGATCAACAGCAGGTCGATGGCCAGCCGTTGGGTGGGCGCCCATTTAAATGGATTGTTGCCAGCGCCGCCGATGGTCGTTCTGGACAGCTGATATTTGCCGCGCACCCGCTCCCGCTCGGCCATGAGGTCTCCGACGCCCAACACCAGGTTTCGATAGACGGCTCCGGCGCGGCGCATGATTTCCTGGGGATCTTCTGAAGAGAATGCCGACGCTTCGATGCCTGCCCCTTCGCAGAAAGCTTCGAGCAATGATCCGCCAACCGCCCCCTGGGCGACGGCGCCGTCGGACCATTCGGTAGGCACGGCGATGGAGGAACCCAGCGGCGGCATGAGGACCAGCGTCTGGTTCTCGTCCACCTGATCGCGCGACTGCGCGGCGTGATCGACGGTGAGGAGAAAGGCCCCGAAGCAAACAGCGCCGGGGACCAGAACGGGCAGGTCGCATCCTTCGAGCAGCCGAGTGCCCGTTTCCCGGTCGAACATGCCGTTGGTGCCCAGGCTGCGCAGGGTGAGGCCATCAGGTCCGGCGCTATATTCGCAATGCCAGCGCGAAATCTCACAGGCCGAGTCGTTCATGACCCAGTCCGCCTTGGGATCGCGCCCAATCCGCAGCACGCCCTCATGCAAGAGGCGCGCATCGACCGCCTGATGTGGCTGGTCCTTCTCGTAAAGCTTGAAGATGTACATGAAGGAGCGCCTAGGCCGCGTTGCGATTGCGATCGCGGGCGGGCGGCGCCGCGATCCGGGTGCGAAGCGCCTCCAGCGCGTCAGCTACCGGACCGCCCGCGCCGGGTCCTGTCTCGATCGTGTCGGCAAGCTGGTTGAAGGCGTCGAAAAGTCGCCCAATCTCATCATTGCGGCGGTGGGACAGGCGGAATGCACTGTTGCCGCTGGCCGCTTCTTCGATGGCGGCCCGCAAGCGGCGCAGGGGCGAGGACAGTTGGCGGGCGCTTCCATAAGCTATCGCGCCGATCATTCCTATGACGAACAGCGCTAGAGCGAACAGCAGAACCCGTGTCCGCTCCATCGCTGCATCCAGTGCGCTTCTGTCCATGACAATGTCCACTCGCCCGAAATTGGCGCCAGCATATTGGACCCCGCGGGTGAAATGGATGCCTTCGGGGGTGACCCGTGCCTCGTCCGCGGCGTTGGCGGGTAGTCGCGAGCCAATTAGCCGCTTGTCACCTGCCGCGCGGACGACGCCTTGGTCGTCGGCGATGGTGATCTTGTGCAGGTGGCGATCCTTGACGGCCGTCTCAACAAAAGCTTGGAGCGGCAACCAGTCCTGAGACTGAGCCGGGAGGCCAGCATTGTCGGCGATCCGCAGCGCCGCGTTCCGGGCCACGAAATCGGTCATCGACGCGCCTGAACTGATCGCCATGTCGGTCATGGTCGCGTTCTGCCGGTCGAGCACCAGTCCTACGCTGAGCGCAAGCGCGAGCGTGGCGGTGGAAACGAGGATCAGCGGCAGCTTGAAACGCAGCGCCATCGCCCGGGGGCCTGTTTCCCGATCCTGGGTCGCCGCCTCGCGTTCACGCTCAAGCGCCTGGGCGAGCAGCGCAGCATCGGCGAAACGATCCACGGGCTTCTTCGCCAGCAGCTTGCCGATAATGAAGCAGAGGCCGCGTGGGCATTCGCGGACTTGGCGCTTGATCGGTTCGGGATCGTGCTGCGCGATCTGGATCGCTAGCGTCGCCAGACCAGTGCCGGGGAAAGCGGGGTTGCCGGTCACCATCTCGTAAAGCACAGCGCCCAACGAAAAGAGGTCGCTGCGCGCGTCCAGCGGCAGGCCCATGGCTTGTTCGGGGCTCATATAGCGCGGCGTACCCATGACCTGCCCAGCCTGCGTGCGCTGCACATCCTGATCGTTTCCAGCTGCCACCCGTGCGATTCCGAAATCGAGCAGCTTGGCGGTGCGGCCATGATCACAGATCAGGATGTTGGAAGGCTTCACGTCGCGATGAACGACGCCCCGGCCGTGGGCATAGGCCAATGCGCGTGCGATCTGCGCGCCGAGAGCGAGCACGCGTTCGACCGTCAAACGTCCTTCGTCACGCAATATCTCGTCCAGCGGACGTCCTGCGATATGTTCCATCGCGATGTAGGGAACGCCATCCACTTCCCCTACATCATAGATGGTCACGATGTGACTGTGGGACAGCATCCCGGCGGTCCGCGCTTCGGCGAGGAAGCGGTTCACCAGTTCGGTGTCGCCGCGATATTCCGGCTTCAGCACCTTGATCGCGACGGTTCTGCCTATGCTGGGGTCATAGGCAAGCGAGACATTCGCCATGGCGCCTTCGCCCAATGGGGCGTCGATGCGATAGCGTCCGATCCAGTTATGCTCGGTCATTGCAAGATCAAGCCCTTGTCATGGGAAGAAGGAAGTTGGTCAACGCCGCGCCTGCACGGTCTTGCGAATACGCTGCGCACGATCGAGGTCGCGTCGGATCAACGCGTCCGAAGGCGCGAGCGTTGCCGCCTGGTGCAGCAGGACGACGGCACGGGCGACCTGGCCCTGGTTAAGCGCGGCGAGGCCCGCCGCCCGCAGCTTCGCGGCTTTCGCAGGATCAGCAGCGGCCTCCTTCGGCGCAGCGCGGGACGGAGTGGGCTTGGCGGTCTCGGGACTTTTTGGAGAGGGCGCCGGAGCCTTGGGAGCGGGCGCAACCCGGGGCGGCGGCTCATCGCCGGGGATGCGGATCAGCTGACCGGCCCGGATTGAAGACGGCACCGCCAACCCATTATAGCGGGCGAGCGCATAGAATTTCAGCCGGTCACCCAAAAACCGGCGTGAAATTTCGCTCATCCGCTCTCCGGATTGGATGCGGTAGGCAAAGCTCTTGGCGCCGAGCAATGCCGTGGGGTCGGCATCCACCGTTTCCAGCAGTGACGCGGCGGCGCGGTCGGTCGGGTCGGCGCGCACCATGTCCTTCAGCGCCTTACGCGCGCGCGCGACGTCGCCGTTTTCCAGCCAGGCGACAACATCCTCCATCCGCTGACTATTGCTGATTTTCTGGATCGTCTGGGGCCGCGCCGCCTGATCGCCCGGCTTGTGCGAACAGGCAGGCAGCAGGGTAACGACCGCCAGTGCCAAAAAAACAAGCGCGGGGCATCGAGAATTGCGTTCGGTGATCATCATCTCTTCAGGACTCGGTTTTGCAAGGCGGAGGCGGAAAGGTCGGTCAGTCGGGCGATCGTCGCGCTATCCCTGACAAAGGGCAGGAAAGCTGCTGCTTCGAGCGGACGTGAAAAATAAAAGCCCTGGAACAGGGTGCATCCGTGACGGCGAAGCCACTGATATTCTTCCGCTCGTTCGACGCCTTCGGCTAGGACTGGAATGCCAAGGCCTCGGCCTAGAGCGATAATGCTTTGGCAGATCGCCTGGCTGTCACTTTGGCGGTCCACATGGCTTATGAATTCCCGGTCGATCTTGATCTTGTCGAAATGCAATTTCTTCAGATAGCTGAGGCTCGAATAGCCTGCGCCGAAATCGTCGATGGAGACGGCGACTCCCAACTTGCGCAGTTCGTCGAAAAGAACCCGGGCCGCAGCTGAATCAACCGACGCGACGGTTTCCGTCAGTTCCAGTTCCAGCAAGGTGGGCGGAAGGCCGTGCCGCTGGAGCGTCCGCCCGACCATCAATGGCAACTGCCCGCCAGTTAGTTGATGAGCGGACAGGTTGATGGCAACCTTCAAGGGCGCTGCCTGGTGCTGCTGCCAGTTCCGCGCTTCGCGGCAGCCAGCATTCAGCGTCCACAGGCCAATTTCCTCCGCAAGATTGGAAGATTCCATAACCGGGATAAATCGGGCGGGCATGACAAGGCCATGTTCCGGATGCCGCCAGCGAAGCAGGGCTTCGGCGCCGCAGACCTTTTGCTCCGCTGCGTCGATGAACGGCTGATACCAAAGCTCGAATTCGTTGCGCGCGGTCGCCTGTCGTAAGTCCTGTTCCAACAGAAACAGGTCGCGTGATGTGGCTGGCGACACTTCCGCGGCCGAAATGTGGCCGATCGGATCGGACAGACAGCTAAGTCCGCGAGAGACCAGTTCCGAGGCGCTGCCCTTGTCGCGCGAGCTTTCCACCAGCGCCGACCGCAGTTGGGGCAAAAGTTCGACGTCCGCAGTTACGACCCGATTCCGCAGCGCATAGCAGATCGCGTTGAGCTCCGTCCGCGCAACGTCAGGGTCGACACCTGCGCTCCAAATCGCGAAGCGGCTGCGATCTACATGAGCGAGGACGCGTCCCGGCCCCACCATACGCGCCAGGCGCTGGGCGATTTCGCTTAGTACCTCGTCCGCGATGGCGGCGTCGAACAGGGTCAGCCGGTCAAAGTCGCAGAGCTCGACCAGCCCAAGGGTGCCACCTTCGGGCGCGTCTTCGATGGCGTTGATGAGCGGCTCTCTGGTGGACAAGCCCGAAACCGGGTGTAACTGTGCCGAGCGATGGCTGAGCTCCGACATGCGCGATGCGATCTGGTCGACCTGCCAGGCAAGCTGCGCCGCGATGGGGCGGCGTTGCATATGAGCAGGCGTGGCGCCTGCCGCCCGCTCCAGGCGCTGATGCAGCTGCTGCCATTGGCGCCGCGTCCTCATCCAGTAAGACCAGAGCAGGGTCGCCGAAAGGACGGCCGCCGATGCTGGCCCAAGGATCAGCTCTCCAATGCCTACCCACCAGCCAACGGCCAGCGAGATGCTGGCGGCGACCGCGCCCATGAACAGATGCGCCGGGTCCACGACCACCCGATCGCCCCGCTGCTCCCGCGCGGTCCTGGCAAGAGGATTTGCGTTCTCCATCATCGGAGAATTATGCGAAAGTGACAAATATTCGCTTAAAGGAAGGCCGATTTCACTGGATTTCAGCCTGATCCAGATCAGGATTTAGTTATTCTGGCAGCGAGAGAATTTGCCGCTAGACAGCGGCCATGGGTCGCCCTCCGCGCGAGGAGCTGTAACTACTATTGGTCGCTACAGCACCTTCACCATCAATGGCGCGCGCGAATGCTCGCGAACAGCGTCCGGCCAAGTTCAGGAAATCCGTTCATTCACAAAGTTGAGCTTGTCAGGTGGGATCAACTCAATCCAGGAAGTTTTTTCATTCATTCTGCTGAAGCGCCCGGTGCATCGCATGCCCCTCAGCGCGTGCGCAGCGTCGATGTCGATAACGACAGCAGTAAGATGTCGGCGTGCCCCGATCCAATCCAGTTCAGCCCAGTTCCGTTTTGTTAAACATATTGACCGGTCGGTCGGCGAACGCATGGTCGAATTCAATGACCATATTATCCCCAAGAGGACCGCTCGCCAACAGATCTGTCTGCACGAAAACCTGACACCCGTTACGCCCATAACAGTGACGGGTTGCGTCGCGGAAGGTCGGTGATGCTTCCATCGACGCGTCGATCTCATGATCGCCGGGCTTGGCCCGATTGACGGTAAATTTCAGATGGTCCTTGATGCCCGGGTCGCTCGCGTTGGCATTCCTTTAATCGCGCCATCATCGCATCCAGATCTGCCAGCGTATCAACCATGATGCCGATATGAAAACCCACCTCGGGGTTGATTTTCTGCTCCCTCTATCTGGACGATCCTTCCGTTCTGCTGCCGGGCTGAGCGACATCGGCAATCGACGGCATTAGGGGGCGGCGCGTGAAGGCAGCGTTGCACCTGCTGTGCGGAGGCCGCACCGCCGCGCCATCCCCATCGGCCGGAAGCCAAACTGATCACATCGCGCCTCCGCGAATGACCATCCAGACCGCCATCGCGATCATCATCAGGTTCTCGGTGAGCGACACAAAGCCGAGCGGCACCTTCGTCGCGCCACCAACGCAGGCGCATTTCAATTCGCGCTGGTCGATGTAGACGGCCTTGAAGACGGATGCGGCGCCGACCGTGCCGATGAACAGCGCCACCGGCACTGACAACCAAGTCAGCACGCCCGCGACCATCAGAACGCCCGCCAATCCTTCGGCGAAAGGATAGATGAAACTGTACGGCACCCAACGTCGCGCGAGCAGGTCGTAGTTGAGGAACATCGTCGAGAAGCTCTCGATATCTTGAAGCTTGAGCAGGGCCAGCACGCACATGCTAAAGGCGATGAACCATTCGACCGCGTGCACAGAGAGAGGCGTCCCGACCGCGGCTTGGCTCGCGGCGAGCGCCATCAACGCCGTCATGGCGAAAACGGCGATCACCGGCTTGTAGCTGGTGGCGTTGGGATCGGACACGACCTTGCCGAAAAACCGCCGCAAGTCATCATAGCCGCCGACGCGCTCGCCATCGATGAAGGTTTGCGGCGTCGTCTTCACCCCATGCTCGGCTTTGAAGGCGTCGGTCTCCTCGCGCGTCTTCAACCAATGGTCGTCTACCTCGTAGCCGCGGCTTTCAAGCAGATGCTTGGCCTTCAGACCGTAGGGACACACATGCTGCGGCATCACCATGCGGTACAGGGTCGCGCGCTTGATCGTTTTGGTGCTCATCGGACTCGCCATTTAATCGTGTAGACCCCATATAGCTGCCGTACCATGGTACGGAGTCAAGGGATGGCATCGTTCACGATCGGAGGTTTGGCGGCGTCAGGTGGCGTTGGTGTCGAAACGGTTCGTTATTATCAGCGGCGCGGCCTGCTGATCGAGCCTGACCGAAAGGACGGCATTCGACGCTACGATGACGCGGATCTGCGGCGATTGCGGTTCATCCGCTCTGCGCAGACGGCCGGGTTCACGCTGGAGGAGATCGGAGAGCTTCTCGGGTTCGATTCAGTTGATGACAGATCCCGCGCGCGCGAACTGGCGAAAACTCGGATTGCCGCATTGGATGTGAAGATCAGCGAAATGCAACGAGCTCGCGCGGCGCTTGCTCGACTTGCTGACGACTGCCTCCGGGAACAGGCGGGTCCCTGCCCGATCATCACCGCCTTCGAAAGCTGAGGTGGAACGCGGGTCACCGGCTGTATCGATGGATCAAGTGAGGAACGTGCGAGGCTGACAGTGAAGTTGAAGCGCTCAACTATGAAAGGCTCAGTCGCCTGTGAGCAACTGAGCCTTCTACTTTTACCCGCCAAGGCGGGAACCGTTACGAGCCGGTCATCTCTCCATCAATCCGAACCGCCGAACTTGTAACGCGCGCGCAGGCCGAACATTCTAGGTTCGCCATACATCTGCGTCCAGGCACCAATAGTCTGGTAAGTGCCGGTATTGGTGATGGTGTAGAGCTTGTTGGTCAGGTTTGTTGCGAACAGTGACAGGTCCAGCCCGCTCGCAAGAGCATTCTTCCAGTCCAGCGTGGCGTTGAGCAAGCCGAATGCTGGCAGACGCACTCCTGGCTCGTTGGTGGTGCCGTCCGGGAAAGTCTCCGTCGAGAATGGTGCGGTTTCCTGCGCATCCGTCCAGTTGTAGCTCACGAACAGGCTGACGTTACCGAACTTCTCTGCAGTCGGAATGGTGAAGCGACCGTAGACCGACAGGATGTTGGGCGACAGATATTGGAGCGGACGGCAGGTCATGTCTGCCCCGGCAAAGACCTTGGGCGAAGTGATGGACTGAGCCGTGCAATCCCAGACGCCTGAGTTCGAGTCGAACTTGAACGACTTATAGTGGGAAGAGGTGTGGCTGTAGTTCAAGCCCAGTTCGATCTCCCGCGTCGGTCGGATCATGGCCTCGACTTCCACACCCTTGATCACGGCCGAAGCAGTGCTGAGCGTGATCGCGCCGTTGCCGCCGGTGGCATTGTTGCGGTCACCCGCGGCGCGCTGAATGTTGGAATAGTCCAGATAGAAGCCATTGACGTTGAAGCGCGTCGCCATGCCCCCGATCTCGAAGTCAGACTTGAAGCCCGCTTCATAGTCGGTGAGATATTCCGGCCCGAACGTTCGAGTGTTCGGAAACACTGCATAGGCGTTGAAGCCGCCGGCCTTGTAGCCCTTCGTTACCTTTGCATAGAGCATCAGGTCGTCATTCGGCCGATAATCGATGCCCACTGTCCAGTTCGGCGCCGAGCTTTTGAGGTTGCCGGTGAAGCGGCAATCAGTCAGCGGCGTCGTAGTAAATTCCGACTTCCAGGAGCATAGGTTGATTACCGCACCACCGCCGACCGGAATCGCCGACCATGAAGCCGTAAAGCCATCCACACGATCCCAGGTGTAGCGATAGCCACCAGTCAGTCGAACACGATCCAGCGCTGGCACGAACGCTCCGAGATCAAGGCTTGCCTGAGCATAGAGCGCCTTCGATTCATTGGTCACCCCGACCTGGCTGGTGCCCAGGGCGCAGCCAGCTTCCGTCTTGTTGCTACAGACGTTGATGGAGAAGGACTCCATCCGGCCTGCTGGGGACTGTTTGAAGTAGAAGCCGCCCACTGTGTAAGTGAGCTTGTTATCCAGCGCACTACCCTGTAACTGCAGTTCTTCCGCAAACAGCTTATAGTGATCACGCGGTGACCGACGGCTTTCTACGGTCGTGCCGGTGTTGTATATCGGCGCAATCGTGCCGTCCTGATCGTTGGAATAGTAGGACTTGAACCGCGCATAGCTGATGATGTTGCGGATCTTGATATTGTCGGTCGCATCGAAATCAGTGGTGTTAGTGACCCCCCAGGTCACTGTCTTGGCGAAATCATCCACGCCATGAGCGGTCTTGCGCGGACCAAGAGCGTCGGCCTGTGCTATCAGGTCGGTGTAATAATTGCAGTTCCCAGCGGATCGACAAAAATCGAATGACGGCACAAAGCTGTCGAGCCCCTGGAAATATCCGGTGTTGAACCCTTTCGCGATCGAACCTGAACCGTTTGTCCGGGAATAGCCGTAATAAGCCATCGTATAGTTCTGGAGATTTTCGGTCGGGGTCAACAACAAGCCAACGCGGCCCATGCGCCAGTGCGTGTCGTCGCGATCCTTCCGCCAATTGACGTCATAGGTAAAACCGTCACGATCGCGCGTTGCACCGACCAGGCGAATGCTGACCTTGTCCGTGACCGGAACGTTGAGCATAGCCTCCAGTTCGGTCATATTATAGTTACCGACGCCGCCGCCGATATAGCCTTCAAGCTGATCCGTCGGTTTCGCCGGAGTAAGCAGGATCGCGCCACCAGTAGTGTTGCGGCCGAACAAAGTACCCTGCGCGCCCGACAAAACCTGCACGCTCTGAAGGTCGACGAAGTTACCCGGACCACCTTGGTTCGACAGCGTGTAGCCGGATGGCAGCGGCACTTCGTTCATGTAGACGACAACTGCGGGCGATCCCTGAAACGACGCAGACTGACCGCGAATGGAAGGCGACATGACATCGCGCGATGCCTGACCATTGGGAGCAATCACCAGCGATGGCACCGACGCCTGCATGTCCTGAAGGCTTGTGACGCCACGCTCCCGCAGCCCTTCACCTGAGACCGCTGTAATGGTAATCGGAACATCCTGCGCGCGTTCCTCACGCCGCTGGGCCGTCACGACAATCTCATCGATCGCCGTCTGCGCCACCGCCATATCAGGCGCGATCAGCGCACCTGCAGCAACACCCGCAAGCAAAAGTCGGCCTGCATGCTGTCTAAATGCTAGAAAATCAGCCCCCATGTCATCCTCTCCCTTATCTTCTCGTGCGAGAACCATTGAATATTGGAAGAAAACAATGGAGATTGCCGAAAGTGGAGCACAGCCACTATCATGCCGACCTTGTGGTCGCTCACATTTTCGAAACGTGTAGCATGGCAGAGCGTTTCCACTCCGGCACCTCTCCATCCCTGTTTATTATTCTATGTGTTTCTTATCTTTATATCACTACAGTATTTTGCTCGCAATGATCATTTAGGAACTACGAGAACTTCTCCCGCATGAACTTCACGACCGTAACTCATTCAAGGTCTTAATTCCGACAGCAGATACCGACGCGAGCAGCATCGATACGCTCTCTCCCCACCTCAACTGTCACTGCTGGATCATGATCCGGAGCACAGCAGATGAACAGGTCGCGCCCATCTTGCGGTCAGTCTGCGGGTCATACTTAAGTTCGCACCTCCCCACCTTTGCGCTATCACCTGCGCTTCCTGTCGAGGTTACGCTTATGGGGGCTTCTTGGCAATATGCGAAAAATCGCCTTTTGCGGAATGATATGGAGCGTACCGCGTGCATCCGGGCTAGGAACAAATACCGTCTCGTCATACGCGTAATCGGGCAACATTGTGAATACGCAACATTATAATGCTAGAGCTACAGGTTGGGGGCCGGACTCGTTGACCAGCGGCTTTATCTCCGCCCGTTTGAGGCAGAATTGCAAGTGCCTCCTTAAGTATTGACCGGAAAACAGTGTAGATACGGTAGACGATCTGTTCAGATGGGCGGCAATGATCTGTACCTACATTGCTACGAAGACCATCCCCATCAGATGAGGGCAGCGTAGAGTGGTGAAACAATTGCGCGCGCCCAATTGAACGCGCCTACATCACTTCGTTTTACTACTTGTCTGTCCCATCGCCGGAATAAGGCGCTGAACACGACGCCCCTGCACTTCGGCGACATAGATGACGCCCTCGCTGTCGGTGTCGATCAGGTGTGGGCCGCGAAACTCGCCCGGGGCTGTTCCTTGATGTCCGATGGTGCCGATCACGGACATGTTCCGGCGGTCCACCACGACGATCATGTGATTGCCCCAGTCGGCGACGAACATGTATTTCTGCCCGGCATCGCGGGAAAAGGTGATGCCCGACGCCGTTGTGGGCGAAGGCGCGTCCCGGTTGATGAAGACCTGCCGCTGATAGCGCCCGTCGGCCGAGAAAGCCTGGATGCGCTGATGCATCCGGTCCGACACATAGACGGTCCCGTCTCGCGCCTTTTCCACCCCATGGACGCCGTAGAAATATTCCGGCGCCAGTCCTTTCGCCTTCGCATTTGCAGGCGGCGGCGCGGGGCGCGGATCGGGCGGGATGTTGCCATAGGCCCCCCACATGCGCCGAAACGCCCCTTCCTCTTTGCCGAACACGATAAGCCGCTGATTGCCATATCCGTCGGCAACATAGGCGGCGCGTTCGCGGTCATCGATAAAGATGTCGGCGGCGGCGTGCACGTTGCGCCGGTCTTCGTTGCCGGTGCTCTGCCCGCGATGCCCGATCTGCCGGACAAACCGGCCGCGCGCATCAAAGACGAGGAGCATGTCGTCGCCATCTGCGTCCAACCGGCTGCCGCTGACCCAGACATCTCCATTGGCGGCGACGGCCAGGCTATGCTCTTTACCTGGCCACTCATACCCTGCGCCGGGGCCTCCGAAGCCGCGAATATATTGGCCGTCAGCGTCGAACTCCATGATTGGCAGCGCAATGCCCGCTGTTGCGCGACCCGTCACCGTACCGGGACGATGCAGCACCCACAGATGGTCCTTGGGAGTCGAGATTATCTATCTAATCCATGTGGCGCCGTCAGAGTAGTTTAAACGCACTGGTCCGTTCAATTATATTGCCAAGGCTGCACGCTGATGGCATGAAGCTGTCTTGACGCGGCATGAGGCAAGGTCGCGCAGACTGGAAGAGGAGTCTCGATGAAGCGCGTGCGCTATGGCATGATCGGCGGCGGCACTGGTGCGTTCATCGGCGGTGTCCATAGGACTGCCGCCGCGATTGCGGGTAACTGGGAACTCGTCGCTGGCGCCTTTTCGTCGAACGCAAGCGTGTCCCGCGCGTCCGGTCTGGAGATCGGTGTCGATCCGGCGCGGACTTATGATTCATGGAACCAAATGCTTGCTGCGGAGGCTGCTTTGCCCCCAGCCGAGCGGATTGAAGCCGTGGCCATCGTGACCCCCAATCACCTGCATGCCGAACCGGCAATCGCCGCGCTGAAAGCTGGGTTCGACGTCATCATCGACAAGCCATTGGCGGACAGTCTGGAAGCTGCTCAGGCGATCGCCGATACGGCCAAGTCTACTGGCCGTCGAATTGCCGTGACTCACACCTATACCGGATATCCGCTCGTCAAGCAGGCGCGCCGGTTGGTCGCCTCCGGCGCGTTGGGCAATGTGCGTCGCGTCGCTGTCAAATATATGCAGGACTGGCTGTCGCGCCCGGAAGACCTGATCGACAACAAGCAGGCCGAGTGGCGGGTCGATCCCGCGCGTTCGGGACAGGCTGGAGCATTTGGTGATATCGGCACTCATGCCGCGAACCTCGTGGAATTTATTACCGGAGATCGGATTTCAGCCATTTGCGCCGATCTTACGATGCTGCCCGGCCGACGGATCGACGATGACGGGGCCGCGCTGTTCCGACTGGCGGGAGGTGGGCGCGGGACCTTGACCGCAAGTCAGGTTTGCGTTGGCGACATCAACGACCTCGCCATCGACATCTACTGCGACGAAGCCGGGCTGCATTGGCGCCAGGAAGAGCCAAATACGCTGCGCATCGCCTACCGCGACAAGCCAACCGAAATCTGGCATGCGGGTGCTAACCGCGCCTACCTTGCCCCTGACATCCTCGCCATTCAACGCACGCCCGCGGGGCATCCCGAGGGCTATCTGGAAGCCTTTGCGAACATCTACGCCGCATTCGGTCGAGCGATCCGCGGCGAACCCAGCCCTGAAGACGAACCCGGCTTTGCGACGATGGCCCACGCGCTTTCCGGCATGAAGTTCATCAACGCCAGCCTGAAGTCCAGCCGCGCAGGCGCGGTTTGGACCGACCTTTGACAGGACATGACATGAAGGGTCCCGCAATCTTTCTCGCCCAATTCGCAGGGGACGAAGCGCCGTTCAACTCACTGGACGCGATCACCCGCTATATGGGTGACCTTGGCTACAAGGGCGTGCAGATCCCGACCTGGGATCGCCGGCTGTTCGATCTGGAAAAGGCCGCCGAAAGCCAGGATTATGTCGATGAAGTGAAGGGCATTTGTGCAGCGAACGGGGTCGAAGTCAGTGAATTATCGACCCATCTTCAAGGCCAGTTGATCGCCACTAATCCCGCCTATGACCGCTTGTTCGATGCTTTCGCGCCCGCGCATCTGCATGGCAAGGCGGCGGCCCGGACTGAGTGGGCGGTCGAGCAGGTCAAGCTCGGCGCGAAGGCAAGTCAGCGCTTTGGCTGCACTGCGCATGCGACTTTCTCGGGCGCGCTCCTCTGGCATACTATCTATCCTTGGCCCCAACGGCCGTCCGGGCTTGTCGAAGAGGGTTTTGGCGAACTTGCGCGCCGATGGCGGCCTCTGCTCGACATTTTTGATGATCATGGCGTCGATCTATGTTTCGAACTCCACCCGGGTGAAGACTTGCATGACGGGGTGACATTTGAACGGTTTCTCGCCGCGGTAGGGAACCATCCTCGCGCCAACATCCTGTACGATCCCAGTCACTTCCTGCTTCAGCAGCTGGATTATCTGGCTTTTATAGACATTTACCATGAACGGATCAGGGCGTTCCATGTCAAGGATGCCGAATTTCGTCCCAATGGTCGCGCCGGGGTTTATGGCTCCTACTCAGGATGGGCGGAACGTCCGGGGCGGTTCCGGTCGCTAGGTGATGGGCAGATCGATTTCACCGGCATCTTCAGCAAGCTGACGCATTATGGCTATCAGGGCTGGGCGGTGCTGGAATGGGAATGCGCGTATAAGCATCCCGAGCAGGGTGCGGCCGAGGGTGCGCCATTCATCGCCCGCCACATGATCCGCAAAGCCGACAGGGCATTTGATGATTTCGCCGGGGGAACGGCGGACAAGGCACTGCTCAATGCAGTTCTGGGGATTGGGTAACAAGCATAACGACAAGATAGGGGATGATCATGGTAGAACGGCTTTACGATCGCCGCGCGTTGTTTTGGATCTGCGTTCTTTCGCTATTCGTCGCCGCGATGTCCAATTCGATCCGGGCGGGTGCGGCAGGTGCAATCAAGACTGCCCTGCTTGATCCTATCGATGCGCAGCATTCGGGTGAGATGATCGGCACCGTACTCGGCAGCTCCTTCCTCGGCTTCGCGCTGAGCCTGTTGGTGGTAAGTCCACTGCTGGATCGGATCGGGGCAAAGCGGTTCATCCTGTTGGCTTCGGCCTGCTTTGTCGTGGGGCCCCTGCTTGTTCTATCATGTCCGCTCTTCGGCACTTCATCCTACGCCCTGCTTAACGTGGCGATGGTCGTGTGGGGCATCGGATGGGGCGCCAGCGAGGCGACGATCAACCCTGTAACGGCGACACTTTACGCCGACGACAAAGCCGGAAAACTGAACCATCTGCACGCATGGTGGCCCGCCGGCATTGTCTTGGGCGGACTGTTGAGTGTCCTCTTCTTTCAGGTGCTCGACCTCCCCTGGCAAGCGTTGATCGCGCTGCCGATCGCGCCGGGGGCGATCCTGGGCATATGGGCGGCACGGCACCGCTTTCCTCAGACCGAGAGCACCGCGCAGGGTGTCACCTTCCGCGACATGATGATGGAGCCGTTCCGCCGTCCAACATTCTGGATTTTCTTCGCCATCATGTTCTTGACCGCCTCGGCAGAGCTAGCGCCCGGCGCGTGGGTCGATATTGCCCTGACGCAGACCGTCAAGATGCCGGGCATTTTGGTTCTGGTCTATGTGTCCGCGATCATGTTCGTCATGCGGCATTTTGCTGGGCCGCTCGACAAGCGATTTTCGGATATCGGTCTGCTGCTAATGTCGACGATCCCTGCTGCGGCGGGCCTTTACCTGCTTAGCACGGCCAATTCTCCGCTCACCGCTATCGTCGCTGCGACGCTTTGGGCTCTCGGCGTCTGCTTCATGTGGCCGACGATGATGGCTGCAGTTTCGCGGCGCTATTTCCGCAGCGGCGCCTGGGGCATCGGCCTGATCGGCTTCGCGGGAGCCATGGCGATCTATTTCATATTGCCCGAACTTGGCGCCATTTACGATCGCGCCAAGCTCGCCAAGGCGGGAGGGGCTGAGGCATTTGCCGCACTGCAGCCGGGCTCACCGGAGTATAGTCAGGTCATGGCCTATGCCGCCGAGACTTCGTTTCAGACCATCGCGATTATCCCGGTCGTCCTTTTCTTCATCTTCGCTGGCGTGTGGCTGGTGGAGCGCCGCAAACGGGCGGCCGGATCGAAAGCAAGTGAGATGAGCGCAGTATGAAGATCGGTATGAACCTGCTGCTCTGGACCGGACACGTTACAGAACAGCATTTCCCCGTGTTGGAGGCACTGAAAGCAACCGGATTTGATGGGGTCGAGGTGCCCGTGTTCGATCCATCCGATCCGGGTCACTATCGCGCGCTTGGTCGTCGGCTCGACGATATTGGGCTTGAAAGCACAGCCGTCACCGTCATCCCCAATGCCGCGCATTCGCCTATCTCGCCGGACCCTGCGGCTCGCCAGGCAGCGGGCGATTACCTGCTGAAAGTCATCGATTGTTGTGCCGAGCTTGGCGCTGAGCTTCTGGCTGGGCCCTGGTTTCAGGTCCTTGGGGATTTCACCGGGCACGGACCAACTGAAACGGAACTCGACCATTGCGCCGAAGTCCACCGCCGGATCGCCAAGCCTGCGCGCGATGCTGGCATTATCTGTTCTCTAGAGCCGCTGAACCGTTTCGAATGCCATTTGCTCAACACGTGCGAGCAAAGCAGCGCCTATCTGGCGAGACTGAACGAAGATGGCTTCGGGATGCTATTTGACACTTTTCACGCGAATATCGAGGAAAAGGACCCGGTTGCCGCGTTGCTCACCGCTTATGATCGGGGCGACGTCAATCACGTCCATATCAGTGAGAATGACCGTGGGACGCCAGGCAGCGGTCATGCGCCGATTTCCGAAACCATCGCTGCCCTGAAGTCGCGCGGCTACGAGGGTTGGTTGACG
This sequence comes from uncultured Novosphingobium sp., assembly GCA_946886075.1. The sequence continues at coordinate 5,373 of CAMPHR010000040.1, read as the reverse complement.
ATAGAAGCCTTCGGGAAAGGCTTGCCGGAACTTGCCGCCGCGACGCGGGTCTGGCGCGACTTCTTTCCTGATCCGCAGGACGTTTATGAAAATGGCTATCGCTACATCCAGCATTGCTGGGATCAGGGTTGAGAGGAGCCTCACCGATGCAATCAGATATGTTCGACATCGACCGCCGCAATATGCTCGGCCGCGCCATGCTCCTTCTTGGTGCCGCCACTTTGCCGTTGGAGGGCGTTTTCGCCGCTCCCCCCGAGGGGAGTAGTCCGTTTCTCTCAGCGCCGCGCTTTGCCTTGCTGACAGCGGTGGCTGACACGATCATCCCGCGCACTGACACGCCGGGTGCTGTGGATGTGGGCGTACCGGCACTCTTGGACGGCATGTTGCGTGATTGGGCCGGTCCTCGTCAGCGAGAAGCGTTGATCGACGCGCTTGATCAGATTGATGCGGCTGCCCGCAAGCAGAATGGCAAGACTTTCGTTGCGCTCGATCCTCAAAGCCGCGCCACTTTATTGACCGCGTACGATATAGTCGCTCTCAAGCCCGCCATCGCAGCGTCCGCGCCAGCGGCCGCCGCCAGCCCGCCAGTGGTCGTCGATCCCAACTATGGACGTCCGCGCCAAGAGCCTGTCCAAACGCCGGTTCAGGGTCAGGCTCCAGCGAAAGCCGAAAAAACGGGCGAAAGCGCTGCAGCCATTCAGGGGCCAAAAGTTGTCGATCCGGGGTATCAGAAACTCAAGGAGCTGATCGTCACGCTCTATTATTATTCCGAGCCCGCTCTCACCCAGGAACTTGTGTACGAACATAGTCCCGGCACCTGGCAACCATCGATCCCGATTACACCAGAGACGCGCGCTTCGGGCGGCGCTGGCCTGTTTTGATTGGAGAGCGCGTAGATGTTTGATGCAATCGTCATCGGCTCGGGCATGAGCGGCGGGATCGCAGCCAAGGAATTGTGCGAGCGCGGGCTGAAAACCCTCGTCCTGGAGCGCGGCCGCAAGCTTGAGCATGGCGCGTCCTATACCGACTGGATGCAGCCATGGGACCTGCCCAATGCCAATCTGGTGCCGGAGGAGGAACTGGCGCGCGACTATCCGGTTCAGGGAAAATGCTACGCGATGAGCGCGGCGACCAAAGACTATTGGGTAAAGGACAGCGAACATCCCTACAGCACACCTGAAGGGAAACCCTTCGCGTGGATCCGTGGCTATCATCTGGGCGGTCGGTCCATCATGTGGGGCCGCCAGTCCTACCGGCTGAGCGAGATGGATTTCGAGGCTAACGCGAGGGATGGTCACGGTTCCGACTGGCCGATCCGCTATGCCGATCTCGCACCCTGGTACGATCATATTGAGAAGTTCATTGGCGTTGCTGGATCGAAAGAAGGGCTTGCGCAGCTTCCCGATGGCCAGTTCCTGCCGGAGTTCGCCCTCAATGACGCCGAACTGATGTTCAAGAAGGCTGTGGAAGGCAAGTTTCCTGGCCGTAAAGTAATATCAGGCCGGGTGGCTAATCTTTCGCAGGCACAGCCACATCATGAGGAACTGGGCCGCACAAGTTGCCAGAATCGCTCGATCTGCGAACGAGGATGCAGCTATGGCGCCTATCATTCGAGCCTCAGTTCTTCGCTGCCTGCGGCGGAGAAGACCGGCAATCTGACAATCGTGACCGATGCCATCGTGCACAGCATCATCCATGATCCGAAAACCGGGCGGGTCACCGGAGTGCGGGTTATCGACAGCAACACGCGCGAAGGCCGCACCTACGAAGGCCGCATGGTGTTCGGCTGCGCTTCCGCCATCGCTACGGCCCAGATCCTGCTCAATTCGAAAAGCGAAGCCAATCCGCGCGGTCTGGCAAATTCGTCCGACATGGTCGGGCGGAACCTCATGGACCATCTCTATGGCCTGACCACAGCGGGGCTGATGCCGCGCGGACCGTCCACGACCTACCATGGCCGCCGCCCCACTGGCATCTACATCCCGCGCTTTCGTAACGTGACGGAGAGCGGCGACGGCTTCATCCGGGGCTATGGCTATCAAGGTGGTATCTCGCGCATGGGTTGGCGTTCGATGGCGCTGACCACACCGGGTATCGGCGAAAAGCTGAAAGCACGCACGCGTCGGCCGGGGGCCTGGGTCATGTACATCTCGGGCTTTGGTGAAATGCTACCCCACGCGGACAACCGGGTGACGCTGCATTCCACGCGGACCGACAAATGGGGGATTCCCATTGTCCACATCGACTGTGAGCTGCGGGAGAATGAGCGGAAGATGGCCGCGCAGATCCAGGCGGATGGCCGCGCGATGATAGAGGCGGCTGGGGGCTCTGTCGTAGCGAAGATGGATGAGCCCGGAACTCCCGGTCTCGGCATCCACGAAATGGGTACCGCGTGCATGGGCAAGGATCCTAAGAAATCCGTGTTGAACCGCTATAATCAGGCACATGATGTCCCCAACCTGTTCATCACCGACGGGTCGGCCATGGCGTCGAGCGGCTGCCAGAACCCTTCGCTCACCTACATGGCTCTGTCTGCGCGCGCGGCCCACCATGCGGCGCAGTTCCTCAAGGAAGGCAAGATCTGACCTCCGCCTCAATCCAGGATGATTACCGATGAAAATGATCTCGACATTATTGGCTTCGGCGCTTGCGATCATGGCTTCGCAGGCAGCGGCTCAGTCCCCCAAGGCGGTGACGGATTGCCCTTTGCGGAACATGCCGTTTTCGGCCGCGACGCCGATGATCGATATCCTGCTCAGCGACCGGGCGAAGGCGGCGGTGGAGCAAGTGGTCCCCGGCCGCCTATCCAAATTGCCCGCCGACTTCATGGGGACGCGCGCGCCCACCTTCGCCGCGATCATGGATCTGACCGCTGCTGCAAGCCTGCTCCGTTTCACCCCGGAGCAAGTGGCGGAAATGGACCGTCGCCTACGCCAGGTGCCTGTTACCGCCGCTGACAAAGTTGCCCGCTGCGCCCGCTACGACAATGAGCGCCCCGCGCTGCCTGTCGGCAAAGGCAAGGTCAACATCCTGGTCTTCGACAAGGTCAATGGATTTTACCACAAGGAGGCTATTCCAGCCGTGCGCAGCGCCATGCAGGCGTTGGCCGACAGCAAGGGCTGGTCAGTTGCCTTCACGGACAAGGGCGGTTCGATCAATCCGGCGACCTTGCGCAAATTCGACGCAATTGTCTGGAGCAATGTCAGTGGCGACGTGCTCACCCTCTCCCAGCGGCGCGCGCTTGAGCAATATGTAAAAGGGGGCGGCGGCTTCGTTGCGCTCCATGGCTCGGGCGGTGACAGCACATATTTCTGGAAGTGGTATGCGGATGAGTTGATTGGTGCTTATTTCACCGGCCATCCCACAGCGCCGCAGTTCCAGGAGGCGCGCTTGGTCGTCGCCGACGCTCGACATCCCATAGCCGCAGGGCTTCCGAGCGAATGGCGCATGAAGGATGAATGGTATTCTTTCCGCGAAAGCCCGCGCAAGACCGGTGCGAATGTCGTCCTGACAATCGATGAATCGACTTACAAGCCAGTCGGAATGGCCAAGCAAGATTTGAGGATGGGTGCCGATCATCCTATCGGCTGGTCAAAATGCGTCGGGCGCGGTCGTGCCTTCTATTCCGCCCTGGGACATCGTGCGGAATCTTACACGCAGCCCCAGACCGTTCAGATGCTGGAATCCGCAATTTCCTGGGCAGCCGATCGCAAGGCCGTTTGCGCGCAGCGATAGGACAGCTTCCTACCGCCAGCACAATTTGCCGTGTGGTCAACGCAGTAGCAAAGTGGACTTGCAGCGGATGCCTCTCGGCTACCGTCAACTTCTGACTCTGTGATGCCCCGTCCACGGTTCTATCCGAAACCGGGACGGGACACACAAACTACGATCCAGAGTGGAATGCGATGCCGGAGTGCGGACACGAAACTGCTCTGGAAAAATCCACATATAGCTTGATCTAATGCGGCCCCTCCGAGGCACACAGCCACTGATCTGATCGCCTCGTGCGCAACTGCGGCTTTTCGACCTGAGATATCTGGCACCGGCCATTCGCGGAACGAAAGCTTTCACCCGAACACCGGAAATCGGCTCAAGAGTCCCGGGTGACAAAGTTGTAATCTGCCGACAATGCTCCGGTCAGGTCCAACCCTCTAATCGATGCATCGGCTCACATGATGCCACGTAAGTGAGAGGCGGCGCTCACCCCTGTTGCGCCGCCTCTCCAGTTGGATGCTGACAATGCAAAGGCCAGTTTTCTATGATGCCACTGGCCGCAGGCGCCGGTTAACCCTGCCTGCCCTTTTTTGCCTGATCCTGGTCATTCTGGCCGCCGGGATGGCATTTGCCTACACCATCATCAATGTGCCCGTACCGCCCGCTGTTCCTTTGCAAATGGAGCGCCGTCGTCCTGAAGGCATCGGCCAGCGTCTGAACCATTTCCAGGCCACGGTTCGCCATCGCCTGTCAGAATGGCTCCCGCACCGGGGCAAAGGCGCCGCTGCCCGGCCGGTCAGCGTCGCCTTTTATGTGCCATGGGATGACGCCAGTCGCGCGTCCCTGCGGCAGCATATCAGCCAGATCGATTGGGTTGCCCCGACCCTGCTGTCGGTTACTGGCCCGCGCCATGACCTGCGCCTCACGAACGATCCCGCCTTCGCGTCGATCATCCGCACCTCGGCTCGTCGCCCGCATATTGTGCCTGTCGTGCAGAATGCCAACGATGGCGATTGGGATGGTGCCGGGACGTCTGCGTTGCTGCACGACCGCGAGGCGCGGAAGGCATTACTTCTGCGCCTCGCTCAATCGCTGAAGACGCTCAAGGCATCAGGGGTCATATTCGATCTCGAAGCGCTGCCGCCCAGCGCGCACGGCGATTATCTGTCGTTTCTAAGGGAAGCAGGACAGCTGCTGCACGGTCAGCATCAACAGGTCATGCTGACCGTTCCCGTAGACGATGCACGATGGAACCTGCGCGCCTATGCCCGCGTCGCCGACCGCCTGTTCCTGATGGATTATGACCAGCATTTCATCGGTGATCAGCCGGGCCCGATAGCCGCGCAACCATGGTTCGTCGCTCGCTTGCGGGCCGCGCTGCACGATGTTCCAGCATCGAAGGCGATCGTGGCGATCGGCAACTATGCCTATGACTGGAAGCAGGATGGCGGCCCGGCCTCGATCCTGTCGATTGAAGACGCCTGGCTGACTGCGCATGACTCAGGGGCGCCGATCCGCTTCGACGCAAGAAGCGGCAATGCGACGTTCGACTATGCGGAGGATGGCGCGGTCCACCATGTCTGGATGCTCGACGCCGCCAGCGCCTGGAACCAGGTCCGGGCGGCGCGCATCGCGGGGGCGGGCGGGATCGCGCTGTGG